>JBCBET010000001.1:0-941629 GCA_038528385.1 Pseudomonadota bacterium | reverse complement strand
CGCCATGCCAAGTCCCCCTTTCTCCACCAATGAAATGGCCCAGTGCTAGGGGGCTAGGACGATGGCACGATCTGCACCGCATCAAACACCACCTCGATAAGGGAAGGTGCTGGCTGTCCGGGCTGTGTCAAGCGAACCAGTCTGAGTTCCGGCGGCGGTTTACAGGGAACAAGCCGGGAAGTTTGCCGTATGAGCCGGTCCCTGGCTTGATCCGAGCTTCTCGGGCCTGGATTCCCGCGCGTTTACAGCGCGTTGGATGTCATTTCCCTGTTTTCGTAGGAACAGGGAATCCTAGTCGGCAAGTCAGGAAATAGTCAGCGACGAACAGGGAAGCTTAAGGTTTACAGGCAAGTTCAGCCCCACTGGGTGTAGCGGTCGACCGCGACTTCAGGCCCGCCGTCGTCGAGATCGTCGTCGTCCAATGTCAGCATGGTGATGGCGTAGCCGTTGTTCCGGTAGAGTGTCTGTGCAGACAGCTCTGCCATTGGCCGCGCCTCGAACCAGTTCTTCGGATCCGCGACCTCGACTTCCGTCAGAGTTCCGGGGGCGAGGCCGGGTTCGACCGAAGTCGCCATGGAGGATTGCGTCCGGACGGACGACGGCGGGACGTCCCCGGGGCCGTCGACATAGCGCACGGTTCCGTCTGTGTGAAACACCAGGGCGATCCGCGCCTCGTGTAGCTCTCTCTATCGGCATGCGGTCGCTTCCGTGCTTAGCTTCAGGCGGGCAGCGATCACGCGCACATGATCCAGATCGGGCGCGGCACCTGCCACAGGGTGGAAATCTCCCTTGGGCGCCAGCAATTCGATGGCGAACAGGATGGCCTCGGGTTCCAGCCGCACGTGTCGGGACATGCCTGGCCTCGGACTACCGGGGCTCGGTTTTACGCCCTGAGCGCGACAGCGAAAGCCGTCTTCCGTCTGGACATGCCGGTCATTCAGGAAGTGCAGGAGTTCATGCGCGACGGAAAACCGCCCACGCAAATGACCGCTCGAGGCGTTGACCAGGTGCCGCCCCAGATGCGCTCTGCGTCCGTCAGCTGGCCACCCTCGAAAGTGGTCAGGGGTTCACGCTTTATCTCCACCACGTCGATGGCATGAGCCACGGCGGTGATATCGACATCGCCGGTCGGGCATTCAACTGGCGACGGATTTCACGGGCGAGGTCGCGAGAACGGTGGCCCACCTCGTCGAGTATCATCCGGTCCAGGTCATAGCGCGGCGAGATCACTCGGACGCAGTCCGACCATGCGAGGTCTCGGCCAGTGTCTTCATCATGCTCTTGAACAATGCGCGCTCGTCGCTCGTGAACCCGCTGGCCTGGCGGAACATGCCGGCCAGTTCGTCATCGGTATCGGGTCCTTCTGGCGTCTCGCCGATCAGGTCGCCGACCGACACGCCGAAATGTCCGCGAGCCGTGTCAGAACACCGATCGCAGGGTTAACCGCTTTTCCACGTTCGATCTGCCAAACATGCGCCTCGGAGGTACCGACGGCATCGGCGGTCTGTTGCAGCGAGTCTCTCTTGGCCTCGCGGAGGCCCTTGACGCGCTTGCCCAGTTCCATGCCTGTTCCTCTGGTCGTGTACTGTAGAAAACATTTTCAGCTAATCAATGTTGCCAGCACTTCCGTTTTTTCGAGATACACGAGTTCGTCACCACTCGGAGGGGCTTAGGAGCATTCCATGCCCCCTGGGCGCGCAACGCGCGGACCCATTCCAGAAAGCAGATCCGGCAGATCGCCGATAGCATCGAGGCCTTCGGCTTCACCAACCCGGAGCTGATCGACGAGGCTCGCACCACCCTGGCCGGACACGGTCGGGTCGCAGCGGCGGAACTCTTGGGGCTTCGTGAGGTGCCTTGCCCGCGTGTGGATCACATGAGCGAGGCGGAGAAGCGGGCCTATGTGCTGGCCGACAACAAGCTGGCCTTGAACGCGGGATGGGATGGCGAACTGCTTGCGGCCGAGTCGGGGCGCGGATGGCTGACGATGATCTGGGCTTCGACCTGGGCGTCACCGGCTTCTCGATCCCAGAGATCGACAGCCTGATGGAAGCCCTCGCACCCGAGGAGCCTGATGATCCTGCGGATGACATCGTGCCCGACGAGGCTCCCGCGCGGGTTCAGCCAGGCGACATCTGGGGATTGGCTAGGCATCGGCTCACCTGTGGCGATTCGCTCGATCCTTGTGTTGTTGGCGACCTGAGGGCGGGGGAGACGGCGCTCATGATCTTCGCTGAACCGCCCCACAACGTGCCGACCGACGGCCACGTTGGCACCTAGGGCAAGACCCAGCACCGGGCTTTCGCGATGGCGTCCGGCGAGATGACCGCGCCCGGTTTCGCCACATTTCTGACCCAGGCCTCAAAGAACCTCGCCGACCACAGCCTCGAAGGGTCGATCCACTTACACTGCATGGACTGGCGCCACATGGCCGAGATGCTGACGGGGGGGGCGGGAGGTCTAAGCCGCGCTCAAGAACCTGATCGTCTTGGCCGAGGAAAACGGCGGTTTGGGGACGTTCTAGCTTTCTCGTCACGAGCTAATCTTCGCCTTCAAAAAGGGCGATGCGCCGCACATCAGCACCGTCGAGCTGGGTCAGCACGGCCGCTACCTCACGAATGTCTCGCAGTATCGCGGCGTCAACACCATGAAGGCGGGGCGCATTGAGGAGCTGGCGATGCACCCGACAGTGAAGCCTGTGCAGATGATCGCCCATGCAATCCGGGATGTCTCCGGGCGCGGCGCGATCGTGCTCGACACTTTCGGCGGCTCCGGCTCGACGTTGATCGCGGCGGAGAGGACCGGTCGTCGCGGTTACCTCTGCGAGCTTGACCCAATCTATTGCGACCACACAGCTTCCCCGCTGGAAGGCCTATGCCAAGGACGAGCAGGTGCTTTGCGGCTGGCCCCGGCAGGCGGCCCTGCTGAAGGCCGCGGAGTGAGCGGCGAAGGCTCGAAGCTGCCGATAGTCGGGCGGGGCAGTGGATACGAAGTCGGCTACGGCAAGCCACCCAAGGACACCCGCTTCAAGCCCGGTCAGAGCGGCAATGCGAAGGGCCGGCCCGAAGGCGCAAAGAACAAGGCTCCACGCTCAACAAAGAGCGCTGGAAGGGCCGCTGTTCGGACAAAGCGCCAATGCGCTGCCGCTGCGCCAATGCCCACTCACATGTCTTGGGCCACACTACGTGGCCGAGGTTTGCAGATCGTGCCGGAGACGACCGGCAGCGAGAGCAGCGCCTGCGACCATAAGCGTTGCTGTCCCCAGCATCAGCGGCAGGCCCCCAAGCTGATAGGTCAAACCGGAAAGCACCGTTCCCAGCAGGCGCCCCCCCGCGTTGGCCATGTAGTAAAACCCAACATCCATGGTGACACGCTCCGCCTTCGTGAAGGCGAGGATCAGGTAGGAATGGAGCGCCGAGTTGATGGCAAACACCGCGCCGAAAAGCAGCAGGCCCGCCACCAAGGTCCCGGTCAGCCATGGTTGCGGACCGTCCGCCGCGAAGGCTGCGAGGCTCAGGATCGCGGGAATGGCTGAAAGGGCCCACGCCCATCCTTTTGCGGCGCGCACCAACGCGCCCTCGGGCCGCGACGACGCGCGCAGCATGCGAGGGGCCGAGGCCTGGACAAAGCCGTAAAGGATCACCCAGACCGCCATGAATGTCCCGATCATGAAAAACGCGGCACGGTTCCCGGCCACGGTGCCATCGGACAGCACGGCGTAGAAGTAGATCGGGATGCCCACGACGAACCATATGTCGCGCGCGCCAAACAGAAACACGCGCGCCGCCGAGAGCCAGTTGACGTTCGAGGATTTGGAGAACACCTCGGAGAATTTCGCGCCCTTGCGCCCCTTGGGCAGACCGGAAGGCATCGCGATCAGGACGGCCATGAGGATGGCGGCAAGGATCGCGGCCATCCCCAAGACGGCCCAGACGAAGCCGAGGGTCGCCAGAAGCGCGGCCCCCAACAGGAACCCCAGCCCCTTCACCGCATTCTTCGAGCCGGTGAGCAACGCCACCCAGCGGAAGAGACCGCCATCCTCTGACGGGGCCAGCAGCTTGACCGCGGACTTCGAGGACATCTTCGCCAGATCCTTGGCCACGCCGCTCGCGCCCTGCACGGCCATCACGAAAGCCACCGAGACGCCGATCGTCCATGTCGGATCGAGCTGCGCCAGTGCGAGAAGCGCCACGACCTGAATGCCGAGGCCCGCGTAAAGCGTGGAGGTCAGGCCAAAGCGCGCCGCGATCCAGCCGGCGCAGAGGTTCGTCACCATGCCTGCGATCTCGTAGAGGACGAAGAGGTAGGCGAGCTGGATCGGGCTGAAGCCCAGCGTGTGAAAATGCAGCAGCACGAGCATCCTGAGCGCGCCATCGGTCAGCATGAACGCCCAATAGGCGGCCGTGACCGCGATGTAGGCCGACAATCCCTCTGGCCTTCCGGACGTGTCGGTCACACCGAAGCCCCCACCATCAGCGCCACGTCCACGAGGCGGTGCGCGTATCCCATTTCGTTGTCGTACCAGGCGTAGACTTTCACCTGCGTTCCGTTGACGACCATCGTCGAGGGCGCATCCACGATGCTGGAGCGTTCGTCGTTGGTATAGTCGGTCGAGACAAGCGGTCGCTCCTCGTAGCCGAGAATGCCCTTCAGGTCTCCATCCGCTGCAGCCTTGAAGAGGGCGTTGACCTCTTCGGCCGTGGTTTCACGCTCCACCTCGAACACACAGTCGGTCAGTGACGCGTTCAAAAGCGGGACCCGCACCGCGTGACCGTTCAGACGTCCGGTCAGTTCGGGATAGATGAGCGTGATCGCGGTCGCGCTGCCCGTCGTGGTGGGGATCAGGGAATTCAGGGCCGACCTTGCCCTGCGCAAGTCCTTGGCGGGTCGGTCCACGATGGTCTGCGTATTCGTGACATCGTGGATGGTCGTGATGGACCCGTGCCTGATCCCGATGTTCTCGTGAATGACCTTCACGACCGGCGCGAGGCAGTTGGTCGTGCAACTCGCCGCCGTGACGATCCGATGCCTGCCGGCGTCGTAGATGTCGTGGTTCACGCCGTAGACGATGTTGGCGGCATCGCCGTCTTTCACGGGAGCAGAGACGACGACTTTCTTCACGCCCGCCTCGAAGTACGGTGCGATCTTGGCCTCGGACTTGAACACCCCGGTGCAGTCGATGACGACATCGACCCCGTCCAGCGGCAGATCGGCGATGGTCTTCGCCCCGACAAATGGGAGCCGCGTCCCGTCAATGGTCAGGCTGTCCTGATCATGGGAAAACGCGGCCTGCCAGCGGCCGTGCACCGTATCGAATTCGAGCAGGTGCGCGTGCATCTCCGGGTCACCCACGGCGTCGTTGATCCACGCGATCCGGGCGCCGCGCTCCAGAAGAGGCTTCAGCGCGAGTTTTCCGATCCGGCCGAGGCCGTTCAAGGCATAAGTGGTCATGCCGAGGTTTCTTCGTTGTTGCGCGCGATGTCATCCACGGCTTTTTGCAGCGCGATCCGGTCAAGGGACGCGATGGGCAGAGCGGCGAACGCCTTGATCCGGTTGAGAAGGGCACCATAGGCCTGCTGAAAGGCGAGGCTCTTTTCCGCGTCGGAGCCTTCCACCTTGACCGGGTCCGGCATCCCCCAATGTGCGCTCACCGGCTGACCTGTCCAAGCGGGACATTCCTCGTTGGCGGCTTGATTGCAGACCGTGAACACGAAGTCGAAGTTCGGAGCATCATCACCCTGGAAGACCGACACGTTCTTCGCGCTCAGAACGGAGATGTCATGCCCCTTCTGCTCGAGCACTTCGAGCGCGAAGGGGTTCAGTTCCGAGCGTGGCTTGGTCCCCGCCGAGTAAGCCACGAACTGGTCCCCCGCCTGCTTTCGCAGGATCGATTCAGCGAAGATAGAGCGCGCGGAATTGCCGGTGCAGATGAAAAGGACGTTGTACTTGCGATCCGTCATTGGACTGTCTCCGTCGAGGTCAGTTGCTGTGAAGGGTGAGCAGATTTCCGGACGACCGCGGCAGCAATCGCGCAGCAGGTATTCGAAAGTATCGCGCGCAGCGTCCATGTGGATCGCATAGCGCAACGAGGTTCCGGCGCGTTCCTGGGTGACCAGGCCCGCCTGCATGAGCGCCCGGACATAGGTCGACAATGTGTTTGGTTTAAGCGCCAGCGCGCCGGCGAGCTCGGAGGCGGGCACGCGATCGGGATATCGGCGCATGAGCAGGCGAAACACGGCCAGCCGCTGCGGGTGGCCAAGGGTGGCGAGGCGATCGGGAATCAAAGCTTCCATGCTTCATGAATTACTGAATTAGTATCTTTGCGGCAATACTTTTCGTCAGCGAAACGTGCCTTCGTTGCGGCGCAGAAAACTGGTCGGTTTGGCCTCGTTGCAGACGTCGGATCCAGCGCAGCATCCAGACGGCGAGCTCTCCGGACGACCGCCACTCAACGGTCCACAGCCGACGTCTAACCCAAAGTCCTGATGCTGCAGACGCAGCCGACAATCGTCGCCAGTTTCCCAGCGGAAGAACGCAAGGCGGCGGGCCATTCAGTCGAGGGCAGCTGCACCACTTGCTGACGAACCCGGTCTATCGCGGGCTGATCAGGCACAAAGACACCTGTTGGCCGGGTCGGCACGCAGCGATCATAGATCATGAGACTTGGGACACCGTGCGGAGCCGCCTGCAGGCTGCAAGTGCAACACGCGGGGGAGGCTCAGCCACGCTGAAGCCCGATGCCACATTTCTAGGAAAGTTCATGGATGAGACCGGCAACGGCTTGACCCCGAGCCACACGCAAAGGTCCGGACGCCGCGTCCGATATGAGGTGTCGAACAGATTGATCTCGGGCGGGGGGAAAGATGGCTTGCGCCTTCCCGCTCCGACCTTCGAGGGTGCCGTTGCAACGATCATTGCGGATCACATCTGCCGTCTCGCACGTACGCACCAGGTCCTACGAGAAAGCTCTGCGGCGCAGATTGCCCGCGTATCCAAGGCAGCCGAGCAGCTTGGGGGGCGTGTGGGAGAGGAGGGCATCAGGCTCGCGGCGGGTCTCATTGAGAGGACCAAGATCGCGAGCGCCGCCGTTGAGGTGAAGCTGTCGTCGAAAGCTGTGTCGGAACTTCTGAACGTGAGCCACGAACGCCTTACTGATCACGTGATCCAGTTCGACGCCCCGTTCACCTGCAAGCGCAGGAGCGTCGACAGCCAGAATTAGCAGGAGGCACGCATCCGGTTCCAGACCGGACGCTCGTCGCCGCCCTCCAAAAGGAACATCACTGGCTGTCCGAGGGCAAAGCTGGAAAGCCGGTAAAGACCCTCGCCTCAGAAATCGGCTGCACCGATAGCTACGTCCGACGGCTACTACCCCTTGCCACTCTCTCCCCGAAGATAGAGGCTGGAACTGTCGCGGGCCAGCAGCCCGTCGATATGACCCGAGAGCGCCTCGCGAGAGCGCGGTTCCCGCTGAGATGGGAGGAGCAGGAAAGGCGCTTTGGCGTGTGCATGGCGCATCCCTGTATCTTTGCCGTCGGTTCGCGCATCTCGGAGGGAAGTTCCCTGTTCGAGATCCCGGCAACTCCCTATTCGAGCGTCTAGAGAAATCACCGCTAAGTCGCAGATATTGCAGAGGTATTTGGCGGTTTCACGCCACGACCAGCCCCTAAAGCACGACCGTTGCCTGTAAATTCTCTGTTCTTTGGAAACCGCACCGCGACTTTCGGCTTACTGAGACGCGTGGGGATGCATGGGTTGATTTGGCTTGGTCGGTGCGTCTCAGTTGCGTAGGCCGACATGCCAGCGCCTGAAGACGCGCATTAATATGCGGCAAGATATCCGCCACTCTAGTTTGCTGGGGTGGCTGGCTGGGGTGGTAGGATTCGAACCTACGGTACACGGTACCAAAAACCGCTGCCTTACCGCTTGGCTACACCCCAACAGCGTCGGCGGAAATACGGCGAAGCGGGTGGGGTTTCAAGCCCTGACTTCGCGGCCCGCCGGAAAAACGGCTCACTCCGTGGCGGCGTCCGCGCGCAGGAGGTTGGGCCTGTCTTCGTCCTCCTGTTCGGCGGCCACGAGCTCCGTCAGCGCGGCGGCGCCGGGCCCACGGATGTCGTCGGGCGCCTCCTCCTCGGGCCGGGGGGCGGCGCGTGTCCGGGCCGCGGGCCGCGGGGCCGCGCGGTCGCCGAGCGGTTCCGACAGGCGCACCGTGTAGGTCGTGTCCGGCACCTCCACGCCCGCGCCTTCCACCGCCGCCTTCACGTTGCGCAGCGCCTCGGACCGCGCGAGGAGGAGGGTCGTCTCCCGCTGATCGATCCAGCCCGTCACGGTCAGAAAGATCGCCCCGTCCCCGATCCTGTCCGTCCAGGCGAGCGGCGCGGGGTCGGCGAGGGTGAAGGGCAGGGCCGCTACAGTGTCTTCGGCCAGGTGGCGCATGGCGGCGAGATCGGCATCGGGGGCCACCCCGATCTCGAAGAGGAAGCGCCGCTCGGGATTGGTGGTGTAGTTGACGATCCGGCTCTTGAAGACCGTCGCGTTGGGGATGCGGATGTGGTTGCCGTCAAAGCTCAGAAGGATCGTGGCGCGCGAGGTGAGGCGGATCACGAGCCCTTCGTCGCCGTTGATCTCCACCGCGTCGTTGGGCCGGAAGGGCTGCCGAATGGAGAGCATGATCGAGGCGATGAAATTCTCCACCGTGTCGCGCACCGCAAAGCCCACGGCGAGCCCGATGATGCCCGCCGCCCCAAGGATTGTGGAGAGAAGCGCGGTAGCACCGAGGATGTCGAGCGCCACGACGAGGCCCGCAATCAGAAAGGCGAGGCGCACGAGCATCCGGTAGATGTCGGCGATGAAGGCATTGGGCGCGAGGCGCGCGAGAAAGCGGCGGCTCGCCACGAAGAGACCGAGGAGAAGGACCAGCGCGAAGGTCAGGATCGCGATGCCGAGGATCGGAGCGAGCGTGGCAAGCTGGGTGAGCCGCGCGGCGAGCCGCTCGCGCACGGGGCTCAGGCGGCGGGCGACATCGGCGGTTTCGGAGACGGCGTTCTCGATGGCCACCACCCCCTCCACGCGGCCCGCGATGGCGTCGAGCCGGTCGATGGCCTCGCCGCTCAACGCCTCGCCGTCGAAGCTGACGATGCCGCTGGAAACATCGACGTTCACGTCCTCGTAGCCGCCGAGTTCTGCCAGGATGTCGCTCAGGCGCTGGGCGATGGCGGCGTCTGACACGCCCTCGCCCGTGGCGGTGATGGTGCCGGTGGGCTCGGCCTCCTGCGCGGCGGCGGGGAGGGCCATGAGGAGAGTGAGGCAGAGGAGGAGGGCGCGCATGGGCCGCACCATGGCCCCGCCCGCCCGCCGGGGTCAAAGCCTGATTGGGTCGGCCTTGGCGATGCGGTCGAGCTCCATGAGCGTCGCGAGGAGCGCGGGCATCCGGTCGAGCGGGATCATGTTGGGGCCGTCGGAGGGCGCGGTATCCGGGTCCTCGTGGGTCTCGATGAAAACCCCCGCGATGCCGAGCGCCACCGCCGCACGCGCCATGACGGGGGCAAAGCGCCGGTCCCCGCCAGAGGACCCGCCAAGCCCGCCGGGCTGCTGCACGGAATGGGTGGCGTCCATGATGACGGGGTAGCCGGTGGTGGCCATGGTGGGCAGGCTGCGCATGTCGGCCACGAGGGCGTTGTAGCCGAAGCTCGCCCCCCGTTCGGTCAGAAGGATCTTCTCGTTGCCGGTGCTCTCGAGCTTGGCGATGACGTTGGGCATGTCCCAGGGGGCCATGAACTGCCCCTTCTTGACGTTCACCACCGCCCCGCTCTCGCCCGCGGCGAGGAGGAGGTCGGTCTGCCGCGACAGGAAGGCGGGCACCTGGATGATGTCGCAGACGGCCGCCGCCTGCGCGCATTGGGCGGGGCTGTGGATGTCGGTCAGGACCGGCATGCCCATGGCGCGCACGGCCTCGAGCACCTTGAGCCCCGCCTCGATGCCCAGCCCGCGCTTGCCGGAGAGCGAGGTGCGGTTGGCCTTGTCATAGCTCGCCTTGAACACGTAGCCCGCGCCCACCGCCGCGCAGGCCTCCGCCATCTGGCCCGCGATCATCTGCGCGTGGTCGAGGCTCTCGAGCTGGCAGGGCCCCGCGATGACCGTGAGCGGCGCGTCGTTCGACACCGAAAGCGGCCCCACCGCCACGGTCTTCATCAGCTCGACACCTGTTCGCGCAGGATCGACGCGGTGAGTGACACCATGAGGTAGATGCCCGCAAAGATCAGGAAGGCCAGCGCCGTGTTCTCGAACACCTTGGGATAGGTGGGCGTGTCCGGCGCCGTGGGCGGGGTGGAGATCGCGATGTAGCGCACCTGCCGGTCGGCGGCGATGCGCGCGGCCTCCAGCGCCTGGAGCGCCTGCTGCAGCATGGCGTCGCGCGTCGTGAAATCGATCTGCGCGATCTGGATCTGGGCCTGGATGGACGCGAGCGACTCGCCGCTCTCGCTCGCCTGGGTGAGGCGGGACCGCTGGGCCGCGATGCTTTCCTCCAGAAACCTGATATCGGCTTCCAGGCCCTCCACCCGCGCTTCGTTCGGGCGCCGGTTGGCGAGCTGCGCCTGAAGCTGGATGCGCTTGTCCTCGAGCTCGGTCTCGAAGCTCGCGATGCGCGCCTGCGCCGCGCCGATGACACCCGCGGCATCCACGGTCTGGAGCTCCGTCTGCAGCGCCACGAGCCGTTCGGCGGCCTGCTGACGCTTCACCTCGGCGTCGGCAAAGCTTTCCCGGGCGCCGCGCATCTGGTCGTTGCGCAGCCGGAGCGACAGGTCCGAGACCTGGCCCTCCGCGTAGGAGATCAGCGCGTTGGAAAAGGTCTGGCTCGCCTCGGGCGTGGCGGCGATCACCTCCATGTTGATGATGCCCTCGGTGGGGTCGTAGCCGATCTTCACGTTGCGCTGGTAGATCCGGTAGGCGTCCTCGTTGGTGGCATCGGGCGGCAGACGGGTGATGCGGTCGAGCGCGGGGTCCTGGAAATGGGATTTGAAGCCGTGCTCCTCGTTGAGGCGCAGCATGCCCTCGCGCGAGGTCAGGTAGCCCTGAACGGCGATGGAATCCTGCACGGTGGCGAGCTGGTTGGAGCCGAACATGCCCGCAAGCCCCGAGGCCGCGCCGGTGGAGCTTTCGTTCTGCTGGATGAGGAAGGCGCTCTTGGTGGCGTACATGGGCGTGGCCATGAAGGCGAAATAGTAGCCCAAAAGGAAGGTCGGCAGACCGACGAAGATCGCCAGCCGCGCGAAGAGAAACAGCATGTTGCGCCGCCGCCGGCGCGCGATGTCCTGCTGTATGGCGCGGATCTCGCGGGCCCGCACGGCGGCGGGATCGGCGCCCGGGGGAAGGGCCGGCTGGCCCTGCGCCGGGACCGTCTGGGGAAGCTGCACGCGCCCGGCGAGCGAGGTATCGGTGTCGGCGGTGTTCGGAACCACCAGCTCCAGCGCTCCCGTCGCCTTGAACGGGTCGATGCCCCGTTCGCGCAGGAGCTTCACCGCCTCGAAATCCGACGTCGCCGCGATCCCGTTTTTCTGCGCCACGCGGCGCGCCATGCGGAGCTGGCGCCCGGTGAGACCCTCGCGGCGGATCGCATCGATGCTGGTTTCACCCCGCATTTCCGCGGCGCTCGTGACGCGGGCATCGGCCGGTGCGCCGGGCGGGGGGCCGTCGGCGGTGCGGGCGTCTCGCGCCGCCTGGATCTTTTCGCGGATGCGCGCCTCGGCATCCTCGGAGGGGGGCGTGGACTGGGTTGAAGAGGCTGTCGGTTCGGACGGGGCAGATTGCGCGGACGGGTCGGCGGCACCGCCGAGGGACAGCGACACGGGGCGCCGGACCACGCGGGGGTCCTCGCCCGGGCGCATGGCGGCGTCCTGCCCTGTCTCCGCCGCGCCCTCGGGCGGCGCGGGCGGCCGGGACGGCCCGCCGCCGCCGCTGCGCTTGATGCGAAACTTACTCGCCCTGGGTTTGGTAGTCATAGAGCTGTCTCGCTTCTTCCAGCGTATCAAACATCACGAATTGCCCGTCGATCAGCACCGCCGCGGAGCGGGCGAACCGCTCCAGCGTGTCGGGCTGGTGCGAGACGATGATCACCGTCGTCGTCTCCAGCCGCTCCCGCAGGATCGCCCCGGCCTTGCGGTTGAAGGTCACGTCGGTGGTCTGCGGCATCCCCTCGTCGATGAGGTACATGTCGAAATCGAGCGCGAGCAGCAACGAAAAGACGAAACGCGAGCGCATGCCCGATGAATAGGTGCCCACGGGCATGTCGAAGTATTCCTCGATCCCACACATCCAGCGGCAGAACGCCTCCACGTAGTCGGGGTCGAGCCCGTAGAGGCGGGCGATGTAGCGGCAATTCTCCACCGCCGTGTGGCGGGTGACGATCCCGCCCATGAAGCCCAGGGGAAAGGAGATCTTGCACAGACGGTGGATGACGCCCTCGTCGGGCTTCTCGAGGCCCGCCATCATGTTGATGACGGTGGTCTTGCCCGTGCCGTTGGGCGCGAGGATTCCCAGTGAATTGCCGAGCTCCACGCGGAAGGAGGCGCGGTCAAGGATCACCTTGCGCTGCTGCCCCGTCCAGAAGGACTTCGACACGTTCACGAATTCGAGCATGGTTGCTCCCCGGCTTGCCCCGCGCCGACTTGTGACTGCCCTACAGGAGGCGCCTTAAGACTGTCTCAAGGACCTCTTTTTGTGATTATGCACGTTCTAGCCGGGATGTGGTCACAAATTAAGGCAAAAAAGCGGGGCCAACGCAGCGGCGCGCGTGGGGCCCTGTTGGGGAGGCAGGCGGTCGGCAGAGACGCGGTGCCGCGTCCCCGCGCGTCTTCCCCGCTTACTGCGCGGGGGTGGCGTGGGGGCTCGCGATGCTCCCCGGCAGCTCCTGCTTCTCCACCCGCAGCACCTTGCCCGCGATGATGGAGATCACCGCCGCCGCAAAGGAGAAGAGCGCGCCCATCTTGGCGGCGTCCTGCACCGGCCCGGCCTCGAAGGCCACCGCGGCCACGAAGAGCGACACGGTAAAGCCGATGGCCGCCACGAAGCCGATCACGATGAGATCGACGATGCGCATGCCCTCCGGAATGCCGAGGCCGAGGGGCCGCGCCGCGATCCAGCCGAAGAGGAGGATACCCACGGGCTTGCCCACGATGAGACCCGCGAGCACGAGCCACGTGGCGTCCCCCATGGAGGAGAACTGAACCCCCGCATTGCAGAGCCCGAAGAAGAAAAGCACCACCTCCACCGGCGCCTTCAGCGCGTGCTCGATCCGGTTCAGGAGGTCGGTCATGTGCGCCTCCGCGGCCGCGAGCATCCCGAAATCCCGGTCCGCATGGGGGATCGTCGGCACGATGGGCAAGAGCCCCAGCGCCGGGTGCAGGCCCGACATCATGAAGCCGTACCAGCTCGCCGCCGCTGCCAGCGCGTAGGGCCAGAAGCCCAGCGTCTTGCGCACCCAGGTGGAGTTGGGCCGCGCCTGGTTGTGCCGGTCGAGGCGGCGCGGCAGCCAGTTGGCCAGCGTGAAGACGCCCACCGCCGCGAAGACCGACAAAAGGAGCCACACCGGCGCGAGGTCGCCCGAGGGATAGAAGATCGCCAGGATGATGAGCCCCGCCGCGTCGTCGGCGATCGCCAGAAGCAGGAGGAACCGCACCGCCGGGTGTCCCGCCCCGAAAACGAGCCGCCCCACCAGATAGGAGAACGCGATGTCGGTGGCCGTGGGCACCGCCCAGCCATTGGCCACCGCATCGAACGTATCCGACCCCAGCAACAGCGCGAGCCCGAGATAGACCGAAATCGGCCCCAGCATCCCGCCCGCCGTGGCAAAAAGCGGCGTGGCCGCCTTCTTGCCGCGCAGCGAGCCGTTGCGCAGGATCACCGCCTCCCACACTTCCTTGGCCGCGATGGCAAAGAAGAACGCCATGAGGATGTCGTTGACGAGGTAGTGCAGCGTCAGCGTGCGGTGCCCGTCATGGAGATGCCCGATGGGCGCGTGGTCCCAGAGCGTGAACTCCACGAAATGGTGGTAGCTGTCGAAATCCACATTGGCCCAAACGAGGGCGATGAGCGCCCCGGCAATGAGAAGGAGCGAGTAGCTCGAGACGAAATTCCAGACACGAGTCATCACGTATCCCCCGTTGCGCTTCTGCGCGGTTCCTACGGGACCCGGAGACTCGGCGCAAGAAATCGGTATACGGTGGTATGCGACATCGGCGCGCGGCGCGACGGGCGGCTAGAAAACCGCGTTTACGGCAAAACCTGCCAGCATCGCGCCCACAATGCCATAGCTGAAATAAGCGGCAAAGACGCGCGGCTTCACCAGGGCCCAGACTGCGATGGCGGCCGGGATCGAGCTCACACCCCCCGCCACGATGAACGACATCGCCGCCCCCGGCGCCATGCCCTGCGCCATGAGTTCGCCCACGAGCGGCACCGCCGCGTAGCCGTTCATGTAGGCCGGCGCGCCGACAACAGCGCCGATCACCACCGGAAGGGCGCCGTCACCGCCCAGCACCCCCGCGATCAGATCCGCGGGGATATAGGCGATCATGAGGCTCTCGAGCAGGTAGGCGAGCGTCAGCCACTTCAGCAGGAAAAGCGCGTTCTCGCCCGCGGTCTCGCGAAACGTCGCGCGCCGCTTCCCGTCCTGCCAGAACCGCCACACCGGCGCGCCCGAAAACGGCGACGGCCCGCAGCCGCAGCCGCGCTGCGCCGGCCGCTCGCGGAGCGGGTCGGCAAAGATCGGCGTCTTCATGAAAGCCAGCGTGACGAACCCGCCCATGAGGCCGAGGCCCACCGCGGCCACAGTCTTCGCGACGGCGAATTCCCACGAAATCGCCCCGGCGGTGATCGTGAACATGGCCGGGTCCATGAGCGGCGAGGCGAGCCAGAACGCCATCACCGCGCTGAGCGGCGCGCCCACGGCCAGGAGCCCCGCGATGAACGGGATCACCTCGCAGGAGCAGAACGGCGACATCCCGCCCAGCAGGGCGGCGAGGGTGATCATGCGCACCTGGTTGCCCTGGAACGCCTTGGCGAGCATCGTCTCCGCCCCCGACGCCTTCACATAGGCCACCGCCAGCACCGCAAAGAGAATGAACGGCGCGGTATTGAGAAGCGCCTGCCCCGTGAAGAGGATGGAGGCGGGCACCTGCGGCGCATCAAAGACCGCCACCAGCGCGAGGACGAGAAGGCTCGCCAGCCATCCCCGGGGCAGGTCGCGGAGCCGCGGCAGGGTCTGGGTCAGGTCAGTCATGGAGGCACTCTCCCTTTGGGGCCGCTTCGTCCGCGCAGCATTCCGCCAACAGAAATTCCGACAGCGCCCGGACCTCGTCATAGGCCACCGCGGCGCAGATGATCGAACGGCCCTGCTTTTCCTGGCGCACGAGTCCCGCCTGGGCGAGGATCTTCATGTGATGCGTGAGGGTGGAGCCGGTGACGCCCGTGCGCGCCCCGAGCGCGCCGATGCTGAGCCCGTCGGCGCCCGCGCGCACCAGCGTGCGCAGCACGGTGAGGCGCTGCTCGGAGCCCAGGGCGGCGAAGGTGGAGGCCATGTGGGCGAGCGCGGTGTCGGGGCTCTGGTCGAGGCTGGGGGTCGGTTTCATGATTCTATGTTTATAGAAATATAGAAATCAGGCAAGTCCGAACTTGTCTCCGGCAGCGCGCGACGCACATGGCCCGCCATGGACGACCTCGCCGCCGACATCCGCGCCTGCCGCCTGTGTGCGGATCGCTTCGCAGGCACCGCCACGTCCCATGCCCCGCGACCGGTGACATGGTTCGAGCCCGGCGCGCGCATCCTCGTAGCGGGGCAGGCGCCGGGGATGCGCGTGCATAAGTCCGGCAAGCCCTTCACCGATCCCTCCGGCGATCGCCTGCGCGACCGGATGGGCGTGGACGAGGCCACGTTCTACGACGCGCGCCGCATCGCCATCGTGCCCATGGCGTTCTGCTTTCCGGGCTATGACGCCAAGGGCGCGGACCTGCCGCCGCCGGCGATCTGCGCGCGGACCTGGCGCGCGCGGGTGCTCGCGGCGCTGGGGCAGGTGGAGCTCACGCTCCTCGTGGGCGGCGCGGCGCAAGGCTGGCACCTGGGCAAGGGCGCGGTCTCGGCGCGCGTGGCGGACTGGCGCGCCCATGCCCCCGCGGTCTTCCCGCTGCCGCATCCGTCCTGGCGCAACAATGCCTGGCTCCGCGCGCGGCCCTGGTTCGAGAGCGCGCTCTTGCCCGCGCTCCGCGCCCGGGTGAAAGAGGTGCTATGACCGACGCCACGCCTTCCGAGGCCACCCCGATCGACCTGGCTTTCGCCGTCATGGAGGCAACCGGCAGCGACGCCGACCGGCTGCGTTTCTACGAGCGGGTGGCCGATGCGGAGCTTTTTCTCCTCGTGGAGGAGGAGCCCGTGGGCGACGAGGTGAAGCCGCGCCTCTTCGATCTGGAGGAGGAGGGGCGCATCGTCGTGGCCTTCGACCGCGCCGACCGCCTGGCGGCCTTCGTGGGCGGGCCGTCGCCCTTCGTGGCGCTCTCGGGCCGCGCGCTGGTGCAGCTGCTGACGGCGGAGGCGCTCGGCCTCGGCCTCAACCTCGAGGTGGCGCCGTCCTCCTATCTCCTGCCCGCCGACGCGGTGGCCTGGCTTGCGGAAACGCTGGCTCACGCGCCCGACGCCGCGGACATGAAGGTGGCGGAGGTCGCCGCCCCAGGCGAGCTGCCCGAGCGGCTTCTGACGGCGCTCGATGCCAAGCTCGCGCTCATGGGGGCGGCCGCCGAGACGGCGTTCCTCGCCATGGCGACCTACGAGGACGGAAGCCGCGGGCATATCCTCGCCTTCGTGGATGCAGCACCCGGGGCCGACGGCGCGCTCAGCCGGGCGGCGAGCGAGGCGCTGACCTTCTCGGGGCTCGAGGCGGGGCAGCTCGACGTCACCTTCCTGCGCGCTTCCGACGCCGTGGCGGGCCAGCTCGCGCGCGTGGCGCTACGCTTCGATCTGCCCAAGGCGCGGACGGAGGCCGTGGCGCCCGGGGCGCCCGGCATGGACCCCGCCAAACCGCCGAAGCTGCGCTAGCGTCAGTAGCCCGCGGCGCGGTCCACCACGTCGTGCATGGGCTCTCCCGCCTCGTGGAGGCGGATGTTTTCCACGATCCGCTTGGCGGCCAGGTGAGGCCGGGTGGTGGAGGCGATGTGCGGCGTGACCGTGACCCGCGGATGCGCCCAGTAGGGATGATCCCGGGGGAGGGGTTCGGTGCGGAAGACATCGAGCGTCGCGTGCCCCACCTGCCCGCTGTCGAGGGCCGAGAGGAGCGCGGCGTCGTCGATCAGCTGGCCGCGCCCAGGATTGATGATCTTCGCGCCCGTCGGCAGGAGCGCCAGCGTCTGAGCGTTCAGCGTGTTTTCCGTCGCTTGCGTCCGCGGCATGAGCAGCACCAGGATCTCCGACCGCTCCAGAACCTCCAGCAAACCGTCCGGTCCTGCGCGAGAGTTGACAGCTGTCAACTTTTTGGGCGAGCGGCTCCAGCCCCAGACGTCGAAGCCCATGGCCGCGAGCCGCACCGCGCAGGCGCCGCCGAGCGCGCCGAGGCCCAGGAGCCCCACCGTCCGGTCTCGCGCCAGCGGCGGCGGCGTCGGGTCCCAGACGCGGTCCGGGTTCACCACATGGGCGTCGAGGCCCACATGGTAGCGCAGGACATGGGCGGTGACGTAGTCCACCATCCCCTCCGACATGCCTTCGTCGGTCATCCGCGCCAGCGGGACCCGGAGCGTGGGATTGCCCACGACGCCTTCGACCCCGGCCCAGAGGTTCAGAACGGCCTTGAGCCGCGTGAAGGGCGAAAAATCCCGTACCGAGGCGTTCGGAGCGTAAACGATATAGTCGACCTCCCCCGGCGCCATCTCGGGGGCCACGCGCGCGGAGAGCCCGGCCTCGGCGAAGGCCGCCGAGAGAGGCCCCTCATAGGCCTCCCATTTCTCCGATTTCGCGGCGAAGAGAACGCCGAGCATCAGCGCGGCCGGTGCACATGGGCCGATTGCACGAGCCCGAACGCGCAGAGCAGAACGAGCATCGCCGAGCCGCCATAGCTCACCAGCGGCAAGGGCACGCCCACCACCGGCGCGAGCCCCATGACCATGGCCATGTTCACCGCGAAGAAGAAGAAGAACGTCGCCGCGATCCCGAATGTCAGGAGCGCCGCGAAGCGGTCCTTCATCGTCAGCGCCGAGGCGATGCAGAACCCGATGAGCAGGGCATAAAGTACCAGCAGCGAGAACGCCCCGATGAAGCCGAACTCCTCGGCCAGCGTCGTGAAGATGAAATCGGTGTGCTTTTCGGGCAGGAAGTTCAGCCGCGACTGCGTCCCCTCCATGAAGCCGCGCCCGGTCCAGCCGCCCGAGCCCAGCGCGATCTTGGCCTGGGTGATGTGGTAGCCCGCCCCCAGCGGATCCTGGGAGGGATCGAGGAAGGTGTCGATGCGCCGGTACTGGTAATCCTGCAGGAGCTGCCAGTCCGTCCCCCGCGACTGGAAGACGGCCGCGATGAGCGCCACCGCGCCGCTGACGACGGTGGCGAAATAGGCCCAGTGGACGCCCGCGATGAACATCACCGTCCCGCCGCCCGCCATGAGCAGGATCGAGGTTCCGAGATCGGGCTGCCTGAGCACGAGGTAGACGGGCAAAAGGATCAGCACCACCGGCACGATCACCCAGAGCGGGCGCGACGTCTTCTCCAGCGGCAGCCAGTCGTAATAGGCAGCGAGGAACATCACGAGCGTGATCTTCATGAGCTCGGAGGGCTGGAGCCGCATGAAGCCCAGGTCGATCCAGCGCTGCGCGCCCATGCCGGTGACGCCCGCCACCTCCACGATCACGAGGAGCACGAGCGAGAGCACGTAGGCCAGCGCCGACATGTTCCGCCAGAACCAGATCGGGACCATGGCGACGATGAACATCCCCACCATTCCCATGGCAAAGCGCTGCATCTGCGGCTCCGCCCAGCGGCTGAGCGAGCCGCCCGCCACGGAATAGAGCATCATGAACCCCACGCAGGCGATGGCCGTGACGAGGAGGATGATCGGCCAGTTGAGCGCGAGCACCTTGCGAAAGCCCGCGGGGACCGTTTGCAGCCGGTATTCGAGATAGCTCATGCCTGGTCCCTCGGGGGCAGGCGGTCTTCGACGCCGTCCCAGAGTTCGAGCTCGTCCTGCTGGGTGGTGATGCGCTCGCGGTCCTTGGCGGGATAGGCCTCCACCGGGGGCGTGCCGTCATAGAGCGCTTGGAGCATGATATCGCGCGCCAGGGGCGCCGCGGCGCGGGAGCCCGACCCGCCATGCTCCACCACCACCGCCACGGCGAAGCGCGGATTGTCATAGGGCGCGAAGCTCACGTAGAGCGCGTGGTCGCGGTGCTCCCAGATGCGGTCCTCGTTCCTGGTGATGCCGCGGGCGCGTTCCTCGGGCGAGATGCGCTTGACCTGGGTGGTGCCGGTCTTGCCGGCCATGCGGAAATCCTCGGCGATGATGCGGGAGCCGTAGGCGGTGCCCTTCCGGTCGTTGGCGACCTGGTACATGGCCTTGCGGATGGCGCCGAGCGCCGTGACGCTCACGTCGAGCGGCTCCCCCGCGCCGGAGGGCTCCGCCACGCCGTTGCGCGAGGCGATGAGGCGCGGGGTGACCGAGCGGCCCGTGGCGATGCGCGCGGTCATGACCGCGAGCTGCAGGGGCGAGGCCAGCACGTAGCCCTGCCCGATGGAGGCATTGACCGTATCGCCCACGCGCCATTCGGCGTCGCGCACGCGCCGCTTCCACGCCTTGTCGGGGGCCAGCCCCTCGGCCACGGCGGACATGGGGATGTCGTGGCGCACGCCGATGCCGAAGAGGCGCGCCATCTCGGCCATCTTGTCGATGCCCACGCGCTGGGCCACCTCGTAGTAGTAGAGGTCGCAGCTCTCGCGCAGGCTCTTGAGGAGGTCCACGCGGCCGTGGCCGCCCCGCTTCCAGCAGTGGAAGCGCTGGCCGCCGACCTTGGTGGCGCCGCCGCAATAGACCGTCTCGCCCTGGCCCACGACGCCGGCCTCGAGGGCCGCGAGCGCCGTGATCATCTTGAACGTGGAGCCGGGCGGGTAGGTGCCCTGCACGGATTTGTTGGCCAGCGGGCGGTACTTGTTTTCGGTGAGCGCCGCGTAATCGGACACCGAGATGCCGCGCACGAAGAGATTGGGGTCGAAGGCGGGCGCGGAGCCGATGGCGAGGAGGTCGCCTTTCTCGCAGTCGATGACGACGGCGGAGGCGGATTCGCTCCCCAGCCGCGCCTGCACGTAGTTCTGGAGGCGGCTGTCGATGGTGAGCTGCACGTCGGTGCCCGGCGTGCCTTCGGCGCGTTCGAGCTCGCGCATGATACGGCCTGCCGCGTTCACCTCGATGCGCTTGGAGCCCGCGCGGCCGCGCAGCTCCCGCTCGAGCTTGTTCTCCACGCCGGTCTTGCCGATCTGGAATTTCGGGATCTGGAGGAGCGGGTCCTGGTCGTCGATGCGTTCGAGATCGTAGTCCGAGACCGGCCCCACATAGCCCAGCACATGGGCGAGGTCGGCGCCGCGGGGATAGTGCCGCGAGAGGCCGAAATCGGCGTGGATGCCCGGCAGGCGCGGCATGTTGGCGGAGACGCGGGCCACGGCCTCCCAGCTCAGGCGGTCGGCGATGGTGACGGGCACGAAGGAGGGACGGTCGAAGATGTCCTCGCGGGCGCGGGCGGCCTCTTCGGGGCTGAGCCCGATGAGGCGGGCCACCTCGCCCAGCACGGTGTCCACGTCGCCCGCGTCCTCGCGCGTGATGACGATGCGGTAGTTCTGCTCGTTCTCGGCCAGGATGTGCCCGTTGCGGTCGAAGACCATGCCCCGGGCCGGGGCGAGGAGGCGCATGTTGATGCGATTTTCCTCGGCCAGGAGGCGGAACTGGTCGGCCTGCTCCACTTGAAGCTGCCGCATCCGCCAGCCAAGCGCCCCGATGAGCGCGAGCTGCGCGCCGCCGAAGACGAGGCCGCGGCGGGAGATGCGGCGGTGGGAGATCTCGATATCCTTGGGGGAGGCTTTCATGGCGGTCTCAGAGCTTTCTGCCGAGGGCGTCGGTCTGGCCGGGCGCGGCCTTGGTGACGCCGAAGAGCGCCACGGAGGCCCCCGCGACGGGCGGGTAGGCGGCGAGCGTGAGCAGCATCTGGAGCGCGAAGAGACCGCGCGGGATGTCATAGGGCACGAGCAGCGACCAGAGCGCGAGGAACGCCGCCGTGAAGCCCGTGAGGATCACCGCCACGATCGCCCATTCGCCCGCGAAGACCATGTCGCGGAGGTCCTGGGCGCGCGCGCGGAGCGCCTCCGTGGCCAGAAGCGCCATGGCTGCCCAAAGCCCCGGCGGCCGCTGGAGCAGCAGATCGGCCAGCAGAAAGAGCCCGGCAAGGAGCCAGACCGGCGCAAAGTCAGGCCGCCGCGCCACCCAGACGAGGGCGAAGGCAAAAACCAGATCCGGGCCCACCCAGCCCGCGGGCAGGAGGCCCAACGGCAGGAGCTGAACGACGAGCAGCACGAGCGTGAGCACGGCGAAAACGCCCCGCATGAGCCAGAGCGTGCCGCCATCGGCGGAGCGCCGCGCGGTGACCGCCGGATTAGCCATCGCCCGCCTCCTCCAGGAGGGCCGCCGCCGGGAGGCGCGGCGCGATGAGCGCGCCGGGATCGGTGATGGGCTCGAGCGGGCGCGACCGGATCACGCGCAGAAACTCCAGCCGTTCGTAGTCGGCCACGAGCCCCACGCGGAGCCTGCGGTCGGAGGTCTGCACCACCTCGCCCACCAGGAGCCCCGCCGGAAAGACATCGCCTGCCCCCGACGAAAAGACCCGGTCCCCGGGGCGCAGCGCGTCCACGTCCTCGATGAGGTCGAGGAGCGGGCGCGCCGTGTTATCGCCCGCGAGGATCGCGCGCACGCCCGAGGGCTGGATCGTCACCGGCACCCGAGACGAGGCGTCCGTCAGAAGGATCACCCGGCTCGTCGTCGCGCCCACGCCGGAGATGCGGCCCACGAGACCGAGCCCATCCATCGTCGCCCAGCCGTCCCGGATGCCGTCCCGAGCGCCCACATTGATCAGCACAGACTGCCTAAAGGGGGAGCCGCTATCGGCCATGACCACGCCCGTCACATGGGTGAATTTCGGATCGAGGCGCACGTTGTTGAGGTCGAGGAGCCGCGCGTTCTCCTGCTCGAGCTGGAGCGCGGCCTCGCGCCAGGCGCGCATCTGCTGAAGCTCGCGCTTGAGCTCCTGGTTCTGATCGAAGATGCGCTGGTAGGAGCGAAAGTCCGAGGCCAGATGCGCGAGCCCCGTGACCGGTGCCATCGCCCAGTCGAGCGAGGGCACGAGCGTGTCCATGACCTGCACGCGCAGCCGCTCCACCCGGGGGCTGTCGATGCGCCAGAGGATAAAGACCGCCATGAGCGCGAGGCACAGCACAGCCGTGAGAAGCCGCCGCACCGGGCGGGCGAAGTCTTCCGCGTTGTGACGTTCCTTGGCCAAAGCGTTCTCCGCTCGGGGTCCGGTTGCCTGTCTCGTCAGCCTAGCTGTCGTAATCGATCACGTGCAGCAGCTGTTTTTCGTATTCGAGTGTCTTGCCGGTGCCGATGGCCACGCAATTGAGGCTCTCATCGGCCACGCTCACCGCCAATCCTGTCTGTTCCCGGAGGGCCAGGTCAAGCTCTCCGAGCAGCGCGCCGCCGCCCGTGAGCATCACGCCACGGTCCACGATGTCGGCGGCGAGGTCCGGCGGGGTGGCCTCGAGGGCGGTCATGACCGCCTCGCAGATCTGCTGCACGGGCTCGGAAAGCGCTTCGGCCACCATGGCCTGCGTGATCTCGGCCTCCTTCGGGACGCCGTTTAGGAGGTCGCGGCCGCGGATGGGCATGGACGAGCCACGGCCGTCATCGGGCATGCGCGCCGTGCCCAGCGTCGTCTTGATCCGTTCGGCGGTCGCCTCGCCGATGAGCAGGTTATGCTGGCGCCTGAGATAGGAGATGATCGCCTCGTCCATGCGGTCGCCGCCCACGCGCACGGAGCGGGCATAGACGATGTCGGCGAGCGCGAGCACCGCCACCTCGGTCGTGCCGCCGCCGATATCGACCACCATGGAGCCTGTGGGGTCCGTGATGGGCATGCCTGCGCCGATGGCCGCGGCGATGGGTTCGGCGATGAGGCCCGCGCGGCGCGCGCCCGCGCTGAGCACAGACTGGCGGATCGCGCGTTTTTCCACGGGCGTGGCGCCATGGGGGACGCAGACGATGATCTTGGGCTTGGTGAAGGTCGTGCGGCGGTGGACCTTGCGGATAAAGTGCTTGATCATCTCCTCGGCCACGTCGAAATCGGCGATGACGCCGTCCCGCATGGGCCGGATCGCCTGGATGGAGCCCGGCGTGCGGCCGAGCATGAGCTTGGCATCTTCGCCGAAGGCGAGCGGTTTCTTGACGCCGTCCTTGACCTGGTAGGCCACCACCGACGGCTCATTCAGGATCACGCCCTTGCCCTTGACGTAGACAAGGGTGTTGGCCGTGCCGAGATCGATGGCCATATCCGCGGAAAAGAGGCTGCCGAACCCTGCCATTGCTGCTCATCCTCAGTGTTTTTGCCCGCCGACTCCCCATGCGACGGGTGGCGCGCTTATAGGGCTGGCCGCGAGAAGGGGAAAGGGCCGGAATGGTGAATCGCGGGCTTCTGGGCAAGGCCGTGCGCATCCTTGGGCACAGTTGGTTTGAATTGACTTAACGCGTGCGCCGCGTACCGTCGTGCCATGCTCGACGACTACACGCTCACATCCCGCACCACCGAGGCGGCGGAGGCGGCGGGTCTGAAATCGCCGCGCTGGTACCGCACCAAAGTGGACCCCGGGCAGTTGAAGCCGCTCACGCGGAAATCGGATGCGCGTGCCGGGCGTGACGCGGCGCTCTGGCTCGGGCTCATGGCGGGCTGTGCCGGGGTGGCGATCTGGCTCATGCCGTCGTGGTGGGCGCTGCCGTTCTGGCTCGCCTACGGGGTGCTCTACGGGTCGGGCTCGGATGCGCGCTGGCACGAATGCGGGCACCGCACGGCGTTCAGGACGGCGTGGATGAACCAGGTGATCTACCATATCGCCAGCTTCATGCTGATCCGGAACCCGGTGGTTTGGCGGTTCTCCCACGTGCGGCATCACACCGATACGATCGTGGTGGGCCGCGATCCCGAGATCCAGCAGATGCGCCCGCCGGATCTGGGGCGGCTTTTGCTCAATCTCGTGGGGCTGCCGTATCTCCGGGACCATCTGCGGCGGCTCGCGCTCCATGCCTCCGGGCGGCTGCACCCGGAGGAGGAGACCTATGTGAAGCCTGAGGAGCGCGCGGCGGTGATCCGCGTGGCGCGCATCTGGGTGGCGATCTTCGCGGCGACAGGGCTCGCGGGCCTGGCGTTTCAGAGCTGGGTGCCGCTGCTGCTCATTGGCGGGCCGCGTCTCTACGGGGCCTGGCACATGGTCATGACCGGCACGCTCCAGCATCTGGGACTGGCCGAGAACGTGACGGATCACAGGCTCAACACGCGCACCGTGCTCATGAACCCGGTGAACCGCTTTCTCTACCTCAACATGAACTACCACCTCGAGCACCATATGTTCACCATGGTGCCCTACTACCACCTGCCCGCGCTCCACGAGCTGGTGAAGCACGACCATCCCGCGCCCGACCCCTCGATCGGGGCCGCCTATCGTCGGCTTTTGCCGGTGCTCTGGCGCCAGCTGCGCTACAAGGATGCCGTCATCGTGCCCGAGCTGCCCGAGGGCGCGGAGCCATACAGACCCGAAGTGGACGCCCTCCGCCCCCACGCCATGTGAGGGAAGGCCCGTCTGGGGCGTGTTGGTGCTCGCTCGGCTCAGCCGGCGTCCTTGTAGCTGACCATCTTTATGTCGGAGCCCTCCCGCTCCCGGCGCGCGATGAGGCGGTTGAGCGCGTTCACGTAGGCCTTGGCGGACGCGACCACCGTGTCGGTGTCCGCCGACTGGCCCGTGGCCACGCGGCCCTCGTCGTCGATCATGCGCACGCTCACGGTGGCCTGGGCATCGGTGCCCTGGGTGACGGCGTGCACCTGGTAGAGATCGAGCCGCGCGCCGTGATCGAAGAGCGCCTTCACCGCATTGAAGGTCGCGTCCACCGGGCCGTCGCCCGTGGCCGTGGCGGCGCGCAGCGCGCCCTCCATCACCATCTCCAGCTCCGCGCGCTGGGGCCCTTCGGTGCCGCAGACGACCTTCAGCGACTTGATCTGCATGTGCTCGTTCTGGTCCTCGGCGAGCTCGTCCTTCATCAGCGCGATGAGGTCGTCGTCCTCCACCTCCTTCTTGCGGTCGGCGAGGTCCTTGAAGCGCACGAAGAGATCGGCGAGCTGGTTGGCCTCCATGGGATAGCCGAGCTTCTCCATCTTGTCGCGGAGCGCCGCGCGCCCCGAATGCTTGCCGAGCGGCAGCGAGGTGCCCGCGAGTCCGATATCCTCCGGCCGCATGATCTCGAAATTCTCGCGGTTCTTGAGCATTCCGTCCTGATGGATGCCGCTTTCATGGGCAAAAGCGTTCTTGCCCACGATGGCCTTGTTGAACTGCACGTCGAAGCCCGAAGCCGACGCCACCCGGCGGCTCACGGCCATGATCTTGGTCGTGTCGACGCCCGTGCGGTAGGGCAGGATGTCCCCGCGCGTGCGGAGCGCCATCACGACCTCCTCGAGCGCGGTGTTGCCCGCGCGTTCGCCGAGCCCGTTGATCGTGCACTCGATCTGGCGCGCGCCGCCTTCCACGGCGGCGAGGGAGTTGGCCGTCGCCATGCCCAGATCGTTGTGGCAATGGGTGGCGAAGACCACGTCCTCCCCGCCCGCGCAGTCCGCGATGAGGCGGCGGATGAGGTCCGCGCTCTCGACCGGCGCGGTGTAGCCCACCGTGTCGGGTATGTTGATCGTGGTCGCCCCCGCCGCGATGGCGATTTCCACCACGCGCTTGAGGTAGTCCCATTCCGTGCGCGTGGCGTCCATGGGCGACCATTGCACGTTGTCGCAGAGGTTGCGGGCATGGGTGACCGTCTCGTGGATGCGCTCGGCCATCTCGTCCTGCGTGAGGTTCGGGATCGCGCGGTGGAGCGGCGAGGTGCCGATGAAGGTATGGATGCGCGGGGAAGTCGCGTGGCGCACGGCCTCCCAGCAGCGATCGATATCCTTCAGGTTCGCCCGCGCGAGCCCGCAGATCGTGGCCCGTTTCGACCGCTCGGCGATCTCGCTCACGGCGGCGAAATCGCCTTCGGAGGCGATGGGAAAGCCCGCCTCGATGATGTCCACGCCCATCTCGTCGAGCATCTCGGCGATCTCGAGCTTTTCGTCATGGGTCATGGTGGCGCCGGGGGATTGCTCCCCGTCGCGCAGCGTGGTGTCGAAGATCACGACTTTGGCTTTGTGCGCCTCGGGCGGAACTCGGTCGGTCATGGCGGTCGTCCTAGATATGGTCCTTCGGCGCGGGCGGTGCGCCGCTGTCGCCGGAATTGGGTTCGCCTTTCGGCTCGATCAGCAAGACCTTCACCTCGTCCACCGCGCGGGGGCGGTGCACGGTGCCCGCGGGCACGACGATGAGCTCGCCGGGGCCCACGCGGACGGGCGGGCCGTCCTCGCGGTCCATCTCCATCTCGCCCTCGAGCACGAGGAAGAAGTCGTCCGTCCGGTCGTGCTTGTGGAAGGGAAACGCGCCCTTGAACTTCACGACCATGACGTCGTTGCCGTTGTAGGCGGCCACGACTTTCGGGTCCCAATGGGTGTCGAAGAGCGCGAGCTTCTCGGCGAGGTTGATGGCTTTCATGGATCTGGTCTGTGCTGGGGGTCTCAACGCGGCGCTGGTCACTCCTGAGCGGTCGCGCCGAATGGCACGCTCAGGAGCGGCTAAGGAGAAGGCCCAGGCGGGCGGCGCTGTGCGTCGCGGTGGTCATGGACGGCACCATACACGGCGCCGCCCCCGTGTGAAGGGGTTTCTCAGAACATCACGCAGGCATCGGAGGTCGCCTCGGCGCTCTCCGCGCGCTGGGTGGGGAGGTAGTCGAAGACGGCGAGCCGCGCGTCGCTGTCGAAGCCGATCCAGAGCGTGCCGGTATCGGCCTGGATGGCGAGGCCTTCGGGATCCGTGCCCCAGGGCGCCAGCGACACCCGCGCCACGAACGCGCCGTCCGGGGTGAATTCGAAGAGGCTGTTCGAGCCCTCCCGGTCATCGACGACGAAGATCGCGCCGGTGCGCCGGTCGATGGCGATGCCCTGCGGCTCCACCATGGGCGGCGTGAGGGCGAAGCCGTCGACCGACCAGAGCAGGTTGCCGCCCAGATCGGTCCGCCAGAGACGCGCGTCCTCGTCGCGCACGAAGGTCCGCGTGGCGCCCGGACCCACGACCATACCCTCGATGTCCCAGTTGCGCCCGGCCAAGCGGTAGGGCCCGCCGCTCTCCTCGGTCCGCTGGTCGAGGTCGAGGAAGGTCCCGGCACGGTCGACGAGGATGAGGTCCGTGCCGTCCGACGCCACGGCCTTCGCGGAGAAGCCGATGTCGATGCGGCGCGTGATCTCGCCGCTCGCGCTCAGGAAGGCGACCTGCCGTCCTTCATTGGCGATCCAGAGACCGCAGAGCGCGGGATCGAAGGCGAGCGAGGAGGGGCGGTTCATGGGGATCGTTTCGCGGTGGAAGAGCTCCAGCGCCGTGGCCGGGGTGGCAAGCCAAAGGAGGAGGAAAAACGCGCACCGCATGGAAAGAAAGTGGCGCGGCCGAGGGTCGGGGCAAGCCGTCCCAGCCTCCTGTCCTGCCGGGCGGTATCGGGATGCCTCCGGCGGCCCTCCGGGGGAAGTACGGGGCACAAAGAAGGGGGGATCCCGACGTCCTGGTGGTGCCGGTCCTCGGGGCGCGTTTGTCAGGAGGGGGGAGGCGGACCGCGTGATTTGCACCGCCTGGCGCGCGCCCTAGGTCGGCGGCCATGGAAAAAGCACTTGTATTAGGCGCCTCTGGCGGGATCGGGGCGGCCCTCGTGGCGGAGCTCGAGGGGCGCGGGCTCCGGGTCACCGGGCTCTCGCGCCGCCAGGACGGATTCGATGTCACGAAGCCGGACGCGGTGGAGGCGGCGCTGTCGGGCCTCGGGACCTTCGATGTGGTGATGGTGGCCACGGGCAAGCTCGACGGGGCGGGGCAGGGGCCGGAGAAGGCGCTGAAGGCGCTGACCGCGGAGGCGATGGCGGACCAGTTCCGCGTGAACGCGATCGGGCCCGCGCTCATCCTGCGCCATCTGCCGCAGCTTCTGCCGCGGGAGGGGGCGAGCTATTGCGGGGTGCTCTCGGCGCGGGTGGGCTCCATCGGGGACAACAGGCTGGGCGGGTGGTATTCCTACCGCGCCGCGAAGGCCGCGCTCAACCAGGTCGTCCACGGCGCGGCGGTGGAGCTGGCCCGGACCCATGGAGAGGCGCGGCTCGTGGCGCTCCATCCCGGCACGGTGGCCACGGCCTTCACGGAGGGATATTCGGGCCACGACAAGCTCGCCCCTGCCGAGAGCGCGCGGCACCTCGTGGACGTTCTTTTCGCGCGCGGCGCCGAGGAAAGCGGCAGTTTCTACGACTGGAAGGGTGCGGCGATCCCCTGGTAGCGGGCGTCAGCCGTCAGCTCCCAGGGGTCATCCATCATCGATCAACCGTCGGTGGGGTCGCCGGTCGCCTCATCGGTCTCGCCCTCGATGACGATCTCGCGGGCCTCGCTCAGGGCGCCGTCCTCCCAGGTGCCCGTGGCCCGGTCGCCGTTGGCGTAGCGCATGGTGCCCTCGCCCTGGCGGCGGCCGTTGCGGAACATCCCCTCGTAGACATCGCCGTTGGCGTAGGTGGCCACGCCTTCGCCGTCGATCTCGCCCACGGCCCAGGCGCCCTCGTAGCGGAAGCCGTCGGGCATGACGATGCGGCCCTCTCCGTGGCGCTGCCCGGCGAGGAAGGTGCCCTCGTAGACCGTGCCGTCGGCGTAGGTCGCGGTGCCTTCGCCCTCGCGCTGGCCGTCGACCCAGGCGCCGTCGTAGCGGTAGCCATCGGCATAGGTCATGACCCCCTGCCCGTGGTTGAGCGCGTTGCGGAAGCTGCCTTCGTAGACGACGCCGTTGGCGTAGGTGGCGATGCCCTGGCCTTCGATGACGCCGTCCGCCCAGCTGCCCTCATAGGAGGAGCCGTCGGGATAGACGATCTTGCCGAAACCATGGGCCACGTCCTCGGCGAATTCGCCGGTATAGACGGACCCGTCGGGGTAGGTCACTTCGCCCACGCCCTCCACGCGGCCCTCGATCCAGCTGCCCACGTAGACATAGCCGTCGGTGCCGCGGAACGTGCCCTGGCCGTGGCGCAGATCGCCCGCGAAGGCGCCCTCGTAGGTGTCGCCGTTGGCGTAGGTCACCCTTCCCTGGCCCTCGCGGCGGCCGGCGGTGAGCTCGCCCTCGTAGACATCGCCGTTGGGCTGCGTCAGGCGGCCCGTGCCGTTGATGTCGCCGTTCTCCCAGAGTCCCTCGTAGATGAGGCCGTCGGGCATGGTGAGCTTGCCCTCGCCATCGCGCACGCCGCGCAGCATGTCGCCCTCGTAGATGGCGCCGTCGGGATAGGTGATGCGGCCCTCGCCTTCCTTGACGCCGTTGACCCAGCCGCCGACGTAAGTATAGCCTTCCGGCGTCTCCATCGTGCCGGTGCCGTGGTGCATCGCCTCGCGGAAGCCGCCCTCGTACCGGACGCCGTTGGCGTAGAGCGCCACGCCCTCTCCGGTGATCTTGCCGTCTGCCCAGGTGCCCTCGTAGGTGCCGCCATCGGCGAATGTGATCCGGCCCTGGCCGCTGGGCTTGCCCAGGGCAAACTCACCCACATAGACCGAGCCGTTGGGAAAGCGCGCTGTGCCTTGCCCGCGGATTTCGCCGTCCACCCATTCGCCGGTATATTCGTAGCCGCTGGGCAGGCGGTAAGTGCCCTGACCGTGCTGGAGACCGTTGCGGAACTCGCCCTCGTAGACGCCGCCATCGTCGAATTGCTTCGTCGCGGTGGACTGCGCGAGGGCCGGTCCCGCCGAAAGGCTCAGCGCCAAAGCGCCCGCTGCGCACCAGGCAAACTGCATCGTGTTTTCCCCACTCCTCGGCCCACCACCGCAGCGCCGCCGGCCCGCGTTCGCCCGGGCTCCGTGCACGCGGCCCCCGTGGACCCATGCGACCAAACGCTAATTGAGGTGGCCCGCGCAGACAACACCCATATCTATCTCGTGATCGTCGCGGGCAGGCTTTCGCATGGCGGCGCCGCGCGCTAGGCACGGCGCGCGACATGGGGACAATCCCGCCAAGGAGGCACGGATGCCACGCACTTTTCGCCTGACGCTGGCGCAGCTGAACCCCACGGTGGGGGATCTGAAGGGCAATGCGAAGAAGGCCCGCGCCGCCTGGGCGGAGGCCAAGACCGCCGGCGCCGACATGCTCGCGCTGCCTGAGATGTTCATCACCGGCTACCAGACGCAGGACCTGATCATGAAGCCCGCCTTCGCGGCGGCGGCCCTGGCGGAGATCGACGCGCTCGCCGCCGCCTGCGCCGATGGCCCGGCCATCGGGATCGGCGGGCCGGTGCGGCAGGGCGGGCTCCTCTACAATGGTTACTTCATCCTGGAGGGCGGCCAGATCGCGCACCGCGTGCTCAAGCGGGAGCGTCCGAATGATGGCGTCTTCGACGAGGTGCGGCTCTATGCGCCGGGGCCGGTGCAGGGGCCTTACGAGGTGGCGGGCATCCGCATCGGGACGCCCATCTGCGAGGATGCTTGGCACCCGGAGGTGTCGGAGGCGCTGGCCGAGACCGGCGCGGAGATCCTGATCGTGCCCAATGGCTCGCCCTACCATAGGCAGAAATACGACCTGCGCCTGAACCACATGGTGGCGCGGGTGACGGAGACGGGCCTGCCGCTCGTCTATCTCAACATGGTGGGGGCCCAGGACGATCAATGCTTTGACGGGGGCTCCTTCGCGCTCAATACGGGCGGGGCGCTGTCGGCGCGGATGCCGGTCTTCGACGAGGCGATCCAGACGATCGAGCTCACGCAGACGAACCAGGGCTGGGTCATCGCCGACGCACCGCGCGCGCCCCATCCGGATGCCTGGGAGCAGGATTACCGTGTGATGGTGGAGACGCTGCGCGACTATCTCGGCAAGACGGGGTTCTCGAAGGTGCTGCTGGGGCTTTCGGGCGGCGTGGACAGCGCCATCGTGGCCACCATCGCCGTGGATGCGCTGGGCGCCGAGAATGTACGCTGCGTGATGCTGCCCTCCGAATACACCTCCGGCGGCTCGCTCTCGGATGCCGAGGAGATCGCGCGGCGCCTCGGCGTGCATTACGACACGGTGCCCATCGCAGGCCCCCGCGCGGCGGTGACGGAGACGCTCGCGCCGGTCTTCAACGGGTGCGATATCGACGTGACCGAGGAGAACATCCAGTCCCGCCTCCGAGGGCTCTTGCTCATGGCGATGTCGAACAAGTTCGGCGAGATGTTGCTCACGACCGGCAACAAGTCCGAGGTGGCGGTGGGCTACGCCACGATCTACGGCGACATGTCCGGCGGCTACAACCCGATCAAGGACCTCTACAAGACCCGCGTCTTCGAGCAGTGCCGGTGGCGCAACGCCCATCACCGGCCTTGGATGAAGGGCCCCGAAGGCGAGGTCATCCCGCCCTCGATCATCGACAAGCCCCCCTCTGCGGAGCTGCGCGCGGACCAGAAGGACGAGGACAGCCTGCCGCCATACGATGTGCTCGACGGTATCCTGACCCTGCTCGTGGACGAAGAGGCGAGCGTGTCGGACTGCGTGGCGGCGGGCTACGACCGGGAGACGGTGAAGAAGATCGAGCACCTGCTCTACATCTCCGAATACAAGCGCTTCCAGTCGGCGCCCGGCGCGCGGCTCACCCACCGCGCGTTCTGGCTCGACCGCCGCTATCCCATCGTCAGCCGCTGGCGCGACCCGAGCTAGCGGTCGAGCGCGCCTTTGCCGGCCATGATCTTTGACCGGAAGCCCGCGATGCGCGCCATCCGCGTCTCCGGTTTCTTGGTGCCCGAGAGGTTGATGACGTAGCTGCGTTGCCGCCCGGGGGTGAGCGCGCGAAAGGCCGCCGCCAGTGCAGGATCCGCGGCGAGCGCGGCCGTCAATTCCGCGGGCATCTCGAACCGCGCGGTGGTCTTCGGCGGCCTCAGCCCCTGCTCGGCATAGGCCATGGCCTCCCGCAGGGTGGCGCGGATCGCGGGCTCCATCGCACGCGGGCCGTCATTCGTCGTGAAACGGATCATGTCGGGGTGCTGCGTGTTCGGGCCCTGCCGCTCGAGCACGCCATTCGGGTCCTTGAGCAGTGCCGCATCGAAGAAGCTCAGCCGGAAATCGTCCCGAAAGGCCGCGATGATGGCGATGTTTCGCCCGGCATGCATGAAGCAGCGTTTGCGCCATTTCGTGACCTGCTCTACCCTCTCGTCCCGGCAGATGTCGCGGAGCGACGTCATGCCGGTGGCCCACCGCCCGGCAGCCATGTCAGCGGTAGAGGGCGGCGGCGATGAACTCTCCGAAGGCCTCGCACCACACGAGCACCGTCGTGAAGGCCGCCGCGTTCGTCCCCGCGGGCAGGTCGAGCACGAAGCCGCCGAACGTGTTCACGGGCCCCACCTCGAGGCTCGCGGTCTTCACGCGTTCGAAATCGTCCTCGTGCTGCACGAATTCGGGGACGAGGTAGACCCGGTAATCGGGGCCGGGCGCGAGCTCGCCCTCGTGGATGATCTGCGTGGGCGTGATGCTGATCGTGCCGCGTCCCCAGTGGAGGAGGTCGTTGCCTGGCAGGTCCTCGGCGATCGGTGCCTCGAAAATCGCCGCGTCCGCCATGGCCGCCAGCGTGTCGGCGTCGGGCGAGGGCGGCGCTGTCAGGATCGGCAGCGTGTAGATCCCGATGGCCACCCCCAGCGCGAGCGCGATGCCATGGGTGATGAGAAATCCGATGAAGCGGCCCATGGTGATCTCCTCCCCGCCTGTGCCAGCTTGACGCAAGGGTAAGGGGTCCCACCGCGCCGGATCAAGGAAAATGGGGCTCCGGGGTCGGAGCCCCTCCTTAGCGTCGCTCAGGCGAGGGTCAGATGGGCGTGAGCAGGGATCAGGACGGTATCAGGCGGGCGCCATCTGATAGGTGACGGGCACCCAGCGGAAGCCGTCGCCATCCGTCTCCACGTAGCCTGCCGCGGGGAAGGGCATGTGATATCCCACCATGGGCACGCGGTCGGCGGCGAGCATGCCGAGGATGCGGCGGCGGGTGGCGGCGGCGGCCTCCTTGTCGCCGTCGAAGCGCACCTCCCAATCGGGATTGGCAAGCGACCAGACATGGTGGTTGGCCATGTCCGCGGTGATCAGCAGCTGGTCGTTGCCCGAGGACACCATGTAGGTCATGTGGCCCGGCGTGTGTCCGAAGGCCGCCATGGCGGTGATGCCGCCGCGCACGTCCTGCCCGTCCTCGAGGAAGGTCATGCGCTCGGCGAAGGGCGACACCTTCTCGGCCATCATCTGCCCGATGCGGTTGTCGGTGCCGTTCCAGGCGTCGAACTCCACCCGGCCCGCGATGTAGGCGGCGTTGGAATAGACCTCGCCCGCGTCGTTCGTCATGCCGCCGATATGGTCTGGATGCATGTGGGTGAGGACGACGTGGGTGATGTCGGCGGGCGCGAGGCCCATTTCCGCCAGCGCCGTGGGCACGCCGTCGCCTGGAAGACCCGTGTCAAAGAGGATCGTCTCCGCGCCCGTTTGCACGACGACCGGCGTGAAATAGCCCTGGTAGCTGTCGGCGGGGATGAAGGCGGCCTCGGAGGCGGCGGCGAATTCCTCCGCGCTTACATTCATGCCGAACGTGCCCTGGGGATTGTCCTGCATGCCGGTGCCGGCAAGGAGCGTCGTCACCGTGAAATCGCCCACCGCGAAGGAGCGCGCGAGGGGCTGGGGCGCCGTGGCGCCGTGACCCCCGGCGGAGGCGGAGGAGACCGCCAGCGGCAGGAGCGGCGCGGCGGCGGCGGAGGCGAGGAGGGAGCGACGGGAAAGAGCCATGGATGAGATCCTTGCTGAACTATGGTACCGTGCAAGTAGTGCGGCGTCCCGCCGCGTCCTGTGCGCCCCTGCAGAGGAGACCCCCGTGGCAGATAACAAAACAGCGATGACCGACGCCTCGCCCGAGGCCTTCATCGCCGCCGTGGGGCACCCCACCCGCCGCGCCGACGCCGAGGTGCTGCACGCCATGTTCACCCGCGTGACCGGATGGCGGGCGCGCATGTGGGGGCCCTCGCTCATCGGCTACGGCAGCTACCATTATCGCTACGCGAGCGGGCGGGAGGGGGACATGCTCGCCACCGGGTTTTCACCCCGGAAGGCCAGTCAGTCGATCTACGTCATGCCGGGTTACCAGGATTACGGCGGGCTCCTCGCACGGCTCGGCAAGCACAAGACCGGGGCGGCCTGTCTCTACGTGACGAAGCTCGCCGATATCGACATGGACGTGCTCGAAGAGCTCGTGCGCACGGGGCTCGAGGACCTCCAGCAGAAGTACCCCGTGACGCCCTCCTGATACTGGACAGCGCCTGCCCAAAGTGAGACATCGCAGCGCTCAAGGAGGCCCTGCCATGACCACCACGCGCTTTGCACCCTCGCCCACGGGCTACCTGCATATCGGCAACCTGCGCCCCGCGCTCATGAATTACCTCATCGCCCGCCGCGAGGGGGGGACGTTCATCCTGCGCATCGACGACACCGATCCAGAGCGGTCGAAGCAGGAATTCGTGGACGCGATCCAGCGCGATCTGGAGTGGCTGGGCATCGGCTGGGACCGGATCGAATACCAGTCGAAGCGGCTCGACCTCTACGCCGAGGCGGCGGACAAGATGCGCGGGATGGCGCGGCTCTACGAGGCGTTCGAGACGCCCACGGAGCTCGACCTCAAGCGGAAGAAGCAGCTCAACATGGGCAAGCCGCCGGTCTATGACCGCTCCGCGCTGACGCTGGGCGAGGCCGAGAAGGACGCGCTGCGCGCCGAGCGGGCCGGGCACTGGCGCTTCAAGCTCGACTGGGAGCGGATCGAATGGGCCGACGGCATCCTGGGCGATCTCTCCATCGATGCGGCCTCTGTCTCGGACCCCGTGCTCATCCGCGGCGACGGGCAGGTGCTCTACACGCTGGCCTCCGTCGTCGACGATACCGACATGGGCATCACCCATGTCGTGCGCGGCTCCGATCACGTGACGAACACGGCCACGCAGATCCAGATGATCCGCGCGCTGGGCCACGAGCCGCCGGCCTTCGCGCATCATTCCCTGCTCACCGGGCCGCAGGGCGAGGCGCTGTCGAAGCGGTTGGGCACCCTGGCGCTCCGCGACCTGCGCGAAGCGGGGGTGGAGCCGCCGGCGCTCCTGTCGCTCATGGCGCGGCTAGGGTCGTCGGACCCCGTGGAGTTGCGCACGTCGCTGGGGGAGTTGGCAGAGGGTTTCGACCTCACGAAATTCGGCAGCGCGCCCACGAAATTCGACGAGGGCGATCTCTACCCGCTCACGGCGCGCTACCTCCACGACCAGCCGTTCTCGGCGGTGGCTAGCGATATCGCGGCGGCGGGGGTGCCCGCGGACCTCGCCGAGCCGTTCTGGGACGCGATCCGCGAGAACATCACCACCCGCAAGGACCTCGCAGACTGGTGGGCCATGCTGCGCGACGGGGCCGAACCGCTCATCGAAGACGAAGACCGCGCCTTCATCGCCGAGGCCATGACGCTCCTGCCCGACGAGCGCGGTCCGGAGACCTGGAGCGCTTGGACGGCAGAGGTGAAGGAAAAGACCGGCCGCAAGGGCAAGGGGCTCTTCCAGCCGCTGAGGAAAGCGTTGACAGGTCAGACCCACGGCCCTGACATGGCCGCGTTCCTGCCGCTCATGCAGGTGATCCGCGCAAAGGGGTGATCCCATGGCCGAGGCCTCCGCGAAGTTCCTGACGGGGAGCCTCTTTCGCCATATCTCGGTGATGTCGTTCACGGCCTCCGTGGGCCTCATGGCGATCTTCCTCGTGGATTTCGTGGACATGCTCTTCATCTCCATGCTGGGGAAGGAGGAGCTTGCCGCGGCCATCGGATACGCGGGCGCGATCCTCTTTTTCACCTCCTCCTTCGGGATCGGCATGGCCATCGCCTGCGGTGCGCTGGTGGCGCGCGCGCTCGGAGGCGGGGAGGATGACCTCGCGCGGCAGAAGGCGACCTCGGCGCTCCTCTGGGGCGTGCTCTTTGCGGCGGTGTTCGCGGCGCTCGTCTGGGTCAACGTCCCCGCTCTCGCGCGGCTCGTGGGCGCGTCGGGCGCGACGCTCGAGCTCGCCACGAGCTATCTACGCATCATCGTGCCCTCCCTGCCACTCCTGATGATCGGGATGATGGGCGGCGCGATCCTGCGGGCCTATGGCGATGCGCGGCGCTCCATGATGGCCACGATCGTGGCGGGCGCGGTGAACGCGGTGCTCGACCCTATTCTGATCTTCGGCCTTGATCTGGAGCTCACCGGCGCGGCGATTGCCTCGGTCTTTGCGCGCGTGGCGTTGGCGGCGGTGGCGCTCCGCCCCGTGATCCTTTTCCACCAGGGACTGGCGCGACCCACGCTGCCGTGCATGAGGCGCGACCTCAGCCCGCTTGCCGTCATCGCCCTGCCGGCGATCCTGACGCAGCTCGCCACGCCCGTGGGGCAGGCCTACGTCACCCGCGCCATGGCCGAATTCGGGGAGGATGCCGTGGCGGGCATGGCTATCATCTCCCGCCTCGTGCCGGTCTCCTTCGGCATCCTCTTCGCCCTGTCCGGGGCCATCGGGCCGATCATCGGGCAGAATTACGGGGCCAAGCAGTTCGACCGGGTGGAGCGGGCGCTGCGCGAAGGGCTCCTATTCGCCGCGCTCGTGGTAGTCGTCGTGGCGGGGCTACTCTTTATCGCGCGGGGGCCCATCGCCGATCTCTTCTCCGCCACGGGCGTGGCGCGGGAGCTGCTCTTCCTCTTCTGCGGGCCCTTGGCGCTCATGTGGTATTTCAACGGGGTGATCTTCGTGACGAATGCCTCGTTCAACAATCTGGGCCACCCGTTCTATTCGACCTGGATCAACTGGGGTCGTCACACGGCGGGCACGATCCCCTTCGTGATCCTGGGCGCGGCCTGGGCGGGGGCGGAGGGCGTGCTGATCGGGCAGGCCGTGGGCGGCGCGATCTTCGCCGCTCTCGCGGTGGGGCTCACGGTCCTTGTCCAGCGTAGGGCGCGGGCCGAGGCGGTGGAAACTTCTGCGCCGGTGGAGCGGCAGATGCGCCTCCTACGTCTGTTCAACCACCGGTATTGAGGCAACGAGCGCGTCGAAATGCGCGGTCTCCTCGGCCGTCAGCACCTGCGCCCGGGGGTATAGCGGCGCGGCACGGTCATCGAGGATGCCCCGCTCCCAGGAGGTGGTGGTGGCCATGAAGCGCTCCACGCCCGCCGCGCCGAACTCCGCAAGGTAGCCCTGGAGCACGACGTCGAGATAACTGCGGAGGATGGGGGCGGCGCCGGGCGTCTGGTTTGCAGCGGGCACCGAATAGACCACGCCGCCCTGCCTGGGCAGGCGGTCATACTGCGCCTCGCGTTCGTCGAGAGCGGGAAGGACGGCCGGGGCCACGGGGAAGCTCAGCCCCTCGATCTCGGCCTCCGCTGGCTCGACGGAGAGGAAGGCCGCGGGGCGCTCTGATGTCGTCACCCAGACCCGCCGCCAGCCCGCGAGCGTCACGCGCGCGCCGCCGAAATCCTGCGTGCGGCGGTTGACCAGCGACCCGTATCCGAAGACTTCGATCATGCGGGGATCATGTGCGGATCATGCGGGGATCATTCACGCGCCCGCAGCACCTGCGCGGGCCGCGCGGCGAGGGGCCCGAGCGAGAATGCAAGGCCAGCGACGAGCGTCGTGACGATGCCCGCCGCGATGATGGCGAGCGCGTTGTCCCAGATGAGGACGTAATCGGTCTCAAAGATATACGTGCTCACCGCCCAGCCCCCGAGGGCCCCCGCGATGAGCGCCACGACCCCCGCCCCGAGGCCGAGAATGGTGGACCGCCAGGCGAAACTGCGCAGGATCGCGCCGCGTGAGGCACCCAGCGTCTTCAGGATCGCGGCCTCGTAGGTGCGCGCGCGCTGGCCCGCGGCAGCCGCCCCGATGAGAACGAGAAAGCCCGTGAGCAGGGTCGCCGATGCGCCGTAGGAGGTGGCCGCCGCCAGCCCGCCGAGGAGGTCCGCCACGCGGTCGATGGCGTCGCGCACGCGAATGGCGGTGATGTTTGGGTACTGGCTTGCCAGATCGCGGAGGATCGGCGCCTCGGCCGCCTCGCTAGCGTAGACCGTGGCGATGTGGGTGTGCGGTGCACCGGCCAGCGCGCCCGGGTTCATGGAGAGGATGAAGCCGATGCCCGCATTGGAGAAATCCACCTCGCGGAAGGACGTGATGGTGCCGGTGATGTCGCGCCCGAGGATGTTGATCGTCATCTCGTCGCCGAGCTCGAGGCCCATCTCCGCGGCTTCCTCGGCGGCGAAGGAGATCTGCGGCGGGCCTGAATACTCCGCCTCCCACCACTGGCCTTCCGTCACCCGCGTGTTGCCGGGGATCTCCGTGGAATAGGTCACGCCGCGGTCTCCCTCGAGCGTCCAGTGGTTGCCGGCCACCTCCGCTGCGGGTTGTCCGTTGATGCGGGTGATGATCCCGCGGAGCATGGGCGCGCTGTCCACGCGGCTCACCTCGGGGTCATTGTCGAGCCGCTCGCGGAAGCCGTCGAGCTGGTCGTTCTGGATGTCGACGAAGAAGTAGGAGGGCGCCACGTCCGGCAACTCGCCCGTGATGGCGCCGCGCAAGTTACCGTCGATCTGGCCCACGGCGGCGAGCACTGAGAGGCCGAGCCCGAGGGAGAGGACGACGGAGGCCGCTTCTTCCCGCGGGCCGCCGATGGCCCCGAGCGCGAGGCGGAGCGCCGTGCGCCCGCGCGCGGCGCGGGTGGCCGCCATGCGCTTGGCGGCAAATCGGATCAGGATCGACGAGAGCGCGAGCACGACGAGCGCACCCAGGATGCCGCCCGCGGTCCAGAGCGTGAGCCAGACCGTCTCGGAGAAGAAGGCCGCCGTGCCCACGAGCGCAGCAGCGAGGAGGGCCGTCGCCAGGAGGTAGCGGATACCCGGAAGGACCGAGCCGCTCGAAAGCGCATCGCGGAAGAGCGCGGCGGGGCGGATCTCTTCCGCGCGCGCCAGCGGCCAGAGCGTGAAGATGAGCGCGGCGAGAAGGCCATAGACCGCCGCCTCGAGAAGCGGGCCCGGATAGATGCCGAAGCTCGCCGGCACCGGCAGCCGGGCCTCGATGATGGGCGCGAAGAGCAGTGGGAGCATGGCGCCGAGCACGAGCCCGATGGCGAGGCCGATGAGGGTCAGGATCCCGATCTGGATGAAGTAGGTCTGGAAGATCACCCGCCGCGATGCGCCGAGCGTGCGGAGCGTGGCGATGACGGAGGTCTTCGTGGCGAGATATGCGCGGACCGCCGCGGAGACGCCCACGCCCCCCACCGCGAGGCCCGAAAGGCCCACGAGGATGAGAAACGCGCCCAGCCGGTCCACGAATTCCGATATGCCGGGCGCGCCGTTGCGCGCGTCCGTCCAGCGCAGGCCGCTCTCGGAAAAGCGGGCCTCGGCCTCGTCCTCCAGCGCAGCGAGGTCCGCGCCGTCGGGCAGGTCTAGGCGGTACTTCGTGGAAAAGAGCGTGCCCGGCTCCAGCAGGCTCGAATTGGCGAGATCGGCGCGCAGCACGAGCGTCCGTGGCCCGAGGCCGAAGCCCCCGGCGGAGCTGTCGGGCTCGTTGAGGATGATGCCCGCAAGCGTGAAATCCTGCGTGCCGAGGGCGAAGGTATCCCCAACGGCGAGGCCCATGCGATCTGCCAGCACCCGCTCCATGACCGCGCCCTGATCTGCAAGCGCTGCGTCGAGGGGCTGGGCGGGCTCAAGCTCCACCGTGCCGATGAGGGGGTAGGCGCTGTCGACGGCCTTCACCTGCGTGAGGCCCCGCTCTGTCACGCCGTCCACCTCGGCCACGGCGAGGGAGCGGAAATCCACGATCTCGGAGACGGCCAGCGCGCGCTCCTCCATCCAGGCGCGCTCTTCTTCGGTGGCGAAGCGGTAGGTGAATTCGATCTCCGCATCCCCGCCCAGGAGCGCGGAGCCCTCCCGCGCGAGCCCCGCCTCGATGGAGGCCCGCACAGACCCCACCGCGGCAATGGCCGCGACGCCGAGCGCAAGGCAGGCCAGAAAGATGCCGAAGCCGCGCAGCCCGGTGCGCAGCTCGCGGCGCGCAAAGGTCAGCGCGAGGCTCATTGCGCCGCTTCCAGCGCCTGCGCGGCCTCCTCGATGCGCCCGTCGCGGAGCTGGACCACGCGGGAACATTTCTCCGCGAGGTCCGGCGAATGCGTCACGAGGACGAGGGTCGCGCCGTGCCGTTCCTGCAGCCCGAAGAGGAGATCGGTGATCGCGGCGCCGTTCGTGCCGTCGAGATTGCCCGTGGGCTCATCGGCAAGCAGGATCTCCGGGCGCGGCGCGGCGGCGCGGGCGAGCGCCACGCGCTGCTGCTCCCCGCCCGACATCTGCGCCGGGAAGTGGCCCATTCGATGCCCGAGGCCCACGGCCGCGAGCTCCGCTTCCGCGCGCTCGAAGGCATCCGTCGCGCCCGAAAGCTCCAGCGGCACGGCCACGTTTTCCAGCGCCGTCATCGTGGGGATCAGGTGGAAGGACTGGAAGACCACCCCCATATGCTCCCTGCGGAAGCGGGCGAGCGCGTCCTCGTTCATCGGGCTGAGATCCTGGCCAAGTGCCTTGATCTGGCCTCCGGTGGCGCGTTCGAGCCCGCCCATGACCATGAGGAGCGAAGACTTGCCCGAGCCCGACGGCCCCACCAGCGCCAGCGTCTCCCCCCGGCTCACATCGAGCGTGATGCCATGGAGGATATCGACCATCCCGGCATTGCCCTTGAGCGAAAGCGAGACGTCGGTGAGCGACAGAACGGGGTCGGACATGGGAGGCTCCTCTGATATCGCGCGATATGGGGTGAATGTGATGATGCGCAACTTTCTGACGGCGGCATTTCTGTGCGTGGGCACAGGGGCAGCCGCGCAATCGGTGACGATCGCGGCCCTCGGCGACAGCCTCACCCAGGGCTTCGGGCTGCCGGAGGCGCAGGGTTTCGTGCCACAGATGGAGGACTGGCTCGCCGCGCAGGGCGCGGACGTGGAGCTGATCAACGCGGGCGTTTCCGGCGACACGACGCAAGGCGGGCTCTCCCGCGTGGGTTGGACGCTGACGCCCGAGGTGGACGCGATGATCGTGGCGCTGGGCGGCAATGACCTGCTGCGCGGTATCCCCCCAGAGCTGAGCCGGGAAAACATCGAGGGGATCCTGCGGGCCGCAGAGGCGGCCGAGGTCGAGGTGCTGCTCGTAGGCATGGAGGCGCCGGGGAATTATGGCCCGGACTACAAGGCGGCCTTCGACGCGCTCTATCCCGAGCTGGCGGAAACCTACGGCGCGGTCTTTTACCCGAGCTTTTTCGCCGTCTTCGAAGGTCAGGCGGACGTGCCCGCCGAGCTCGGCGAATACATCCAGGCCGACGGCATCCACCCTTCCGCGGCGGGCGTGAGGGAGATCGTGGCGGATATGGGTCCCGCGGTGCTCGAGCTCATCGCGACCGTGGAGTAAGCTGCTGATGCCGGGGCGTCTTTTCCTCACCACGCCCGCCGCCGAGATCGCGCGCTGGGCGGGGGTGGACAGCGCGCCGGAGCAGCCGCCGCGCCGCAACGTGGCGCCGGGCCAGGAGGTGCTGACGCTCACCGCCGGCGGGGCCCGCATGATGCGCTGGGGCCTGATCCCGCAGGGCCGCAAGAACGCGCGTGGGCGGCCGGTAATGGAGGTCCTCGTGAACGCGCGCTCCGAGACCGTCTTCGACAAGAGCGCCTACGAGGGCGTACACCGCGCGCTGGTGCCTGCGGATGGCTGGTACGAATGGACCGGCGAGGCGCGCAAGAAGCAGGCCTGGCGCATCCGCGCCGCACAAGGCACGCCTCTCGCCTTCGCGGCGATCTACGATGTGTGGGCGGCGCCCGGCGGGCTCAGCGTGCCCCAGGTGGCGACGATCACCTGTCCCCCGAACGGCGATGTCCGCGACATTCACCACCGGATGGGAGTGATCCTCTTCCCGCACCAATTCGCGGCCTGGCTCGGCGCCGATCAGGACGCGGCGGCCGCGCTCATGGCGCCGCTGCCGGACGGATCATTGCACGTCGAGGCTGCCGACGATGTAAATTGGGATGCGCCTTAAGCGCTCCGGGACTGCGACGACAGACGGCGCGTCTACCGGGTCTTACCGCTCGCGAAACCCGGTGGCGCGCTGAAAGGCGCGGTGGGCCCAGGCACGCACGATGAGCTGCGCGATGCAGAGGAAGGTCAGGGTCAAAACACTCATACCGGCGGTAACCATGGCACAGGCCTTTCTCGAAACGGCCCCCAAGCCTGTGGATAAGTCTCCCAGATATTTGTTTCAATTTCATGAATCTCCCGCGCCGCGCCCCAAGGCTCTCCGCGTGGCTCGCTCAGTGGCTCTCGTAGGCCAGGAGGTCCGCGTAGGTGTAGGAGGCCGCCACGGGCCCCGCATCGCCGGGCACGAAGCGCGGGTCCTGCGGCAGGCATCCGAGCCCGCAGAGCTGGCGCACCACCATGTCGGTCGTATCGACGTACCAGAGCCGCCCGCCGGGGGTGGCGACGAAGCCGTCGATGCCCTCGTCCTCATCTGCCTCGATATCGGAAACCGATGGAACTTCAGCGGCATAGGCGGTGTCGAAGCGGCCGTGGGTGTGGTAGCTCAGCACCATGACGAGCCCATCCTCGGGCCCGTCATAAAGGCAGCTGTCGCGATCCCCGCGGGTGGCGGGCGTGGCCACGAGGGTGCCCGTCTCGTCATAGGCGAGATAGCCGCAGAACTCCCGATCCTGCGCAAAGGACGGCGCCTGGAGCGCGCTGAGCGTGGCCGCGGCCAGCGCGATTTCCTCGGCCGATTGCGCCTGCGCGAGCGGCGCGGTGAGGGCGAAGGCGGCGAGTGCCAGGTGCCCGATGCTGGCCTTGCGGTGCCCCAGTGCCGCGCGCAAGCCCTGCGTTAACGCCGTCCAATTCCATGATCTGCGCGGAGGCACATCCCGTACACATCCCGTACACACCTTGTATGTACAGCCCGTCGGCGCGCGGGCGTTAACACGCGCGCCAGACCGGCCCGCGAAATTCACGATATAGTCATGTCTCGGCACGACACGCGCCTTCGCGGCAGCAACCGGGCGGGCCTTCACCCTATGACCTCGCAATCTGCACAGCTGAGCACCGGGACAGGGTGGCCGAAAGCCGCCTCCATCCGCCGGTCCGTGGCGGCGAGGAGGTCGGGGGAAATTGATTTCCACTGCGCCCGCGTCTCCCACCGGATGATGAGATGGATGCGCGTGGGGTCGGAGGCCTCCGCCCAGGTCTCCTTCCCGATGAAGCCCGGCTGCCGGGAGAGCGTGGCCGTCCAGACCGCGGCGTCGTGGGCGATGAAGGCGGCCTGCGTGCCCGCGGGGATGGCGACGGTGAGGTGCTCGATGATCATGGCGGCAGGGTAGGGCAGGCGCCGGGCCGCGTTAAGGATTTGTTTGCCATGGTCGCGCGAGGGTGCGGGATGAGCTCATACCTCCGCCCCCGCATGTCCGGCCGCCCGGTCTTCTTCACGGTCTGCCTCGCCCATCGCGGCGCCTCGCTTCTGGTGGACGAGGTGGCGATGCTGCGCGCGGCGGTGGCGGAGGTGAAGGCGGCGCACCCGTTCGAGATCCTGGCGTGGGTGGTGCTGCCCGATCACCTCCACGCTGTGTGGCGCCTGCCCGACGGGGACCGGGCGTATGGGCAGCGATGGGGCGCGATCAAATCGAATTTTTCGCGCGGGGTCTTGAGGAAGCACGGATGGCCTAAGACGAAGGTGGTGGTCACGGCGAGCGGAGAGGTTCGTAGGGTGCGCACGGCGCACCATGGTGTCGAGGACGGGCGGTGCGCAGTGCGCACCCTACGGGCGTCCCATGTCAAACGCCGGGAACTGGGGATCTGGCAGCGGCGGTTTTGGGAGCATCATGTTCGCGATGAGGCCGCGTTGGGGGCGTGCGTGCGGTATTGTTGGGTGAGGGGCGTCCCGGAAACGGTCCAGTGGACCGTTTCAGCCCCGAACGCGCGCAGCGCCCCGGTCAAGCATGGGCTCGTGGCGCGGGCGGTGGAGTGGCCGTATTCGTCGATCCACCGGGATGTGCGCGCGGGGCGGGTGGAGGCGGAATGGCAGGGCGCCGTGCCGGAGATGGAGGCGGGGGAGCCGTAGGGTGCGCATAGCGCACCGTTGTCGGGGATGGGTGGTGCGCGGTGCGCACCCTACGCCTGCCTCTTCAGCTGCTGTAGCAACGTTCATTGCATGTGGTGACTTAGGCCGGGCTTCAACCCTGCGACGCGGTAAGAGAACGCCGGGCGGAAGCCTAGCCTACGCTTGCTTTCTTGATAACGCCATTCCTTTGCAAAAGCGTCACATTACTTTCATGGTTCACTGGCACCCGCATCGGACTTAAAATGTTCGTGTGCACCGGCGTATGGTTGATACGCTTGAACCGGATGAGTAGGACAATAATGCAAGAACAGTACAAAGCCGAAACACTGGGACAGGTGGGTGCTAAGGATGTCAGATAGCCAGAAACTCTTTCGTCGAAAAGAAATCGCCAAGGCCTATGACATGTCACCACAAAAGCTGGACAAGCTAGTCCAGCAGATTCCTGGCTTGGTGTACAGTCGCGGTGAAAATGGCACTGGTGTTTACCTTTCCTTGGAAAGCAGCGCAAAGGTACTTGCGTACCGTGAGGTGCGGCTTTCGAGAGCTGGCAAGAGGCCAGTTTTGTCCTTCAAAGGGCTGCAGACGCCGGTTCAAGTTGACTTAAGGGCAAGGTCGCGCAAACTTCGTAGTGAGGGAGAGGAGCTTAAGTTGTCGACGCGTCAAAACCGCGGCGTGCGGGAAACTGTGGCTGCACCCAAGCGGCCGAAAGACGGAGAAAAAGATGAATGACGTCTCAGCCACCTCGCATGAAGAGCTTCTTGATTTAGCGTATGAGTTGGATTGGCACACCAAGCGGTCTATTATCTATCACAAGTCGCGCCAGGCCTTTTTCCAGATGCTGTCAAATGGCGTGAATTTCATCTCATTGCTATCGTCAAGCGCTGCTGCGGTAGCATTACTATCGTCGCCAACTGTTTTGAGTTTTGAGATTTACGCAACGCTGCTCATAGCCGGGGCTCAAATTCTCGGTGTTGTGGGGCAATTTTCAACCAAAGCCACACAACATGCACGCTTTGCGTCTGCGTTTGCCGGCATTGAGCGCACCCTTGCCACCAAGAGACTCATCAGTCAGGATCTAATTGAAGACCTGTCCGCTCAGAGAATCTCAATTGAGGACGATGAGCCGCAGAAATTTAGCTGGCTGGACATAATTTGTCATAACGAGGTTGCGATCTCAAAAAATCAAAAAGGCGAGGTCTATCAAGTCCCATGGCATGCCTATCTCCTGAGACATTTTTTGCGCGGTCGCAACATCGATCCAGAGAAAAAACTGATTGAATAACCACGTTGCTTGGGTTTCTCTACCTCACAAACTTCTTGTGCTTGATTCGCTTCGGCTCCAGCGCATCCGCCCCGAGCCTCCGCTTCTTGTCTTCTTCGTAGTCGGCGAAGTTGCCTTCGAACCATTCGACGTGGGCGTCGCCTTCGAAGGCGAGGATGTGGGTGCAAATCCTATCCAGGAAGAAGCGGTCGTGGCTGATGACGACGGCGCAGCCGGCGAAGTCGACGAGGGCGTCTTCCAAAGCTCGCAACGTTTCGACGTCTAGGTCGTTGGTGGGCTCGTCGAGGAGCAGCACGTTGCCGCCGCTCCGCAGGAGCTTGGCCATGTGGACGCGGTTGCGTTCGCCGCCTGACAGCATCCCCACTTTTTTCTGCTGGTCTCCGCCCTTGAAGTTGAAGGCCGAGCAGTAGGCGCGGGAGTTCATTTCCGCGTCGCCGAGCTGGATGACGTCGAGGCCGTCGGCGATCTCTTCCCAGACGGATTTGCCGGCGTCGAGGGCGTCGCGCGACTGGTCGACATAGGCGAGGTCCACCGTGTCGCCGTAGGTGACGGCGCCTGCGTCGGGGGCCTCCTGGCCGGTGAGCATCTTGAAGAGCGTGGATTTGCCCGCGCCGTTCGGGCCGATGACGCCCACGATGCCGCCGGGGGGGAGCGCGAAGGTGAGGTCCTCGATGAGGAGCTTGTCGCCCATGGCCTTTTTCAGGCCCTCCACCTCGATCACCTTGCCGCCGAGGCGGGGCCCGTTGGGGATTATGATCTGCGCGCGGGAGAGCTTCTCGCGCTCGGATTGGTTGGCAAGTTCGTTGTAGCGGTCGATCCGTGCCTTTTGCTTCGACTGCCGCGCCTTCTGGCCCTGGCGCATCCATTCAAGCTCGCGCTCGAGCGTCTTCTGCTTGGACTTATCCTCCTTGGCCTCCTGCTCGAGGCGCTTGGCCTTCTGTTCCAGCCAGGCGGAGTAATTGCCCTCGTAGGGGATGCCGCGGCCGCGGTCGAGCTCGAGGATCCAGCCGGTGATGTCGTCGAGGAAGTAGCGGTCGTGGGTGACGACGAGGATGGTGCCGGGATACGCGATCAGGTGCTGCTGGAGCCAGGCGATCGTCTCGGCATCGAGGTGGTTCGTCGGCTCGTCGAGGAGGAGCATCTCCGGCGCCTCGAGGAGGAGCTTGCAGAGGGCGACACGGCGCGCCTCGCCGCCCGAGAGGTGCTCGGGCATGGCGTCGTCGGGCGGGCAACGCAGCGCCTCCATGGAGATGTCGATCTGGGCGTCGAGGTCCCAGAGGTTCTGGCTGTCGATCTCGTCCTGGAGCTGGGCCATCTCGTCGGCGGTCTCGTCGGAGTAGTTCATGGCCAGCTCGTTGAAGCGGTCGAGCTTGGCCTTCTTGCCGGCCACACCTTCCATGACGTTCTCGCGGACCGTCTTTGCCGGGTCGAGCTGCGGCTCCTGGGGGAGGTAGCCCACGCGCGCGCCCTCGGCGGCCCAGGCCTCGCCGGAGAAATCTTTGTCGAGGCCCGCCATGATCTTGAGCAGCGTGGATTTACCCGCGCCGTTCACGCCCACGACGCCGATCTTGACGCCGGGCAGGAAGCTCAGGCGGATATTCTCGAAGGTCTTCTTGCCGCCGGGATAGGTCTTGGAGACACCGTCCATGTGATAGACGTATTGATAGGCGGCCATGGTTTTCTCCTGGCGGTGGATGGGGCTGTACGAGAGCTTCTAGCGGCTGGCGGGGCGGGCGCAAGACACCGGCGCGCGGGGCGCAGGCGCCGGGGGCTCTTGCGCGGGCTTGGGGCGCGCGGGCCTCAGGCGCCCGGGTCGAGCCAGATCTCGAGGAGCCCCGTGCGGGCCCGAAGCCCGAGCTGTGAGAAATCGCGTACCGGTACGTCGTCGCGCCCGAGGAGGCGCGCGAGGTCGGCGGCGAGCGCGGTGGCGAGACCGGCGTCGGAGGCGTGATAATACCGGATCTCCGTCTCCTTCACTTCGGGGGCCACGACCTCGACATGGCGCGCCGCGTCGGGCCAGCCGCTGTCTTCGAGCGCCGTGGCGAGGGGCGCGGCGCGGGCCGCGGCGAGATCGCCCGAGGGGGCATAGGTGACGACGCGGGCCAGCGATCGGTCCACGTCGCGGAGCGAGACGCGTTCGGTCCCGCTGGCGGAGAGGCGCACCGCCACCGTGTCCGGCAACGGCACGGAGCGGACCTCGCGGGGCCCGGGCTCCGGAGCGGGTACGACGACCGGGGCCTCCACGACATCGTCCTGGGAGGAGGGCGGACGGACGCGCAGGCTCTGCGTCTGTAGGCGGCTCAAGGTGTCGTCGCCGAGGAGATCGGGGCTGGTGGGCGCGGGCGACGGCCGCGTCGCGATGCTGCTCGGCGGGCGCGGTCGGGGCGGCACGGCAGGGCGCGTGCTCGGCGGCACCGGCGTGGGCCGCACCACGGCCACGCGCGTCGTGGAGGTCAGCCGCGCCAAGCATTGTTCGGGGAGCTCCGAAAGGAGCGTTGGCCAGCAGGGCAGGGGCGGCGCGATCCGCATGCCCTTGCGCCCGAGCATGGCGTCGAGCCCGAGCCCGAGGACGACAACCACCCCGGCGATGGCGATCCAGGCCAGCACGGTCTGCATGATCTCGTTGCGAAAGATGACGGAAATGATCGTCACCGCCACGCCGAGCGCCACGATGGTGATGCCGAGCGGAACGAGATTGGCGACGTTGCCCCAGCTCACTGCGATGGCGGCGGCTGCAAGAATAGCGAGCCCTGCGAGCAGGATGTTTCCCACGACAGGATTGACGTGCAAAAGCTTTGAAAAAGCCTGGATCGGGGACATGGCAAACCTGCTGAATGGCGTTCTTAAATGCCTACACAGTGCCATTCAAAGAGATTCGGTGGAACCCTTTAGACCTCCCTGCAGTTGCACAGCATGACCAGGAATACAGCTCGCACGATACATTCTCCCTCCGGCGGGGACACGCCAAAGTCTGACGTGAAGGAGGCCTCGAGCCTCGCGCCGAAGCTCATCTACGAGGTGATCCGGCGCGACGGGGAGGAGGAGCTTCAGCGGCCGAACCGCTCCCTGATGTGGTCAGGCATCGCGGCGGGCATCATGATTTCTTTCTCCGTGGTGGGGGAGGCCGTGCTGCGCGCATCGCTCCCCGATGCGCCTTGGCGCTACCTCGTGGAGAACCTGGGCTACTCGCTGGGCTTCATGCTGGTGATCCTGGGGCGGATGCAGCTTTTTACGGAGAACACCATCACCACGGTGTTGCCGGTCCTGCAGGAGCGCACGCTGGGATGTTTGCTCGAGATGCTGCGGCTCTGGGCCATCGTGCTCGGCGCCAATGTCGTGGGGGCCTTCCTGATCGCGGCCTTCTACGCCCACACGGTCGCGCTGCCTGCCGATGTCGTCGCCGTCATGGGCGACCTGTCTCGCCACGCCATGGGCATCAACGGTTGGGACGGGTTCGTGCGCGCGATCCCCGCGGGCATCCTTGTCGCCGCGCTCGTCTGGATGCTGCCCCAGGCGCGCTATTCGGCCTTTTGGGTGATCCTCGTCTTCACCTGGCTCATCGCGGCGGGAGATTTCGCCCACATCGTGGCGGGCTCCGTGGAGATGGCGTTCCTCATCGTCCGGGGGGAGCTCGGCCTCGGTGGCGCGTTGAGCTTCTTTGTCCCCGTTTTCGCTGGCAATGTCGTGGGCGGGACGGTGATCTTCGCGCTCATGGCCTGGGGCCAGGTGATGGACGAGGTCGAGCCGTCCGAGGAATGAGGGCTGCGGCGTGGTGGATCTGCGCGAGATGATGGCGCGCCATGGCGGGCCGGGCCGGGTGGACTGGATCGGGCTTCGCCCCGGGCGGCGCGCGGCGGTGGAGATCGTGACCTCGGCGCGCGTGCTCGAGGACGGGCTCGAGGGTGACCACGGACGCGCCGGTCGCCGTGCCGTGACGCTTCTCCAGGCCGAGCATCTGCCCGTTATCGCGGCCCTTGCCCGTCGTGGGGTGGCGCCCGACATGCTGCGCCGCAACATCGTCGTCTCCAGCGTCAACCTCGCCGCGCTGCGGAAGGGCCGGGTGCGGATCGGCACCGCCCTCCTCGAGGTCACCGGTCCCTGTCCACCCTGCTCCCGGATGGAGGAGGCGCTGGGCCATGGCGGCTACAGCGCCGTGCGCGGCCATGGCGGCATGTATGCCGGCGTGCTCGAAGCCGGGTGGATCGCCGTGGGCGACGTCGTCTCCCCGGGGTGACGCGCGCGCAGCGGCGCGCTCACGGGACGGGTTGTGGAGGGTGCGGGCTTCCCGTTAGCTGGCGCCATGACGACGCGGCCACATGCACGCGCCGGGCAGTGCATCGGTCTTTTGGGCGGGTCGTTCGATCCGGCCCATGGCGGGCATGTGCATGTCACCAAGCAGGCGCTGCGCCGGTTCGGGCTCGACGCCGTGTGGTGGCTCGTGACGCCCGGAAATCCGCTCAAGGCGCGCGGGCCCGCGGCCCTCGAAGCGCGGCTCGCGGAGGCGCGACGGGTGATGGACCATCCCCGCGTGACCGTGACCGACATCGAGGCCGCCCTCGGCACGCGCTACACCGCCGAGACGCTGGACGCGTTGCTGCGCGTCTATCCTGGGGTGCGCTTCACCTGGCTCATGGGGGCAGACAACCTCGCGCAGTTCCATCGCTGGCAGGATTGGGAGGCGATCCTGAACACCGTGCGCGTCGGCGTGATTGCACGCCCAGGCGAACGGACCGGCGCGCGGGTCTCTCCCGCGGCGCGGCTCTACCGGCGGGCGCGGCTGCCGGGACGGTATTCGCAGCTCCTGGCGCGGGCGGAGGCCCCGGCCTGGTGCTTCATCAACGTGCCGATGGACACCGCCTCATCGAGCGCGATCCGGGCCGCCGGAGGCTGGCACCGTGGCACCTGGGCGCAGGAGGAGCGTGGCGAAGCCTGAGGCCACGACGATGGCCATGCCCGCGAGCGCCAGCACATCGGGCAGCGTCCCGAAGACGGCCCAGCCGAGCACTGTGGCCGCCACGATCTGGAAATAGACGAAAGGCGCGAGGCGCGTGGAATTCGCGAGGCTGAAGGCCACGATGAGAAGGAGATTGCCCAGCATCGAGCCGAGCGAGGAGCCCGTCGTCATCGCCAGCGTCCAGCCGTCCAGCGGAGGCATGTTGGCGAGGCCGAGCGGCGCGGTGAGCACAGCGGCGATGGCCAGCTGGGAGAAGAGGAGCGTCAGCGGCGGGGCCGCGTCCACCAGCCATTTCGAGGCGGTCAGGAAGCTTCCGTAGAACGTCCCCGCGAGGAGCGCGAAAAGGAGCCCCGCCCGCATGTCGGGGCCGGGCTGCACGACCATCAGCACGCCCACGAACCCGACGAGGAGCAGGAGCGTCCGCGGCAGGCTCGCAGGCTCCTTCAAAAGCCATGCCGACAGCGTGTAGGCCACGATGGGCCCGATGAAGAAAGCGCCGAAGACGTTGGCCAGTGGTTCGGTCGCGAGCGCGTTGAGGATCGAGCTGATCGCGCAAGCGATGAGCGTGGCGCGGAACCAGATGCGCCAGTCCCTGAACACCGCGTAGTCGCGTCGGGGGATGAAGGGCACGAGGATCAGCGCCGCGATGGCAAACCGCGTGAAGGCCACGAAGGGGGGCGCGACGCCCTCCTCGGTCAGCAATTTCCCGAACGTGTCGCCCAAGGGGATCAGCGCCATCCCCACGAGCATGATGATCACCGCGCGTCCCATGGAAGGGCGGCTAGCAGCTTTGCAACAGGAGCGGAAGTTCGCCGGGAATTTACTGGTTTGAGAGGTCTGCTTTGCTAGGCTCCGCGCCATGACACATCGCTTCACACGACGCGCGGCCCTCGCGGGGCTTTTGGGCGGGCTCGCGGCCCCCGCGCTCGCCACGGCCCCGCTCACTTCCGCGCGCCCGATCGCGCGCCCGGGCACCCGCCCGCCACCGGCGGCCGCGGAGATCGTGGCCCGCGCCAATCTCGGCGGGCTCACGAGCTTTCATGCCGCGCGCGCCGATGGCACGCCGCTCGAGGACATGTGGGGCGACAGGGCCATGCCGCCTGCCTCCGTGGCCAAGGCGATCACCGCGCTTTACGCGCTCGATGCGCTGGGCCCGTCCTACCGCTTTGCCACCGTCCTCATGGGCACCGGGCCCATCGTGGAGGGCGTGCTGCAGGGCGATCTCATCCTGAAGGGCACGGGAGACCCGATCTTTGACAGTGACGCTCTGGGCACCCTCGCGGGGACCCTGCGGGACGCGGGCGTCACGGCGATCACCGGGGGCTTTTTCGTCGATGACCGCGGGCTGCCCACGGTGCTGCAGGTCGATCCCGGCCAGCCGACGCAGGCGGGCTACAACCCCGCGATCTCGGGGCTCAATCTCAATTACAACCGCGTCCATTTCCAGTGGAAGAAGGACGGCAGCGACTACGAGCTCACCATGGATGCCCGCGCGGGCCGCTTCGTGCCCGAGGTCCGCATGGCGCGGATGCGCGCGGTGGCCGATGCCTACCCGGTCTATACCCACGAGCTGGGCGCGGAGGCCGAGGAGTGGACCGTGGCGCGGCGAGCGCTCGGCAATGGCGGCGCGCGCTGGCTGCCGGTGCGGCGCCCGGCGGTCTATGCGGGCGATGTCTTCCGAACCATCGCCGACTTCATGGGGATCACGCTGCCCGAGGCGCAGGCCGAGACCCAGCCGCTCCGCGGCACGGTGCTCGCCTCCCACACCTCGCCCAACCTCAAGGGGCTCTGCGGGGGGATGCTGAAATACTCCACCAATCTCACCGCCGAGGTGCTCGGGCTGCGGGCGTCGCAGGCGCTGGGCGCGGAGCCGGGCGGGCTGGCGGCCTCTGCCGCGCGGATGAACGACTGGGCGGCAGCCCGCTACGGCACCCCCATGGGGCTGGTGGATCATTCCGGGCTCGGCGACGCCTCCCGCGTGAGCTGCCGCGCGCTCACCGGGATGCTGGGGCAGGCCGACGGGCTCGCGCCGATCCTGAAATCGATCAACGTCAAGAACAGCCGGGGCGAGACCGTGCCCGCGCCCGGCTACGGCATCAAGGCCAAGACCGGCACGCTGAACTTCGTGAGCGCGCTCGCGGGCTACGTGCTGGCGCCGGGGCGGGAGCCCATCACATTCGCCATCGTTTCCGCCGATCTGGAGCGCCGCGCGGCTATCCCGCCGCAGGACCGTGACCGGCCGCAGGGCTCGCGCAGCTACGCCCGGCGCGCGCGGCTCATGCAGCAGGGGCTCGTGGCGCGCTGGGCGTCGCTCGCGGCCGAGGTCTGACGCCTCAGGCGGTGGCGGTCTTCAGCGTGCGAAAGCGCGCCCGCGCCCCACGCTCGATGGCCGCGGCATCGAGCCGGTCGAGCTCGAACTGGTCGCGCACCTCCTGCAGGAAGGCGAGCTCGGATTGGCCCAGCATCCCGTCGGCGGCGGCCACATCGCAGGAAAGCGCGTAGGCGGTGTCGTAGAACCGCTCCGGCAGGTTGTCCTTCACGAGGCCGAAGAACGCGTCGAGCCCGTCCTCCTCCTGCAGGAAGTCGAAGACGAGCTGCGCGATCTGGTTGATCCGGTCGGTGTCGTAATTCCCGAAGATCGGCAGGTGGTTCACGATCATTTGGATCGTGACGAGCTCTGACGTGCGCACCTCCTCGTCGGAGGCCGAGGTGGCGATCATCGTGGCCACGAGGCAGTCCTGCGGCGTGAGCGGGGTGGGGGTGTCGGACATGGACCTGCCTTTTCTGGGTCTTGAGCTTCGAGGCGATTTATGGCCCATACGCGCGCGCAGCAAAAGGCTGCCGGAGAGAGGTTTGGGCGATGGCCGGTTTGAGAGACGCAGCGATGACATCGAAGGCGTGGCCTTTCGAGGAGGCGCGGCGGATCCTGAAACGCTACGAGGCCGCGCCGCCCGAAAAGGGCTACGTGCTCTTCGAGACGGGCTACGGCCCGAGCGGCCTGCCACATATCGGCACCTTCGGAGAGGTGGCGCGGACGACGATGATCCTCCGCGCCTTCGAGGTGATCTCGGACATCCCGACGAAGCTCATTTGTTTCTCCGACGATCTCGACGGGATGCGGAAGGTGCCGGGCAACGTGCCCAATCCCGAGGCTTTGAAGCCCGCGCTCCAGATGCCGCTGACCAAGGTGCCGGACCCGTTCGGGACGCACGAGAGCTTCGGCCACCACAACAACGCCATGCTGCGCCGCTTCCTCGATACATTCGGGTTCGAGTACGAATTCTATTCGGCCACCGAGTTCTACGGCTCAGGCCAATTCGACGAGGTACTGCTGCGCGCCTGCGAGCGCTACGACGACATCATGAAGGTGATGCTGAAGAGCCTCCGCGAGGAGCGGCAGCAGACCTATTCCATCTTCCTGCCCATGCACCCGGAGACGGGCCGCGTGCTTTACGTGCCGATGAAGCACGTGGATGCGCGCGAGGGGACGGTGACTTTCGACGACGAAGAGGGCCGCGAATGGACCGTGCCGGTGACGGGCGGCAACGTGAAATTCCAGTGGAAGCCCGATTTCGGCGCGCGCTGGGCCGCGCTCGGCGTGGACTTCGAGATGTACGGGAAGGATCACAGCACCAACACGCCGATCTATGACCGAATTTGCGAAATTCTTGGCGGCAAGAAGCCGGAGCATTTCACCTACGAGCTCTTCCTCGACGATAGGGGGCAGAAGATCTCGAAGTCCTCCGGGAACGGCATCTCCATCGACGAGTGGCTCACCTACGCCTCCGACACCTCGCTCAGCTACTTCATGTACCAGAAGCCCAAAACGGCGAAGCGGCTTTATTTCGACGTCATTCCGCGCGCGGTGGACGAGTATCACCAGCAGTTGCGCGCCTATGCCGATCAGGACGCGGCCGCGCGGATGAACAATCCGGTCTTTCACATCCATGGGCACAACGTGCCGGCCTCCACGATGGTGGTGCCGTTTGGGATGCTTTTGAATGTGGCGAGCGTCTCCAACGCCGAGGACGCCGAGACGATGTGGGGCTTCATCCGCCAATACGCGCCGGATGCCTCGCCCGAGGCGAACCCCGACCTCGATCAGGCGGCGGGCTTCGCCGTACGCTATTTCCATGATTTCGTAAAGCCGACACAGGTCTGCCGCGCGCCGACGGCGGAGGAGGCCGAGGCGCTCCACCAGCTTTCTGCGGCCTACCAGGACAACGCGCTGGCGCTCGAGCTCATTGCGAAGAAGCAGGAGATCAAGGGCCAGGACGAGCCGATGCCTGAGGCCGATTTCACCGATGGCGAGTTCCTGCAATCGGTGGCCATCGCCGTGGGCACCGTGCAGGGCTACGGCAACCTGCGCGACTGGTTCAAGGTGCTCTACGAGGTGCTGCTGGGCACCAGCCAGGGCCCGCGCATCGGCTCCTTTGCCAAGCTCTACGGGCTCGAGAACACCGTGGCCCTCATCGACAAGGGCGCGGCGGGCGCACTGGCTGAAACTTCCTGATGCGTTGACCCGTGACTTAACCGGATTAGGCTCTTTGGCCTTAAGAGGAGTTTCGCGATGGCACGCATCTTTGGAATAATCTTGCTGGTGGTGGGGCTCGCCGGCCCGGTGACGGCGCAGAATGACGGTATTCGCGCCACGATCGACGGCCAGATGGAGGCCTTCCGCGCCGACGATTTCGCGCAGGCGTTCAGCTTCGCCGCGCCCAATATCAAGCGGATGTTCGGGGATAGCGAGCGCTTCGGAATGATGGTGCGCAATGGCTATCCGATGGTCTGGAAGAACACCGACGTGCGGTACCTTGAGCTGCGCGAGATCGGCGGGAACCTCTGGCAGATGGTGCAGATCGAGGATGACCAAGGCCAGTTCCACTACCTCGATTATCTCATGATCGAGACGGCGGAGGGCTGGCAGATCGGGGCCGTTCAGTTCCTGCCGGAGCCCGGCATCGGGGCATAGGTCGCGGACGGAAACTCACCCTAGAGGCGGGCGCGCACCTTCTCGCTCATGAGTTCCCTGAGGCACTTGCGGCCGACCTTTTGCACCTGCTTGTCCGTTGATTTCGCGAGCTTTTCGGAGAGGGCGACGGCGGATTTGTGCAACGCGGCGTTTTTCTTGCCGATGGCACGGAGGGCCATGTCCGCGGCTTTGGACACGAGCGGGCGAGGGTCTGCCGCGGCGGCCTCGATGAGCGGGAAGGTGCCGGTGAAGGCTGCGTCGGGCGCGCTCTTGTCGTGCTTGGTCATGGACAAGATGAGCGCGAAGGCGGTGCGCTTGACGAATTCCTCCTCCTGCGCGGCGTAGGCCGGGACCCGCTCCCACCGCGGCGGGGCCTTGGCGAAGAGCGTGAAGCAGCAGGTGTCGCAGATCGCCCAATTGTCGAAATCCGCCGTCCACGCATCCATGAGCGCGGCATCGGTCATCGCGGGATCTGCGACGTGGGCCGCGATGATGCGCGCCTCGTAGGTTCTTTCCGGCCAGAGCGCACGGGCGAGGCTGTGATCGCGGCCCCAGTGCTTGGCCTGCTTCTTCAGGACACCCATGGGAATGCCGAGGGCATGCTCGGTGGGGATGTTGTAGCGCGCGAGGCTGGCGCGGTTGTCCTCGGAGGCCTCCGCGCGCAGCCAGCGCATCACATCCTCGGGCGTCGTCACTTCGCTTGCATGCGATCGACCATCCTGAGCACCGCGCGGCGCGGCAGAAGAGGCACGATCCAGCCCAGCATGAAGCCCAGCATCTTCTCGTTGATGGAGACGAGCTCGCCCGCGCGCATGGCGTTGTAGCCGATGCGGGCCACGTTCTGGGGTGTGTCGCCCTTCTGCTTGACGAGGTTCGTGCCCTCGAGATCTGCGACCTTCGCGAATTCCGTTTCCACGTAGCCCGGCGCGAGCACCGTGCAGGTGACGCCCTTCGACCGCAGCTCTTGATCCACGGCCTGGGAAAAGCTGTTCACGAAGGCTTTTGTCGCGAAATAGACCGCCTGGCGGGGGCCGGGCATGAAGCCCGCGGTGGAGCCCACGTTGAGGATCTTTCCGCGGCCGCGCGCGGCCATCTGGCCCCCGAAATGATGGGTGAGGGCCACGAGGGTCTGGACGTTGAGCTCGATCATGGCGCGCTCGGCGGCAGCGTCGCGCTCGATATGGAGCCCGGAGCCCCCGAGCCCGGCATTATTGATCAGGATGTCGATGTCGACGCCGAGCGCGTCCACGTCGGCCATGAGCTGCTCAGCACCTGTCCTGGTCGCGAGATCGGCCGTGAGGACGTGAACGGCGACGTCATGCGCGCCCTCGAGCTCGGCCTTCAGGGCCTCGAGCGCCTCCGTTCGGCGGGCGACGATGACGAGGTCGCCGCCCCGTCTGGCGTGGAACCGGGCGAATTCGGCGCCGATCCCGACGGAGGCACCGGTGATGAGGGCAGTGTTGGGCATGGGGCGGGCCTTTTCTGGCTGTGAGAGGACTGCGTCTCACGAAGTTTAACGCCCCCTGCACCGCGGGTCACGGGGGGCGTGCGGTCTTGGCAAGAGCCCACCGTCACGGTGCCCCAAGGACGCATTAACCCCTAGCACCTACCCCTCTTCGCGCTGCGGCACCGCGCAGGCGCCGGGCACATTCAGACACGCGACAATCGAGAGCCCGAGCCGCCCCGCGCGGCCTCGGCGCGAAAGGGGCATCCATGAACAAGGCGATCACCGAGGGCATCATCTTCCAGCCGCCGGCATTTGCAAACGGGCTCGACGTCTGGTCGAGCGGTGACGGCACGCCGGGCTCCGACACCTACGACACGGCCGCGAATGCGGCGTTCGTTCCTGCCGACCAGGATTTCGGCGGCGCGCTCGAAATCCTGAAGAACCAGTCCACGACGCGGGTGCGCTATACCGGCGAGACGCCGATCCTGCCCGGCTGCTACCTGCAGATCCGCGCCCGGGTGAAGTGCCTGTCGGGCTCCTTCCCCTCGGTGCGCATCGCGGCCTGGGCCGGGGCGGCGGGCGGCGTGAACCTGGCGGGCGTGGTGCAGACCGGGCCCTCCAAGGCGCTCGACACCTATGGCGAGATCGTGGAGGTCCGCGCCATCGTGGGCACCGGCGCGCGCGGCGGGGTCGACATGCCCTGGGGTACCGGCGCGCTCTTTGCGCATGTGGGGCTCGATCTGACCGGCGCCAACGGCGGCGTCGTGCGGATCGACGACATCGAGGTCGAGGACGTCTCGGCGGTCTTCCTATCGGACAATGTGGGCGCGGTGAACGTGATCGATTTCGGCGCTGTGGGCGACGGGACGACGGACAACGTGGCCGCCTTCGAGGCCGCCGATGCCGCCGCGCAGGGGCGCGAGGTCTTCGTGCCCGCGGGGAGCTACTTCCTGGCCAGCGACATGACCTTCGAAAACCGTGTCCGCTTCGAGGGGACGGTGGCGATGCCCGAGGCGGCGAAGTTCCTGCTCCTTAAGAACTACGATCTCGCCAATTACGAGGACGCCTTCGGGGACGAGGTTCTGGCCTTCAAGAAGGCATTCCAGGTGCTGATGGACTTCTCTGATCACGAGAGCCTCGACATGAACGGCCGCCGGATCCGCCTCACGGAGCCGCTCGACATGCAGGCGGCGGTGGTCAATCGCACGGTCTTCGAATCCCGCCGCGTGATCCGCAACGGGCAGATCCAGCTCGATCCCTCACCCGCATGGGCGCCAGACGTCGTGACCGCGCAAGCGAGCTACAACACCAACGATCCCAAAACGCTCACCGGGGTTGCGGAGGTGGCCAACATCGCCGTGGGATCGCTCGTGGAGGGCGTGGGCGTGGGCCGCGAGATCTATGTTACCGCCAAGAACGTCGCCGCACGAACGCTCACCCTCACCCAGGCGCTCTATGGCGGGTCGGGCACGCAAAACTTCACCTTCACGCGCTTCAAATACGCGCTCGATTTCAGCGGCTTCGACCGCCTGTCGCAGTTCACGCTGGATTCCATCGACCTCCAATGCGGCGGGATCGGCAGTGCGATCATGCTGGCGCTCGACGGCTCGATCTTTCACGTGAAGGACTGCTTCATCACCCGGCCAGCCCAACGCGGCATCACGAGCGCGGGCCTCGCCTGCCAGGGCATGATGATCGACCGCTGCAACTGGTTTTCCTCGGATGCACCGCTGCCAACGAGCGCGCGCACGACGGTGGGCTTCAACGCCAACGCCAACGATGTGAAGATCCGCGACAACCGCGTGGTGCGGTTCAAGCATTTCTGCATCATCGGCGGGGGCGGATCGTCCTTCAATGGCAACCACTGGTTCCAGGACGATGCCGTCACCGACGGAGTGCGCAGCGCGGGCGTCATCTTCGCTCATACCAACGTGAAGGCCTACATCACCGGCAATTACCTCGATAACAGCTTCGTGGAATGGACGAACGAGTACGAGGCCGACCCGGATTTCGCCAACCAGCTCCCCTTCGGCGGGCTCACCATCACCGGCAACATCTTCACCGCCAACGACGTGGCGCCCTGGTTCAACTTCATCGTCATGAAGCCCTTCGGCGAGGGGTTCTACATCAAGGGGCTCGCGGTCATCGGCAACGCCTTCAAGGCATTGAACGGCGCCATTGACCGGGTGGATGGCGTGGACACCTCCTTCGCTGATCTCGATTACGGGATCATGCGCAACGTCACGTTCGAGGCGAACACGTTCGACGGGATCAACACGATCACGATGAACCCGCTCAAGAAGACCTTCGACCAGAATTCGCCGGCGGTGACGTGGAACGTGGAATGTGCGCCCAACCTGCCCTTCGGCGGTCGGGTGCGTCACGTGGAGGGGATCGTCCCGGTGGGCCCGATCAACAACGCCTTCAACGTCCGGGTGACGGAGTTTCCCTACGTCTCGCTCCAACAGGGCCCCGATGGCAGCCAGGCGCGGGTCACCTGGCCCGAAGCGGCGCAGGGCCGTATCCTCATCACCGCGCGGATGGACCGGCCGGACTAGGCCTCTCCGCAGGTAGGTGACGCGCCGCCGGGCGAGGCTCCCGGCGGCGTCTTACGTTTTGGGGAGGTCTCCGGGCGCGATCTTGAAGGCCTTGCCGAAACCGCCGTTCAGCAACCCGCCCGTGACCTCGAACTCGTAGAGCCCGAAATCGGTGAAATCGTAGTAGAGCTGCGTCTTCGGGCGTGCAGCGAGGTAGCGGTCGCGCCAGGCCTCCTTGTCGCGCTGCACCGCGCGCGCATCTAGCGAAAGCCGCGGATGGGTGAGAGGATCGCCCTTCGCGCCCGGGCTGCCCACCATGAGGCCACAGGCGGGGTTTTCGGCGAGCGCGCCCGTGTGTGTGGAAAGCGTGGAGAGGATCGTGAGCGCGGCCCCCTCGAGCCAGGTGAAGCCGATGCGCGTCACCTGGGGCGTGCCGGTGGCGGGGTCGATGACCGCCAGCGCCGCGTGCGGCTCCTCGAGGAGTGCTGCCATGATCGCCCGTGCGTCATCATCGAGGGGGCGGAAGGGATCGGTTTTCTCAGTCATGGCGCGAGAGTGCCGGGGGCGCCGGCGCTGTCAAGCAGCGGGGGCCGGCTGGCAGGCCTCGAGCGCGCGGGCAGGCTCGGCGGCGCCCGTGAGGGAAAATCGCTCCTCCACACCCTCGAGCCGTGCGATGGCCCTGGGCGAGGTCACCATGCCGTCGATGACATTGCCGAAGCCGCGGTCTGCCACGGTGAGCGCCCGGCCCGCCTCGCTCAGGACGTGGCGGTTGGTGGAGATCGTGATCCCGCCCTCGAAGGTGATCGAGAAGATGCCGCCCACAGGCCAGGGCTCCGAGCGGCGCAGCGTGATCGTGTAGAGCGGCGCGGCGGGGTCGTGGGTGAGGATGACCTCGAGCGGCGGCTCGGCATGGGTGAGTGTGCAAGGCGTGCCGGCGGTGAAATCCCAGGCGGCGGCGGGGCCCGCGGCGAGGAGCAGGAGGAGAAAGCTTCGCATGGGCTGACACCTAGCGCGCCTGCGCTACCTGCCACCCATGCTCGCAAAAGAAGACGTCCAATCCTACCCGCGCCCGCCGCTGCTCGAACCCGCCCCCTACCGCATCCGCGCGGAGGCCGGGGGCGCGCTCCTGCTCGATAGCCTCGATGCCTGGCGCGTTTGCGAGACCCATCACGCGCCGACCTACTACTTCCCGCCCGAGGACATCCGCGCGGAGCTCCTTCCGGCGAAGGGCGGCAGCATCTGCGAATGGAAGGGGCAGGCCAGCTACTGGAGCCTGAAGCTCGGCGACACGATCCTGCCGCGCGTGGCGTGGAGCTATGCCCGCCCCACGCGCCGCTTTGCCGCCATAAAGGATTTCGTCGCCATCTATCCCGCCGCGCTCGACAGCGCGAGCGTCGACGGACTCGCGGTGACGGCACAGCCCGGCGATTTCTACGGCGGCTGGGTGACGGAAAACCTGCGCGGGATCGTGAAGGGCGCGCCGGGCACGCGGCATTGGTGATGTTAAGGCCGTCTTAACCAAAGTCGCCGCAGGATCGGGCATGCATCCGGCCGACGAATATGCCCGTCTCAAGGCGGTGATCAGATCGCTCGAGGCCCGCGCGAAGGTTCTGCGCGACGGCTTCGCCGCCGGGCAGATGCCCCAACGCTCGGAGGCCATGGAGGTCGTTGTTCAGCGCGTCGAGCGAAAGGTTTTCCTGCGGGATCGCCTGCCGCCCGAGGTGCTCGGCGACCCGCGGTTCTGGGAGACGCGCACAGGCGAGGTCGTGCGGATCCGGCAGCAAACCACGCCCGACACGCCAGAGCCCGCGCCGAAGGATGCGGCATTCGACGTCCTCGACACGTGGTAATGCGCCGCGGCGCGGGGCGCGGGGGTTGACCCAGCGTTCCCTAGCGTCACCCTCTCACGGGCAAGCCACAGGAGAACCAACAATGAAGACATTGAAGTTCGTCACCTTCGCCATCGTATTCGCCGCGCCCATATCCGCGGCGGCCATGTGCGGCGGAGGCATGCACACCCAGACCACCGCGCAGATTTGTGAAACCGGGCAGGTGTGGGACGAGACCAGCGAGAGCTGCGTGGCCACCATCGGCTAACGATCTACGGGCGCCTTCGGGCGCCCGTCACTGCTCGGGCCACCTGCCACTGCTCCGGCAGCCTGGCGCGCGCACCTAGGCACCTCCTCAGAAACTCCGCCAGACGCCGAGTTTGAGAGACGGGCGTCCCCCTTCCAGACCCTGCTTCAGACCGATGACACCCACGCCCACGCCGAAATCATAGGTCGTGGAGGCCTCCAGCGTGTAGCTCGGGGCGCTTTGGTCGTCGTCGTAGACGAAGAGTTGGCCCATGACGGCCAGACGCTCCGACGCGCGGTGTCCATAGGTAAGATCGAGCTTGGCGCGCCCGATCGTGACATCGGGCAGGGGCGGGTCCGTGCCACTCTCCAGCCGGCCCACGTCGTAGCTTGCATCGGCGGCGAACCACCCGCTGTCGAGCGCACGCCCGTAATGGGCCGTGAGGCGCAGGAACCCGCCGGAGCGGACATGGTCCACGGTGAGGATCGGCCCGCCTGCGACGAAGCGCTGCTCACGGGTGTCGATGCGGTACTCCCCGCCCAGTCCGCCGCCGAGCGCGAAGACATGGGGTCCCTCCGCGGGAAAGGTGTAGCGCCCGAAGAGGATCGCGGTGAGGCTCTCGTTCTGCAGATCGGTGAAGCCGTCGAAGCCCAGCGTGATCTCGGGCGAGAGCCCGTATTCGGCGTAGGTGGTGAGGACCTGCGTGTCGGGCCCCGCCTCCAGGCCGAACGACAGAAAGGCGCGTCCGTCGCCCCGGGCCCAGGCCCCCGCCTGGACCAGCGCCGGTACGAGGACGAGGAGCAACGAAAGAACGGCGCGGACCATGGGGCCACGCTGATTCATAAAGGTTAATTGCGCGTTAACCGGGATCAACGGGCCGCGTGCGCCGCCCGGGCCGCGACAAATCTCCCACCATAGCAAAGAGAGGAGATGCGCCATGCAATGTCCAGTCGACGGGACGACGCTCGTGATGACCGACCGCTCCGGCGTCGAGATCGACTATTGCCCGCGCTGTCGCGGTGTCTGGCTGGATCGCGGAGAGCTGGACAAGATCATCGAAGGCAGTTCCTCCATGCCGCCGCCACCGCCCCCGGGTCAAGGGGCTCAGCGGTACGACGAGGACACGAGCCAGCGTCCCCGCAGACCAAAGAAGCGGGACGGGATCGGAGACCTGCTCGGAGATATTTTCGACTTCTGAGCCATCACGCCGCACACATGCGGCGTGGCAGCAGTGTCGATGCTGATGAAAGTGGTGGCTTAGGCGGAGGCGCGGCGCCGCAGCAGGGCGAGGCCGCCGAACGCGCTCAGAAGCAGGACCATACCCGCAGGCAGCGGCACGGCCGCGAGCACGGTGACGGAGTCGATGTCGTAGCCATCCGTCGACTGCGTATCGCCGTAAACTTCCTTCGACGCGTCAGCGAAGATCAGGAAGTCGTAGACGCCCGAGAAGGTCAGCGTGTTGTGGTCGGGCTTGTATCCGCCGGCACCGTTATGGACGACGCCAAGAAGCGTCATCGAAGACATGTCCACGCCGCCGGTCCCGTCATCGACGGCACCGTAGATCTTCGCCGCTTCCTTGTGTCCGGAGGGGGTGTAGGTCACCTCCACAATGGAGGCCTGTCTGGTAAAGGCGGGAGCGATGTGCAGCACGAGTTCGGACACGTCCTGCGGCCCGGTCGTCAGCCCGAGGGAGAAAAACCGCCCGTCGGAATGGTCGTAGCCCACTCGGTCCGCGTCGGATCTCCATGCATGGGGAGAGCAAGTGCCCGTGCCCGGCCCGAAATTCGCGATGCTCGGATCGCAATCGGCGTAGACCGGCGTCACAGTGGTCGCGTGGACCGCCGACCCGAGGACAGATGCCACCACCAATGCGGCTGCGCGAACAATCTTCTTCACAGGACCAATACCCTTCGTTACCGCCTCTGATGTAGCGGGAGAGGCTCGGCGAAGTCAAGGAATGTGAAGAATTCGCGTCACGAAAAACCCCAGATTTGAAACACGGAGAGGGGTCCAGCCCGCTCCGAGCCTCAAAGCGAAACAGTGACCTTGCGTCACCTTTGTGGTGACACGCCGGCCGGGACCGCCGCAGGGTCAATATCCACGAACTGAGTCGTTTCGGCGCAGGTTGCGGCGGGAGCCCAGGCGCTCAACCGAGGGATGGGATCAGGAGCTACGCTTCCGCCGTTTCACGTTCCCGCCCCGTTGCCCGGCACGACCCGCCGTGCTTCGGCCCGACGCCTTCTGCGCGTCGTCCACCGCCTTCTCCACGGCGTATTGGCGGGCAAGCGGGTCGTCGGCGACGACGAGGTCCACCGTCTCCAGCCGCTTGACCTCGTCGCGGAGGCGGGCGGCTTCCTCGAATTCGAGGTTCTCGGCGGCCTTGCGCATGTCGTCGCGCAGCCCGTCGAGCACGGCCTGAAGGTTCCCGCCTGCGGGCTGGTGATCGACCTTGGCCGTCACGCGGTTCATGTCCACGTCACCCTTGTAGAGCCCGGCGAGGACGTCCTCGACGTTCTTCTTCACGGTGGCGGGCGTGATGCCGTGGGCCTCGTTATAGGCGATCTGCTTGGCGCGCCTGCGGTTCGTCTCCGCCATGGCGCGCTCCATGGAGCCGGTGATCTTGTCGGCATACATGATCACGCGGCCATCGGCATTCCGCGCGGCGCGGCCGATGGTCTGGATGAGCGAGGTCTCGGACCGCAGGAAGCCCTCCTTGTCGGCGTCGAGGATCGCCACGAGCCCGCATTCGGGGATATCGAGGCCCTCGCGCAGGAGGTTGATGCCCACGAGCACGTCGAAGGCGCCGAGGCGCAGGTCGCGCAGGATCTCGATCCGCTCGATCGTGTCGATGTCGGAATGCATGTAGCGGACGCGGATGCCCTGTTCGTGGAGGTATTCGGTGAGGTCCTCGGCCATCCGCTTCGTCAGCGTGGTGGCCAGCACGCGCATCCCCTTCTCCGCCACCTTGCGGATCTCGTCGAGGAGGTCGTCGACCTGCATGTCGATGGGCCGGATCTCCACCTCCGGGTCGAGGAGGCCGGTGGGGCGGATCACCTGCTCCGTGAAGACGCCGCCGGCCTGCTCGAGCTCCCACGCCGCGGGCGTGGCGGAAACGAAGACGGATTGCGGGCGCATGGCGTCCCATTCCTCGAACTTCAGCGGGCGGTTATCCATGCAGGAGGGCAGGCGGAAGCCGTGCTCGGCCAGCGTGAACTTCCGCCGATAGTCGCCGCGATACATGCCGCCGATCTGGGGGACACTGACGTGGGACTCATCGGCGAAGACGATGGCATTGTCGGGGATGAACTCGAAGAGAGTGGGGGGCGGCTCCCCCGGCGCGCGGCCCGTGAGGTAGCGGGAATAGTTCTCGATCCCGTTGCAGACGCCCGTGGCCTCCAGCATCTCGATGTCGAAATTCGTCCGCTGTTCGAGCCGCTGGGCTTCCAGCAGCTTGCCCTCGTTCACGAGCTGGTCGAGGCGCTGCTTCAGCTCCTTTTTGATGTTGATGACGGCCTGTTGCATCGTGGGGCGCGGGGTAACGTAGTGCGAATTCGCATAGATGCGGATGCGCTCGAACGTGTCGACCTTCTCGCCGGTGAGCGGGTCGAACTCCGTGATGCCCTCGAGCTCCTCCCCGAAGAACGACAGCTTCCAGGCGCGGTCCTCGAGGTGCGCGGGCCAAACCTCCAGGCTGTCGCCGCGCACGCGGAAGGAGCCGCGCTGGAAGGCGGCGTCGTTGCGGCGATATTGCTGAGCCACGAGATCGGCCATGACCTTGCGCTGGTCGTACTCGCGGCCCGCATAGAGATCCTGCGTCATGGCCCCGTAGGTCTCCACGCTTCCGATACCGTAGATGCAGGACACCGACGCCACGATGACCACGTCGTCGCGTTCCAGAAGCGCCCGAGTGGCCGAGTGGCGCATCCGGTCGATCTGTTCGTTTATCTGGGATTCCTTTTCGATATAGGTGTCCGAGCGCGCGACATAGGCCTCCGGCTGGTAGTAGTCGTAGTATGACACGAAATACTCGACCGCGTTCTCCGGGAAGAAGCCCTTGAACTCGCCATAGAGCTGGGCCGCCAGCGTCTTGTTCGGCGCGAGGATGATAGCAGGGCGCTGCGTCTCCTCGATGATCTTTGCCATGGTAAAGGTCTTGCCGGTACCAGTCGCGCCGAGCAGGACCTGGTCCCGCTCGCCGTTGCGCACGCCCTCGCTCAGCTCGGTGATGGCGGTCGGCTGATCCCCGGCGGCGTTGAATTCGGTGTGCATGGCAAAGCGCCTGCCCCCCTCGAGCTTTTCGCGCGCGCGCACGTCACCGGTGGGAGCATGGGTCAGCGGGGGCATGGATTCGGCGGAATTGTTGTGCATGGAAAAGGGCCCTTTCCTGCCGAAAGGTGCGGCCTTTTTCATGGCATTCAAGCCCAACCTTTTCCTCGCCATATCTGGGGAGGTCAGCCAAATCGGGCAATGCGGCAAGGCGATGAAAAGACTGGACAATCGCCAGGGGCGGGGAGGGGTGCGGCGCTGGTGACAACCTATAGGCGATTTTTGCCCTTGCGTTTCGGGGACACTACAACCTACGGTTATCAGGCAAGCAGCATAGGTGCCCGGGTCACGCCCCACTCACCCACCCCTCGCTCAGCGCGGTTCGGGCACCTACAAAACAACGCGCCTTGTCCCACGGCGCATGACCCTTGGTCTCCTCCCGCCCCGTGCGCGTCCTCGCGTGCGGGGCTTTTATTCGGCGCCGAGCGCGGGACCGAAGAGACCCGCCACCTCGTCCCAGAGCGCCTCCGAGGACGCGGCGAGGAGCAGGCCCTCGCGCTGCGCAGGGTGATAGGCCTGGCCCGTTAGAAGCGCGGCATGCCCGCCCGCCTCCCGCAGCGCCAGCACCCCCGCGGCATGGTCCCACACATTGAGGTAGCGGTTCAGGCAGAAGGCCGCGCCGCCGGTCACCAGAAGCCAATAGTCCCAGATCGAGGCCCGCGTGGAGGTCACGCGCCCGATCCGCGGGTAGATCGCGGCCGCGGCAGCCCACTCCTCCGGCGTGAGACCCTGACCGTGGTGAAGCCCCGTCGCGTCGCGGAGCGGGGGCGGTGGGGCAATACGGCACCGCCTGCGCAGGCCGTTCTCCACCTGCCATGTGCCGACTCCCGCCGTGGCGGAGATCCACGCATCGCCCACCGGGTCATAGAGGAGGCCGAAGACCGTCTCGCCCCCCTCCAGCACCGCGAGGAGGGTGCCGAAGGTGGCCAGCCCGCGCGAGAAATTCCAGGTCCCGTCTACGGGATCGAGCACCACGACCTGGCCCGGATGAGAGACCTGATCGAGCTCCGCCGGGTCGGTCGCCACCCCTTCCTCGCCGATGATGAGAGCGCCCGGCAGGATGTCGGCGATGGCCGCGCGAAGATGCGCTTCGGCGCCGATATCGGCCGCGGTGACGGGGTCGTGGACGCTGCTTTTGCTGGCGATCTCCGCTTCGTCGAGCTGCCGGAACCGGGGCAGGATCTCGGCCCGCGCTGCCCTGCGCACGGCGTCGACCAACGCGTCCTCGATGAAGCGTTCCATGGGCATCGCACGCTCTCTACCGGGGCGGAAATGCCCTTGATCGAGGGTCTAAAAGCGCCGAGAAGGTCACGCAAGCGGTCCCTTAGCTCAACTGGATAGAGCAGCTGACTTCTAATCAGCAGGTTGAGGGTTCGAGTCCTTCAGGGATCGCCACGCGCCGTTCCGGGCGCAAATTCGTCGCAGCCAATTCCGATATGGCTCATCGTGGGAGGATCGTTCCCTCGCCGCGCGCGCCCGGCTTGATCATCGGCCCGCGGCACGCCACACCGAGCGGGCATGGACTCCGACTTCCTTCCCTCCCTGGCCGAGATCACGCTGCGCTCGCTCGGCGTGTCGCTGAGCGCGGTCGCGCTGGCCTCGGCGCTCGCCGTGCCCTTCGGCATCTGGCTGGCGGTGACGCGCTTTCGCGCCCGCGGCGCGGTGGTGGCCGTGCTCAACGCGTTCATGGGACTGCCGCCTGTGGTGGTGGGCCTCGTGCTCTACCTCCTTCTCTCCCGCGCCGGGCCTTTCGGTGTGCTCCAGCTTCTTTTCACGCCGTGGGCCATGATCCTGGCGCAGCTCATCATCGTGCTGCCGCTCATCGCCTCGATCACGCACCAGGCCATGGAGGCGCTCTGGGAGGAATACCGCGAGCTCCTCACCTCGCTCGGCGCGCGCAAGGGCGCGAGCATGGCCATTCTCGCGTACGACGGGCGCCGCGCGCTGCTCACCGCGGCGCTGGCCGGGTTCGGCCGCGCCATCGGGGAGGTCGGGGCGATCCTGATCGTGGGCGGCAATATCGACCATCTCACGCGGGTGCTCACCACAGCCATCACGCTCGAGACGTCCAAGGGAAACCTCCTCTTCGCGGTGGCGCTGGGCGCGGTGCTCGTGTCGATCTCCCTTCTCGTGAGTGCCGCGCTCCACCTCCTCGCGCGGCAGCCGCAGGGAGCGCGGCCGTGGTGAGGCTCGAGAGCGTGCGCGTGACCCGTGCGGGGCTCGGCCCCGTGCATCTCGCGCTGGACGCGGAGGGCGTCACCGCCGTCATCGGTGCCAACGGCGCCGGGAAGACGACGCTCATGAAGCTACTCCACGGCCTCGTGCCCGCCGATGCCGGACGCGTCCTCTGGTCCGGTGCGGTGCCCCGGCAGGCCTTCGTCTTTCAAAGGCCGGTCCTCTTGCGCCGGACGGTGCGCGAGAACCTCGCCCTTGCCCGCGATCTGAGCGGCGCGGGGCGCGGCTGCGTGGACGAAGCGGCTCGGGCGCTCGACATCGCCCACCTCCTGGATCAGCCCGCCCGCACGATTTCCGGCGGCGAGGCGCAGCGCCTCTCGCTTGCCCGGGCGCTGCTCACCGCGCCCGACCTGCTCTTTCTCGACGAGCCCACCGCGAACCTCGACGGGCCCCATATCGGCCTCGTGGAGGCGCTGCTTACGGCACGCGTGGCGGCGGGCCTGCGGATCGTCATGGCGACGCATTCCATGGCGCAGGCCCGGCGGCTGGCGGACGAGATTGTCTGGCTCTGCGACGGCGTGGCCCATGGTCCCGAGCCGGTGCAGACTTTCTTCGACGCGCCGCCGCCCTCCGCCGCCTCCTTCCTGGCGTGGAGAGACGCATGAGGCAGCTCCTCCGCGCCACTCTTCTGGCGCTCCTCGCCACCAGCGCGGCGCAGGCCGAAACGCTGCGCCTCGCGGTCACGACATCCTTCGACAATTCGGGCCTCGCCGCGGTGCTGATCCCGGCCTACGAGGCCGCGAGCGGCGACCGGGTGGACCTCGTCGTCGCAGGGACGGGCCGGGCGCTGGGGCTTGGGGCCGCGGGCGACGTGGACGCCGTCCTCACCCATGCGCCCGACGCCGAGGCCGCGGCGGTGGAGGCCGGGCATTACACCCACCGGCGCGAGATCATGTTCAACGATTTCGTGCTCATAGGGCGCGACACGGACCCGGCGGATGTCGCCTCGGCGGAGCGCGCGCAGGAGGCGCTCGCGCGCATCGCGCGGCGCGGGGCGCGGTTCGTGAGCCGGGGCGACGAGAGCGGAACGCACAAGGCCGAGCGCGCCCTCTGGGCGGCCACGGGCATCGACGTCTCCGCAGCGTCGGGCACGTGGTATCTGGAGACCGGGACCGGCATGGGCGCCACGCTCAACATCGCCGTGGCGCTCGGCGCCTACACGCTGAGCGACCGCGCGAGCTGGCTCACTTTCGGCAACAAGCGCGACATGGGGATCGCCTTCGAAGGCGATCCGGCGCTCTTCAACCAATACGCGTTTCTCCCCGCCACGCGCACGGCGCGACCCGCAGCCGTGGCCCGGCTCGAGACATGGCTCACGGGGCCGGGGCAGGCGGTGATCGCGGGCTACCGGCTGGGCGGGGAGGCGCTTTTCACGCCGAACGCAGAGTAAAGCGCCAAAGCCGTTTCGAAACGGCTTCCCACGTTTCGAAACGTGGGAAGGCCCTTCGAAGGGCCTTTGCCCTGCCGCGGGATCAGGCGGAAATCAGCCCCATCTCCTGCAGCTTCAAGAGCACCTGCTGGGCGCAGTAATCGACATCCGTCCCCTCGGTGTCGAGGCGGAGCTCGGGGGTCTCGGGCACGTCGTAGGGGTCCGAGATACCGGTGAATTCCTTGATCTTGCCCGCGCGCGCGAGCTTGTAGAGGCCCTTGCGGTCCCGCCGCTCGCATTCCTCGATGGAGGTGGCAACGTGCACTTCGCAGAACGCACCGTATTGCTCGATCTCCTCGCGCACGGCCCCGCGGGTCGTGGCGTAGGGCGCGATGGGCGCGCAGATGGCGATGCCGCCGTTCTTCGTGATCTCGGACGCGACATAGCCGATCCGGCGGATATTGAGGTCGCGGTGCTCCTTGGAGAAGCCCAGCTCGGAGGACAGGTTCTTGCGCACGATGTCGCCGTCGAGGAGCGTCGTGGGCCGCCCGCCCATCTCCATGAGCTTGACCATGAGCGCGTTGGCGATCGTCGACTTCCCCGACCCCGAGAAGCCGGTGAAGAACACGGTGAAGCCCTGCTGAGAACGCGGCGGCTTCGATTTCCGCAGCTCCTTCACGACGGCGGGGAAGGAGAACCAGTCCGGGATCTCGAGCCCCTCCTGCAACCGGCGGCGGAGCTCGGTGCCCGAGATGTTGAGGATCGTCACGTTCTCGCGGTCCTCGATCTCGTCGGCGGGCTCGTATTGCGCGCGCTCCTGCACGTAGACCATGTGTTTGAAGTCCACCATTTCGATGCCGATCTCGGCCTGGTGCTCGCGGAAGAGGTCCTGGGCGTCGTAGGGGCCGTAGAAATCGTCCCCGGCGGAGTTCTTGCCCGGGCCCGCATGGTCGCGGCCCACGATCATGTGGGTGCAGCCGTGGTTCTTCCGGATGAGCCCGTGCCAGACCGCCTCGCGCGGGCCGGCCATGCGCATGGCGAGGTTCAGAAGGCTCATCGTCGTCGTGGAGGCCGGATACTGGTCGAGCACCGCCTCATAGCAGCGCACGCGCGTGAAATGGTCGATATCGCCGGGCTTCGTGAGGCCCACGACGGGGTGGATGAGGAGGTTGGCCTCCGCCTCCTTGGCCGCGCGGAAGGTCAACTCCTGGTGCGCGCGGTGGAGCGGGTTGCGGGTCTGGAAGGCCACGATGCGGCGCCAGCCGAGCTTCCTGAAATAGGCGCGGAGCTCGTTCGGCGTGTCACGGCGCGCGCGGAAATCGTAGTGCACGGGCTGCTGTATGCCCGTGACTGGCCCGCCGAGATAGACCTTGCCCGCCTTGGTGTGCAGGTAATTCACCGCGGGATGCGCGCTGTCATCGGCGCCGAAGACGGCCTCTGCCTCGCGGGCCTTGTCGGGCGTCCAGCGGTCGGTGACGGTCATGGTGCCGAGGATCACGCCCTCGGGGTCGCGCAGCGCGATGTCCTGGCCGATCTCGAGACCCTCGGCGAAGGCCTCCGAGACGTCGAGGGTGATGGGCATGGGCCAAAGCGTGCCGTCGGCCAGCCGCATGTCGTCCACGACGCCGTTGTAATCGGCCTCGGAGAGGAAGCCCTTGAGCGGGTTGAAGCCGCCATTCATCAGAAGCTCGAGATCGCAGATCTGCCGCGCGGTGAGGTCCCAGCTCGTCAGCTCGGCGGCCTCCATCTTCATCTTCTGCGCGCTGTCATAGGAGACGTAGAGCTCCGGGATCGGGGCGAGATTGTTCTGCATCAGTCTGCTTCCGTGTTTGGCAGGGGAAAGGCCGGAGGTCGTCCCCGTGAGTTCTGCGTGGAGCGCGTCGTATTCGGCGAACTTGCGCTTGAGAAAGGTGTCGGTGAGGCGGTTCTTCTCGCCCGCCCCGCGGGGCGTGAGGGCATAGGCCATGCGCTGGCGCTTGTCGTGGCTGGCGCTCTCAGTGATCTTGACGAGCCCCGCGTCGGTGGCCTCCTTCAAAAGGCCGTTGAGGCGCCCGAGCGACACACCGATCGCCGCCGCCAACGCGCGTTGGGAGGCCCCGGGCGCAGTGTCGAGCTGCCGGAGCAGCTTGAAGAGCTGGTCTTCATGGAGAGGCGAGATGGTGGCCATGGCACTCGGGTACGTTCACGGCTGAACGTATGAGTCGAAAAGTTTGTTCACGCAAGAACAAACTTTGGGCCATTTCGAGGTGTGGCGGATTTACTCCGCGGCGGGCGCCTCCGCGCCGTAGCCCATGGGCTCCGTGACGACCTCGCGCTCGGCTTCGCCGTGCTCGGCGAGGAAACGCTCGGCCTCGAGCGCGGCCTGGCAGCCCATGCCCGCACTGGTGATGGCCTGGCGGTACTGCCAGTCCGTGATGTCGCCAGCCGCGAAGACGCCGGGGATGGAAGTGGCCGTGCTGTCGGGTTCGGTGACGACGTAGCCGCCCTTGTGTGTCTCCAGCACGTCCTTCACGAGCTCATTCGACGGCGCGTGGCCGATGGCCACGAAGAAGCCCTTGCAGGGAATGTCGGTGATCTCGCCGGTCTTCACGTTCTTGGCCTTCACACCCTCGACGCCCAGCGGTTGATCGTTGCCGTAGACCTCCGCGACCTCGTGGAACCAGAGCGGCTCGATCTTGGGGTTTTTGAAGAGGCGGTCCTGCAGGATCTTCTCGGCGCGCAGCTCGTCGCGGCGGTGAATGAGCGTTACTTTCGAGGCGAAATTCGTCAGGAAGAGCGCCTCCTCCACGGCGGTGTTGCCGCCACCCACGACCACGATCTCCTGCCCACGGTAGAAGAAGCCGTCGCAGGTTGCGCAGGCGGAGACGCCGAAACCCTTGTACTTCTCCTCGCTCTCGAGCCCCAGCCATTTTGCGCGCGCGCCGGTGGCGAGGATGACCGCGTCTGCCACATATTCGGTACCGCTGTCGGATTGGCACACGAAGGGCCGCTTCGAGAAATCGATAGAGGAGATGATGTCGTGGACGACATCGCAGCCCATGGCGCGGGCGTGCTTTTCCATCCGCACCATGAGATCGGGGCCCTGCACCTCGGTGTCGCCGGGCCAATTCTCCACCTCGGTGGTGGTGGTGAGCTGCCCGCCGGGCTCGATGCCCTGCACCAGCACGGGCTCCAGCATCGCGCGTGCGGCATAGACGCCGGCGGTATATCCGGCTGGGCCGGATCCGACGATGAGGACTTTCGTTCTGCGCTGCTCGGTCATGGGCTGACTCCTCTTTGGGGGTGCAGATATACGTGCCAAGCGGCTGAGTCGAAAGACCCGGGCGATTTCAGATTGTTGCGCGAGCTTGAAATAATCTTGCGCATCGTGCGTTCTCAGCATAAGAATCCGCCAAAAGGACCGTAGAATGCCCGCACATCGCCTCGACGAAATTGACCGCATGATCCTGTCCGAGCTGCAGGCCGACGGTCGCATGACCAACGTGGAGCTCGCGCGCCGCGTGGGCATCTCCGCACCGCCCTGCCTGCGCCGGGTCCGCACGCTCGAGGAGGCGGGCTTCATCCGCGGCTATCACGCCGAGGTGGATGCCCGCGCGCTGGGCTTCGAGGTGAAGGTTTTTGCCCATGTCGGGCTCAATTCCCAGGCCGAGGCCGACCTCAGTGCCTTCGAGGCGCGCTGCCGCGACTGGCCGCTCGTGCGCGAGTGCCACATGCTCAACGGTGAGGTGGATTTCATCCTGAAATGCGTGGCACCAGACCTCAGCTCATTCCAGAGCTTCCTGACCGAGGATCTCCTCACCGCACCCAACGTGGCCCATGTGAAGACGTCACTGGTGATCCGCGGCGCAAAGGACGAGCCAGGCGTGCCCTTCGACGTGCTCGAGGCCCGCTTGGCGCAAGACGCGTGAGGGTATCCGCCTAGGTGCCAGGCGCCAGGTCGCCGTCCTCCACCGCCCGCGGAAAGCGCAGCGGCCCGAAATCGGCGAAGTCCTCCACATGGGGAAAGAGCGACAAAAAGAGCTGCCGCATGTCGGAGCGCGCGAAATGACGCGCGGCCGGGCCGGGGTGGCAGGTCTCCACGTCGAGTCCGTTGGCGCGCACCGCGCCGTGCTCGGGCAGAGCGATGTGAAAGCACTCCACCGGGCTCTGCGGGCGCACAGCGAGCGCGGCCTCGCCGTCGACGAGCTGCGTGGCACGCACCATGCGTCCGCGCTGCACGATGCGCGCGCCAAAGCCCAGAAGAAGGTCGTGGGACGGACGCAGGATGCCCATCGCCCCGGCCGGGATACGGATGAGTTGCCGGGCCTCCTCGGACTGGCTGCCGGTGCCGGGCAACAGGCTGGTGGCGCCTTTCCAGAGCACGGGGCGCGCCGTGCCGTCCAGGGTGGTCACGTCCATGCCCGGCACGATGTCCTCGATGGCGGTGGGGCCCTGCGGCGTGGCCAGAAGCGTGCCGCGCGCCAGCGCCATGAACGGCGCTTCGAAGGCCGCGCTGGCGGGCGCGAGCCGGGTCGTGCGTTGCACAGTGCCATCCGGGGTCAGGCAGGCGACCTCATACTTGCGCATGAGAGGCCTCGCAGGTTGGGGCCGCCTGTCCACTGGTACGGTCGACGCGGGGTGAGTTAGGTTTGAGCGAACACGCGAGCCGGGCGCGCCGTCCCTGGAGGCGGGCGTCGCAGACTCTACAGACCGAGCCGCCGCTGCGGCATCGAGGGGACGGTACATCACTTACCCATTCGACAAGGGTGTAAGAACGGCCCCCACGGCGATCTCACGAAACAGCAACAAAGGTGGGTGGTGACGCGGTTTTTGTCAAAAAAGAAAGGCGATTGGCCTGGGGAAGTGGCCAATCGCCTTCAGGGCCGGGAATTGTTTCCCGTAGGCCGCCGCTGCTGCCATATTTGCGACGGCTGTCTGTCGTGTCAGGCGGTGCGGCGTGTGCCGGCCGTCCGCACGGAAGTTGTCGGAAAACAGGCCTTGCGGGCCGCGCGGGCCTGCCGCGCGAAGGGAAGCCGCGTGGCGGTGTCCTCACCCTTGGCTTTCGCCTCCGTGAGCACCGCGCGCATCCAGCGTTTCTGACCCATGACCTTGCCCCGATCGTCGTTTCGTTGCTGATCTTTTGAGCACGCTTTGCGGCTGCGATTGGGCGGCAAACGTGAAAAATCTGGGAATTGTTGCGGGGGATTGTGGCGTAAACGGAAACGGCTAGAGGCGGATGGTGGAGATGAGCCGCCCGTAATCGGCCTCCTTGAGGTGCACCGAGCGGCGATAGGAATAGAACCGCACGGGATCCGAATAGGTGCAGTGCCGGATCCATCCCGCCTCCGCCACGCCAGCCTCGCGCAGCCGGTTGAGCCCGTAGGCCGGCAGGTCGAAATGCACGCGGTCCCCTGAGCCTTGCGCGAAGAAGCGGCCATTGTCCGGGTCGTCCTCGAGAAACCGCTCCAGGAATTCGGGGCCCACCTCGTAGGCACGCTGGGAGATCGTGGGCCCGATGGCGGCATGGATGCGCGCGCGGGCCGCGCCGAGGGCCTCCATCGCCTCCACCGTGGCCTCGAGAACACCGGTGAGCGCTCCCTTCCATCCGGCATGGGCCGCGCCGATGACGCCTGCACGGGCATCAGCAAAAAGCACGGGCTGGCAATCGGCGGCGAGCACGCCGAGCGCGAGGCCCGGCATCCGCGTGACCATGGCGTCCGCGGTTTCCTGCGCGTCGCGGGGGCTCTCCACGGTGACGACGTCGGTGGAATGGACCTGGTACTGGGTGACGAGGGCCGTGGGCGGTACGTCCATGGCGTCGGCCACACGGGCGCGGTTCAGTTGCACGATTTCCGCCTGGTCCGAGGAGCCCGCGCCGCAATTCAGCCCGGCGAAAACCCCCGAAGACGCGCCTCCCTTGCGGGTGAAGAAGCCGTGCGTGAGCCCGGCGAGGAGGTCCGATGTGAGCGCTTCGGTCGTCATGGCACGCGGTGTTGGTGGCGTGTCCTGACCCGAGGGTCAAGCAGATGGCTGTGGATCGCTGCGCCGCTTCGCACGGGCGATGAAAACCGCGCCGATCAGCACCATGGGCAGCGACAGGAGCTGCCCCATGGTCAGACCCACGGGTCCGAGGGTCACCACCCAGCCCACCGGGTTCTCGGCCGTGATGAATTGCGGATCGGCCTGGCGAAAGAGCTCCACCAGGAACCGCGCGAGCCCGTAGCCCGCGAGAAACACGCCGAGCACGAGGCCCGGGCGGTGAAAGGCGCCGCGGCGATACACGAGCCAGAGAAGCACGAGGCAGAGCAGCACACCCTCCAGCGCCGCCTCATAGAGCTGGGAAGGGTGACGCGCGCAGAGCCCCCCGGCCACGATCCCCACCGGCCCCGGACAGGCCTGCGCCGCCGTGCCCGGAAAGATCACGCCCCAGGGCGCATCGGTGGGCCTGCCCCAGAGCTCGGCATTGATGAAATTGGCGACCCGTCCCAGTGCCAGCGCCGGCGGGGTCGCCAGCGCCATGACATCGGCGAGCGGCAGCAGCGGGATGCCCTGGGATCGCAGGTAGAAAAATCCCGCCACCGCAACGCCGATGAACCCGCCATGGAACGCCATGCCACCCTGCCAGATCGCCGGGATCTCCAGCGGATTGGCGAGGAAATAGGCGGGCTCGTAGAAGACCACGAAGCCCAGCCGCCCGCCCACGATGATGCCGACGATGACCCAGGTGACGAGATCGGCGATCTGCTCGGCCCGCGCGGGCGCCGGTCCCGGCCAGAGGGCGGGGCTGCGCACCGCGCGCGCGGCCATCCACCAGGCGATGAGGATCCCCGCGATATAGGCCATCGCGTACCAGCGCAGCGCCAGCGTGATGCCGAACACCTCCACGGAGACGATCTCGGGCGCGATGGACGGAAAGGGGAGGGCGAAATGCATGGGCCCCTTGTGCCGCCGCGGCGCGGCGAGTCAACAGTTGAGGAGGGGCGCACGGCGGCCCATATAGTGAGGGGACAAACGGAGGCTCGCCATGCAGACCCGCAACAAAATGATGGACGATATCAGCCAGCTCATGACCAACGCCATGGGCGTGGCCCAGGGCGCGCGTGAGGAAGCCGAAACGGCGATGAAGAGCTGGGTCGACCGCTTTCTCGCCGACCGCGATCTCGTGACCCGCGAGGAATTCGACGCCGTGCGCGCCATGGCGCAGAAGGCGCGCGAGGAGAACGAGGCGCTCAAGGCCCGCATCGAGGCGCTGGAGGCCAAGTAGGCATCATAGGCGCCCGCCCGGTGGGGGCGGACGCCCGGTGCGTCAGGTCCGGTCAGGCGGAGCGACGGCGCAGGCCGAGGAGCCCGCCGAGGGCGTCGAGGAGCATCCAGCCCGCCGCGGGAAGCGGCACCACCGCCGGGACGCTACCATCGTCGGTGCTGTCGCCGCCGCTGGTATCCCCGTCCGCCCCGCTCGTGGTCACTAAGGTCACGGCGCAGGTGCCCGACCCCTGCGGAGCCAGGTTGATCTTCGTGTAGCCGTCCACCGCACCGAGGCAGGCAGGGCTCGACGTGCTTCAATTCGACAGGCCCGCGCTTGAGAGCCCCTCGTTCACGGGAAAGCTGCCCTGACCGGGTCCGATATTCACCGTCTCGGATTCGAATTCGAAGCCCGCACCGTTAAGTTCATCCTTGAGGAAGCTGTTCTCGTTGTCCCACCAGCCGCTTTCATTCCGGTAGCGGTCGGTCATGGACACGATGCCGAGACCGGTGCCCGAGGCTGCCCAGTTGACGGCGTTGATCAGGAACCCTTTGGGGCCGTCATCCACGAGGGGACCGGGAAAGCTGTCGAAGGCGTAGTGCCAATCGGCGTCCTGCCCGGAGAGAAACGTCCTGTTGCCCCGCGCATTCGAGATCTCGTCCTTGTTTTCGAGGACATTGGTGACCGAGACGCCGCTGCCGAAAAAGCCCGTCCCGCTGCAATTGCCGGAACCGGTGCCGGTGGACGGGGTGTTGCAGCTCGAACCGACGAAGAGCGCATCGTTTTGGCTGAAGTCCACATTCTCGCCGGGCCCCAGAAGTCGAGATCCCAGTCGAGGGCGCCATCGCCGTCCGGGTCGTAGGTGGGGGCCTCCGAGGCCAGGGTCTTGATGTCGTCGTTATAGGCGGTGCTCCCTGACAGCCAAAGGACGTTGATCGTCGTGGCCGACGCTGGAAGAGCGGCGACGATGGCAAGTGCGCTCGCCGCGGCGAGGCCCAATCTGGACGCGATCATATCTACCCCTGGCGCCCGAAAGTGGCGCTCGACAATGCCGCATGAAATGGCGGCTGCTAAAATGCGGATCACTGAAATATCCGGCACGGCGCACGGCCAATGATTATCGTGGCACCGCCAGGCCGAGCCGACCGATCCATCCCGCCCCGTGCCATGAGGGTCACAGGTGGGGCACGACCTGCTTGGCCGTGTCGCGCGCCTCCGGGGGGCCGAGCTTCGGGGAAGCGGGCGGTTCCAGGGTTAAACGTGCGCCTTACCGGCGGCTACCTTCGCGGAAGGCCACGCCCAAATGCAGATCGTGGGATGCAAGCATCCACAACTTATTGCGTTTAATGGCCAGATTTAGCTTTACACAACTGTCACCTCCCCGCACCATATCGAGTATGGGGGATGTGAAACCCCACACCCCCTAGAGCAGCCACCCAGCAGTGGAGCGCTGTCACGCTCTGCTCGCTACAGACCCGCAAAGGGGGCACGCCATGGCAGTTTCCGAGACCTTCCACGAGATCGAAGACCTCCACCCGATCGACATCGTCGAGCACATCGCCGAACACCAGGACTGGGAGTTCGACCGCATCTCCGACGAGCAGATCGCCATGGCCGTGGAGGGCCAGTGGCGCACCTATTCCATCACGCTCGCATGGTCGGCCTATGACCAGACGCTGCGCCTTATCTGCACCTTCGACATGGAGCCGCCGGAGGATCGCCTCGATGCGCTCAATGCCGCGCTCAACCGGGTCAATGACAATTGCTGGGCGGGCGCCTTCACCTACTGGCAGCAGCAGAAGCTCATGGTCTACCGCTACGGGCTCATCCTGTCGGGCGGGCAGATGGCGAGCCCCGATCAGATCGACACGATGATCTCCGCGGCCGTCCTGTCCGCGGAGCGCTACTACCCTGCCTTCCAGCTCGTGACCTGGGGCGAGCGGGAGCTCGACGATGCCATGCAAGTCGCTATTGCGGAGGCCTATGGCCGGGCCTAACGTCGGCCTCCACTAAGGAGGGCGCATGGACTTCTCAGAGATCGAGCGCCGCGGCCTGGTCATGCTGGGCTGCGGCAAGATGGGATCCGCCATGCTCGCCGGCTGGCTGGGCGGCGGGCTCTCGCCCGCGGGCGTCTGGGTGCAGGATCCCGCGCCGTCCCCCTGGGTCGCGGGCACGGGCGTTCACATTAACGCCGCCCTGCCCGCTGCGCCCGCCGTCGTCGTCATCGCCGTGAAGCCGCAGATGATGGCAGAGGCGCTGCCCGCGCTGGCGGGCCTCGCCGGGGGAGAGACGATGTTCATCTCCGTGGCCGCGGGAACCTCGCTTGCGACCTATGCGAAGCTCCTGAGCGCCGAGGCACCCGTGATCCGCGCAATGCCCAACACGCCCGCCGCCATCGGGCAGGGGATCACGGCGCTCGTGGGCTCGCAGACGAGCACGGAGGCGCATCTCGGCCTCGCCGAGGCGCTCCTGTCGAGCATCGGCAAGACCGTGCGCCTCGCCCATGAGGGGCAGATGGACGCCGTGACCGGCCTTTCGGGCTCGGGGCCGGCTTATGTCTTCCACATGATCGAGTGCATGGCCGCGGCGGGCCAGGCCCAGGGCCTCGCGCCCGCGCTCGCCATGGAACTTGCCACCGCCACCGTGGCGGGCGCGGGTCAGCTCGCGCTGGGCGAGGAGACGCCCGAACAACTCCGCATCAACGTCACGAGCCCGAACGGCACGACACAGGCGGGGCTCGAGGTGCTCATGGGCGAGTTGCCCGCGCTCATGCGCGGGACCGTGCGCGCCGCCACGGAGCGCTCCAAGGAGCTCAGCCGTGACTGACGAGATCGGTTTCGAGGACTTCGCGAAGGTCGACATCCGCGTGGGGCAGGTGATCCGCGCCGAGCCCTTCCCGGAGGCCCGCAAGCCCGCGATCAAGGTCTGGGTGGATTTCGGCGCCGAGTTGGGCGAGCGCAAATCCTCCGCGCAGCTCACGCGGCACTACACGCCCGAGGGCCTCGTGGGGCGGCGGGTCATGGCCGTTGTGAACTTCCCGCCGCGTCAGATCGGCAGGTTCATGTCCGAGATCCTCGTGCTCGGCGTGCCCGATGCCGAGGGCGAGGTGGTGCTGCTCGTCCCCGACCTCGACGTGCCCCTCGGCGGGCGGATGTATTGATGGCCAAGATCCTCCTCACCCGTCCCATGCCGGACGCCGTGCTCGCCGCGGCGCAGGCGCTGGGCGACGTGGAGATGCGCGAGACGAACGCGCCCATGTCCGAGCGCGAGCTGCGCGCGGCGATGTGGATGTACGACGCGATCATTCCCACGCTCGGCGATCAGTGCAGCGCGGCCATGATGGAGGGCCGGGGCAAGCTCCTGGCGAATTTCGGCGTGGGCTACAACCACATCGACGTGGCCGCCGCGCGGGACGCGGGCATCGCCGTCACCAACACGCCCGGCGCCGTGACGGAGGCCACCGCCGACATCGCGCTCCTGCTCATGCTCATGACTTGCCGCCGCGCGGGGGAGGGCGAGCGGCTCGTGCGTGCGGGCGCCTGGGAGGGCTGGCATCCCACGCAAATGCTCGGGCTCCACATGTCGGGCAAGACGGTGGGGATCGTGGGCATGGGCCGCATCGGCCAGGCCGTCGCGCAGCGGTGCCATGGCGGCTTCGGCATGGATGTGGTCTTCTACAACCGCTCGCCGAAGGAGATCGACACGCCCGCGCGGCAGGTGGAGACACTCCGCGAGTGTCTTTCGGCAGCCGATATCGTGGTGCTCGCCGTGCCGGGCGGGGCGGAGACGCGGCACCTGATCGACGCGGACGCGCTCGCGGCGATGGCGCCGCACGCCCATCTGGTCAACATCGCGCGGGGCGACGTGGTGGACGAGGCCGCGCTTGTCGCGGCGCTCCAGGCGGGGACCATCGCCGGCGCGGGGCTCGATGTCTACGAGCATGAGCCCAAGGTGTCCGCCGCGCTCACGGCGCTCGAAAGCGTCGTGCTGCTGCCCCATCTTGGCACTGCCGCGCTCGAGGTGCGGCTCTCCATGGGGCTCATGGCGGTGGAAAATGTCCGCGCCTTTCTGGCGGGAGAGCCGCTGCCCAATCCGGTGTGAAATGCGCTTTCTCCAAGACGCTTCCCAGCGGCTTCGACGCGGTTCGCAAACCGCGTGGCAAAGGCAGTTCGAACGGCCTTATTCCCCCATCGCCTCCCGGAAATGGCGCCGGCAGAGGCTCACATAGCTTTCGTTGCCGCCCACCTGGACCTGCGGACCGTCTTTCAGCGCCGTCCCATCGGGTCCGAGGCGCACCACCATGGTGGCCTTCTTGCCGCAATGGCAGATCGTGCGTACCTCCCGCATCTCGTCGGCGATGGCCAGGAGCGCCGCGGAACCCGGAAAGAGCTCGCCGCGGAAATCCACGCGCAGCCCGTAGCACATGATCGGCACGCCGAGATCGTCGACGGCGCGGGCGAGCTGCCACACCTGGTCCCGCGAGAGCCACTGCGCCTCGTCCACGAACACGCAGTGGCAGGGACCGGCGGCCAGCCGTGCGGCGACCTTCGCGAAGAGGTCCTCGTCCCGCGTATACATGTCGGCCGCCGAGCCGATGCCGATGCGGCTCCCGATATGGCCGGTGCCCGCGCGGTCGTCGAAGTTGGCCGTCAGCAGGTAGGTCGCCATGCCGCGCTCCACGTAGTTGTGGGAGGCCTGCAGCAGCAGCGTGGATTTGCCCGCATTCATCGTCGAGTAGTGGAAATAGAGCTTTGCCATGGAGGGTGAATTGCCTTGCGCCGGAGATGGCCGCAAGGGGGCTGCTTTCCCGATGACATCCCCGCGGGGCGGGGCTAAGGCCGGGGTCAGCGGTTAGCACGGGGACGACACCGGAACGACACTGGGACGACACTGGAACAGCACGGGGAAAGCGCCATGGATATCTCGGACATGCCAAACCTTGCCGACGGGCAGCTCATGCCCCTCGATTTCGAGGCCCTGGCCGCACCCGGAGATGACGGGCATCCGCCGCGCATCCTGCTGCTCTACGGCTCGCTGCGCCGCGAGAGCTATTCGCGCCGCACCGCCGAAGAGGGCGCGCGGGTGCTCCGCGCGCTGGGCTGCGAGACGCGGTTCTTCGATCCCTCGGGCCTGCCGCTGCCGGGCGATGCGGAGGCCGAGCACCCCAAGGTCGCGGAGCTGCGCGAGCTCGCGCTCTGGTCCGAGGGGATGGTGTGGTCCTCGCCCGAGCGCCACGGGGCGATGACCGGGATCATGAAGACGCAGGTCGACTGGATCCCGCTGTCGGCCATCGGTGGCATCCGCCCGACGCAGGGCAAGACGCTCGCGCTGATGCAGGTCTCGGGCGGCTCGCAGAGCTTCAACTCCGTGAACCAGATGCGCATCCTCGGGCGCTGGATGCGGATGCTCACGATCCCGAACCAGAGCTCGGTGCCCAAGGCGTGGCTCGAATTCGAGGACGGGCGCATGAAGCCTGGGTCGCTCTACAACCGGATCGTGGACGTGATGGAGGAGCTTGCCCGCTTCACTCTGGTCACGCGCGGGCGGGCCGCGATGCTCACGGACCGCTATTCCGAACGGGTCGAAAGCGCCGAGGCCGCGCACGCGCGGGTGTCGAAGGCGCTTTCCTGATCCGGGATCGCGCTCTTCTCGAGCGGGGGGCCCGCCCGCCTCCCTTCTGCGCCCTGCGGGCTTGAACCTTCGGTGGCCTCGCTTCGCTCGGGGGCGCGCCGACCCGAGGATGGCGCGGTTGACGGATATCTTCGCACTTGACCGGGGCGCCTGGGAGCGCGCGATGCGGTCGAGATTGGCAGCGCGAGGTTAACGAAGTCTGTCAGGCCCGTTCAAGGATCGCGGATCCCACGGAATATCCCGCACCAAAGGAGCACAAAAGCCCGGTGTCGCCGGGGGCGAGGTCGCTCGAATGCTTTGCAAAGGCGATGACGGAGCCCGCGGAGGACGTGTTGGCGTAGTCCTGCAGGATGTTGGGCTGTTCGCCCGGCTCGGGCTCCCGGCCGAGCACGCGCTTGCCGATATAGTCGTTCATGGTCTTGTTGGCCTGGTGGAGCCACAGACGCTTTAGCGCCGTGTTTTCAATGCCTTCCTCGGCGAGATGATCGGCGATATGTTTGGAGACGAGGGGCAGGACCTCCTTGAAGACCTTGCGGCCGTTCTGCATGAATTGCATGTCGCGGCGGTCCTCCATCTGCCCGTGGGCGCGGCGGAGATAGCCCGCATTGTTGCGGATATTGTTGGAAAACTGCGTGGCGCAGCGGGTGGAGCGGACGAGGAATTTCGGCTTGTTTTCAGCGTCTTCTGCGCGCTCGAGCACGAGCGCCGTGGCCACGTCGCCAAAGATGAAATGGCAGTCCCGGTCGCGCCATTCGAGATGCGCGGAGCAGATTTCGGGGCAGATCACGAGGGCCTTCCGGACGCTGCCTGTCCGGATCATGTCGGCCGCCGATTGGAGCCCGAACGTGGCCGAGGAACAGGCCACATTCATGTCGTAGGCGAAGCCGCCTGCGCCCAGAAGTTCCTGAATTTCCACGGCAATCGCGGGGTAGGCGCGCTCGTGGTTGGAGGCGGCGCACAGGATGCAATCGATCTCCTCCGGGGCGACGTGGGCCTGACCCAGCGCTTGCCGCGCCGCATCCACCCCCATCTCCGCCATCTGCGAGGGCGCCTCGTCGGGGCGCGGCGGCAGTACGGGGTGCATAACGTTTGGATCGAGAATGCCAGATTTATCAAGAACATAGCGGTTCTCGATCCCGCTCGCGGCGGTGATGAACTCGGCGGAGGAATGGGGCACCGGCTCCATCTCTCCGGCCGCGATCGCGGCGGCATTCAGCGCGTTCTCCTTGTCGGCATAGGCGTTGAAGGCCGCGACCAATTCGTCGTTCGTGATGACGTTTTCGGGCGTGAATACCCCCGATCCGGTGATGGCTGGCTGATGCATGTGCGCTCCCTGCGTGCGCCTCGTTTACCCCTCCCGATTGGGGGCGTCCAGCGGGGGCACAGCCCGTACACACCCCGTACACAGCCCGTACATACGCGCGCAGGGCTCGGGCGCCGTTAACGATTGGCGCCTAGCGTGGCGCATGCCCCGAGGGACACCGGCGCGGAGACCCGCACACCCATCAAGGAGACGCCCATGGCCCACGAGCCCCCCAACGCCACGATGCTCGGCCAGCATCCCCGCGACATGACCACCAAGGAGCGCATCGCCTGGATGCGGTCCATCGATGGCATGCGACAGCTGGAATACGACCTCTACGACACCTTCAACCTCAACGAGACCTTCCCGCGCGCGTGGAACTAGATCTGGCGGGGCAAGGACCGCGATACCAAGACGGTGCGGCTCACGATCCGCCTCGACGCGGACGTGGTGCGGTTCTTCAAATCCATGGGCCCGGGCTACCAGCCGCGGATCAACAAGGTGCTGCGCACCTTCATGCATGCCCGTCTGGCCAAACTGATCGAAGGCCCCGCCTGCGCCTGGGAGGTGATCGAGCCCCGGGACACGCTGGATGAGGAGGTGAAGCCGGTGAGGAAGAAGCGACCGCGGGGATGATGGGGGGGCGGACTTTGCTGCCGTTGGTTTTCTCAACTTCGTTGTCCGGTTTGGCGAGATTGATGACTGAAGCAAGCCAGACTAAACGATAGCAATGTACGCCAAAAACCTATCGCTTCTTCTTCATCGCGAGCTTTCTGAGCAGCTATCTTACGATGAAACACTAAGACGATTTGAAAGCCTGCGCGGGTATGGACAGCTTCCGCGTGGGCGAGACCGGGCAGCACAACGTCTCACCAACGATGAGATTGCACGCTCAGTTTTGGGCTACGTGCCCTCGCAAGGAAGCTTAGCGGGTCATGTTGCATTGATAATGAGTGACCTTCGAGCTGTCGGTGGCATATCTGCATCGTTTAGGGAGTCGGGTTCTCTCATCGATGCGATGACTGCTCTACTAAGCAAAGATGAAAACTGCAGCGTCCTTGTGTCACTCACGCTTTCCAAAGCGCGAATTCCTGGAAACGATGAGTACCAAGCAAACCTACTCTTCGAGGAAGACGGCCATCGGAAAACTACTTCCTACGTTTCGAAATATGCTCTGACTCTGGCAGCGGCAGGAGCAGAAAAAAACTTCGACCATGACCGAGCTTTGTCCACCAACACCCGCCAACTCGCTCTCAATCGAGAGTTCTTTCATCAATTAAAGCGTGACGTCGACGCTTCACGTCATTTGGACCGGCCGCTGGAAACGGATTGGCGTGAATATGAGACAGAGGAGGAGCGCAACGCCTTTCACGAGCGCCTCGGTGCGCGCAGAGGGTCAACATTTTTGAACCTTGGCGTCGATACGACCGTCACCTGGCCGAAGGAACCGACGCGTGTCGAGTTTGGCGCCCATCATTTTGTGCTGTTCCCGAAGACCAAGAAAAACTCGCATTCGATCAGTATTGATCTCCACCACGAGCGCATCACCGCCAAAGACGCGAGGACTCTTCTCAACCGCTTTTTGAGTATCCTTTCTTGGTGTGATGATCGTCACGCTATCCTGCGGGAGGGCTGGTCCGGAAACCCTGTACCCGTACCAGTGCCAAGGCGTGACATGGCATTCTCCACAATGATGACTTGGCTGTTCTACCGGTCGCTGCCGGAGGATGAAGCATTGCTGAACTGCCTTTCCTACTACAGAGAGGGGTTGAACGCTGCCGAGGCCGGAATTGCATCACAGGAAGTGTTGAGCTTTTTCAAAGTCTTCGAAATGAGGCGCGACGCTCGGAAGGCTAAGAAATGGATCAAATGCGTTTTCGCAGATGCTTGCGCAAATGTTCACGAACGTACCTTGGAGCAGTTTCGTTCCGATAGAGGTGAATTCGAAATCGAGGATTATTGTTACAATTGTCGTGTCGCAGCCGGCCACGCCTCCAAGAAATTTAAGTCCGACGCAGACAAGTCCTTCGAGACGCGCAGATTATCTGTTGCTGCCGAAATCATGAGGGCGTTGGCACGGCACTATATACGAACGAAATATCATTTCTCGGATACGTATTTCAGTGATGAGCAAAGTTGATAGCCGCCATCCGAGCAGGCTGCAGCATCCGTAACTCCGGGCTCGGAGCCGCCATTCGCTGCCCCGCGGCGTGACATGGTTGCTTGGTTGGCCGTCTGTTATCCAGCGGCGTCTTGCAACCTCTGCACGCCCAGATCTCCCTCGCGACCTGCCGCCATGGCCTTCGCCGCGGCATGGCTGGCGGCTAGAGTGGTGTAGTAGGGGATGCGGTCCATCAGGGCGACGTTGCGCATGGACCGTGAATCCTCCACCGCTTGGGCGCCTTCGGTGGTGTTCATGACGAGCGCGATGCGGCCGTCTTTCATCGTGTCCACGATGTTGGGGCGGCCTTCGTAGACCTTGTTGACCACCTCGGAGGCGATGCCGTGGGCCTCGAGGAAGCTGCAGGTGCCGCGGGTGGCGATGATCTCGAAGCCCAGATCGACGAGGGTCTGCGCGGTATCGACGAGCATCTCTGTCTTGTCGGCCTCCTTGATGGAGAGGAAGACGCGGCCGCCTTCGGGCAGTGTGACGCCCGCGCCCATCTGTGCCTTCAGGAAGGCGCGGTGGAAGCTCGCGTCCGAGCCCATGACCTCGCCGGTGGAGCGCATCTCGGGGCCGAGCAGCGTGTCGACGCCGGGGAAGCGGGCGAAGGGGAGGACGGCCTCCTTGACGGCGAAGCTCGGGATCGCGGGGTCCACGAGGTCGAAACTGCTCAGCGGCTCTCCGGCCATGATCCGCGCGGCAATGGCGGCGATGGGGGAGCCCACGGCCTTGGCGACGAAGGGCACGGTGCGGGAGGCGCGGGGATTGACCTCGATGAGGTAGATCTCGCCGTCCTTCACCGCGAATTGCACGTTCATGAGGCCGCGGACGTTGAGCGCGAGGGCGAGCGCGCGGGTCTGGCGCTCGACCTCCTCGATGATGTCCTGCGGGAGCGAGTAGGGGGGGAGCGAGCAGGCTGAGTCCCCGCTGTGGACGCCCGCCTCCTCGATATGCTGCATGATGCCCGCGATGTGGACGTCCTCGCCGTCGGAAAGCGCGTCGACGTCGAGCTCGATGGCGCCGTCGAGGTAGCTGTCGAGGAGGACGGGGCTGTCCCCGCTCACGACGACGGCCGCGGAGATGTAGCGCTCGAGCCCGGCCTGATCGCGGACGATCTCCATGGCCCGCCCGCCCAGCACGTAGGAGGGGCGGATCACGAGGGGGAAGCCGATCTCGGCGGCGATCTCGAGGGCCTCGGCATCCGTGTGGGCGATGCCGTTCTTCGGCTGCTTGAGGTCGAGCTTCGTCACCAGCGCCTGGAAGCGCTCGCGGTCCTCGGCGAGGTCGATTGCGTCGGGCGTGGTGCCGAGAATGGGGATGCCCGCGGCCTCGAGCGCATTGGCGAGCTTCAGGGGCGTCTGCCCGCCGAATTGAACGATGACGCCGTGGAGGGTGCCGGCCTCCTGTTCGACGCGCAGGATCTCCATGACGTGCTCGAAGGTGAGCGGTTCGAAGTAGAGGCGGTCGGAGGTGTCGTAATCCGTGCTCACGGTCTCCGGGTTGCAGTTGACCATGATCGTCTCGTAGCCCTGCTCGGTCAGCGCGAAGCAGGCGTGGCAACAGCAATAGTCGAACTCGATGCCCTGCCCGATGCGGTTGGGGCCGCCGCCCAGGATGACGACCTTCTTGGCCTCCGAGGGCCGCGCCTCGCACTCCACCTCCCCCATCACCGGGGTCTCGTAGGTGGAATACATGTAGGGCGTCTGCGCCTCGAACTCGGCCGCGCAGGTGTCGATGCGCTTGAAGACGGCGGTGACGCCTTGCCCGATCCGCGCGTTGCGCACGGCGGCCTCGGTTTCCCCGGTGAGCGTGGCGAGCCGGGCGTCGGTGAAGCCCATCATCTTGAGCCGCCGGAGTCCGGTGGCGTCCGCCGGCAGGCCCGCCTCGATCAGGCCCGCCTCGGTCTCCACGATCTCGCGGATGCGGGCGAGGAACCACGGGTCGAAGCTCGTGATCTCCTGGATCTCCTCGTCGGAGAAGCCGAAGCGCATGGCCTGCGCGATGAGGCGCAGCCGGTCGGGCGTCTGCAGCGCGAGGTCACGGGTGATGACCTTGTCGATCGTTTGCTGAACTTCCGGGCTCTCGCCGTAAAGCACACCCTCGCGGCGCGCGAGTCGGTCGGCGGGGATCTCGGCGGGGATGTAATCGTCAAAGCCCGTGAGGCCGGATTCCATACTGGCCAGTGCCTTTTGGACGCTCTCGTGGAAGGTGCGCCCGATGGACATGGCTTCGCCCACGCTTTTCATGGCGGTGGACAGAAGCGGCTCCGCGCCCGGGAACTTCTCAAAGGCGAATTTCGGAATCTTCGTCACCACGTAGTCGATGGTGGGCTCGAAGCTCGCGGGCGTCACCTTCGTGATGTCGTTGTCGAGCTCGTCGAGCGTGTAGCCCACGGCGAGCTTCGCCGCGATCTTGGCGATGGGGAAGCCGGTGGCCTTGGACGCCAGCGCCGAGGACCGCGACACGCGCGGGTTCATCTCGATGACGACCATGCGCCCGTCGGCGGGGTTCACGGCCCATTGCACGTTACTCCCGCCGGTCTCCACGCCGATCTCGCGCAGGACGGCGATGGAGCCGCCCCTCATGATCTGGTATTCCTTGTCTGTCAGCGTGAGGGCGGGAGCGACGGTGATCGAGTCCCCCGTGTGGACGCCCATCGGATCCACATTCTCGATGGAGCAGACGATGATGGCGTTGTCGGCGCGGTCGCGCACCACCTCCATCTCGTATTCCTTCCAGCCGAGCAGGCTCTCGTCGATGAGGATCTGGTTCACCGGGGAGGCGTCGAGGCCCGAGCGGCAGTAATATTCGTAGTCTTCCCGGTTGTAGGCCACGCCGCCGCCGGTGCCGCCCAGCGTGAATGCGGGGCGGATGATGGCGGGAAGCCCGATGTCTTCGAGCGCGGCCATGCATTCCTCCATCGTGTTGGCGATGGTGGCGCGCGGGTTCTCGAGGCCGATACGGTCCATCGCCTCGCGGAAGAGCTTCCTGTCCTCGGCCATTTCGATGGCGGGGCGCTTGGCGCCGATCATCTCCACGCCGAATTTCTCCAGCACGCCCATCTCCTCGAGCGCGAGCGAGGTGTTGAGGCCCGTTTGCCCGCCCATGGTGGGCAGAAGCGCGTCGGGTCGCTCCGTCTCGATGATCTTGGCGACGACCTCGGGCGTGATGGGCTCGATATAGGTGGCATCCGCCAGCCCCGGGTCGGTCATGATCGTGGCCGGGTTCGAATTGACGAGGATGACGCGATACCCCTCCTCGCGCAACGCCTTGCAGGCCTGGGCCCCGGAATAGTCGAATTCGCAAGCCTGGCCGATGACGATGGGGCCCGCGCCGATGATCATGATGGACTGGATATCGGTCCGTTTCGGCATCCCTCGGGCTCCCCGGCAAGCAAATTGTCGGCGTTATAGGGATGGGCACCGGCGGCGCAAGGCGCTTTCGCCGTGGTTTTCTCCGGCCTCGGTGTGGCTTTGCTGCGCGCGCACACTACCCTTGCGTGCACAGGAGCGTTGCTCCCTCAAACAAGGCCCGGTCCGCACCACATCGGGAGATGATCCATGCCCCACACCGCGCTCTTTCTCGGCTCCATCGGGGTCCTGTCGGAAACCTCGGACCTGCAGAGGCAAGCCTTCAACCGGGCCTTTGCGGAGGCGGGGCTCGATTGGGTGCTGACGCCGGATCACTACGCAGAGCTTCTGCTTCAGCAGGGCGGGCGCAAGCGCATCGCCGCGGTGGCGGAGGGCAAGGGCGCGCGCGGGGACGTCGATATCGACGCGCTCTACGCCGCCAAGCAGGCGCATTTTCAGACGCTACTCAACGACCACGGCACGCCGCCCCGGCCGGGCGTGCGCGAGCTCCTTGCGGCGGCGCGGGAGCGGGGTCTCGCGCGGGCCTTCGTGACGTCGACGAGCGGCATCCAGGTGCAGACGGTGCTCATGGGGCTGCGCGGCGCGGTGCGCTCGGCGGATTTCGATTACGTGGGCGAGCGCCGCTTCGTGGAGAATCCGAAGCCCGCGCCCGATATCTACCAGCACGCCATGGAGAGGCTGGGCGTGGACCCGGGCGATGTGCTCTGCGTGGAGGACACGCCCGAGAGCGCGGAGGCCGCGCAGGCGGCGGGGCTCACGGTCATCGGCTTCCCCGGCGCGCCCGCGCGCACGCGGCGTTTCCCCGACGGGGTGGCGGTGGTGGAGTTCCTGAGCCCCACGCTCCTCGACCTCGATCCGGTACGGATCGCGGCGGAATAGGCCACACGAGTAACCCCTAGACCGGGCGGCGGAGACTGAAGGCCAGCGCCGCCCAGGCAAAGATCAGGCAGAGCGTCATGTGAAGCTGGAGCGCCGAAAGCGGCGTGCCCGTGCCACGCTCCGCCAGAAGGCTGCCCAACGGCGCGAAGACCATGGCGGCGGCCGCGAGGCTTGCCAGCGCCCAAGGTCCCCGCGCGACCCGGCCATAGAGGGCGACGATCAGCACCGGCACCGGCGCGTAATAATGGCTCCAGGCCAGCGGAGCAAAGAAGGTCAGCACCGGATAGAGGAGCGCGAGCCGCAGCGCGGGGCGCACCGCGTCGGGCAGGCCGCGCGACGCCCAGAGCGTGCCGGCGGAGAGGGCGAGGCCGAGCACCCCGCTCAGCGCCGCAAGGCCCGGCACCGTGGGGATGAAGGCGTTTGCGGGCGGAAAGGTCTCCAGCGTTTCCGGCACGAGGAGCGCGTGGGCCGCCGTTCCGAAGGTGACATTGCCCCCGAACAGCAGCGTGTGCCGGCGAAAGAGCCCCGCGGCCTCCAGGAACTCCAGATGGGCAGCCCAGCCCATGGTGGCCAGGCTCAAGAGCGCCAGCGCCCCCGCCGTCAGGAGCGTCAAGGCGGCAGCACGCCACCGCCGCTCCGCCACGAAGAGCAGGATGAAGAGGACCGGGCTCACCTTCACCGCCGCCGCAAGGCCGAGGAGGAGGCCCGCCGCCGTCTCGCGTTCGCGGGCGGCGCGCTCCACGCTCCAGAGGATCGCGGCGATCACAAGAAGCTGCGGCTGCACCAGCGCCCAGGCAAAAAGGAGAGGCAGCGAGGCGAGGCTCGCCACCAGCACGGCACCGGTGAACACCGGCAGCGGCAGGGGAGGCCGCGCGAGCCGCCAGGCCGCCACGACGCTGAGCCCGTAACCGAGGAGACCGAGCCCGCTCGCCACATTGGCGAAGGCCGCGGGCGACAGCGCGCCCGTGAGCGGTGCCACGAGCCAGGCCCAGAGCGGCGGGTAGACGAAGCCAACGACGCCCGCGGGGCTCAGCCCCGCCTCGATGCCGCCCGCGACCCAGGCCGGCGCGACGGCCTCGCCCACGAGCGCGGGCGCGCCGGCATAGAGCACCTCGCCCATGTCGCGCGCCACGAGCCAGCCGCCGAGATAGAGCGCGGAGATGTCGGTGCCCACATGGCCCCAGCCGCTCGCGAGCAGGGTGCCCGCGAAGACGAGGAGAATGAGCGCTGTCGCCCCTGTCCTGGCCATGTCTGCCCCCTTGACCACCGGCGCCTCGCTAGGCCGCGATTGTGGCCATCGTAAGGAACCCCGTAATTCGCCCCGCCTGGGTTGACACCGCAGCCCCCGTCCAGTGTATCGGCGCGACGTTTTCCCGAGGAGACCCGTCCCATGCACGCCTATCGCAGCCACACCTGTGCCGACCTCCGCGCCTCCGACGTGGGCCGCGAGATCCGCCTGTCGGGCTGGGTGAACCGGCGGCGCGACCATGGCGGCGTGATCTTCATCGACCTGCGCGACCATTACGGCGTCACGCAGGTGCTCTGCGATCCCGACAGCCCCGTCTTTGCCGAGGTGGAAAAGCTTCGCGCCGAATGGTGCATCCGGATCGACGGGACGGTGAAGGCGCGCGACCCCGAGTTGGTGAACCCGAAGCTCCCCACCGGGGAAGTGGAGGTCTTCATCCGCGGCATGGAGGTGCTGGGCGGGATCGAGGGCGACCTGCCGCTCCAGGTCTTCGGCGACCAGGACTACCCGGAGGAGACGCGGCTTCGCTACCGCTACCTCGATCTGCGCCGCGAGGCGATGCAGCGCAACATGGTGCTCCGCTCGGACGTCGTGAGCTCCATCCGCAAGCGCATGTGGGACATCGGGTTTCGCGAGTACCAGACGCCGATCATCACCGCGTCCAGCCCCGAGGGCGCGCGCGACTTCCTCGTGCCGTCACGGCTCCACCCGGGAAAGTTCTACGCACTGCCGCAGGCGCCGCAGCAATTCAAGCAGCTCATCATGGTGTCGGGCTTCGACAAGTATTTCCAGATCGCGCCCTGTTTCCGCGACGAGGATCCGCGCGCCGACCGCTCGCCCACGGATTTCTACCAGCTCGACATGGAGATGAGCTTTGTCGAGCAACAGGATGTTTTCGATACGGTTTCTCCGGTGATCGCGGGCGTGTTCGAGGAGTTCGGCGGGGGCCGCGCCGTCGACGCGCCCGGGACGTGGCCGCAGATCAGCTATCGCGACGCCGCGCTGAAATACGGCACCGACAAGCCCGACCTGCGCAACCCCATCGAAATGCAGGTGGTGAGCGAGCACTTCGCCGGCTCGGGCTTCGCGATCTTCGCGAAGCTGCTGGAACAGGACGGCACCCAGATCCGCGCCATCCCCGCCCCGGGCGGCGGCTCCCGCAAATTCTGCGACCGCATGAACGCCTTTGCCCAGAAGGAAGGGCTTCCGGGGATGGGGTATATCTTCTGGCGTGACCAAGGCGAAGGTATGGAAGCCGCGGGACCGCTGGCGAAAAACATCGGCCCCGAGCGCACCGAGGCCATCCGCCAGCAGCTCGGCCTCGGCGTGGGCGACGCGGCGTTCTTCCTCGGCGGCAAGCCCGCGAGCTTCGAGCGGGTGGCGGGCCGCGCGCGCGATGTCATCGGCGAGGAACTCGGCCTCACCGACAAGGACCGTTTCGCCTTCGCGTGGATCGTGGATTTCCCGATCTACGAGCGCGACGAGGAGACCGGCGCGCTCGATTTCGAACACAACCCGTTCTCCATGCCCCAGGGCGGAATGGACGCGCTGATGGGCGACCCGCTAGAGGTCAAGGGCTTCCAGTATGACCTCGCCTGCAACGGCTACGAGCTCGTCTCCGGGGCCATCCGGAACCACAAGCCCGAGATCATGTTCAAGGCCTTCGAGCTCGCGGGCTACGGCCCCGAGGAGGTCAGGAAACGCTTCGGCGGCATGGTGAACGCGTTCCAATACGGCGCCCCGCCCCATGGCGGGTGCGCGGCGGGGATCGACCGGATCGTTATGCTCTTGGCGGACCAGGAGAACATCCGCGAGGTGATCATGTTCCCCATGAACCAGCGCGCCGAGGATCTGATGATGGATGCGCCGTCCGAGCCCTCGAACGAGCAGCTTCGCGACCTGTCGCTGCGCGTGGTGGAGCAGGACTAGGGGGCGGCGAGGGGCGTCCGGCTCAGAGGGCCGCGCGCGCCTCGGCCTCCTGCGTCTCCAGCCCGGCCGTGGCGGCGGCGGAGACCACGGTGCCCACGATCGCCACCGTGAACATCAGTGCGCCCACGCAGAGCACCGCCCAATCCACCGCACCGGACATGCGGGCATTGCTGAGCCGTGTGGAGACGGTGGCGAGCATGGGTCTTCCTCCGAACAGATTTGAAAGACGTGGACCGGGATTGTGGCGCCTTTGTGGGTCGTACGGGGAAATTCGATGCCCTTGGGGCGGTGCGGCGCAGGATATGCGGTGATGCATCTGCCGTGTGCCCAAGGCTCTCGGCGCGCGCGGCACGGTCCGACGTGCGGGCCATGCCGCGCCCCAGATCGCCTCGCGCGACTTTGCCTCCAGCGCGGCCCGTCTTGCTCACGCCGGGCTCCGGACCCGCTTACCGCACGCCTCATAAAACCAAGCGCGTCTCCATCCGCCCCTGCCGGTGCCAAGCCGGCTCAGACCGCGAGCCGGGCCCCCATGCGCTCGGACAATAGCCGCTCCATGCGCCCGGCAATCTCCGCACTGTCGGGCGCCTGGCAGAGGCGGTGCGCGAGCCCTTCGAGCTCCCCATCGCCCACCTGCCGCGCCACGCCGGTGAGGAACTGACCCACATAGCTGCCCTCCCCGGTGGAGAGCGCGTCGAGCGCGTGGTCGAGATCGTCGTAATAGGCGATGGTATCGGCTGTAACGGCATCGTCGTTTACGGCGCGCGGGCCGTGGGGCTGCGCCTCGGGCGGCAGATGCGCGAGCACGGCGGACTGGAACGCGGCGATGGAGGCCACGGGCTTGGCCAGGAACGCGTCCGCGCCCGCCGCGCAGGCCGCGTCGGCCAGGCTGTCATCGCCCGACGTGGCCAGTAGCACCGGCACCCGCGGCACCGCGCGCGCCACCTCCTCGATCAACTCCGCCCCGGAGCCGTCGGGGAGCCCGATATCCACGATCACCACCGTGGGCCGGTAGACGCTCAGATGCCGCCGCGCGGCGCTCAGGCTGTCGGCCCGGCGGATGCGCGCCCCCGACCGCAGACAGACGAGCCGGATCGCCTCGCAGGCAAAGCGGCTGTCCTCCACCGCGAGCACCGTCTGCCCGAGAAGCGGGCGCAGGGCGGTGGGGGCCTGCGCTTTCATGTAGCGGTCCATCTCTTCCATCTGTTCCTCCGTGGCTCAGCCGCTTATGCACGTCATAAATCCGCCAAAGGGCCTAACGGGCGCTTAACGGCCGGGGGAAATCCGCACCGTCCGCCGCGCCACCAAGAAGGGGACACTGTCATGATCGGACGCCTCAACCACGTGGCCATCGCCGTTCCGGATCTCGACGCCGCCGCGGCGCAGTACCGCACGATGCTGGGCGCATCGGTGGGCGCCCCCAAGGACGAGCCCGATCACGGCGTCACGGTGGTCTTCATCGAGCTGCCCAACACCAAGATCGAGCTGCTCCACCCCTTGGGCGCGGGCTCTCCCATCCAGGGCTTTCTCGACAAGAACCCCGCCGGCGGCATCCACCATGTCTGCTACGAAGTGGACGACATCATCGCCGCGCGCGATCACCTAAAGTCCGAAGGGGCGCGCGTCCTCGGCGATGGGGAACCCAGGATCGGCGCCCACGGCAAACCCGTCCTCTTCCTCCATCCCAAGGATTTCCAGGGTACGCTCGTGGAACTCGAGGAGGTCTGAGCGGCGGCGCGCCGTCCGCCCTTCTTTGTGCCTTGTACTTCCGCCGGAGGCATCCGCCCTCTCCCCAAGCGAAAGGATCGCCCCATGGGCATCACATCTGCCATCGTCCTCTACGCCGTGCTCTGGTTTCTTACGCTGCTCTGCGTGCTGCCCGTCCGGCTCGAGACCCAGGGCGACGCGGGCGAGATCGTGCCGGGCACCCATGCCGGTAGCCCCACGAACCCGCAGCTCAAGAAACGCTTCCTCATCACGACGGGAATCGCCTTCGTGCTCTGGCTCGTCATCGGGGGCGTGATCGTGTCCGGCGTGCTCACGGTCGAGAATATCGACTGGTTCGGCCGTATGGGGTGAGCGGCGCGGGCCGCGTCGTTCTATCCAGGCTTGCAATGCGCGCGGTGCGGCGCGCCCGAAGGTTGCATAATGGCCGCGGCCGCCTTGCTGCGCTTGCGAAATCGGCCGAAACGGGCGATGCTTTGTTATTGGTTTAAGTGCGGCCTATTTTGGGGGATCCGATAATGACGAAGACCTTGATCGCGGCGACTCTTGCCGGCCTTTTGTCCGCGGGCACCGCATCCGCCGTCACCCTCGATTTCGACGGCGCCGGCGTGGCTATCTCGGGGACCGCCGGGACCGGCTGGTTCATCACCGACGACGCCGTCACCTGGGAAATCATCCCGAGCATCGGGCGAAGCGGGGGCGACGGGCCCATGCTCTTCGACACGACCTGCACCGGCTACACCGCCGACTGCAACGGCGACCCGGACCTCCGCGTCGTGAACCAGGCCAATCCCTTCGGCGTGTCGGGCAACGTGCTCGTGCAGGATCGCGACAATCCCGGCCCCACGCCGAACGACGATCTTTTCACTTACGACATCACGCTCAAGCTCGTCTCTGACGTGAGCCTCGTCTGGACCGGCTTCTCGGCCGTCGATGACGGGGAGTACACGGCCTCCTTCAAGGGCAACCAGCTCGGCCAGATCGTCATGACCGGCGAGAACGAGCTCGGGCGCGCCACCTTCCTGTCCGAGCGGATCGTACGCGGCGACAGCATCTTCATCGACTTCAACGGCGAAACGGGGAGCCCGGATTACGCGTCGGGCGGGGTCGACAACCTGACCTTCGCGGCTGTGCCGCTGCCGGCCTCGGTGCTGCTGCTATTTGGTGCGCTGGGCGGTCTCTTCGCCCTGGGGCGGCGCCGCGGCACCGCCTGAGCCTCACACCTCAACCGATACACACGCGGCGCGCCTTCGGGGGCGCCGTTTTCGTCTGACCCGCCGTCAGCGGCGCAGGCCGTGATAGAGATGGGTGAAGGTCGCCGCGCCCAGGATCGGGATCAGGAGGTTCACAATGGGAAAGGTGAGCGGCAGCGCCATGAGGCAGCCCGCCACCCAGACGATGCCCGCGTGCTGCCGCCGCAGGTCCTGCGCGCCCGCGCGGCCCAGATGGCGCATGGCGGCCACGGTGAAGTATTCCCGCCCGAGCAGGTAGCCGTTCAAGGCGATGAACATGAAGGGCGCCCCCGGCGGGAAGAAGGCATAGGCGACGAGCGCCAGGAGGTTGAGCCCAATGAGCACGCCGAGGAAGTTCACCGTGTCGCGCACCCCGTCCCAGAACGGCGTGCGCGGCGGGTGGCGCACCTCCGGGTAGTGCTTTTCCTCCACCGCCACGGCCACTTCATCGAGAAACATCGACGTGATGGCCGAGGCCACGGGGATCATCAGGAAGACCGACACCACGAGCATCACGAGGAGCGAGCCCCAGCTCAGAAGATCGCCCACCCAAGTCACCTCTCCCACCACGGGGAGCGTCACCGGCCCGCCCACCAGCCATTCGATCAGCCCCAGCAGCAGCGCGTAGGCCCCCACGAAGAGCGCCACCGTGAGCCCCACGCCGCGCCACAGCACGCCGCGAAAGCTCGGGTCACCGATCTGGCCCAGGGCCTTGGCGAAGGCGTCGAAGATCATCGGGAGATCCAGGTGGTCTTCTCGGAGAGGTCGGGGCGCGGACGCTCGGGCGGGGTCTCCTCGCAGGTGCCGATGTGGATGACGCCGGCCACCCGCTCATGGGGCAGCGCGCCGAAGGCCTCGGCGGCGAAGACCGGATCGTGGGACAGCGCGCCCGACAGCCAGACCGCCCCCCAGCCGCCCGCCAGCGCGGCGTTCACGAGCGAGAGGCACACGGCGCCCGCCGAATAGGTCTGCTCCACGGCGGGGATCTTCTCGCTCGCCTTCGGGCTTTCAAGCACGACGACGGCGAAGGGGCTGTCGGCGTATTGGCTGGCGGCGAGCGACGGCGCGCCGATGCGCGCGATATGGGGCGGGGCGAGCTCGGCGATGCGGCGCAGCGCCTTCTCCTCCAGCACCACGAAGCGCCAGGGTTCGAGCTTGCCGTGGTCCGGCACGCGGGCGGCGATGCGCAACAGTACGTCCACCTCGCGTTTCCGCGGCGCGGGCCCCGACAGCATGCGCAGCGAGCGGGAGCGGCGCGTGAGCATGAAGGACTGGGCGGGGGTGATCTCGTTCATGGGGTCGAACTCCGGGAGAGGCGATCTCTGGCGCGCGGGCGCCTTGCTGGGGTGAGAGGTAAGCGCGCCGGCGGGACTTGGAAAGGGTCAGCGGAGGCCGTGGAGGCGCGCGAGGTCGCCGATCCAGTGGGAGACGAAGGCCTCGAATTTCGCCCCGGGCTGGCGCGCGGCGAAGGTGGCCGCGAAGGGGTCTGGCGCCGTGGGGGCCGCGGGCTCCAGCACCTCGAGCACCGCATGGCCGCAGAAGGGGACGTAGACTTCTGAGTAGCCGCCCTCGTGGACGAGCACGAGCCGCCCCTCGCAATGCCTTTCGGCCAGGGAGAGCGCCATCTCCGTCAGCGCGCGGAACGTCCCGGCGGTGGCGAGCATGCGCGAGAGCGGGTCGATGGCGGCGGCGTCATAGCCGTTGGCGACGATGAGGATGTCGGGCGCGAAGGCGTCGATGGCGGGGACCACGATCCTCTCCATGGCCTCGAGGTAGCTGGCATGGCCCGTGCCCGGGGGGAGCGGGATGTTGATGTTCGCCTCCGCCTCGGTCTCCGCGTCGCCGGTATCGAGCGGGTAGTTCCGCTCCTGGTGGAGCGAGATCGTGAGGGTGCCCGGGTCCGCGGCATAGATCGCCTCGGTCCCGTTGCCGTGGTGCACGTCCCAGTCGAGTATGGCGGCGCGAAGGCCCGGGGCCGCGGCGCGCGCCGCCTCGAGCGCGATGGCGATATTGGCCAGGAGGCAGAACCCGTTGGGAAAATCCGGCAGACAGTGGTGGCCCGGCGGGCGCGAAAGCGCGTAGGCGCGGCGCACGCGGCCCGCCATGACGTCGGCCACCGCGCGCGTGGCGAGACCCGCCGAGAGCGCGGCTTGCTCGAAGCCGCCCGCGCCGAAGGGTGTGCGCAGCCCGAGCTCGCCCCCGCCCGCGGCGGAGGCCGCGCGGAACGCGTCGAGGTAGTTGGCAGGGTGGACACGGCGCAGGTCCTCCTCCGTGGCCGCCTCGGCGGAGGATACGCGGAGGGCCGCGGTCATGCCGGTGACGTCCATGAGGTTTTTCAGGCGCCGCTTCGTCTCCGGGTTCTCCGGCAGCCCGCCCGCCGCCAAGGGCTGCACGAGCCCGCCCACGGGCATCGTGAAGGCATAGTTGCCGCCCGAGAACCAGAAACACCGCTCGTCCCAGTAAAAGCCGGTCCGGCTCATCCCTGGCGTCGCCACATGCCCTCGGGCGAGTCGAGCGCGGCGGCGAGGTCGCGCACCTGCGCCAGCGACAGCGTGATCTTCTGCACGGCTTCCGTGCGCGGATCGAGTTGCTCGATGGTGACGCAATCCTCGAAGGCCTGGAGCGTCACATCCTCGTTGAGATGGGCGCTGCCCTCGTCCACGAGGGTGATCACGGTGGCGTCGAAATCGTGCTCTACTGTGTACATGGCGCGAGCTTACCGGGCCGGGGAGGCGTCGCAAGCAGGAATGCGCCGCTCACATTGCCGTGGTGGCGGGCGCGAAGGCTGGCCCTTTGCACCACGCCGCGTATGCTTGGGATATGATGCGTTTTTTCAACCGTCTCTGCGCGCTCGCGGGGATAGCCCTCCTTGCGGCGTGCGACGCGCCGCAGCCCATCGTCGCGGCACCGCCCTCCGAGGTCGTGCCCGGCGCGGACGCGCTGCCGGCGATCCGCACCGGCCCCGCGCAGCCGCAGAACGTGGCGAGCTTCCGCCAGATCGTGCGCCGCATGGAGCCGGTGCTCGAGCGAGAGTGCCGGGCGCGCGCGCCGCGTCTCAACTGCGATTTCGCGATCCAGCTCTACGGCGATCCGCGCCTGCCGCCCAATGCCTTCCAGACGCTCGACGAGGCCGGGCGCCCCGTTCTGGGCTTCACCGAGACGCTGGTGCGCGATGTGCGCAACGCAGACGAGCTGGCCTTCGTGCTGGGGCACGAGGCTGCGCACCACATCGCGGGCCATATCCCGCGCAACCAGGCCAACGCCACGCTGGGGGCGGCGAGCTTTGGCGTGCTGGCGGCGGCGCTGGGGCGCGACGAACGGTCGGTGCGGCAGGCCCAGGAGCTCGGCGCGGCGGTGGCGGCGCGCAGCTATTCCAAGGCCTTCGAACTCGAAGCCGACCGCCTGGGGACGGTCCTCACCGCGCGTGCGGGCTACGATCCGCTGGTGGGGGCGGCCTATTTCACCCGCATCCCCGATCCCGGAAACAGATTTCTCGGGACGCACCCGCCCAACGCGGAGCGCATCGCCGCCGTGCGCCGCGCGGCCGCCGGGCTTTAGCGGTCAGACGCCCCGCGCCACGAGGCCGAGGACGATCGCCGTGAAAAAGAGCGTGGAGCCCGCCAGCACGAAGCAGTGCCAGATGGCGACATTGAAGGGCAGTGTTTCCCAGTGGTTGAACACAGCGCCCACCGTGTAGACGATCCCCCCCGCCAACATAAGCCAAAGCGCCGAGGCCGGCAGCGCGTCCATCAGCGGCCAGATCAGCACGACGCTCGCCCAGCCGAGCGCCACGTAGAGGAGCGTGGAGGGCAGGCCGGGCTTCAGCAGGGTGGTCATCTTCCCCACTGCGCCGAAGATCGCCACGGTCCAGACCGCGCCCAGCACGGCATATCCGAAGACATTGCCGAGGATCACCACGAGGGGCGTGTAGGTGCCCGCGATCTTGAGGTAGATCACGGCGTGGTCGATGCGTTGCAGTAGAGGCCGCGCGGCCACCCAGGGCGTCATGTGATAGAGCGCAGAGGCCAGAAAACATAGGCTGGCCACGCCGCCATAGACGCTCACGGCCGCCACATCGAGACCGCTCTGCGTCTTGGCCGCGTAGACGATGAGGAGCGCGGTGGCGGTGACGGAGGCCGCGATACCCATTATATGGACTGTGCCGTCGGCCACGCGCTCGGGCAGGGAATACATATACGCCATGACCTTAGGGTAACACGCGAAGCGTTAACGTCCCGTGGAAACACGTCACAAATGTGTTTCCAGGGTGCGATCCGGCGGGGCGCACGGCTCAGGCGGCGCGGGCTTTGCGCCGCACATGCCAGCGGTAGATCACGGGGGCGAGGACGTAGTCATAAGTTGCCGCGGCGAGCTGCTTGATCCCCGGAAGCGCCACCACGCGCGCCAGCCACCGGTAGCGCGGCATTTGGGTCCAGAGCACGATGAAGGCCGGGATGCCACTCAAGAGCTCGCCCTCATGCTCCACGTAGAGGCGACGCGCGGCTGTGTCGGCGTCGATGCCCCAGGCCTCCCGCTCGGGCCCGTTGAGGTCATCGAATTGGATCGGCAGGCCCTCCCGCCGCGCATAGGCGGCGTAATGGTTGATCTCGAAAGAGCACACGGGGCATTGGTCGTTGAAGAGCACTTTGGTCATGGTCGTGAGGTAATCCGCGTCGCCGCGATTTCACGTGCGCAGAAGGGTCGCATCGCGGAGCGGGGACCGCAGGTGAGGGGCTAGAGCCCGCGCGCCTCGGTCACCTTCGGGATACGTTTGGCGGAGACGTTCAACCGGCCCCAGCTTTCCATGGGCAGGTCCGACTCAGTAAAGCCGTCAAGGACGCGCCAGCCCGTTGCGGTCTTATCAAGCCGAACCGGGTGGATGAGCTGTTCGGTTTTCATGGCGAAGCGGACGCGCACGATGGTCCCGGCCTGAATGGCGCGTGCCATCGCGCGCAGCCGGGACCGCCTCCCCATCCTCTAGGACGAAGCGGCCCGCGGTGGCTGTCGCTTCCTGCCGCGAGGTGTCGGGCAGGCTCTCCAGCAGCTTGGCCCGCCCGCGCTCGGCCGCCTTCTCCAGCCCCGGGGCGGAGCCAGGGGATTGTCCGCCGCGAGGATGAGGCCGAGGGCCGCGGCCTCGTCGCGCGCGAGGCCGGTCAGGCGGGTGCGGTAGGTGAACCCGAGCTCTATGCCGCCGCCACTGCCCCGGTGGACGATGATCGGCAGGCCCGCCCCAGTCATCGCTTCCACGTCGCGCAGGATCGTGCGGGGCACGACCTCCCTTTCCCGCGCGAGCTGCACGGAGGTCTGCCGACCGCGATTCTGCAGAAGAAACAGGATTTGAAGAAGACGCGCTGCCCGCATGGTGGCCCGTGGAAGATGACAGAAGACGTCATGGTGCCTGACCTTTCGGCGGCCGGGCAGGGAAAGGACAGACATGAAGACATATGACATTTCCATCCGCATCGCCGCGGGCATCGAACGGGTCTGGCGCGTGCTGGTCGAAGACCTGCCGCGGGACCCCACGGCGTTCGGGATCACGCGGCTCGACGGCGCACTCGCCCCGGGGGGCCGCATCAAGCTTTGGTCGGAGGTCGATCCCGAGCGGGCCTTCGCGCTCAGGGTTCGCCGCTTCGAGGCGCCGCAGCGCATGGTGTGGCAGGGCGGGATGCCCTTCGGGCTCTTCACGGGCACCAGAACCTTCGATCTGGCGGAGGCGGACGGCACCACGACCTTTGCCATGCGAGAGGTCTTCGGCGGCGCGCTGTCCGGGCTCATCGCGACCTCCATCCCGACCTCAACCCGAGTTTCGAGAAATTCGCGCAGGCCCTGAAACACAGGGCGGAAACCCATGAATGATGTTGTCTCCGGCTCCGGCACCGAAGAGGACCCCTGGGTCCTGAAGACTCCGCCGCTGACTTCCGAGTTTCAGGTCTGGAAGGACGCGGGCGCCGACCCGCCCGCCGTGGTCGTTCAGGTGGGGAAGACGCGGCTGTCCTACCGGCTTCGGGCGCTCGAGGACGCCCATGCGATGCTCAGGGCCCACGGCGATTGGATGCCGCTCGGCAACGCCGACGAGGGAAAGCCCGCGGCGCCGGACACGTTGGATGGCTGGGCACGGTCACAGAGCAATCCCGTGGGCGGCTATTGCGGGCTGAGCAAGGGGTATCGGGGCCGCTTCACGAACTATGTCGGGGCGACGCTCGAAGTGTTGGGGCGGGCGGAACTCGAACACAACGCGCGCAACAATGGCATCCGGGCGGTGTGAGCGGGCGGCTTTCTGGTGACCCGCCGCCGCTCTCGGTGCGGACAGGAGAGGTAGTTTCGATGCCCGGGTGAGAGCGGTCAATGGCACGCGCACGCGCGACCCTGGACCGCCTGCGCCCGTCGCCGCGTCGGTATCAGCGGCGGCGGTCCCGGCGGCTCGACATCGGCTGGAACGCCACGCCCACATGGGCCTCGCAATAGGGCTTGCCCTGCTGCACGGGCAAGCCGCAGAACCAGAAGTCTTCCGTCGCCGGGTCTCCCACGGGCCATTTGCAGGTGCGCTCGGTGAGCTCCATGAGCGAGAGTTTCTTGGAGGATTTCTCCACCTCGTTCACCTTGGCCAGCGCTTCCGGGCTGATTTCGTTGGCCGAGGGCTGCGGCGGCAGCGGTTGTCCGGCGGGGATGATCTTGCGCGCCGCAGGCGTCAACGCGCGCTCGGGGGCGGCGCTTTCGGTCTTGGGCTCGGGCTTGGCCTCCGCGGCCACGGGCTCCTTCTCCGGCGCCTTGGCGGATTTCTTCTCCGTGGCGGCCTTGGCCGTGGCCGAGGACGCGCCCGCGCGGTTCGACAGGCCCAGGCGGTGCACCTTGCCGATGACGGCATTGCGCGTCACACCGCCGAGCTCCTTGGCGATGACGGAGGCCGACTGCCCCTCGCCCCACATTTTCTTCAGGATTTCAACGCGTTCATCTGTCCAGGACATGCTCTGCCTCGATATTTCTACGGCGCCGGGACCGCATGGCCTGCGCGTGACGCTGGTTGACGGCGGGCCGCTCCCGGCCCATCTCACTCGTTTGAACATCACTGTATATGCCCATGCCGGGCGAAGAACAACGGGGCGCGTCAAACTATGACGGAAACGACTTCTGTGGCGCTGGGCCCCGAGGCGGACAAAGACAGGGCCAAGAACATGGGCACGCGCCGCTTCGGGCGTGTCAACTGGATGGGGCTCTACACGCTGTGCGAGCGGGAATGCCGGCGGTTCCTCGCGATCCCCACGCAGACCATCCTCGCGCCGCTGGTGACGGCGGGCCTTTTCCTGCTGATCTTTTCCGTGGCGTTCGGCGATGCGCGGGGCGCGGTCATGGGCCAGCCGTTCCTCGTTTTCCTCGCGCCGGGGCTGATGGCGATGAGCGTGATCCAGAACGCGTTCGCCAACACCTCCTCCTCGCTCATCTCGGCCAAGGTCATGGGCAATATCGTGGACACGCTCATGCCTCCTCTGTCGGGGGGCGAGCTGACCATCGGCTATCTGGTGGGCGGGATCGGGCGCGGGCTCCTGATCGCGCTCGTGCTCATGGCCGCGCTCTGGCTCGTGCTCGGGATCGGGGTGGCGCATCCCCTGGCGATGCTGGGCTTCATCGTGCTGGGCTCGGCCTTCATGGGCGCGCTGGGGCTCCTGGCGGCCATGCAGGCGCAGAAGTTCGATCAGATGGCCGCGCTCACGAACTTCGTCGTCACGCCGCTCGCGTTCCTGTCGGGCACGTTTTACTCGGTGACGGCGCTGCCGCCGGTGCTCGAGGCGGTGACGCGGGTCAATCCGATCTTTTACGCCATCGACGGCATGCGCTGGTCGGTGCTGGGCGTCTCCGACAGCTCGCCCGTGCTGGCGATCACGGTGCTCGGTGCTTCGACCTTTGCGCTCTGCCTGCTGACGTGGTGGGGCTTTCGGACGGGCTACCGCCTCAAGCCGTGACGGGCGGTGCACGGCGCGCACCCTATGGACAGCGCGCGGCAAGTCTTCTTCACGGCAAGGGCGGGCCGGCCTCAAATCGCTTTACACAGCGTCACCCGCCAGCTACCTCCGCTACATGGCACTGATCCGTACCTCTCTCCGACGTCGCTGATCCCGTTTCGCGGGGGGCGCCCGCGTGCCATCTCCAAGTCGCCCACACTCCCAAAATCATTGACACCGCGCCCGTGCCTCTGCACGCAAGGGCTTTCACCTCAAAGGCCATCGCCATGATCCCCTCGATCCTGCCGACATATACCCGCGCAAAGCTGAACTTCGTGAAGGGCGAAGGCAGCTGGCTCATCGAAGCGGACGGGCGACGGTTCCTCGATATGGGCGCGGGCATCGCGGTCAACGTGCTGGGCCATGCCGCGCCGCCGCTGGTGGAGGCGCTGACCGAGCAGGCGCAAGCGCTCTGGCACACGTCCAATCTCTACGGCATCCCCCAGCAGCAGCGCCTCGCGGATCTGCTGGTGGAGCACACCTTCGCGGACACCTGTTTTTTCACGAATTCGGGCACTGAGAGCTGCGAACTCGCCGTCAAGATGGCGCGGAAGTACCATTTCGAGACGGGCGCACCCGAGCGCACCGAGATCATCACTTTCTCAGGCGCGTTCCACGGCCGGTCCTCGGCGGCCATCGCGGCGGCGGGCTCGGAAAAGATGACCCACGGCTTCGGCCCGCTCCTGCCCGGCTTCGTGCATCTCGCGTTCGGCGATCACGACGCCATCGCGCCGGCCATCACGGAGCGGACGGCCGCGATCATGGTCGAGCCGGTGCAGGGGGAGGGCGGCATTCGCCCGTTGCCCGATGCCTGCCTCAAGGGGCTGCGGGACCTCTGCGACGAACGCGGCATCCTCCTCATCCTCGACGAGGTGCAATGCGGCGTGGGCCGGACGGGCAAGCTCTTCGCCCATGAATGGTCGGGCGTCTCGCCCGACATCATGATGGTGGCCAAGGGCATCGGCGGAGGCTTCCCGCTGGGCGCGGTGCTGGCTTCCGAGGAGGCCGCGCGCGGCATGACCGCCGGCACCCATGGCTCCACCTATGGCGGCAACCCGCTGGGCTGCGCCGTGGGCGCGCGGGTGATGGAAATCGTGGCCGATCCCGCCTTCCTGGCCGATGTGAATCGCAAGGCCGGCCGCCTGCGCCAGGGGCTCGAAGCGCTCGTGGCCTCCCACCCGGAGGTCTTCGAGACCGTGCGCGGGCAGGGGCTGATGCTCGGGCTCGTCTGCCGCGCGCCCAACACGGAAGTCGTCGCCGCCGCCATGGCCGAGGAGCTCCTCACCGTGGGTGCCGCCGACAACACCGTACGCCTCCTGCCTGCGCTCAACATCCCCGGCGCCGACATCGACGAGGCGCTGCGCCGCCTCGACCGTGCCGCGGCCTCGCTCACGCCCTGACTTCATCTTTCCCGACACACCTTCCGGGGGTCTGGGCGTGGAAAACCGCTCGTCCAGACCTCTGCAAAAGAGCCAACCGATGACCCACTTTCTCGACATCCACAAAACCGACCCGGCTGACCTCCGCGACATGATCGATGCGGCCCGCGCCATGAAGGACGCGCGTGCGGGCCGGCCCAAGGGGATGCCCGACGCCGAGACGCCGCTCGCGGGCCGCATGGTCGCGCTCATCTTCGAGAAGCCGTCGACGCGTACGCGCGTCAGCTTCGACGTGGGCGTGCGACAGATGGGCGGGGAGACGATGGTGCTCTCGGGCAGCGACATGCAGCTCGGCCACGGCGAGACGATCGCCGACACGGCGCGCGTGCTCTCCCGCTACGTGGACCTCATCATGATCCGCACCTTTGAGGAGACGACGCTCCTCGAGATGGCCGAACATGCCAGCGTGCCCGTCATCAACGGGCTCACGAACCGCACCCATCCCTGCCAGATCATGGCCGACGTGATGACCTACGAGGAGCATCGCGGCCCGATCGCGGGACGCCGCGTGGCGTGGATGGGGGACGGCAACAATGTCTGCGCGTCCTTCCTGCAGGCCGCGGGGCAGTTCGGCTTCGACATGGTCGTGTCGGGGCCCGAGACGCTCGATCCCGAAGCCGTCTTCGTGGAGGAGGCGCGCGCGGCGGGCGCGCAGGTGGAGCTCATCCGCGACCCCGAAGCGGCGGTCGCGGGCGCCGATCTCGTCGTGGCCGACACCTGGGTCTCCATGCATGACAGCCAGACGACGAAGGAACGCCGCCACAACCAGCTCCGCCCCTATCAGGTGAACGAGGCGCTCATGGCCCGCGCCAAGGACGACGCGCTCTTCATGCATTGCCTGCCTGCACATCGCGAGGAGGAGGTCACGAGCGCCGTGATGGACGGGCCGAATTCCGTGATCTTCGACGAGGCGGAGAACCGGCTTCACGCGCAAAAGGCGATCCTGCGCTGGTGCCTCGGCGTCTGACCCTGCGCGGCGCAAGAGTTTTGTGAAAACTCTTCCATGCGCGGCGGTGGCCGCTGCGCGGGCCAAAATTCTTGAGAAGAATTTTTGGTGCTCCGGGGGGCGGCCGGGTCCTCGAGCCCGCCATCGCGGCCCTTGGGACGTCCGGGACGGCGCCGGGACCGTGCCCGTCCGCGCGCCTTTTGCCGTGGGCTCCGACCGGGCAGGCCCGGCGCCTCTTCTGCGTCCTGCGCTGCGGCCGCGCGGGGCAGGGGGCGTCCTTCGGCCCCGGATCGCCCCGGCGGGCCCGATGCGATCCGCCAGGGTCCCTGCGGGATCGCATGCTCCGGCGCGGCTTGCCCCACCGCCCGCTTTGGCCCTTTGCCCGGTCCCTTGTCGGAGAAGCGTTCCTTTCCCATGGTGCTCTGCGCCCTGCCGTGATTTACCGCTCTGGCGCGACCGGGGGAGGCGATGATGACCACAGCATCCATGGGACTGATCGGCGTGGGCACGATGGGCGCGGCGCTGGCGCTCAACATGGCCGAGAACGGCCATGACGTGGCGCTCTACAACCTGGAGCCCGAGACCATCGATGCGCTCATGGAACGGGCAGGCGCGCTCGCGCCGAAGCTGACGAAATGCGAGAGCGTCGAGGCGCTCGTGACGGGGATGCCCGCGCCGCGCGCGATCATGATGATGGTGCCGGCGGGCCAGCCGGTGGACGACACCATCGACGCGCTCCTGCCGCATCTCGGCGAGGGCGACACGATCATCGACGGCGGCAACAGTGATTTCCGCGACACCCGGGCCCGGACCGGGCGGGTGGAGGAGGCGGGCTTCCGCTATCTCGGCATCGGCGTCTCGGGCGGCGAGGAGGGCGCGCGGCACGGGCCCTCCATGATGGTGGGCGGCACGCCGTCGGCCTGGGAGCCGGTCCAGCCGATCTACGAGGCCATCGCGGCGACATACGAGGGCGATCCCTGCGTCGCGCATCTCGGCCCTGACGGCGCCGGGCATTTCGTCAAGACCGTCCACAACGGCATCGAATACGCCGACATGCAGCTCATCGCGGAGGTCTACGGCCTCCTGCGCGACGGCGAGGGCCGCGGGGCCGCCGAGATCGCGCCGCTCTACCACCGCTGGAACGAGGGCCCGCTCAAGAGCTTTCTGGTGGAGATCGCGGGCCATGTGCTCGACGCCGTGGACCCCGAGACGCGAAAGCCTGTCGTGGACGTCATCGTCGACCAGGCGGGCCAGAAGGGCACCGGGCGCTGGACGGTCATCGAGGCGATCCGCATGGGACAGTCGGCCTCCGTCATCGAGGCGGCGGTGGGCGCGCGGGTGCTGAGCTCGGAGCGCAAGACCCGCCAGGTGGCCGGTCCGATCCTCGCCCCGTCTGCAGGGGAACAGCACGGGACCTTCGACGAAGGCGATCTCGAAAGCGCGCTCCTTGTGGGCCGCGTCCTGGCCTATGCCCAGGGCTTTCGTATCCTGAAGGCGGCCTCCGACGAATTCGGCTGGGATCTCGATTATGCCCGGATCGCCGAGATCTGGCGCGCCGGGTGCATCATCCGATCGAACCTTCTCGACGACATCGCCACGGCCTTCCGCGGGGAGCTGCCGGAGGATCGCCTGATCCTCTCCGAACACTTCGCGCCACTTCTGAAACAGCATATCGCGCCGCTGCGCCGGGTGGTGGCGCAGGCCACGCTCATGGGGCTGCCCGTCCCGGCGTTGGCATCCGCGGTGAGCTGGTTCGACGAGATCCGCCAGCCGCGCGGCACGGCGGACCTCATCCAGGGGCTGCGGGACTATTTCGGGGCGCACAGCTTCGAACGGCTCGATGGGGACGGAAGCTTCCACGGCCCCTGGCACGACTGACGCCCTGCCGATGCGCCGGGCCCCGGTGCGGGTCCGGCGTCGGCCTCCGGCGGCCCTCCGGGGGAAGTACGGGGCACAAAGAAGACGCGATCGCGCGGCGCGTCAAAGAATGCGCCCTCGGCCACGGCGACGATGTCAGGACCGGGGGCGTCTTCTTCGTGCGCAGCCATCGCTCTTCAGCTGTACTGCCTCGCGAGCCTCACGCGTTAACCTTAACATCGGGTTACCGTGGTCCCGTTTTCTTTGTGCCCCGTACTTCCGCCGGAGGCATCACGCCCGCTCAGCCGCCGCGTCGCTTGGCCTTGAGGGTGGGAGTGGCCGCGGTGGGGTCCTCCGGCCAGGGATGCCTGGGGTAGCGCGCGCGCATGTCCTTCCTCACGTCGGCGTAGGAGCCCGACCAGAAGCCGGGGAGGTCCCGGGTCGTTTGCACCGGGCGGCCCGCGGGCGACAGGAGCGTGATGAGGAGGGGCGTTTGCCCCACCATGGGGTGGCGCGTCTCGCCGAAGAGCTCCTGCAGGCGCAGCGCGATGGCGGGCGTGTCGCCGCCGTAGTCGATGGGGATAGAGCGCCCGAGAGGGCTCTCGTAGGCCGGCGGCGCGGCGCGGTCGAGGGCGCGGGTTTCCTCGTAGCTCAGCATCGCCCGGAGGGCGGGGAGCGCGTCGAACGCCTTCCAGGCCTCTGCCGTGGTGATGCCCGCCAGGTAGGGCGCGAGCCAGGTGTCCAGCGTATCGAGCAGGGCCGCGTCGGTGAAGCGCGCGTCGCCCGCGGCACGGGCGCGCGCCTGGAAGAGCGCCGCCTTCATCGAGAGCGAGAGGCCGAGCTGGCGGATGCCCTCGCACATGGCCGCCGCGGTGGCCTCGGGCGGCGCGTCCGCCCAGGGCCGGTCCGAGAGCACCAGCGCGCCGAGGCGCTCCTCACGGCGGGCGAGGACGCGGGCCTCACGTTTCGACCAGGTGCAGGTCGTGTCTTCGCGGATGCTGGCGGCGAAGGTCTCACGGATCTCGGCCTCCGTGAGGGGGAGGGCGAGGCGGATGCGTGCGTCGCGCGGCCTCCCGTCGGTCTCCACGGCCACGAGCCAGGGCGCGGCGGCGAGGCCGTCCTCGGCGGCGAGTTCGGCACCCCTGCCGCCGGAGAGCAGGTATCGGGGCGCGTCGCCGGGCCGGCGGCCCCCGATGCGGTCGGGAAAGGCGAGGGCGGCGGCGACGCCGTCTCCCGGATAGGGCCGCGCTGGCGCTAGGCGGGCCAGGCGCGTGGCCTCTGACTTGATGTCGCGCAGCGCGCCCTCGCGGAGCCTCGTGCCCCGGTCGCGGCGGAAGCGCGACGTGTCGCGCAGTGCCTCGAGGCGCAGCGTGAGCGTGCTCTCGCGGCTCTCCACCGGATCCCGCGAACCGAGGAGGGCGGCGAGTGGCGCGGCCTCCGCACCCGCCGTCAGCAGCATGTGGGCGAGCCGCGGATGGGTGGGCATTGCGGCCATGGCGCGGCCATGGGCCGTGAGCGTGCCCGCGTCCAAGGCGCCGAGACCGGCGAGCAATGCGCGCGCCTCGGCCATGGCCGCGGCGGGCGGCGGCGTGAGGAAGGCGAGCTCCGCCTCGGTGGCGCCCCAGGCGGCGAGTTCGAGCGCGAGCGGCGCAAGATCCGCGGTCGCGATCTCGGCGGGGGGATAGGCGGCGAGCGCGCCCTCCTCGCCCTTCGTCCAGAGCCGGAGGCAGGTGCCCGCGCGCACCCGGCCTGCGCGGCCCGCGCGCTGTTCTGCCTCGGCGCGGGTCACGCGCTCCGTCACGAGGCGCGAGAAGCCGGAGCCCGGGTCGTGGCGGGCGCGGCGGGCGCGGCCTCCGTCCACCACGTGGGTGACGTCCTCGATGGTGAGCGAGGTCTCCGCGATGGCGGTGGCGAGCACGATGCGCGGCCCGCCGGTGGGGCGCAGAGCCACCTCCTGGGCCTTCAAGGGGAGTGCGCCGTAGAGCTCGAAGACTGGCACCGGGACCTGCAGCGCCGATTTCACGCGTCCGATCTCGCCCTGGCCGGGGAGGAAGCAGAGGAGCGCGCCGGTGACTTCGGGCAAGAGCGACTCGATCCGGCGGGCGGCGAACGCCTCGAGCCGCGTGTCCTGCGGGCGCGGCGCGTCGAGGTGGCGGATCTCCACCGGGAAGGTACGGCCCTCGGCGGTGAGGACGGGCGCGCTGCCCAGCATCTCCGCCACCGGGGCGGCGTCGAGCGTGGCCGACATGACGAGGAGCTTGAGATCCGCGCGGAGTGCCTGCCGCACCTCCCAGACGAGCGCGAGGCCGAGATCGGCGTGGAGCGAGCGCTCGTGGAACTCGTCGAAGACCACGCAGCCCACGCCCGCAAGCTCCGGGTCCGCTTGCAGCATGCGCGTCAGGATGCCCTCGGTCACCACGTCGATGCGGCGGCCCGGCACGCTCTCGCCCCGCATGCGGAAGCCCACGCGCTGTCCGAGCGGCTCCCCGAGTTCGGCGGCGATGCGCATGGCGGCGCCGCGCGCGGCGAGGCGGCGGGGCTCAAGCATCAGGATCTTGCCATCCACCACGTCGAGGAGCGCAGGCGGCACCCGCGTCGTCTTCCCCGCGCCGGGAGGGGCCTGCAGCACCGCGCAGCCCGCCCGCGCCAGGGTGGCGGCGAGCTCCGGCAGGAGCGGGTCGATGGGCAGCGCGCGCATGGGCCGGACGCTAGGCCAGCGCGCGCGCGAGCGGAAGGGCTCTGGACGCTCCTCCGCGCGCGCGCCATGTAGGGCGCCATGGAAGAGCTCGCCTCCGACGTCGCTGATGGGAACCGCCGCGCGCTGGCGCGGGCGATCACGCTCATCGAGAGCGGGCGGAGCGACCACCGGGCGCAGGCAGCGGCGCTTCTGGCTGCGCTGCCCACGGATCGCGAGGCGCTCAGGATCGGGCTCTCGGGGACGCCGGGGGTGGGCAAATCCACCTTCATCGAGGGGTTCGGCCTCATGCTCGCGGAGGCGGGCAAGAAGGTGGCCGTCCTCGCGGTGGATCCGTCGAGCGCACGCACGGGCGGCTCGATCCTCGGAGACAAGACCCGGATGGAGCAGCTCTCCCGCCACCCGGGCGCCTATATCCGGCCCTCGCCCAGCCAGACCCATCTCGGTGGCGTGGCGCGCCGCACGCGGGAGGCGGTGAGCCTCTGCGAGGGGGCGGGGTTCGACGTGGTGCTCATCGAGACGGTGGGCGTGGGCCAGTCCGAAACCGCCGTGGCCGAGATGTGCGATGTCTTCGTGCTGCTGCTCGCGCCCGCGGGGGGCGACGAACTCCAGGGCGTGAAACGCGGGATCATGGAGATCGCGGACCTCATCGTCGTCAACAAGGCCGATGGCGAGCTCAAACCCACCGCCACGCGCACCTGCGCGGATTATGCCGGGGCGCTCCGCCTCCTGCGGAAACGCCCGCAGGATCCCGAGGACTTCCCGAAGGCGCTCATGGTCTCGGCCCTCGATGGCACGGGGCTCGCGGCGCTTTGGGAGGAGATCGGCACACTGGCGGACTGGCGGCGGGAGCACGGCGTCTGGGCGGCGCGGCGCGCCGAGCAGGCGGCCTACTGGTTTCGCGAGGAGCTCCGACAGGGGATGGAGGCACGGCTCCGCGCGGGCGCCGCGGGCGACATCGCCCGGATCGAGGCGGATGTGCGCGCGGGCCGGGTCACGGCCTCCATGGCCGCCGAGAAGGTGCTCTCCACCCTCTTCTGAGGGGACCTGATCAAGCCCCGGCGGCGCGCCCGGGGTCGGCCGGGTCCCGCCCGGATCGCCCGGACCGACCCGCCGCGCGCGCGCCCGACCGAGACGAGGTGCCAAAAGCGCTCCGCTGTGGTAAGCTCTGGTCATGAAGACCGCTGCTTTCTCGACCTCTCTCTCCGTCAAGGACCTCGCCACCTCCCGCGCCTTTTACGAAGCTCTGGGCTTTGACACGATGGGCGGCGACCCCGACCAGGGCTGGCTGATCCTCAAGGCCGGGCCCACCATCATCGGCCTCTTCCAGGGCATGTTCGAGGGCAATCGCCTCACCTTCAATCCCGGTTGGGACCAGGACGCGCAGCCCCAGGACCCGTTCGAAGATGTCCGCGCCCTGGCCACGCGGCTCAAGGGCGCGGGGCTAGATCTGGGCGAGGCCCACCTGCCGGAGAAGGGGCCGGGATCCTTCACGGTCACCGATCCCGACGGCAACATCATCCTCGTCGACCAGCACCGCTGAGACCGCACGGGGTTGGGCACCATCGATGCCCGGGCTTTCGTCACGCCGCCGGGTGTTGACGGGATGAGGGGCCTTGCGTATAGCCCGCTGACGAATTTCAGGGCCACGATGGCCCCTGGCACCCATGAGATGTCGCCCGCTGGCACGGCCCGGGCCAGAGACGAGGATGAACCGATGTCGCGCGTTTGCGAACTGACGGGCAAGGGGCCCATGAGCGGCCACAACGTGTCCCACGCCAACAACAAGACGAAGCGCCGCTTCCTGCCGAACCTGAACGAGCAGACGCTGCGCTCGGACATCTTGGACCGGTCGTTCCGGCTGCGCATCTCGGCGGCGGCACTGCGCACGGTCGATCACCGTGGTGGGCTCGACGGGTTCCTTGCAAAGGCCAAGGAGGCCGAGCTGTCGCCGGGCGCGCTCAAGATCAAGAAAGACATCGAGAAAGCCCAGGCCTGACCGCCCCGGCGCATCGTGGAACGGCCCCGCTTCGGCGGGGCTTTTGCGTTTGCGGTGCCGCCTGCTGCCCTTGCCCACGGAGGGGCCGCTCTTGCCCGCGGGGGGCGCGGGACTTAGTTTTACGGTCATGAAGGCGCTGCTTTTCACCTGCCTGGCCTGTCTGACGCTCGTGACGAGCGTGGGGGTGGGGCACGCCCGGGGCACAGGTCCTGCGTCGGACGGCGTGGTGATCTGCCACGGCCTTTCCACCACCGTGATCTGGCTCGACGCCGACGGCAAGGAGGTGGAGCGGACGGGCATCTGCCCGGAGGCCGGCCTGACGCTCTTCGGGCAGGAGGCCGCGCCGCTCTCAACCATGACGCGCGACACGCGTGCGGCGCTCACGGTGGCGCCCATGCGCCAGCGTGCCCCGCAGGGCCGCGACCGCTCCGCGACACACGCGCGAGGACCCCCTCTCCGCGTCTGATCCCCCTTTCATCAGACACATGCAGGAGAGAGATATGCTCAAGCCCCTCACGATGATCGCCGCGCTTCTCGCGGCTCCCGCGGCCTTCGCGGGCGATACGTCCCCGTCCACGTCTACGTCCACGTCCATGGCCGACAAGAACGGCGAGATGGCCATGAAGATGGAGGGCGACGCCCCCGTGATCCACGACGCCTATGCCCGCGCGGCCACCCCCAATGCCCGCGCCGGGGCCGCGTTCATGGTGATCATGAACCCCACAGACACTGACGACCGCCTCATCGCGGTGCGCTCGGACGTGTCCGCGCGTGTGGAGCTTCACACCCATGTGGCGCGCGATGACGGCATGATGATGATGCGGGAGGTCGAAGGCGGCTTCGTCATCCCCGCCGGTGAGAGCCATACCCTCGCCCGCGGCGGCGATCACGTGATGTTCATGGGGCTCCGGGAGAGCTTTGATCAGGGCAAAGAGATCGCAGTCACGCTCGTCTTCGAGAATGCGGGCGAGATCGACGTGGTCATTCCCGTGGACCTCGCGCGCCGGGACGGGCACGGCATGATGGACCACGGAGGGGCCGAACACGGGGGCGATAGCTAGGCGACGTCCCCGGCCCGCTGCGAGACGGCAGGCTAGGGCCTCGAGCTGCGGGATACGCCGGCTCTAGCCTGCTGAAAACCCGAGCGTCTCGTGCTGCGCGAGGAGCTCGAGCTTCATGTCCTCGAGAATGCCGCGCGTCGGGTCCGTGTGATCTTCGATGATGGCCTTGTCGATGGCGCTCACCACACGATCCTCAAGGAGCTTCAGGCTCGCCGGGAGAGCGCCAGTGAGCGTGGCCTCCGCCGCCGCGGCCTGTACCCCGACCCAGCCCGCGATCGTCCCGTCGAGGCGCTTGTCGTCGTCGAAGTTGACGGCGCGCCCGGCGATCTCCCGCATCTTTTCGGCGCGGGCGGAGTGGAGAGCGGCCATCGTCACCACCGTCTCCCGCAGGTCGCCGTCCATCGCGCCCGCGAGCCCACGATAGGCGGCCTCCGCGTCGCGGCTCCGGTCGTAGAGGGCGGCGAAGGCGGGGCGGCTGTCGCTGATCTTCTCCATGCGGTGGATGGGGCGGCTCATGGCGGTCTCCTTTGCGGTCGTTAGTTTTAAAACAAGTGCCCGCGCCGCTTGGTTCCCGCGCCCGCGCGCGTCCGCCCGCGAGGCGCCATGGAAACCAGACGCGCCGCCATGCGTTGAGAAGCCATGAAACTAAAATCCGATCACCCGCTCATGAGCCCCATCGTCCCCGGCTGGATGTACAAATCCGTGCTCGGCGCAGGCGCGCTGGCCGTCGTCCTCATCGTCCTCGCCGCCTCCAACGGCAAGGATTACGTGGACGCACAGAACAGCACCTACCGGACCATCCCCACAGACCAGCTCCACCAGGCGAACTAGACCCCGAAGCGCGCCGCCATCTCGGCGCACCAGGCGGGGACCGTCTCCGTCGCCTTGCCGGGCCACTCTTCGTCGAAGACCGGATTACCGGACGGCACGAGGGTGAGCTCCCATGTCTGAGCGCCGCGCCCGGCGGCGATATCGGCAAAGCCCGCCGCGGGGTAGACCTGACCAGAGGTCCCGATGGCGGCGAAGATCGCGGCAGTGGACAGGGCTTCGTAGATGCGATCCATCGCCTTGGGCATCTCCCCGAACCAGACGATGTCGGGCCGCGTGGCACGAGCGCCGCAGGCCGGGCAGGGGTCCTCAACCTCCATGACGAGCGGCGCAGCCCAGGCTTCCCCACACTCCGCGCATGTCGCACGGTCGAGGCTTCTGTGCATGTGCACGACCTCGCCATGCCCCGCCGCCTCGTGGAGGCCGTCGACATTCTGCGTCACGAGCAGCATCCGCGCGCCGAGCTGACGCTGCAGGCCGGCCAATGCCGCATGCGCCGCGTTCGGCCGCGCTGCCCGGGCCGCCCGCCGCCGCGCATTGTAGAAGCGCTGCACCAGATCGGGATCCCGGGCGAAGGCCTCGGGCGTGGCCACCTCCTCGGGACGGTGCCCTTCCCAGAGCCCGCCCGCATCCCGGAACGTGGCGAGCCCGCTCTCGGCGGAGATGCCCGCGCCGGTGAGGATCACGATTTCCATCGCCGCCATCATTGAGCTTCAGCGCGGCCCGTGCAAGCATGGCGCGATGCGTATCCTCTTTGTCTGCCTGGGAAATATCTGCCGCTCCCCCACCGCGGAGGCCGTGGCCCGCGCGCGCGGCCTCGACTGCGACAGCGCCGGCACCGGCGATTGGCATGTGGGGAAGCCCCCCTACGGCCCCATGCAGGAAGCCGCCCGCGCGAAGGGCTACGACATGACCGCACTCCGCGCCCGCCAGCTCACAGCGGGCGATTTCGGGGCCTTCGACCTCCTCCTCGTCATGGACGACCAGAACGCGCGGGATGCCGAGCGTCTGCGCCCCGCGGGGAACGCGACGCCGCTCGGCAAGCTCACCGATTACGGCGCGGGAGATCACGTGCCCGACCCCTACTACACCCGCGACTTCGACGGCGCGCTCAGCCTGATCGAGGGCTGCGTGGACGGGCTCGTGCGCGCGGCTCCCTAGAGCACCGCGCGGCAGACATCCTCCGCCGCCTCCGCATAGGTCGTCCACCGCTCCCAGAACGCATCGGCCGCCGGGCTGTCATCGAGGCGCACGTCCTGGCCGCGCTCCGGATCGTCGAAGAAGGTCGCGCCGGTGCGCTGATCCCCGCGGGACAGCGTGTCGTCGGCCACGCCCTGGATGCACTGGCAGGACGCGCGGGAGGCATTCTGCCGCCCCGCCGCGAGGCACGCCGCGCTGATGGGTCCGGAGGCAAAGGTCACGCCCGCAGGCGCGCGGACGCTGCGACCGCCGCAGGCGGCGAGGGCGCACATCAGAAGAAGGGCGATGAATATCCGCATTAAATTGCCTCTGCTCGTTGCGTCCGTCGACGTCTTCACGCTCTCTGGCGCGTTGCACGCAGCATGCCACAACGCCGCCCAGCCGACAATCACGACGCCGTGTGCCCCGGCGCGGGTGCAAAGCCGAAGTGCTCCTTCAGCAGCGCCGTAGGGTGCGCACCGCGCACCGTCCCCGTCGGCCGCGCTTCAGCCCGGCGCTATTATAAGAGCCCCGCGATCCAAGTCTTCGCCATCTCGATGACGCGGGCAATCTGGGGCCCATATCCGGCAACCCACGCTGCTGTTGCCGCTACACCGATCCTTACGGAGGCTCCCACGGCGATATCTGCCTGTTTGAGTCCGTAGACGCCGCACGCCTTCGCCCCTGCGATTAGCGCGTCGAACGCTTTTTGCGCACGCGTCTTGTCTGGCGCATTGGATCGCGTCTCCGCCTCTAGGGCCCTGAGAGGTTCCCAGATCAGCAGTTGTTCACGCGCTTCCCGAGGCTGTTCATCAATCGCTTCCGGCGGGTTATTGCCGCCGATCCCGAGGCGATTGCCTGCGTCTTTGCTCAACGCCGCTCGAAGGTCAGCCAGCTCCTTGCGCAACTCGTCGCGGTAGCGACGCTCCAACCGCTCGATCTCATCCGCGACCGCGCGGGCGCCTTGCTCCCAGATGGCGTCGTCGATCTTGGCGACCTTAAGGGCGAAATCCCAATCAGTGGGTGTTCCGTTCCACATCCCGAGATACCAGTCGCGCCACCAGAGCCACGGCCCGTCCTTCGCCCCGAGACGATCGAGGAAAGTACCGTGTGCCCGTTCAATGGCAGCCGGAATTAACTCCGCTGGCCAGAGTGGGCTCGAAAATCCTGGGGAGGCCGAGTCGGCGGAGAGTGCGGAGAAGGCGGCGGTGGGGGCGGCGGAGTCGGCGGCGGAGTCGGCGGAGCGGGCGGCGGAGCGGGCGGCGGGAGTGGCGGAGGCGGCGGAGGCGGCAGAGCGGGCGGCGGAGGCGGCGGAGCGGGCGTTGGCGAGGCCGGAGAAGGAGGCGGAGCGGGCGGCGGAGCCGGCGGAGTGGGCGGCGGAGCGGGCAGTTGCTTCCAACCATTCCACCTCTGCGGGTCGTCCCAAGCCGCGACCCGCAGAGCTGAGCATCGCTCTGAACGAAGTCAGCACAAGGGTCTCAAAATTGTCGCCGCCCTCATAGACGAAATTCGCCGCCACCCGCAGCGCGGCCCGGCTCGCCATCATGCAGCACACCTCGCGGCTCTGCGTCTCGAAAAACGCCTCCGCTTCTTCCCAGTTGGCAATGTCGACCACGTGCACACCCCTACCTCCGCCACACCCTACCGCCCCCCGCGACAAGAAAACCACCCGTTTCAACCCAGCTTGACCGGCCCTCGGATGCGCCGCATATCCCTCCCATGACCCCGCTGAAAAACATCCGCAATTTCTCCATCGTCGCCCATATCGACCACGGGAAATCGACGCTCGCCGACCGGCTCATCCAGTCGACGAACACGGTGGCCGACCGCGACATGAAGGAGCAGCTCCTCGACGCGATGGATATCGAGCGCGAGCGGGGCATCACGATCAAGGCCAACACCGTGCGCATCGAGTACACCGCGCGCGACGGCCAGGACTACGTGCTCAACCTCATCGACACGCCGGGCCACGTGGATTTTTCCTATGAGGTGAGCCGGTCGATGCGCGCCGTGGAAGGCTCGCTCCTCGTGGTGGACTCGACGCAAGGGGTGGAGGCGCAGACGCTGGCCAATGTCTACCAGGCCATCGACGCCGATCACGAGATCGTCCCCGTCCTCAACAAGATCGACCTGCCCGCGTCAGAGCCCCTGCGCGTGGCCGAGCAGATCGAGGATGTCATCGGCATCGACGCCACCGACGCGCTCCACGTCTCGGCCAAGACGGGGCTCGGGATCGAGGACACGCTGGAGGCCATAGTCCACCGCCTCCCGGCACCGACGGACGGCGACCCCGACGCGCCGCTCAAGGCCATGCTGGTGGATTCCAAATACGACCAATACCTCGGCGTCATCTGTATCGTCCGCATCATCGAGGGCACGCTCAAGAAGGGCGACAAGATCCGCATGATGAAGACGGGCGGGACCTACGACGTGGACGATGTTGGCGTCTACCGCCCCGCCATGACCGCCGTCGAGAGCCTCGGGCCCGGCGAAATCGGCTACCTCAACGCCTCGATCAAACAAGTCCGCGACACCCGCGTGGGCGACACCATCACCCACGAAAAACGCCAGACCTCCCAACCGCTCCCGGGCTTCAAACCCTCGCAGCCGGTCGTCTTCTGCGGTCTCTTCCCGGTGGACTCAGCCCAGTTCGAGGACCTCCGCGATGCCATCGACAAACTCGCCCTCAACGACGCGAGCTTCTCCCACGAGATGGAGACCTCCGCCGCCCTCGGCTTCGGCTTCCGCTGCGGCTTCCTCGGGCTCCTGCACCTGGAGGTCATCCGCGACCGCATCGAGCGCGAATACGATATCGAGCTCATCACCACCGCGCCCTCCGTGGTCTACCATGTCTACGACAAGACGGGCGAGATGACCGAGCTCCACAACCCCGCCGACATGCCCGACCCCTCGCTCATCGACCACATCGAGGAGCCGCGCATCAAGGCCACCATCCTCGTCCCCGACGACTACCTGGGCGACGTGCTCAAGCTCTGCCAGGAACGCCGCGGCATCCAGCTCGACCTCACCTATGCGGGCACGCGGGCCATGACGGTCTACGACCTGCCGCTCAACGAGGTGGTCTTCGATTTCTACGACCGGCTCAAAAGCGTCACCAAGGGCTACGCCTCCTTCGACTACCAGATGGAGGGCTACCGCGCCGATAACCTCGTGAAGATGAGCCTGCTCGTGAACGAGGAGCCGGTGGACGCACTCTCCATGATGGTCCACCGCGACCGCGCGGAGATGCGCGGGCGGGCCATGTGCGAAAAACTCAAGGACCTCATCCCCCGCCACATGTTCAAGATCCCGATCCAGGCGGCCATCGGCGGCAAGGTGATCGCGCGGGAGACGCTATCCGCTTTGCGTAAGGACGTGACGGCCAAGTGCTACGGCGGCGACGCCTCCCGGAAGAAGAAGCTCCTGGAGAAGCAGAAGGCGGGCAAGAAGAAGATGCGCCAGTTCGGGAAAGTGGATATCCCGCAAGAGGCCTTCATCAGCGCACTCAAAATGGACGGATAGAACCTCCCCGCCCCGGACTTGATCCGGGGCCTTTGCCTCCGTCAAATTCGGTCCATGCCCACCGTGTTCCGCCAGGACGGCTACCGCTTCTTCTTCTACTCTAACGAGGGCGATCCCCGCGAGCCGGTCCATGTCCACATCATGCAGGGCCGCGCGGAAGCGAAATTCTGGCTCGAGCCCGAAATCCGCCTCGCCCGCTCCCACGGCTTCGACGCCCGCACTTTGCGCAAATTGGCGTCCATGGTAGAAGCCCATTCAGACACCATCATCCGGGGATGGCATGACCATTTCAGCAACTGACGTCCGCTTCGACGACGACACGATGTGGGTCTCCCTCGAGGACGGCCGCACCCTCGGCGTGCCCCTCGCATGGTTCCCCCGGCTACTGGCGGCAACGGTGGAAGAGCGTTCCGCCGTGACGATCACGGCCTTCGGGCTCCATTGGGAGACGCTGGACGAGGATGTCTCCGTGCCTGCGCTCCTGTCCGAGGCGCCGAAGGTGGCGGCGGAGTGAGCGGCGACGCCACCCGGAAGAAGAAATTGCTGCACAGGCAAAAAGCTGGTAAAAGATTCGCTAGTTTTGGGCAGGTTGATATCACCCAAGAGGCGATTATCCCGGCGCTAAAGATGGACAGCTAGAGTGCCCTACGATCCCAGAGCTGTAGCGAATTACATTCTGATCGTTCGGCAGCATTTTGGGTATCAAACCACCCAATTAGAATTGCAGAAACTCCTTTACTTCTGTCACGGGCTTTATCTCGTTAGGTTCAATGAGGCACTTGTCGAAGGGTACTTTGAGGCTTGGGATCACGGCCCTGTACACCCCCTGATATACCGCGAGTTTAGGGACTTCGGGAGTATGCCAATCTCGAGGCGCAGCAGTTCCACGAATCTCATCACCGGGGAAAGCAAACTCATTCCTCCTCCTGCGGAACAAAGGGCGAAAACTCTTATTGCAGAAACCGTTCTTCAACTTCGCAACTTAACCGCTTCTCAGCTCAGGAAAAAGTCGCATGTGAATGGCGGAGCTTGGCACTCGATCAAAGAGAGTGCCAAGGTTAACCTTGCGTCACAGGTCAGGATACCAGATAGTGTTATTAGGGAGCGCTATCACCGCCACATCTTGCCGATGGGCGACCTTGGAGAGTTGGACGATGTCATCGAAGATTTCCCGCCTGAGCCCAACCGACCTAGTGAACAACGCGGCACTTCCAACGACTAAGAAGTGGTCTCACTTAGAGAGCTTAGAGACGCCCAAAGTGTTTTGGGGCTATCAGCCCGTTCACGCTGCGTTCCCCAAGATTCTCGCTGTAAGCTCCGGCCTGTTTGGAGTGCTGAGACCCGACACCGACGAGGCAATACTGAGCGGAATACGTCGGGCGTGTCATCGAGACGAGCAGGAAACAGCTAATATAGCTGTTGCGCAAGCAATCATGGAATGGCGAGATCAGACTGGTGCCCGGGCAGTTATCGCAAATCCAGAGCCATTCCGATCCACCACAGGAACAATAAAGTTCTGCGCGGACGTTGCGGTGATTGTCGGTGGCGAATTATTTGTTGTGAACCTTGATGTTCGTTCCACCATGAACTTGACGAATGGTGGCAAGCAAATGATGAAGTCGCTGATCCACCACACGGCCCTTTTGGGCGATCTGCGGTCAGCCAAGGTGGCGATCCTAAAGACACCGCGGGTATCCGCAGGTCTCCGAAAATGTGAAATTGAAGAGCTTGTTGGATCTCCTGCGTACAGCCTAGATGAAGTAGAGAGAGCAGTTCTTGAGACGTACTCAATTTGGGAACTGATACTCATGCGGAGGCGTGCAGAAGCCGCGAAGAAGGCATCCGGTGATGACGGGTCGCTACTTTGATCATGGGAGCCACGCGAGTGACTTCCCTTACCACCACCACCACCTCCGCCTCACCTTCTCCTCCACCACCACCTCCACTTCCCCGCCCGGCACGGGCTCCAACCCGTGGTTCTCCAGGGTGCTGCGTTCCTTGGCGCGGGTGAGTTGGATGCGGCGGAGGTCTCCGGCTCCGCGCTGGCCTGCGTCGGGGCGTGGCGGTGGGCGCGCTCTAATCGGAGCTGGGTGCTCCTTTTCCGGGCGGCGTTAACCTTTATGCGCGGGGCCACCCGAGCGAGACCAGTGCATACGGGCTGTGTACAGGTTGTGTACGGCTTGTGCCTTGGTCCGAGTGTGAACGATCCGTCACCAGCGGCCTTCGTGACCCCGCCGGACGGTGAAGATCTGCTTAAGACACCTCTTTCTGCCGCGCGGCCGCCCTGCGGTGGAGGGAGCTGTAGGGCCAGTCCTCCGCGCGGTCGCAGAGTTCCCAGGTCACCGGCATCTCCTCGCAGGCGCGGCAGGCGGCGTCGCGCCCGCCCTCCGGGATGCGGGCATGGGCCGGGGCGACGAGGCGGATCGCGCCCGCGCTATGGGCGCGGAGCGAGGCCGAGAGGCGGGTGAGGCGGTGGCAGATATCGTCGGCTTCACGGGTGCCCAGCACAAAATAGAGGCCGTTGGGGAGAATGCAGGCGGCGTGCGTCTCCATGGGGGCCTGGGCGCGTTCGGCGGCGAAGGCGCTGCGCACGAGGGCGATATGGTCCGTGATGGCGGTGCTTTGCGGGTCCTCGTGGAGGAGCGCGCAGCGGTGAAGGCGGGTGGTGGGGGCGGTGTCGAGCATGCGTTAACCATGCCCTTGCGTCCTTAACGAAGCCTTAAAACGCCACGCCCGCCTGCAGGACGATATTGGCGTAAGGCGTGCCCTCCCCCGTCCGCACAACAACCCTCGCCGCCGCCGACATCCGCTTAAGTTCTTCGTGGGAAACGGTTTTTACGGGAAGGCGGCGTTCGAAATCCGCCATGAGCGCGCCCGCTTCTTCGGCCACGAACGCCGCCTCCACGACCATTTCGGCCAGTACCGCGTCGAGCACCGGCCAGAAACCCGGCACCCCGAGACGCACCGCGAGGTCCACCGCCTCCACCCCGCGCGGGATCGGCAGCCCGGCATCGGCGATGACGAGCGAATCGGTATGCCCGAGACCTGCGATGAGGCCCGCGAGGCGGGCGTTGAGAATGCCTGACGATTTCATGGGCTCTCCAGAAAGGTGGTGATGGCGGCTTCGAATTCCCGCGGCTTCTCGGCGTGCAACCAATGCCCCGCGCCGGGGATCTTGGCAAACCGAGCGGAGGGGAAATGGCGTTTGATGGCGGGGCGGGCGTCGGGGCTGACGTAGTCCGACAGCGCGCCGGAGAGAAACAGCGCCTCTCCGTCCCAAGCGTCGTCGAGATCGGGAAAGCCGAGGATATCCGCCATGCCATCAAACGCCATTTCCCCTCCGCTCGGTTTGCCAAGATCCCCGGCGCGGGGCATTGGTTGCACGCCGAGAAGCCGCGGGAATTCGAAGCCGCCATCACCACCTTTCTGGAGAGCCGCATCGGCCTCCGCCCGGGTGGTGAGGCTCTCGAGGTCGAGCCGCTCCATGGCGTCGATGAAGTGCATCTGCGTGTGCGTGTAGGGGACCGGCGCGATGTCCGCCACGACGAGGCGGCGTGTCGGGGCACCGCCGAGCGCGGCGACCATTGCGGCCTTGCCGCCCATGGAATGGCCGAGGAGGTCCACTGTCCCCAGCGGTCGGATCACCTCGGCGAGGTCGGCGGCCATGGCCTCGTAGCCCATGTCGTCGGACCAGAAGCTGCCCGCGTGGTTGCGCATGTCCACGCAGATCACCTGGCGCCTCTCGGCGAGGCGCTTGGCGATCACCCCCCAGTTCCGGGCGGAGCCGAAAAGCCCGTGAGCGATCACGAGCGGTGGTCCGCCAGTGCCGTAAGTGATTGAATTCAACATGCCCCTGCGTAGCGTGGATGGTAGTGGCCTGACCAGAGCGGGCGCGCTAGGCTCGGGCGATGGACCCCCAGGACGCCTCTGATCGGCTCGCCATGCTCCGCGCGGCCATCGCAACGAATTATGGCATTGGCGGGGACCTTGGCCGTCAGCTCCGGAAGATCAGGCGCACGCTGCCGCGCTATGAGGTGCGGCAGGCCGAAGCCCTCGTCCGCGTGGAGGCGGCGCTGGGCAATTCCCACGAGCCGGCCGAGATCGACACGGCGGCGTTCGAGCGGGCGGAGACGGCGCTATACATGCATCTGGAGGGGCTGAGCGACGCGGAGAGACGCGGGCGCGTTGCCCTCGACATCGCGACGACCGTGATCGTGAACCTGTCCCTGGCCGCGCTCGTTCTCGGCGGGCTCTGGGCGTGGGTGGCCTGAGCGCGGGCGGGAAGGCGAAGGCCCCGGACGGGGTCCGAGGCCTTGCGCCGAAAGTCTGACCGACGTCAGTAGAGAGGGAAGCGGGCGCACATTCCGGCGACCTCGGCCTTGACCTTGGCTTCCACGGCCTCGTTGGCATCGGCCCCATGGGCGGCGAGCCCGTCGACGACCTCGTTGATCCAGTCGCCGATCTGGCGGAACTCGCCCTCGCCGAAGCCGCGCGTCGTGCCGGCGGGGGAGCCGAGCCGGATGCCGGATGTGACCATGGGCTTCTCGGGATCGAATGGCACCCCGTTCTTGTTGCAAGTGATATGCGCACGGCCGAGCGCCGTTTCCGTTGCGTTGCCCTTCACGCCCTTGGGCCGCAGGTCCACGAGCATGACGTGGGTGTCCGTGCCGTTCGTGACCGTGGCGAGCCCGCCCTTTTCGAGCTGGTCGGCCAGGGCCTGGGCGTTCTTGATCACTTGGCTCTGGTAGGTCTTGAATTCCGGGCGCAGCGCCTCGCCGAAGGCCACGGCCTTGGCCGCGATGACATGCATGAGCGGCCCGCCCTGGATGCCGGGGAAGATGGCGGAGTTGAACTTCTTGGCCATCGCCTCGTCATTCGTGAGGATCATGCCGCCGCGGGGGCCGCGGAGGGTCTTGTGGGTCGTGGTTGTGGCCACGTCGACATGCGGGAACGGGTCGGGGTAGACGCCCGCCGCGATGAGGCCCGCGAAGTGTGCTACGTCCGCCAGCAGATAGGCGCCCACGCTGTCGGCGATCTCGCGGAACTTGGCAAAGTCGAGGTGGCGTGGGATGGCCGAGCCGCCCGCGATGATCATCTGCGGCTTGTGCTCCTCTGCGAGCCGCGCGAGTTCGTCGTAGTCGATGAGGTTCGTCTCCCGGCTCACGCCGTACTGGACCGCGTTGAACCACTTGCCGGACTGGTTGGGCTTCGCACCGTGGGTGAGATGGCCGCCGGCGTCGAGCGACATGCCGAGGATCGTGTCACCGGGCTGGAGCAGCGCCTGGAACACGCCCTGGTTGGCCTGGGAGCCGGAATTGGGCTGCACGTTGGCGAAGGCCACGCCGAAGAGCTTGCAGGCCCGTTCGATGGCGAGGTTTTCGGCCACGTCCACGTACTGGCACCCACCGTAATAGCGGCGGCCCGGGTAGCCCTCCGCGTACTTGTTCGTCATGACCGAGCCCTGCGCCTCCAGCACCGCCTTCGAGACGATGTTCTCGGAGGCGATCAGCTCGATCTCGTCGCGCTGACGGCCCAGTTCCTGTTCGATGGCACCGAAAAGCTCGGCGTCGGTGTCGGCGAGGGATTTGGAAAAGAAGGCGGCTTCACGGTGCGGGGCGTTCATGGGGCTCTCTCCAGATGAGGTCGCGTCTCTCTAGCGCGCGGGATTGCGTGGGAATACCGCAATCCCCGGCATTTGCAACGCCGGGGCGCGCCAGCCGATGCCGATTGGTGACTTGCCTTTCGGATCGTGACCGGCGCAGTCTTTGGGAAACACGACCCCGGGGGACGCGCGTGGCCCAAAAGCAGAAGATCGCCTTTGTGGCCAGCGACGTGGCACTCGCGCAGGAGGCCCGAGACCGGCTCACGGAGCGCCACGGCCACGTGGATGTGGCCGAGGCGGAGGTGATCGTGGCCCTCGGCGGGGACGGTTTCATGCTTCAAACGCTGCACGCCACCGAGGGCTCTCCGGTGCCGGTTTACGGGATGAACCGGGGGACGGTGGGGTTTCTCATGAACGAGTACCGGGAGGAGGACCTGCTCTTCCGGCTGGCGGCGGCGGAGGAGGCGGTGATCAACCCGCTGCGCATGCGCGCCACCGGTGTCGACGGTTCGGTGACCGAGCGGCTCGCGATCAACGAGGTCTCGCTGCTCCGGCAGGGGCCGCAGGCGGCGAAGCTGCGCATCTACGTGGATGACAAGCTCCGCATGGCCGAGCTCGCCTGCGACGGCGCGCTCGTGGCCACGCCTGCCGGGTCCACCGCCTATAACTACAGCGCACACGGACCCATCGTACCCATCGGATCGGAGGTGCTGACGCTCACGCCCGTGGCCGCCTACCGGCCGCGGCGCTGGCGCGGGGCGCTCCTGCCCAAGCGCGCAAAGGTGCGCTTCGAGGTGATCGGGGGGGAGAAGCGGCCCGTCATGGCCGATGCCGACGGCCGCAATGTGCGCGATGTCGTGCAGGTGGAAATCGAGAGCTGGAGCGAAGTTGAGCACCGCATCCTCTTCGATCCAGGCCACGGGCTCGAGGAGCGGCTCATCCGCGAGCAGTTCGAGTAGGCGCGCCAGCCCGCGGGGTCCATCCGGGCAGGATGCCGGTGGGCCGCCGGCACGCGGTGGTCCCCCCTTCGGCCACCGCGCGCGCTACCCCGCAGCGCGCCCCGCATTCCGGCCGGAGAAGATGCAGCCGCCGAGGAAGGTCCCTTCGAGCGCGTTGTAGCCGTGCAGCCCGCCGCCGCCGAACCCAGCCACTTCGCCCGCTGCATAAAGCCCCTCCAAGACACTCCCATCAGCACGCAGCATCTGGCCGTCGAGATTGGTCTCGAGGCCGCCCAGGGTCTTCCGCGTGAGGATGTGGAGACGCACGGCGATGAGCGGCGCGTTGGCGGGATCGAGGAACTTGTGCGGCTTGGCCGTGCGGATAAGGCGGTCGCCGCGGTAGTTGCGGGCGGCGTGGATCGCCATGATCTGCGCGTCCTTGGAGAAGGGATTGTCGATCTGGGCGTCGCGGGCCTCGATCTGCGCGCGCAGATGGGCCTCCTCGATGCGCTGTCCACCGGCCACCTGGTTCATGCCCGCCACGAGCTGCGGCAGGTTTTGTGCCACGACGAAATCCTCGCCCCGCTCCTTGAAGGCCTCCACGGGCCCGGTGGTGCGTTTGCCCGAGAGAATGCGTTCCCGGATAACCTGGAGCCAGCTGCCTGAGGTGAAATCCGGGTTCTGCTCGGAGCCCGAGAGCGCAAACTCCTTTTTGATGATCTGCTGGGTGAGAATGAACCAGCTGTAGCTTTGGCCCGTGGCGAGGATGCTTTTGAGCGTGCCCAAGCTGTCGAAGCCCGGCAGGGCGGGCGGTGCGAGGCGGTTGCCGTGCGCGTCGAGCCACATCGACGAGGGCCCGGGCAGGATGCGGATGCCGTGCGCGGGCCAGATCGGGTCCCAGTTCTTCACGCCCTCGGTGTAGTGCCACATGCGGTCATTGTTGATGACGCGCCCGCCCGCAGCCTCGGAGATAGTGAGCATGCGGCCGTCCACATGTGCGGGCACGCCCGCGACCATGTCGTCAGGGACGGGGCCGAGGCGCGCGGTGGGCCAGTTCCGGCGCACCATCTCGAAGTTGCCGCCGATGCCGCCCGAGGTGACGATGACGGCGTCGGCCTCCGCGCGAAAATCGCCCACGGCGTCGCGGGTCGTCTTCGCGCCGCGGGGCGCGTCGTCTTCGATGAGGACGGTGCCTGAAACGCCCGACGCGCGCCCGTCCGTCCTCTCGATCCGGTCCACCTGGTGGCGGAAGGCATAGGTGAGGCGGCCCGCGCCTTCATGCGCCGCGCAGCGGTTGAGAAAGGGCGCGAGGACGCCGGGACCCGTGCCCCAGGTGATGTGGAAGCGGGGGACGGAATTGCCGTGGCCGGTGGCAAACCCGCCGCCCCGCTCGGCCCAGCCCACGACGGGGAACCAGCGGTGGCCCATGGCGTGGAGCCAGCCGCGCATCTCGCCCGCCGCGAAGTCGAGGTAGCGTTCGGCCCACAGGCGAGGCCAGTGATCCTCGTCGCGGTCGAAGCCCGCCGAGCCCTGCCAATCGCGCGTGGCGAGGGCGTGGCTGTCGCGGATGCCCATGCGGCGCTGCTCGGGCGTGTCGACCATGAAGAGGCCGCCCAGGGACCAGAAGGCCTGCCCGCCGAGGTTCTGCGGGCCTTCTTGGTCGAGGACGAGTACCCGCTTGCCCCGGTCCCCGAGTTCCGCGGCTGCGGCGAGGCCCGCGAGACCCGCGCCGACGATGATGACGTCTGCTTTCATGTCCCACCTGTCGCGCGGCTCCGCGCGACAGACAAGCGTTACGGCGGGACGGACGCTGTTTGCCTCGCGGCAAAGGCGCCCCGCCCGCCGTCCCCTTTAGCGCTCTGCCGCGCCGCGCGCACTTTGTGGCGGCAGGGCACGGTCCCCCGCTTCTTTGTGCCCCGTACTTCCGCCGGAGGCATGCGATGCCGCCACTCCAAGCGGAGTTACGCGGCGAAGCCCAGTTTCGTCACGTGGATCTCGAAGGTCGGGTGCATCTCGGCCCCAACCACATCCGGGCGGAAATGGCGGAAGATCGAGCGCCAGTAGGGCTGCACGACGACGCCTTCCTCCTGCATGATCGTCTGGATCCGGGCCATGACCTCGCGCCGCCGGTCGGCGTCGGCGATGGCCGTGGCGTCCGCCAGGAGCGCATCGAATTCCGCGTTCTCGAAGGCGCTCTCGTTCCAGGCCTCACCGGATCGATAGGCCAGCGCAAGGACCTGCACGCCGAGAGGACGCTAAACATTTAGCGAAGGCTTATGGAAATCTTGACGTGCCACACGCGTCAAAATAGCGTTGATGAATGCTTGGTAGGCGCCGACTTCTTGGAAAACATAGGTGACAAACGAGTGAGCCAAAATCAGACGACCTCGATAGTTGCTATGTTGGGAGCTGTAGGATTTTACTCCCTCTTCCCTTTATTTAATGCGCTTTCTGTAGGAAATGTGTCGCCATTTTTGTACGTTTCAAAAGCGTGCTTTGTGGCTTGTTTGATCGACTTGAGCATCTACCTCATCTTCAAGAAGAGATCGCACAGTATCAAGGAAATACTCTCCGCAGTTAGTCTTAGTTACCTTGCGGCAGCGGCATTTACCGCTACACTGTCATATTATGTTCTGGTGAGGGCTTTTGAGTTCGGTTCAAACTCAGCGGTAGCAATTCTGTATGAGCTTTGGCCAATTATTTTCATGTTTGCGCTCCCTATTTTCTTCGCTGGGCGCTTTCCAAATTTGAGTAAGGTGGAGATTTTTTCTGCAATAATCGGAATCGTCGGCCTCGCATGTATTCTCAATCCAACTTTGGGTTCGCAGAGTTACGCGTTCGAATTCTCAGGTGAAATTCTGGGACTCGTTGCGGGACTGTTGATGGCGGTTGCAGTCATCTTCAAGTCTAAGTCTTTCTTGGCAATTGAACAGAGCGAACAATCAGTTGCCGCCTTTGGGGCAGTGGAGCTCGCCAATAGGGCCTTTGCCTTTCTCTTTGCAGTGTGTGGGGCAGTCGCATTTGAGAACGTGTCAGCATTCAATATTTTTTCAATAGATAGCTCTTTGGGTTTTGGAATGATCGAAGGTTTTGGGGGCTTTCTTTTCTGGATCGGTGTGTCGACTTCAAGGCGTAGCTCTACCCAACTGATAGTATATCTTGCGCCAGTATTGGGCTTCTTTTGGCTCTATGCCGCCGGGTTAGATGAGTTGAGCTGGAGCATCCTTCTCGGGGCGATGTTGATCTTCGCCGCCAACGTATTTGCTCACTTCAAGGGTGAGCGGAACTACGCATTCTTTGGCGCGGTTGCATCTGCTATTGCCTTTGGTAGTATTTCGTTCTTCGATACTTCCACGAGTCAGGAGTTGGATTTTGTTTTTATTGCTGCACCGATAACGCTCTACGCAATTTTGATCGGCTTCCTATTCGCTAGAATCTCAGAGACAAGGGTTCGTCGTGAGGAGGTAATGTTCGACTTGGCTCGCCTGCTAGAACGAGCGGTGGCTCCTGAGAAAAAGCGGGAGGCTCTGTTGCTGGCTTGGAGGCTGAGCTCGTCGAAGCTGACCGATGCAGTCTTGGATGCCGACGTTGCGGTCAAGAACCTTGAATTGCCTTATTCTTACCGCGTTCCGATCTCCCGATTGATTGCCACAAAAATTAACCCGGTAAGTGCCGGGGAATTGTTTGCATGTGTTTCTGTCGGATTAATCGTCGTTTATTCGGGATACGCTGGTCGACCACCATCACTCTTTGGCGATGTGTTTGCATTTATTCTTGCAACAGTCGTCACGTATCAAGTCATTTCCGTGATCGAGCAGGCCGACGTGCGCGTTGGTGACGAGAAAATATTGGGATTTCTTTTGGCTGACAATGAGTTGATGCACAGGAGCAGTTTTGAGTTCATTCTCGCTGGAGTTCTTTTGGTTGGAGGAATAGCGGTGTTAGTCTTACTGGGGCTATCAATAAAATATTCGATAGCCTTGCCATTCGTCTTCAGTTTCATTTGATGTGGGAAGCTTGCGCGTAGCCCAGCCCTTTCAACGCCAGCTCGATCTCTCCCAATATCTCGGGATCGTCGATGGTCGCCGGCATCTTGTAGGCTTCGCTATCGGCGATCTTGACCATCGTGCCGCGCAGGATCTTGCCCGAGCGGGTCTTTGGCAGGCGCGGCACGACGGCGGCGAGCTTGAAGGCCGCCACGGGCCCGATCTCGTCGCGCACCTTGGCGATGACCTCGGCCACGATCTCGGGCTCGGGCCTCTGGGTGCCGGAGTTGAGGCACAGGAAGCCGAGCGGAAGCTGACCCTTGAGCGCGTCGGTGACGCCGATGACGGCGCATTCGGCCACGTCGGGATGCCCGGCCAGCACCTCCTCCATCGCCCCGGTGGAGAGCCGGTGGCCCGCCACGTTGATGACGTCATCGGTGCGCGCCATGATGTAGAGGTAGCCATCCTCGTCGATCATGCCCGCATCGCCCGTCTCGTAATAACCCGGGAAGGCGTCGAGGTAGCTTTTCGTGAAGCGCTCTTCGGCGTTCCAGAGTGTGGGGAGCGTGCCGGGGGGCAAGGGAAGCTTCACGGCGATGGCGCCGAGTTCGCCCGGCGCGAGCGGGTGACCCTCGTCGGAGAGGATCTGCACGTCGTAGCCGGGCATGGGCACCGAGGGGGAGCCGAGCTTCACCGGCAGCTTCTCGATCCCCATGGGATTGGCGGCGATGGCATAGCCCGTCTCTGTCTGCCACCAGTGGTCGATGACAGGTACGCCGAGCTTTTCCTGCGCCCAGATGATGGTGTCGGGGTCGGCCCGCTCCCCGGCGAGGTAGAGGCATTCCAGCGAGGAGAGGTCGTAGTCGCCGACCAACGCGCCTTTCGGATCGTCCCGCTTGATGGCGCGGAAGGCGGTGGGCGCGGTGAAGAGCGCTTTGACCTTGTGGTCTTGGATCACGCGCCAGAAGGTGCCCGCGTCGGGCGTGCCGACGGGCTTACCCTCGAAGACCACGGTGGTATTGCCGTGGGTGAGGGGAGCATAGCAGATGTAGCTGTGGCCCACGACCCACCCCACATCCGAGGCGGCCCAGAAGACCTCCGTGCCCTCCGCAGTGGGCGGATTGATGTCGTATACGTTCTTCATCGTCCAGTTGAGCGCCACGAGATGCCCCGCGGTGGGGCGCACGACGCCCTTGGGCTGGCCCGTGGTGCCGGACGTATAGAGGATATAGGCGGGATGGGTGCCGGGTACGGGGACGCAGGCCGCCGGGATCACGCCCTCCTGCGCGGCGTGCCAGTCCACGTCCGAGGGCCCCAGATCGCAGGGCCCTTCCTCGCGCTGGAGGATGATCTGAAAGTCGGGCTTGTGCCCCGCCATGGCGATCGCCTCGTCGAGGAGCGGCTTGTAGGGGACGATGCGGCCCGGCTCGCAACCGCATGAGGCGGCGATGATCGCCTTGGGCGTGGCGTCGTCGATGCGCACCGCCAATTCGTTTGAGGCGAAGCCGCCGAAGACCACCGAATGGATCGCCCCGATGCGGGCGCAGGCCAGCATGGCCATGAGCGCTTCGGGCACCATGGGCATGTAGATGATGACGCGGTCGCCTAGGGAGATGCCGCGCGCCGCAAGCGCGCCGGCGAGGGCGGCGGTGCGCCCCTGCAGGTCGGCATAGGTGATCGTGGCGGATTTCCCGGTGATGGGGCTGTCATAGATAATGGCGGCGTGGCTCCCCCGGCCGGCCTCCACGTGGCGGTCCACCGCGTTCCAGCAGGTGTTGACCTCGGCATCCGTGAACCATTCGGAGAGCGGCGCGCGGCTGTCATCTAGGGCCCTCGTGGGCGCCTTGACCCAGTCGATGGCATGGGCGGCCTCCATCCAGAAGCTCTCCGGATCGGCCTGCCAGCCGGAATAGACGTCCTTGTATCCCATGCGGTCCTCCCCCGTTCCGGCGGGTGTAGGCGATGGGTGCGCCAAGCGGCAAGAATGATTGCGCTCGCACGCCCCGCGGGACGCAAATTCCTTGCGAGGGAATGGGCAAATCCTTCGAGAAGGGTTTTGGCGCCGTCTCCGGGACGGCGAAGATAGCCCAAACTCCTGCGCAAGGAATTTGCCGAGACGTTTCGCGGAAGTCTTTTTTTCGCAAGGAGAGGGACAAGCGGGCCCGCGTCGGGCGACCGGTCGATCCTTTGCTCCGGGGCCCCGGATGCTCTGCACTTTCGTCAGGGTCTCGTCGCCGAACCGGGATGGTTTACTCCGGCGTGTCGGGCCCGACGCGCGCGGAGAGGGGGTGTTGCCCAAGCCCGCTCAATGCGCCTTTGCCTCACCGCCCGCACCACGCGGCGGGCCTACGAGCCAATGCACCAAAAAGCCCCACCGCCGCGCCGATGGCAACGAAGACCACGGCGTTCTGCGCCACCACGAGCCAGCCATCGGCCGTGAGTATCCCGTCGACGGGGCGGACATAATCGCCGCCATCGATTTGCGAGTTGAAGCTGTCGTCTCGCGCGATCCTGAGCCCGATCAACCGGCCATGCAGGATCGAGGTGCCGGCGAAGACGGCAGCGTATCCCGCGCCCGCCAGCGCCGCCTTAATGCGCGTTCCGGTCGGCGCAGCAGCCGCCAAAAGAGCGGCCCGCCGATGATCCAACAGACCGCGAAAGCAACAGGCAGCCCGAGCGCCGCCGCCCAGGGCAGGAGCATCAGGAGGTGCACGAGCCGCCCCGGTTCCTCCGACAGCGTTCCCAAGGCGCTCTCGAAGCAAAAGAGCGTCCAGCCCAGCAGCGCGGAGAGGTTCACCGCCCGCCGCCATTGCCGGCGGCTATGCGCGCGGTCAGCCATATTGCGCCACGGGCGTGCCCGCGAGCGCAGTCATGTTCAGAAGCCCGCGCGCCGTGATCGTGGGCGTGGCAATATGGGCGCGGTTGCCCATGCCCATGAGGATCGGGCCCACTTCGAGCCCGCGCGCCTTGTATTTCAGGATGTTGCGCACGCCCGAGGCCGCATCCGCCATCCCGAAGACGAGCACGTTGGCATCCTGGGTAAGGCGGGAGCCGGGAAAGATCCGCTCCCGGTTCTCGGCGCTCAAAGCGAAGGCTGCGTGCATCTCGCCTTCGTACATGAAGTCGCGCGGGGCCGCGTCGAGGATCTCCATCGCGCCGCGCATGGTGCGGCCCGTGCCGCAATCCTGATCACCGAATTGGGACCGCGACAGAAGCGCGATGCGCGGCTCTACGCCGAAGCGGCGCACATGACGGGCCGCGGCGATCGTCGTCTCCGCGATCTGCTCCGCCGTCGGTTGATCGTGGACATGGGTGTCCGCCAGAAAGAGCGGGCCGTCCTCCAGGATCATCATCGACAACGCGCCGATGGGATGGAGATCTTCGTCCGTCCCGCTCAACACCTCGGTGATGTATCTCAGGTGCCAGTGGTATTGCCCGAACGTGCCGCAGACGAGGCTGTCCGCCTCTTCCCGATGCACCATGACCGCGCCGATGGCCGTCGTGTTCGTGCGCATGATCGCGCGGGCGATGTCGGGTGTCACGCCGCGCCGGGCCATGAGCCCGTGATAGGTGTTCCAGTAATCGCGGTAGCGGGGGTCGTCGTTCGGGTCGACCACGTCGAAATCCCCGGGCCTGATCTTGAGCCCCGCCCGCTCGCAGCGCGCCTCGATCACGTCGGGCCGCCCGATGAGGATCGGAAACTCCGACAGGTCCTCCAGCGTGGCCTGGGCGCAGCGCAGCACGCGCTCGTCCTCGCCCTCGGCGAAGACCACGCGCCGCGTCGCGGTCAGGGCGGCCTCGAAGACGGGCCGCATGATGAGGGCCGAACGGAAGACGGAGCCGTCGAGTTCGCGCTTGTAGGCCGCGACGTCGATCTCTCTTGTGGCCACGCCCGTTTCCATTGCCGCGCCCGCCACGGCGGAGGCCACCACTCCCATGAGGCGAGGGTCGAAGGGTTTCGGGATCAGGTAGTCCACCCCGAAGGAAAGCTGTTCCCCCTTGTAGGCCGCCGCCGCCTCCGCGCTTGTCGTGGCGCGGGCCAGGGCCGCGATGCCCTCGATGCAGGCGATTTCCATGGCGTCGTTGATCTCGGTCGCGCCCACGTCGAGGGCGCCCCGGAAGATGAACGGAAAGCAAAGGACGTTGTTGACCTGGTTCGGGAAATCGCTCCGCCCCGTGGCGACGATGGCGTGCGGCGCCACGGCGCGCACCTCGTCGGGCAGGATCTCGGGCGTGGGGTTGGCGAGGGCGAAGACGATGGGCCGCGCGGCCATCTTCGCGACCATCTCGGGTTTGAGCACGCCTGGCCCCGACAGCCCGAGGAAGAGATCTGCCCCCTCGATCACCTCGCCCAGCGTACCGGGCTCCGTGCCTTGTGCGTAGGCGTCCTTTTGCGGCGTCGAATTCCCGCGCCCTCCATGGACCAACCCGTCGATGTCGCAGAGCCAGACATTCTCCCGTTTCACGCCGAGCTTGAGGAGCATGTCGAGGCAGGCGATCCCCGCCGCGCCGCCTCCGGTGGAGACGATCTTGATGTCCTCGAACGCCTTGCCCACCACGCGCAGCGCATTGGTGGCCGCCGCGCCCACGACGATCGCCGTGCCGTGCTGGTCATCGTGGAAGACCGGAATGTTCATGCGCTCGCGGCAGATCCTTTCCACGATGAAGCAATCGGGCGCCTTGATGTCCTCGAGGTTGATCGCGCCGAAAGTGGGCTCCAGCGCGCAGACGATATCGGCGAGCTTTTCGGGGTCGGCCTCGTCGATTTCGATGTCGAAACAGTCGATATCGGCGAATTTCTTGAAAAGGACCGCCTTGCCCTCCATGACCGGTTTCGAGGCGAGCGCCCCGATATTGCCCAGTCCGAGGACGGCCGAGCCGTTGGAGACGACCGCCACGAGGTTGCCGCGCGCCGTGTAATCCCGCGCCGCGTCCGCATCGGCCACGATCGCGCTGGAGGCTTCGGCCACGCCGGGCGAATAGGCGCGGGCCAGGTCGCGCCCGTTGGCCAGGGGCTTTGTCGCGCGTATCTCGAGCTTTCCGGGCTTTGGAAGGCGATGATAGGCGAGGGCGGGGCTTTCGGTATCGTGGCTCATGGGGCGTGGCGGCTCGTCTTGCGTTTCTTTCATGGGTAGAAGCAGGGCGCGGCCTTGTCCACGCAAGCTTCGCCTCCCCGCTTGACCCGGGACCTCCGCGCGTGGAGGTAGGGGCGCTCCCGGTGCGATGCCGGGACAGGCTTGGGGCGGGCCCGCCGACCGGGGGAGGATGAGACGTATGCAGAACATCAGGGCGGAGGTCGTACTGCCGGCCCGCGACGTGCAGGCCGACATCCCTTTCTTCACGAAGCGTCTCGGCTTTCGGCTCGACGAGATATATCCGGCCGACGATCCGCGGGTAATCGTGCTCTCGGGCTACGGGATGCGCGTGCGCTTCGATCAGGGCCTCGAGGGGCCGCCGGGGCACCTCCGGATCCTGTGCGACGATCCTGTGCTCATCGCGGGTGGCGAGACCGCTCTCACCGCGCCGTCGGGCACATGCATCGAGATCGCCCCGCTCGCCCCGCCCGTCGTCCTGCCCCCCACGCAGCACGAATTCGTCGTCCGCCGCCTGGCGGATCAGGCGCCCTGGGTCATCGGGCGCGCGGGCATGGAATACCGTGACCTCATCCCCTCGCGCCTCGGCGGCTCCATCATCGCCTCCCACATCCGCATCCCCGATGGCGGGCCGGTGCCCGACATGGTGCATTACCATTCCATCGGGTTTCAGCTCATCTTCTGCCACAAGGGCTGGGTCGATCTGGTCTATGAGGACCAGGGGGAGCCCTTCCGCCTCGAGGCCGGGAATTGCGTGATTCAGCCGCCGGAGATCCGGCACCGCGTGCTCTATGCATCAGACAATATCGAGGTGATCGAGATCGGCGTGCCCGCCGAGCATGTGACCACCATCGACCACGGGATGGAGCTGCCCACCGCGGAGCTGCGCCCGGACCGGGCGTGGGACGGGCAGCGCTTCGTGCATCACCGCGCGCGCGACGCCGCGTGGCGGCCATTCCGGCTGCCGGGCTTCGAAAGTCGCGACACGACCATCGCAGAGCATACGGGCGGCGTGGCGAGCGTACATGTGGCCCGTCGCGGCGCAGGCGCGCCCGCCTGGGCGGTCCATGACGCCGATATCCATTTCAGTTTCGTGATGGCGGGGCGCGTCACGCTCGAGGGCGAGGGGCAAGCGCCGCAAACGCTCACGGAGGGAGATGCCTTCGTCATCCCGCCGGGGCTGCGCACGCGCCTCAGCGCCGAGAGCGCGGATGCCGAGATCCTCGAAGTTGCGCTGCCCGGAGCGTTCTCCACCGAGATCGTGCCATAGGGCGTCGCGCGAAAGAATCTTCGGGCATCTCGGTTGCCATTCGGCGCAGCACTGGCCAGAGTCCGGCGCATGTCTGACGATCTTCTCGCGGCCGCACGGGCCGTGCGTGAAAACGCCCATGCCCCCTATTCTGATTTCAAGGTCGGCGCCGCCATCCGCACCGCCTCAGGCGCGATCCATGTGGGGTGCAACGTGGAAAACGTGGCCTATCCGGAAGGGACCTGCGCGGAGGCCGGCGCCATCGCCGCCATGGCCGCGGCGGGCGAATACCAGATCACGGAAGTGGCCGTCATCGCGGACAGCCCGGAGCCCGTTCCCTGCTGCGGCGGGTGCCGTCAGAAGCTGGCCGAATTCGGCGCCGCAGACGTTCCGGTGACGCTGGCCACTATGAGCGGCGCGACGCTGGCCACCACCATCGGCGCCCTCCTGCCCGGTGCCTTTGGCGCGGGCCACATGGAAAAAAGCTGATCTTCGTGGACGCACGGCTCCTGATCGACGGGCTCCGGCAGGGCCAGCGCCCCGCACCGGAGGACCTCGCCGCCTTCGCGCGCGGTCTGGGCGATGGCACGGTGAGCGATGCCCAGGGCGGCGCTTTCGCCATGGCGGTGTGTCTCCAGGGTCTCGGCGAGGCCGGGCGCGTGGCGCTCACGGCCGGGATGCGGGATTCCGGGGAGATCATGCGCTGGGACCTGCCGGGCCCGGTCCTCGACAAGCATTCCACCGGCGGGGTGGGCGACGCTGTCTCGCTCCTCCTCGCGCCGATGCTGGCGGCGCAGGGCGTCTACGTTCCCATGATCTCCGGGCGGGGGCTCGGCCATACCGGCGGCACCCTAGACAAGCTCGAGGCCATCCCGGGCGTGAGCGTCGATGTCACTATGGAAGAGCTGCGCGGCCTCGTGCACGCGGCGGGCGCGGCCATCGTCGGCCCCACGGAACGGATCGCGCCGGCCGACCGGCGGCTCTACCGCATCCGGGACGTGTCCGGAACTGTGGCCTCGCTGGACCTGATCACCGCCTCGATCCTCTCGAAGAAGCTCGCCGCGGGGCTCGAGGCGCTCGTGCTCGACGTCAAGGTGGGCAGCGGCGCCTTTATGAAGACACCCGCTGAGGCGCGTGACCTGGCCGAAAGCCTCGTGGCCACAGCCAACGGCGCGGGGTGTCCCACGGCTGCGCTCATCACCGACATGTCTCAGCCGCTTCTACCCGCCATCGGCAACGCGCTGGAGGTGGCCGCGGTGATCGACGTGCTGCGGGGCGAGGCGCGCGGTCCCATCGTCGAGGTGGCTCTTGCGCTCGGCGCCGAGCTCCTCGTGCTGTCGGGCGTCTGCGCGACGGAGGCCGAAGCCAATCTGAGGCTCACCCGCGCCCTCGATGGCGGGCAGGCGGCGGAGAGGTTCGGCCGCATGATCGCCGCGCAAGGAGGACCGGAGAGCCTGCTCGAGCGCCCCGGGGAACACCTCGCCGCGGCGCCGCTGAGGCGCGCCGTAGAGGCGCCGGCAGAGGGCTTCGTGGCCGCCTGGGATGGCACCGCGCTCGGCCATGCCGTGGTGGCGCTTGGGGGAGGCCGACGGGTGGAAAGGGACCGGATCGATCCGTCGGTCGGCCTTTCGCAGGTCGCTCCGCTGGGCACCTCGGTGGAAGCCGGCGCGCCGCTCGCCTTCGTCCATGGGGCCACGGAAGACGCGGTCGAGGCGGCGGTGCGGGCGGTGCTCGCGGCGGTGAGCCTCTCGGAGACGCGCGGGGCGTCCCCCGACCTCCTTCACGATCGGATCGGGCCATGAGACGCGCTTTCCTCGTGGTCCTCGATTCCGTGGGCATCGGCGGCGCACCGGACGCGGCGGAGTTCGGCGACGCGGGCGCCAACACCGTGGGCCATATCGCCGAGCAGGGCCTCGACCTGCCGCACCTCAGCGCCCTCGGCCTCGGCGCGGCGCTCCGGCAGGCCTCCGGGCAGGCGGCGCTCGGCCCCTGGCAAGCGGGCCACTGGGGCGCGGCCAGCGAAGTCTCCCCCGGCAAGGACACGCCGTCGGGCCACTGGGAGCTCGCAGGGCTCCCGGTGCCCTGGGACTGGCATTACTTCCCGGTCGAGGAGCCCGCATTCCCGCCGGAGCTCTCCCGCGCGGCGGCGGAGACCGCGGGCACCGGGGGCATTCTCGGAAACTGCCACGCCTCGGGCACGGAGATCATCGACCGCCTGGGCGCGGCCCATGGGGAGACGGGCTGGCCCATCTGCTACACCTCCGCCGACAGCGTCTTCCAGATCGCCGCCCATGAGGAGGCCTTCGGGCTCGACCGGCTTCTCGCCATGTGTGAGGCGCTCGCGCCGCGGCTCCACGCCATGAAGGTGGGGCGCGTCATCGCGCGGCCCTTCGTCGGCGCGCCTGGCGCCTACACACGCACCGGGAATCGCAAGGACTACGCCATCGCGCCTCCCGGTCCCACGCTGTGCGACTGGGTCACGCGCGCGGGCGGGGCCGTGCACGCCGTGGGCAAGATCGGCGACATCTTCTCCATGCGCGGCATCACCGACGTCGTCAAAGGCACCGACCGCGAGCTCTTCGAGCATCTTGTCCGCCTGGCGGGTAGGGCCGAGAGCGGGAGCCTGACTTTCGCCAATTTCGTCGAGTTCGACAGCCTCTACGGCCATAGGCGCGACGTGGCGGGCTACCGTGCGCATCTCGAGTGGTTCGATCACGCCTTGCCGCGACTTCTGGCGGAACTCCGCGAGGGCGACATGCTCGTCCTCACCGCAGACCACGGCAACGACCCCACGTGGCGGGGCACCGAGCATACCCGGGAACAGGTGCCGGTGCTCATCCACCGCCCGGGCGATCCGGGCGGGCGGCTGCCGCCCATGACCTTCGCCGATGTGGGAGCCACCGTCGCCGCGCATCTCGGCATCGCCTCCGACGGACCGGGACGGGCCCTGCTGTGAGCTGGAAGAACACCCCCAAGATCGAGCTTCACCTCCATCTCGAGGGCGCGGCGCCGCCCGCCTTCATCCGAGGGCTCGCGGCGGAGCAGGGCAAGGACCTGCGCGCGATCTTCAAGGAGGACGGCGGCTACGCCTACCGGGATTTCGACCATTTCCTCACCGTCTACGAGGCCGCCTGCAGCGTGCTCACGGGCCCCGAGGAATTCAGGCGGCTGACGCAGGCGGTGCTCGAAGAGCTGGCCGCGCACAATGTCGTCTACGCCGAGACCTTCGTGAGCCCGGATTTCTGCGGCGGCGGCGACCTGGGCGCGTGGCGCGAGTACCTCGCAGCCATGGAGGAGGCCCATGTGGACGGGGTCACGCTCAAGGGGGTCGTCACCGCCATCCGCCATTTCGGCCCCGACAAATCGAAGGCGCCGGCGGTCTGCGCGGCGGAGACCTTCGGCGGCTTCATCCGCGGGTTCGGGATCGCGGGAGCGGAGCTCATGGGCACGCCGAAGGACTTCACCTGGGCCTTCGACTGCGCGCGCGAGGCGGGGCTGCACCTCACGGGCCATGCCGGTGAATGGGGCGACGCGGGGAGCGTGCGGGAGGCCTGGGAGACCTGGGGGCTCGAGCGGATCGGGCACGGCGTGCGCGCCGCCGAGGACCCCGCGCTTATGGACGATCTAGCGGAGGCGGGGGTGACGCTCGAATGCTGTCCGGGCTCCAATGTCTTTCTCGGCGTCTATCCTAGCCTCGCGGCGCACCCCATACAGAAGCTGCGCGCGCGGGGCGTGAGGGTAACGGTGTCCACCGACGATCCGCCCTTCTTCGACACCACCATGACGCGCGAATACGAAGGGCTCGAGCGCGCCTTCGGGTGGGGCGCGGAGGACTTCGCCGAGCTCAATGCCAATGCCCTCGCCGCCGCATTCTGCGACGACGACACCCGCGCCGAGATTGCAAAGAGACTGGAGCGACCATGACCAAGCTCACCATCGTCACTCACCCCCTCGTGCAGCACAAGCTTACGCTCATGCGCGAGCGCGACACGCCCACGGCGGTCTTCCGACAGCTCCTGCGCGAGATCAGCCAGTTCCTCGCCTACGAGGTCACCCGCGCGCTGCCGCTGACGAAAAAGACGATCGACACGCCCATCAAGGAGATGGAGGCGCCCACGCTCGCGGGTAAAAAGCTCGCGCTCATCTCCATCCTGCGGGCGGGTAACGGGCTTCTCGACGGGGTGCTCGAGCTCATCCCGTCGGCGCGGGTGGGCTTCATCGGGCTCTACCGCGACGAGGCCACGCTCCAGCCGGTAGAGTACTACTTCAAGGTGCCCGACGCGCTGGGCGAGCGTGTGGTGATCGCGGTCGATCCCATGCTCGCCACCGGCAACAGCTCCATCGCCGCCATCGACAAGCTCAAGGAAGCAGGCGCACGCGACATCCGCTTCCTGTGTCTCCTAGCCGCGCCGGAGGGGGTCGCGGCCATGCAGGCGGCCCACCCGGATGTGGAGATCGTCACGGCGGCGGTGGACGAAAAGCTCAACGCGCACGGCTATATCGTGCCGGGGCTAGGGGATGCGGGCGATCGCATGTTTGGGACCAAATAAAGGGTCACCACGCTTTACTATCTAGGCATCTTGCTGCATGCTCCCGCTACATATTGTGTTGGGGGATACATATGCGCCTTTCTTGTGTGGCCGCTGCGGTTCTGCTCGCCGGCGCGTGCCTTGCCACCTCGAGCCTCGCGAAATCCCTGGCGGAGGGGTCGAGCCCCGTGAATTTCCCGCCGCAGGACTACGAAGGGCGCAGCTTCGTGGACAATGACGGGTGCATCTACCTGCGCGCGGGCGTGGACGGGAACGTTACCTGGGTGCCGCGCGTCTCGCGCAACCGCCAGGTGATTTGCGGCCAGACCCCCACCTTCGGCGCGCCAAGCCGTGTCGCCGCTACGCCCCCCGCTGCCGTAGAGCCCGAACCGGCGCCCGCTGCGCGTGCCGCGCGGGCCACGCCGCCCCCGGTCACTGCGCCCGCCGAAACCAGCGCGCCGCGGGCCGCGCGCCGCGTGGCGCCCGTGTCCGGGCTCACCGCCCCGTCGTCTGCCGCGCCCCGACCGCGCGCGCCGGCGCAAAAGGCGGTCACGGGGCAACGGGTGGTCCGTGGCGCCCCCGCCGGGCCGGGGCCCTGTGCGCAGGCCGATGAAGTATCCAACCGATGGCACAATGCCACGGGCGTGCGCTGCACGCCGCAGGCGCAGAGCCCGTCCTCGGGTTTCGGGACGGTGGCGCGGGGGGCAGCGGTCCCCGTCGGCACTCCTCCGGCGCCGGGGGCCCAGCGCATCGTTTCGGTCCCCGCGGTGCCGAAGGGCTACCGGCCGGTCTTCGACGACGGCCGCCTCAACCCCCACCGGGGCCTGCCGGGCCGGACGCAGGTCGTCGCCGGCGTCACGGGGAGCGCGGCGGCCTATGACCTGGCCTGGACCCGGTCGAAGCCCCATCGGCTTTACGACCGGCGCACCCGCCGGGTCGTCGGGCACGAATTCCCGGGCCTCACCTATCCCGATACCGATATCAGCAGCCTCTCGCGGCGCGATCTCGCGGCCAGCTACCGCCCGGCGCCCGCGAACCGGTCCCCCTCGCGCGCCGCGCCGCAGGAGCGGCAGACGGCGACCTTGGCCACGCGCTCGGCCCCGAACGTGACGAAGGCGCCCACGGGCGCGAAGACACGGATCCAGGTGGCTACCTTCGCGGATATGGCCGCAGCACGCCGGGCCGCGCAGGGGCTCGCCAATGCGGGTCTTCCCACCCGGATCGGCAAATACACCCGCCAGGGCCAGCGCCGGCAGGTGATCCTCCTCGGACCGTTCGAGAGCACGGGCGCGCTTGACCAAGCGCTCCGCGTGGCGCGCGGGCAAGGCTTCAGGAGAGCGTTCGCCCGGCAGTGACGGCGCCTAGCGCGCGCAGATCTCCTGCAGCGCGAGCCAGTCCCCGTCCTCCAGCGGCGGCGCGAGCGACTGCCCGGCAAAGGGATCGGCCTCGATGAGGCCGAGCGTCGTTTCTCCGGTGATGTCCACGGCATAGGCAAAGGGCGTCGTCGCGAGGCCCCGGGCCGCAAAGGCGCGCAAGAGCGGCTCCTCGGGCACCGAGCGCGGCGGTGCGAGGAGCACCGCCTCCGCATAGCTCTCGTAATTCTCCGCAGAGAGCGTGCCCGTCGTCAAAAGCTGCATCGCGCCCAGGGCGCCCGTATGGGCCAGAAGCGCGCCCAGGGGGTCACGGAAGCCCGCCCGCGCCGTCTCGGCCACGACGTAGCCCGCGAGCACCGCGGGATCGTCATGGTCCTCGAGGACAGAGCGCCCGATGAGGATATGCCCGCCCGGAAGCGCCACCGTGCCGGACAGCCCGTCGCGGAGCACGTGGAGCTGCGCATCGGGCGCCACGCGGGCCTCGAGCCGCTCAAGCGCCGCGGAACCGAAGGGATCCGCGCAGGGCTGGCCCGCGATGCGGGCGGTCTCCGCCAGAAGGCGCGCGCCGATTTCCGCGCGGGTCACCTCCGGCAGAACGCGCAGGGTATGCTCGGTCACGGCCCCCGGCAGCCAGAAGATGCCGAGCCAGGCGAGCGTCGCCGTCGTGACGCCCAGGATGGCCCAGCGCAGGCGTCCGCGCTTCGGCCGCGCGCGCTGTATGGCGCGCTGGACCTTCCCGATGGCCTCGATCATGTCGGCGTCGCGGATCTCGAGCAGCTCGCTGTCTTCTCCCGCCGCGGGGGCAAAAAGTGCGGGGTGCTCTTTCGCATTGAGCCGCGCGACGGCCGCCAGCGACCAGTGGGTCAGGGGGCGGCCGGTCATGTCCGAGATGACGAGCGTCGCGTCGCCGAAGGACACGGCCACCTCCCGCCGCTGCGCCTCCGCGTTAGCGCGCCAAAGCCCGGTCGTCTCCAGCCGGGCATATTCCCTGAGGGCGGTCATGGTGGATGGCTGCTCTGCCTTGCTTGGGGGAAGCGTACCGCAATTCCGGCCCCCCGGCAAACCCGCCCGCTTGCTCAGGAGAGGTCGGCGGCCACCTTGCGCAGCTCGAATTTCTGGATCTTGCCGGTGGAGGTCTTGGGTAGTTCAATGAATTCCACCCGTTTCGGCGTCTTGAACCCGGCGAGCCGCTCGCGGGCGAAGGCGATGAGCTCCTTGTCCGTCGCCGCCTTGCCCTCTTTGAGCTCCACAAAGGCGCAAGGGACCTCGCCCCATTTCTCGTCGGCCTTGGCCACCACCGCGCAGAGCGAGACGGCCGGGTGATGCATGAGCACACCCTCCACCTCCACCGAGGACACGTTCTCGCCGCCGGATATGATGATGTCCTTCGCGCGGTCGGCGATCTGCACATAGCCATTTGGATGTCGGAGCGCGATGTCGCCGGAATGGAAATGTCCACCAGCAAAGGCCTCTTCCGTGGCCTCGGGGTTCTTCAGGTAGCCCTTCATGACCGCGTTGCCGCGGATGACGATCTCGCCCGTCGCTTCGCCGTCGCGCGGGATGGGGGTGCCGTCGGAGCTGATGACGTCGAGCCCCTCCATCATAGGGAAGGCCACGCCCTGGCGCGCCTTGAGCGCGGCCTTTTCGGCCTGGGGCAGGCTGTCCCAGGCCTCGTCCCAGAGGCATTCGGTGACGTGCCCGTAGGTCTCGGTGAGCCCGTAGACCTGCGTGACGTTGAAGCCGAGATCGCCCACGGCCGCCAGCGTGGCGGCGGCGGGCGGCGCGCCGGCGGTGAAGACCTCCACGGTGTGATCGAAGCGGCGCCACGCGGTCTCCGGCGCGTTGACGATCATGTTGAGCACGATGGGCGCGCCGCCGAAATGGGTGACGCCGTGATCGGCGATGGCGTCATAGATCGCCTCCGCCGTGATGTCGCGGCAGCACACCACCGCGCCGCCGAGGACCGGCATCATCCAGGAATGGTTCCACCCGTTGCAGTGAAAGAGCGGCACGATGGCCAGGTAGCGCGGATGCAGCGTCATCCGCCAGGACACCACCGTGCCCATGGTCATCAGATAAGCGCCGCGATGGTGGTAGACGACGCCCTTGGGCCGCCCGGTCGTACCCGACGTGTAGTTGAGCGCGAGGCTCTCCCACTCGTCCTCGGGCAGGATCCAGTGGAAGCCTTCGTCGCCTTCGTCGATGAGCGCGTCATAGGTCGGATGGCGGCCCGTGGCGGGGTGGCCCGCCGCCGCGTCGGGCACCTCGATGATCTGCGGGGCCTCCCCCTCCATGGCGTCGCAGGCGGCCTCCGCGAGGTCCATGAACTGCGTGTCCACCAGGAGGATCTTCGCCCCGCCATGGCCGAGGATGTAGGCCACGGTGCCCACGTCGAGGCGGATGTTGATCGTGTTGAGCACGGCCCCCGTGGCTGGGACGGCGAAATGCGCCTCCACCTGCGCGGGCACGTTGGGCAGGAGCGTGGCGACGACATCGCCCGGCTCCACGCCGCGCGCGGCGAGTGCCGAGGCTACGCGGGTCACGCGGTCATGGTACTCCGCGTAGGTCAGCGAAAGATCTCCGTAAATCAGCGCCGTACGCTCTGGAAACACCTCCCGAGCGCGGCGCAGGTGGGAGAGCGGGGTGAGCGGCACGAAGTTCGCCGCGCGCTTGTCCAAGCCTACTTCGTCCTGCATCCAGCCCATGTCGTTTCCTTCCGTTTGAGCTGTCGTTATGGAACGCGCGTGGCGGAATTCAAAGGGGCAAGACGGCAGCATGGCCAGTCTCGATGAGGTTGAGCCCGCGCGCGCGCCCGATGAGCTGAAGGCGGCGGGGCTCGCGGTGGCGGGGATGGCGCTCATTGGCGTGGGCGACAACGCGATGCCCGAAGTGGCCGCGCATATGGGTCTTGCGCAGTTTCAGGTGGTGCGGTCGGGCATGGCGCTGGCGCTGCTGCCGCTCATTCTGCTGGGGACGGGGCGACGCCTGCGGCCCGTCAATCCCTGGGGCATTCTGGGCCGTTCGGCGCTGCTCACCATCGCCATGGGATTCTACTTCGCCAGCGTCGGGTTCCTGAGCGTCGCGCAGTCGCTCGCGGGCGTTTTCACGGCGCCGCTCTGGGTGATGATCGTCACGCGCGCCGAGGGCGGCCGCGTGGATCCGTGGACCGCATTCCTGATATTGCTCGGGTTTCTGGGCTGCCTCGCAGTGGTGCAGCCCGACCCTGCCGCGGCGGGGTGGCTCGCGATCGGGCCGCTTCTGGCGGGGTTCTTCTACGGCATGACGGGCAAGGTCACGCGACGCTGGACGGGGCAGGAAAGCGCGTGGACGCTCGTGGCCGCATACCTGGCGATGATCGGAGTGGCGGGCGCGCTGGCCCTGCCGTTTCTCGATCCTCAGGGGACCGACTACCTCACCCGCGGCTGGACGGCGGTGCCGGCGCATGTGCTCTGGCTCTGCTTCGCGCAGGCGCTGGTGGCGCTCGTCTCGGTGACGCTCCTCGCGCGGGCCTACCAGCTCGCCGCGCCGGCCTTCGTGGGGGCGTTCGAATACAGCGTGCTCCTCGTGGCCGCGGCGGTGGGCGCGCTCGTCTGGGGACACGGCATCGGGCCCCTCGGGCTCCTGGGGATCGCCCTCCTCCTGGGCTCCGGCGCGGCCCTCGCGCGGCACGGGGGGCGCGCATGATCTACGCGCCCGAGCGGGGCTACCTCTTCATCCACATCCCGAAGACGGGCGGCACGTCGCTGGCCAAGGCGTTGGAGGCAAAGGCGAAACCGGGCGATATCATGGCCGGGGACACGCCCAAGGCCCGCCGCCGCAAGCGACGCCTGGAGGGCCTGCCGGCGCGGGGGCGGCTGTGGAAACACTCCACGCTGCGCGATCTCGACGGGTGGCTCGGGCCCGCGGAGTTGGAGGAGCTCTTCATCTTCACGATGGTGCGCAATCCCTGGGATCGGTTGGTGAGCTATTACCACTGGCTGCGCGCACAGAGCTTCGACCACGCCGCTGTTAGCCTCGCGAAAAGCACCGATTTCAGCGGCTTCCTCGCCCATCCGCACACCGCCGAGAGCCTGCGTGCCGCGCCCTATTCAAGCTATGTCGTTGACGCGTCAGGCCAGGAAAGGTGTCATCTTTTCATCAGGTTGGAGCATCACCGCGAGGACCTTGCGGGGCTCGAGGCGGCGGTCGGCTTCCGCGTTAACCTTCCCCATGAAAATCGCTCGGAGCGGCCCGCCGACTACCGGAGCATCTATTCGGAAAGCGATTCTCTGCGCGTGGCGGAGCTCTGCGCCGAGGACATCGCGCGCTTCGGCTATCGCTTCGACGGCTGAACTGGTCCCGGTTTCGGAAACAATCCCGCATTCGCCGCAAATCTGGCGCGAAATTTACACAAAATGCCTCATTCTTGCCGCGCATCGCCCCAAACCGCGCCCCGGGACCTTCGCATCCTTTGGTTGTGGAGACCCGGCCTGCCAGCCGTCCACGCTGCCACAGAAACATGGTCATGGGGATGGTCACATGTTCGATTACAAAGATGCTTTCGCGTCTTCCGGGACGCTTCGTGACCGCGTGGGCGTGACCCGCCGGTCGGGTCTGTTGCACGGCACCCGCGTGGCCACACGCGCCGGGTGGCGCGACGTGGAGGCCGTGGCCATCGGCGATGCCGTACTCACATTCGACCATGGATTTCAGACGGTTATGGGGATCGAGCACGTCATGAACTGGCCCGATCACGAGACCTGCCCGGACCAGGCCGCGCCCCTCGAGGTGCCCGTGGGGGCGCTCGGAAACGCCGAAAAAGTCTGGCTCCTGCCGCGGCAGCTCGTCCTCGTGGAAAGCGATCTGGCCGAGACGCTGACGGGCGATCCGTTCGCAATCGTGACGGTTGATACCCTCGCCGGGTGGAAGGGGATCGGGCCCGTTCTTCCGCGCGCGCCGCATGCGGTCGTGGTGCTGCATTTCGCGCAGGATCAGATGATCTATGCCGCCGAAGGCGCGCTCGTCCATTGTCAGGCGATGGCGAGCATCCTCGACTGCATGTACGGGGACCTGCCCTATCTGCCGCTCGAACGCCCGGCGGCACAGGCCATAGCCGACGATCTCCGCGCGCAGGAGCGCGTGGCGGCCTAAGCTTCCGTGACCCTGGCGCGCGGTGGGCTAACGATCGGGGCGACGCGGGGCCCGGCCCCGGTGGCGTGGGGTCACATCCCGTACACACCCCGTACACAACCAGTACACCCCCGGCATGGGCAGGTCAGGCTGCCCGAAGGCGTTAATCCGCGCGAAAAAAGTCGGAATAATCTTTGCCGACCGGAGCGGCGACCCCGCCCGGATCCTGACGGCCGGGCGGGGCGTGCGGCTCACTCCGCCGCGATGGCGGGCTGGTAGCGACCGTAGAACGTGTCGTTCTTCGCAGCGAGGTCCTTCAGAAGCGCGGGCGTCTCGAAGCGGGGCCCGAACTTGCCCGTGAGCTCGGCCGTCCGCTCGGAAGCATAGGCCGCGCCGATCATGTCGAGCCAGGAGAGCGGCCCGCCGGACCATGGCGCGAAGCCCCAGGCCAGGATCGCGCCCACATCGCCCTCCCGGATATCCATGAGCACGTCTTCCTCGAGCGCGCGCACGGCCTCGAGCGACTGGATCATGAGCAGGCGGTGCTGGACTTCGATGAGGTCGGGCTGCTCGTCTGCCACCGGGTATTTCGCCGCGAGCCCGGGCCACAGGCCCGTGCGCTTGCCGCGCTCGTCGTACTCGTAGAAGCCCGCATTGGACTTCTTGCCGAGGCGGCCTTCGTCGGCCATCCAGAACAGGATCTCGTCCACGGCGTCGTCGTACTCCGCGCCCATGGCGGCCTTCGTCGCCTTGGCGATCTTCACGCCGAGGTCGATGGAGGTTTCGTCCACCAGTTGCAGGGGCCCGAGCGGCATGCCGACGAGGCGCGCGGCGTTCTCGATGAGCGCGGGCGCGACGCCCTCCATGACCATGCGCATCCCTTCGTTGATGTAGGGGATGATACAGCGGTTGCAGTAGAAGAAGCGCGCGTCATTGACGACGATGGGCGTCTTCTTGATCTGGCGCACGTAGTCGAGCGCCTTGGCCACCGCGCGGTCGCCGGTTTCGCGGCCCTTGATGATCTCTACCAGCATCATCTTCTCCACGGGCGAGAAGAAGTGGATGCCGATGAAGTTCGCGGGCGTGTTGGAGGCCTTCGCGAGCTCCGTGATGGGCAGCGTGGAGGTGTTGGTGGCGAAGATGCAATCGGGACCGACCACCGCCAGCACGTTTTTCGTCACCTCTGCCTTCACGCCCGGATCTTCGAAGACGGCCTCGATGATGAGGTCGGCCCCTTCGAGCGCGGCGTAATCGGTCGTGGCGGTGATGAGGGCCATGGCAGCGGCCTTCTTCTCCTCGGTGATCTTCTTACGGCTCACGCCCTTGGAGAAGTAGTCGTCGACATAGGCTTTCCCTTTGTCCGCGCTTTCCTGCTGCTGGTCTATCAGCACCACTTCCATACCCGCCTGCGCGGAGACGAGCGCGATGCCTGCCCCCATCATGCCCGCGCCCATGACGCCGATCTTCTTGACCTTCTGGTCGGGCACGTCAGGACGCACGGCGCCTTTTTCCAGCGCCTCCTTGTTGATGAAGAGGGAGCGGATCATGGCGCCCGAGGACGGGTTCATGAGCACGTTGGTGAACCAGCGCGCCTCGATCTTGAGCGCGGTGTCGAAGGGGACCATGGCCCCTTCGTAGACCGCGCTGAGCAGGGCTTTGGGCGCCGGGTAGACGCCGTTCGTGTTCGCGTTGACCATGGCCGAGGCGCCCACGAAGGTCATGAAGCCCGCCGGGTGGTAAGGCGCGCCGCCGGGGTATTTGTAGCCCTTCTCGTCCCAGGGCTTCACGATCTTGGGCTCGCTCAGCACCCAGTCGCGCGCGGCCCGGACAGGGTCATCCACCACTTCATCAATGAGGCCTACGCCCTTGGCTTCCTTCGGGGAATGCATCTTGCCTTGGAGCAGGATGGGCGAGCCTGCCATGGGGCCGAGCTTCCAGCTCACCCGCGTGGTGCCGCCAGCGCCCGGGAAGATGCCTACCATGATCTCCGGCAGGCCGATCTTGGCCTTCGGGTTATCCGCGCAGAAGATGCGGTGCGTGGCCATGGGCAGCTCGAGCCCGATGCCGAGCGCCGTGCCCGGGAGCGCGGCCGCGATGGGCTTGCCGCCCTTGTTGGTCTTCGGCTCCATCCCCGCGCGCTCAATTTTCCGGAGCAGTCGGTGGATATCCATGATGCCGTTGAAGAGTCCCTCGGCGGGGGTGTCCCCGGCCATCTCCTTCATCTTGGCGATGATGTTGAGGTCCATGCCCCCGGCAAAGGTGCCTTCCTTGCCCGACGTGATGACCGCGCCCTTGATGGCGTCGTCGCCGAGCACGGTGTCGATCAGCGCCTCCAGATCGCGGAAGCCCTGCTCGTTCATGACGTTCATGGATTTGCCCTGGGTGTCCCAGGTGATGATGGCGACGCCGTCGTCGCCCACGTTCATGCTGAAATCAGACATTTCCTGTTCTCCCTGGGATCAGACGCGCTCGAGCACGGTGGCCGCGCCCATGCCGGAGGCGACGCAGAGCGTGGCGAGGCCGATCTCCTTGTCCTGGCGCTCCAGCTCGTCGAGGAGCGTGCCGATGATGATCGCGCCCGTGGCGCCGAGCGGGTGGCCCATGGCGATGGCGCCGCCGTTGACGTTGATCTTGTCGTGGTCGGCCTCAAAAGCCTGCATGAAGCGAAGGACGACCGACGAGAAGGCCTCGTTCACCTCGATGAGGTCGAAGTCGGAAACCTTGAGCCCGGTCTCGGCCATCAGCTTCTCGGTGACGGGCACGGGGCCGGTGAGGTTGATCGTGGGATCCGAGCCGATCTTGGCGGTGTAGCGGATGCGCGCGCGGGGCGTGAGGCCCCACTTCTCGCCGAACTCCTTGGAGCCGATGAGCACGGCCGCGGAACCATCCACGATGCCCGAGGAGTTCCCGGCGTGGTGGATGTGGTTCACCCGCTCGAGATGCGGGTACTTGATGAGCGCGACCTTGTCGAAGCCGGGCATGACCTCGCCCTGCTCCTTGAAGGCGGCCTTCAATGCGCCGAGCGACTGCATATCGGTGCCGCGGCGGATGTATTCGTCCTCTGCGAGGATCGGCAGGCCGTTCTGGTCGCGCACGGTGATGATGGATTTCTCGAAGCGGTTCTCGTCCCAGGCCCGGGCGGCGCGCGTCTGGCTCTCCACCGCGAAGGCATCCGCGTCGTCGCGGGAAAATCCGTATTCCGTGGCGATGATATCGGCCCCGATGCCCTGGGGCACGAAGTATTGCTCCATGGCGAGGCTGGGATCGGCGGCGATGGCGGCGCCGTCGGCGCCCATGGGCACGCGGCCCATCATCTCCACCCCGCCGGCGATATAGGCCTCGCCCGCCCCGGCGCGGACCTGGTTCGCGGCGAGGTTCACGGCCTCCATGCCGGATGCGCAGAACCGGTTGATCGAGAGGCCGGGGATCGATTCATCGAGGTCGGAGCCCAGCACCGCCGTCCGCGCGAGGCAGCCGCCCTGTTCCATGACCTGCGTGACGTTGCCCCAGATCACGTCCTCGACGCAGTGGCCCTCGAGCCCGTTGCGCGCCTTGATGGCGTTGAGCATCTGGATCGAAAGGCGCGCGGAGGTCACTTCGTGCAGCGCGCCGTCCTTGCGGCCCTTGCCGCGCGGGGAGCGCACGGCGTCGTAGATATAGGCGTCGGTGGTCATTTCGAGAACTCCGCGTAGTAGACAAGACCACAAATTTCACTGACTAGTTCTTCCACTTCGTTGTCGCTCATTTGGTCGATGCTTGCTCTTATTGAGCCTTTCTCTTTGTCTTCCACTCGCGAAAACGCTTCGCCGAACTTCTCGAAAGAGCTTCGAACATCTTCGTTGTCTGGGAGGTGATCTGCGGCGTGCAACAGATGATACGAGTAAGCATCTGCCAATTTAGTTCGGACGTCTAAGTCCGATTGTGCCATTCCATTTAACGCAGCGGATAGTTTCTCTCGAAAGTAGGACATCATTGGCCTCCGTTTAGGCGCGGCCTGCGGGGGGAGGGCCCGCCGCGGGCAGCGTGACTTGGGGCGAGCTTACGGGCTTTCGCAGGGTGACGCGAACGTCACGTGGCGTTACGAGGCGCGACTTTCAGCCGATTTCAACCCGGCCGCGCTCAGGCCCGCTCGCGCGGGTGCCCGGGCATGAGGTCATAGGGATGCGCCCAGCCGGGCAGCGCCTCGATGCGCGCGAGCCAGCGGTCGATATGGCGCCACTCGGCCCGATCAAATCCGAAGGGCTCCGGGTAGAAGAGATAGCCGCAGCAGGAGATATCGGCATTGGTGAGCCCGTCGCCCACGATCCAGTCGCGCCCGGCCAGATGGGTGTCGAGCGTGGTGTAGGCGGCGCGCAGCCGGCCCTGGGTGAAGGCGATGACCTCCGCGGGCCGCTTCTCCTCGGGCAGGAAATTCATCAGGAAACGCAGCATGCCCGCCTGGGAGGAGAGCTTGTGGTTGTCCCAAAGCACCCAGCGCAGCACTTCGTAGCGATCCTCCTCCGCGCCGCCATGTTTGCCGGTCTTGTCCGTCACCCATTGCTGGATCGCGCCCGATTGCGTGAGGCGGAAATCCCCGTCCTCGAGTACCGGCGCCTCGCCCATGGCGTTCAGGGTGCGATAGCCCTCCGCCCGTGTCGCTCCGTCGAAGAAATCGACCTTCACCGGCTTCCATTCCAGTCCCGAAAGCTCGAGCGCCAGCGCCGCCTTGTAGGAATTGCCGCTCTCGCCGAAGCAGTGGAGCTTTAGGGTCATGGCGCGTCTCCGGTTGTGAGGTCCGGACCGGGGGCCAGCCCCCGGACCCCCGAGGTATTTCGGGAAAAATGAAGTTAGGACTTTGTTCACCAGAATCTGAAATCACTCAAGTACGGTACAGGCTGAGGAGCCGATGGCCGTGAAAAGTGAAGCTCCGCCCTCTGGCGTGGCTGCGCCTGGCGACCAAGCGCTGGACGGCGGAGTGGACGACCTCCCTTTCACTTTTCAAAAAATACCTCCGCCGGAGGCAATCCGGCCAGATCGTGAAAGCGCGGTGCTCTCCAAAGAGTACCGCGCCACGCCAACCGCGCCACGCCAACCGCGCCCCGCGCGAAGCGCGCCACCGATGGTTCAAGCCAGCGCATGCTGGCGAAGAAGGGGGGAGTGGCCGAACGCCATGCGTTTGAGAGAGGCCATGAACGGCGGGCCCGGGCTCGAAAAGAGCGCAGACCGACGGGCAAAGAAAAAGGCGACGCCCCTGAGAGCGCCGCCCTTCGTTGGTCGCGAGGTAGAGGCTTAGAAGTTCGCCGCTTCCAGCGCCATCACCGTCTCGCCGCCGGTCTGGATGCGGGCGAGGTGGGTGCCGGTCATCTTGAGCGGGCGCGCCATGTAGTAGCGGCCCGTGGCGAGCTTCGTCTCGTAGAACTCGGTGTCGGAGGCGCCGTTTTCCAGCGCCTCATGGGCGGCCTTGCCCATCTTCGCCCACATGAGGCCGAGCGCCACGTGACCGAAGAGGTGCATGAAGTCATACGAGCCCGAGAGCGCGTTATTGGGGTTCTTCATGCCTTCCTGCATGAAGTACATCCCCGCCGCCTGCAGGTCTTTCGAGGCCGCCTTGAGCGGGTCGAGGAAGTCGGCCTTCAGCGCCTCGTTCCCCTCGTTCTCCTTGATGAAGTCCTTGACCATGTCGAAGAAGGCCATGACCGTCTTGCCGCCGTTCATGCCGAGCTTGCGCCCCACGAGGTCCAGCGACTGCACGCCGTTCGTACCCTCGTAGATCATCGTGATCCGCGCGTCGCGGACGAATTGCTCGAGCCCCCATTCCTGGGTGAAGCCTGAGCCGCCCAGCGTCTGCTGCGCGTTCACGGCCGTCTCGAACCCCTTGTCGGTGAGGAAGCCTTTGATGACCGGCGTGAGCAGGCTCATCATGTCCTCGGCGTCCTTGTCCTCGAGGCGGTGCGCCCGGTCGAGCATGGTCGAGCCCCAGTAGGTCAGCGCGCGGGCGCCTTCCACGAAGCTCTTCTGGTCCATCAGGTTCCGGCGCACGTCGGGGTGCACGATGATGGGGTCGGCAGCCTTTTCGGGCGCCTCGGCGCCGGTGACGGCGCGGCCCTGGATGCGGTCCTGGGCGAAGCCCAGCGCGTTCTGGTAGGCGATCTCGCCCTGCGCGTAGCCTTGGAGGCCGACGCCCAGGCGCGCTTCGTTCATCATGATGAACATGGCGCGCATGCCCTTGTGCGCCTCGCCGATGAGGTATCCCGTGGCGCCGTCGTAGTTCATCACGCAGGTGGCGTTGCCGTGGATGCCCATCTTCTCCTCGAGGCCGCCGCAGGAGAGCGAGTTCCGCTCCCCGAGCGAGCCGTCTTCGTTGACGAGGAATTTCGGCACGATGAAGAGGGAGATCCCCTTCACGCCCTCGGGGCCGCCGGGGATCTTGGCGAGGACGAGGTGGATGATGTTGTCGGCCATCTCGTGCTCACCGGCGGAGATCCAGATCTTCTGGCCAGAGATCTTGTAGGTCCCATCGTCCTGCGGCTCGGCCTTCGTGCGCATGAGGCCGAGATCGGTGCCGCAATGGGGCTCGGTCAGGTTCATCGTGCCCGACCATTCGCCCGTGGACATCTTGGGCAGGTAGGTCTGCTTCTGCTCCTCGCTGCCGTTGGCGAGGATCGCGGCCATGTTGCCGTGGGAGAGGCCCGGGTACATGTTGAAGGCCATATTGGCCGACACCATCGGCTCCATCGCCGCGGTGTGCATGATGTAGGGCAGGCCCTGACCGCCGTATTCCTCGGGGATGTCCATGGCCATCCAGCCGCCCTCGGCCATCTGGTCATAGGCCTCCTTGAAGCCCGCGGGCACGCGGACGACGCCGTTCTCCAGGTGGCAGCCTTCCTTGTCCCCCACGGTGTTGAGCGGGTGCAGCACTTCCACGGCCAGCTTTCCCGCCTCGGTGAGGATGGCGTCGGTGAAGTCTCGGTCGAGGTCGGCGTAGCCCGGCACGTCCTGCTCGGCGATCTTCAGGAGATCGTGCAGGATGAACTGCTGGTCTTTCGTGGGGGCGGTGAAGATCGGCATTGGGGTCTCCCTGAGTGCGGATGTCTACTGCGCGGCTTGCGTCTGGGACATGTCCGCGAGGACTTTGTCGGCCCAGTTCAGCTGCTCACGCAGGTCGTCGATGGCGGAGGTCAGCTCGTCGCGCTGGGCGACCATGCCCTCCAAGTGTTTTTGGGCCACCTCGCGGGTGGCGCGGATTTGCGTCGCCTGGCTGTCGCCAAGATCATAGAGCGCCAGAAGCTGCCGGATCTCTTCGAGCGTAAACCCGAAGCGCTTGCCGCGCAGGATAAGCTTCAGCCGTGCGCGGTCGCGCTTGGTGAAGAGGCGCTTGGTGCCCTGGCGGATGGGCGACAGGAGTTCCTTGGCTTCGTAGAAACGGAGGGTGCGCGGGGTCACGTCATAGGTATCGCACATCTCCCGGATGGTCATGGTCGTCTCGGTCATGGTTTCGGTCTCTCAGCTTTCCGCGTCGCGGCATAGCTGAAGATTCGCATGCTACGTTACAAGCAAAGGTGACGTGGACGTAAACATGACGCGGCGTCAGAATTTCCGTGCGGAAGCTTCGTAAATCGGCGGACCCGAATTGCGCAACTTTCTTCAATCCAAAGCGGTTTGGGCGGCGGCTCGAAGGTCGGGTTTTCCGCACCCTCCGCGGCCCGGATGACGCAGGGTCAGGGACTCAGCTCTTGGCCAGGTCGGCCTCGATGCTTGTCTTCAAGCCCTCGAGCTCGCCGATCACCTCGTCAAGTTCGACGCGCTTGGCTTGCAGCTCGCCCAGCTGGCGCTCGGCATATTCCACGAAGGTGGCGAGCTGTTTCTGGCTGCCCTCGTTTTCGTAGATCAGCAGCCATTGCCGCAGGTCCTCGAGCGAAAAACCCCAGCGCCGCCCCCGCAGGATGAGGGTCATCCGCGCGATCTCGGTGGGACCGTAGAAGCGCGACCGCCCCTCCCGCTCGGGCGAAAGGAGTTCGATATACTCGTAGTAGCGAAGCGTGCGCGGCGTGACGTCGAACTTCGCGCACATCTCCTTGAACGACAGGCGTGTCTCGGCCATCGGTCTCCTCCCGCCGGCGAGGCTAGCCCATGCCCGTGCGTTTTCCAACGCCCTGAAGACTTGCAAAGGTGCGACGCGACACGAATAGAGGACCCGCACCATGAAGGACGCTCCCATGCCACCAGATCCCGCGCAGATCGCGCGTCTCTTCATCGAGGCGATCCCCCACGCGAAGGCTCTTAGCATGGAGATATCCGAGATCGCCGGGGGCATCGCGGAGATCACCATGCCCTATGATACGCGCCTCGTGGGGGACCCGGCCACCGGCGTCATCGCGGGCGGGGCCGTCTCGGCGCTGATGGATACGTGCGGGGGCGCGGCGGTGATGTGCCACCCCGACCAGCCGGTGGGCACAGCCACCATCGACCTGCGCATCGATTACATGCGCTCGGCTACGCCCGGGCAGGCCATCACGGCGCGCGCGGAATGCTATCACATGACCCGCGCGGTGGCCTTCGTGCGCGCCACGGCCTTCGACGACAATCGCGCGGAGCCCGTGGCCGCGGCCACCGGCGCCTTCACCGTGGAGCGCGGCACGTGATGCGTCCGCCAGAGAAGGTGCAGGTCGTCAAGCAGCGGCGCGACGCGCTCCTCGGCGCGCTCGTCGGCAACATCCCCTATCTCGAATTCATGGGCATCGGCTTCGACCGGCGGGGTGACGAGCTCACCGGGGTTCTTGGCTACGACGAAAAGCTCATCGGGAACCCGATGCTACCCGCGCTCCATGGTGGGGTGACGGCGGCGTTTCTGGAGGCCACGGCGGTGGTCACGCTGAGCTGGGCCACGCTGTGGGACGATCTGGAGGCAGGCGTGATCGAAACGGATGATCCCGAGCGGATCACGCTGCCGCGGCTGCCCAAGACCATCGATTTCACGGTGGATTACCTCCGCTCCGGGCTGCCGCGCGACGCCTATGCCCGCGCGCGGATCACCCGGCGGGGGCGGCGCTACGCGAGCGTGCAGGTGGAAGGCTGGCAGGACAATCGCGAACGTCCCTTCGCCCACGCCACCTGCCACTTCGTGATGCCGCGCAAGGATGGCTGAGACCGCCGCCGCGCCGGAGGCCGTGACCCATGCTCGGGTGCTCAGGATCGCGGTTCCGGTGGTGCTCTCGAACGTCACGGTGCCGCTCCTCGGCATCGTGGACACGGCCGTGGTGGGCCAGATGGGCGAGGCCGCGCCTATTGGCGCTGTGGGTCTCGGCGCAGCCATCCTGACGACGCTCTACTGGTTCTTCGGCTTCCTGAGGATGGGGACGACGGGCCTCGCGGGCCAGGCGCTGGGGCAGGGCGATGCGGGGGAGGTGGATGCGATCCTCGCCCGGGCGCTCCTCATCGCGCTGGGCGCGGGGCTCCTGCTGATCTTGCTCCAGGTCCCGCTTTTCGCGCTGGCGCTCCGCGTGGCGCCCGCGTCGCCCGCCGTGGAGGCGATGGTGGCGAGCTACCTCGGCATCCGCATCGTCACCGCGCCCGCGGCCATCGCGGTCTACGGGATCACCGGCTGGCTCATCGCGGCGGAGCGGACGCGGGGCGTGCTCGCGCTGCAGCTCGTCATGAACGGGCTCAACATCGGCTTGAGCGCGTGGTTCGTCCTCGGCCTCGGCTGGGGCGTGCCCGGCGTGGCCGCGGCCACGGCCATCGCGGAGGTCGCGGGTGCCGCCCTCGGGCTCTGGTTCTGCCGGGAGGTCCTTGCCCGGCCCCATTGGCGGGAACGCGCCCGGCTCCTCGCGCCGGCGCGCCTCGCGCGGCTCCTCGCCGTGAGCACGGATATCACCATCCGCTCGGTCTTTCTCATGGCCGCCTTCACGAGCTTCATCTTCCTCTCCGCTCGGTTCGGGGAGGTGACGCTGGCCGCGAACCAGGTGCTAATCCAGTTCCTCTACCTCGCGAGCTACGGGCTCGACGGCTTCGCCTTCGCGGTGGAGGCGCTGGTGGCGCGGATGCTGGGCGCGGGCCGCGCGCGGGCGCTGCGGCGGGCCGTTTTGCTCTGCGGGGCCTGGACCATGGGCACGGCGGCCGCCGTTGCGCTTGCCTATGCCGTGTTCGGCGGGGCGATCGTGGATGCGATGACCACCGCGCCCGAGGTGCGCGCGGCGGCGCGGGACTTCCTGCCCTGGCTCGTGGCGATGCCGCTCGTGGCGGCGGGCTCCTTCCTCCTCGACGGGGTCTTCATCGGAGCTACGCGGACGCAGGAGATGCGCAACATGATGGCGCTCTCCTTCGCGGCCTACCTTCTGGCGGTCGTGGCGCTGATGGCGCCGCTGGGCAATCACGGGCTTTGGGCAGCGGTCGTCGTCTTCTTCGTGGCGCGGTTTCTCACGCTCATGCTGGTCTACCCGCGGGTGGAGGGATCGGCTGCCTCCGGCGGAAGTACGTAGCACAAAGAAGCGGGGGGCCGGGCCTCCCATCCACGTGCGGCGGCGGCGGAGAGGTCAGCGGAGCCAGCGGTCCCGGTCGCTGCCGACGGCGCTCGCGAGGGTGGGGTGGTCGTCACGGGCGAGGGCCGCGTCGAGGCCCTCGGTGATCTCGCCCACGAGGCCGAGGCCGCGGTAGATGAACCCGGTATAGAGCTGGACCGCCGAGGCCCCGGCCTTGATCTTGGTGTAGGCGTCCTCGGCGCTCGACACGCCGCCCACGCCGATGAGCGGGAGCTCTGTGAGCGTGGAGAGGCGGGCGAGGACGCGGGTGCTCTTGTCGAAGAGCGGCACGCCGGAGAGGCCGCCTTTTTCGTGGGCGTGTCTCGAGGTGAGCCCCGCGCGGTCGAGCGTCGTGTTGGTGGCGATGATGGCGTCGAGGCCCGCCTCCTCTGCGATGCGCGCGATGTCCTCGAGGTCGTGATCGGTGAGGTCCGGCGCGATCTTCAGGAGGACAGGGCAGGGGGTGACGGCGCGCGCCTCCATCACGCCTGCGAGAAGCGCGCGGAGCGCGTCGGCGCCCTGGAGGTCGCGGAGCCTTTCGGTGTTGGGCGAGGAGATGTTGACCGTGCAGAAGGCCACGTGGGGCGCACAGCGCCGGAAGACGGTGACGTAGTCCCGCGCGCGGTCCGTGCTCGCCTTGTTGGCGCCGAGATTGAGCCCCACGGGTACCGCGCCGCCATAGGCCTCGAGCCGGGCGGCGATGGCCTCCATCCCGTCATTGTTGAAGCCGAAGCGGTTGATGGCAGCGCGGTCCTCCGTCAGGCGGAACAGGCGAGGCTTCGGGTTGCCGGGCTGGGGCAGGGGCGTGGCCGCGCCCACCTCGATGAAGCCGAGCCCCGTACGCGCAAGCGGCGCCATGGCTTCCGCGTTCTTGTCAAAGCCCGCGGCGAGGCCCACGGGATTGGCGAAAGAGAGCGGGCCCACTTGCGTGGCGAGGCGCGGGCCCTTCGCCGCCTTCGCCGGGGGAACGAGGCCCGCGCGGAGCGCCCTGAGGGCAAGGCCATGGGCGCGTTCGGGATCCAGGCGATGCAGGGCCGTCAGCGCCACGCGGTCGAGCACCCGCAAGGGTCAGACCTTCTCCGCGGGCTCGGGGAGCGCGGGAAAGACGTGCCCCGCGGCGGTCTTTTCCAGCGTCGCCGTCCAGGCAACGTCCGACAGGGAGAGTGCCCGGTAGAGATGGGGAAAAAGCGCCTCGCCGCGCGACACCTCCCATTTGAGGTCCTGGCCCAGCGGAGCAGCCTCCACGGCGGCCAGGACGAGATCGCCGGCCCCGGCGAAGTGCTTGGCCGCGGTTTCCCGCACCTGTTCCGCGGTGGAAAAGTGGATGAAGCCGTCCGCAAGATCGATGGGCGCCCCCGCGGTCTTGCCCTTCTCCACGAGCTGCGCCCACTCGTCGGGCAGAAGTATTTTGTAGATCAGCATCGCGGGTCAAATGCCCGCCTCGCGATGGCGCGGTCAAGCCCCTTGCGTCAAAGAGATGTTGCAATGCGGGTCTAGGGCGGCGCAGCATGCTCGCGTCCAGCTTCAGGGAGAACACCGCCATGCGTCTGCTCACAACCGCCTCCGCCCTCGTCCTCATGGGCTCCATGGCGAGCGCCGATTACACGCTGCACATCATTCACATCAACGACTTGCACAGCCGCATCCAGCCCATCAACCGCTTCGATTCCACCTGCAATGCCGAGGATGACGCGGCCGGCGAGTGCTTTGGCGGAGTGGCGCGGGTCAAGACCGCCATCGACGCGCTGCGCGCCGATCTCGCGGGCGAGAACGTCATCGTCGTCGATGCGGGCGACCAGTTCCAGGGCTCACCCTTCTTCACGACCTATGGCGGCGCGGCGGCGGCCGAGTTCATGAACGCCATCGGCTTTGACGTGATGGCCTCCGGCAACCACGAGTTCAACAACGGCCCCGAGGGGCTCGCCTCCTTCATCGGGATGGTGGATTTTCCGGTCATCTCGGGCAACCTCGACGTCTCCGCCTCGCCGGAGCTCAACGGGGTCCTCGAGGACAGCGTGATGCTCGAGGTGGGAGGCGAGACGATCGGGATCGTCTCCGCGCTCACGGGCGACACCGCCGAGATCTCCTCGCCGGGCCCGAACGTCGTCTTCATGGACGAGATCGAGGCGCTGCGCGAAGACGTGGCGGCCATGGAAGCCGCGGGCGTCGACAAGATCATCGCGCTCACCCATGTGGGGCTCGTGAAGGACCTCGAGATCGCGCAGGAGGTGGCCGGGCTCGACGCGGTCGTGGGCGGGCATTCCCACACGCTCCTGTCCAACACCGAGGAGGGTGCGGAGGCCTATCCGCTCGTGAACGCCTCGGGCGTGCCGGTGGTGCAGGCCTATGCCTACTCGAAATATGTGGGTCACCTGATCCTGAACTTTGACGATGCGGGCAATGTCACGGCCTCGAACGGGGCGACGAAGGTGCTCGATGCCTCCGTGGTGCCCGACGCGGCGGTGGCTGCGCGGGTGGCCGAGCTTGGCGCGCCCATCGAGGCCATGCAGCAGGAGGTCATTGGCTTTTCCGACACAGCCGTGGAGGGCGACCGGTCATTCTGCCGGGCCGAGGAATGCGAGATGGGCAATCTCGTTTCCACCGCGATCCTCGAGCGGGTGAAGGACCAGGGCATCCAGATCGTGTTCCAGAACGGGGGCGGCCTGCGCGCCTCGCTCGATGCGGGTGACGTGACGATGGGCGAGGTGCTCACCGTGCTGCCCTTCCAGAACACGCTGGCGACGTTCCAGCTCTCGGGCGCGGGCGTGCTCGCGGCGCTGGAGAACGGCGTGTCGCGGCTCGAGGATGGCGGTGGCCGCTTCCCGCAGGTGGCGGGGATGAAATACACCTTCGATCCCGCGGCCGAGGTGGGCGCGCGCATCTCCGACGTGATGGTGGAAGTGGACGGCGCCTTCGTGCCGCTCGATCCGGCGGCGACCTACGGCGTGGCCTCGAACAACTTCATGCGCGGCGGTGGCGACGGTTATTCCGTCTTCGCGGAAGAGGGCATGAACGCCTACGATTTCGGGCCTGACCTCGCGGACGTGGTGGCCGAGTACATCGCCGAGAATGGCACAGGCGCGGCCATGCTCGACGGCCGCATCACCAAGGTCGAATGACCGAACGACCCGATTGACCAAGGCCGGGGCGCTTGCGTGCCCCGGCGCGGGTATCTAGCCTCGGGCCATGTGCGGACGGTTTGTCATCACCCTGCCCGACGACGAGATGGCGCGCCTCTTCGAGGCCACGCTGTCCAATGATCTGCCCGAGACGCCCCGCTACAATGTCTGCCCGACGACGCAGGTCGCCACCGTGACCTCCGAGGACGGCGCGCGGCGGCTGCGGCCCATGCGCTGGGGCTTTCTGCCGCATTGGTACAAGACGACGAATGGCGGGCCGCTCCTCATCAATGCGCGGGCGGAAACGATCGTGGAGAAGCCCGCTTTCAAGCAGGCGGCGCGGGAGCGGCGCTGCCTGGTCCCGGCGACCGGCTTTTACGAATGGACGAAGACGCCCGAGGGTGCGCGCCTGCCCTGGTACATATTCCGCCGCGATGGCGCGCCGCTCGTCTTCGCGGGCGTCTGGCAGGACTGGGAGCGCGACGGGGAGCGCCACAGCACCTGCGCCATCGTCACCTGTGGCGCGAACACGCCCATGGCGCGGCTTCACCAGAGGATGCCGGTGATCCTCGAGCCTTCGCGCTGGGGCCTCTGGCTCGGCGAGGCGGGAAAGGGGGCGGCGGCGCTCATGGTGCCCGCCGGTGACGATGTGCTCGCCTTCCACCGGGTCGACCCGGCCGTGAACTCCAATCGCGCGTCCGGCGCAGCGCTGATCGAGCCGCTCGCGGAGTCGACCTGAGCGCGGAAAAGGCTTTTCGAAAAGCCTTGGCAAATTCCTTCGAAGGAATTTTCGGCGCATGGCACCGGCAGTGTTTTCGGTTGCCAGGGACGTGCTTTCATCGGCTGCCGGCGTCCAACGGTTTCGCGACGGTCGGTGTAGGGCTTCGGGGCGCGGGGTTGAGAGAGACCTGGTCTTGAGCACTCGCGCAAAAGCCGCGGCCAGCGCCGAAGGCTTTTCGAAAAGCCTTTGCAAATTTCTTCGAAGAAATTTGGACGCCCTCAGTCGGAACCCGTCTCCACCGGGCCGCCTGCCGCGACCCAGCCCTGGAAGCCCTCGCGGAGATGGGCGGCGTCAAAGCCCATCTCCCGGAGGGTCAGCGTGCTCAGCGCCGAGCGCCACCCCGAGGCGCAGTGAAACACGAAGCTCTTGTCCGTCCCGCCGAAGATGGGCTTGTGATAGGGGCTCTCCGGATCCACCCAGAATTCGAGCATGCCGCGCGGCGCGTGGAAGCTTCCCGGGATCCAGCCTGCGCGCGCGCGTTCGCGCACATCGCGGATGTCCACGATGACGAGGCCCTCCTCGCCGAGCCGGGCCATCAAATCTTGGGTCTCCATTTCCAAAATCTGGCGTCGTGCGCGGGCCACCATCTCGGCGGCGGCTATTTTCAGCTGTGCCAAGGCGGGCCTCTCTGGTCTTCGGCGATCCCCCCTGATTAGGTGCCCGATGAGCGAAGGGAGGACAAGCATGGCTCAGACATTTGCACTCGTCACCGGGGGCGCGCAGGGGATCGGGTATGCCTGTGCGGAGGCCTTGGCCGAGGACGGTCACACCGTGCTCATCGCCGATATCAACACCGAGGGTGCGGAGGCCGCCGCCGGGACGCTCGGCGGGGCGGGCTACGGCGTGGACATGGGAAAGCCTGTCGAGATCGCGGCTCTCTTCGACAGGATCGAGGCCGATCACGGTGCCGTCTCCGTGCTGGTGAACAATGCCGGGCTCGCGCTCCCCAACGATTTCCTCGACACCTCGCTCGAGGATTGGCAGCGCGTCGTTGACGTCAACCTCACGGGCGTATTCCTGGCCACGCAGCGCGCGGCGCGGGGCATGGTGGCGGCGGGGCTGCACGGCTCGATCATCAACATGAGCTCGATCAACGCGCAGGTCGCCATCCCCTCCATCGCGGCCTATTGCGCCTCGAAGGGGGGCGTCATGCAGGTCACGAAATCCGCGGCGCTCGCGCTCGCCCCCCACGGCATTCGCGTCAACGCGGTGGGCCCGGGCTCCATCGACACCGCCATGCTCGGCACCGTGAACGAAGACCCGGCGGCCAAGGCGCGCATCCTGTCGCGGACGCCGCTCCAAAGGATCGGCACCCCGCGGGAGATCGGGGACGTCGTGGCATTTCTCGCGTCGGCCAAGGCGAGCTATATCACGGGAGAGACGATCTATGTGGATGGCGGGCGGCTGGGGCTGAATTACACCGTGTGAGGGCGGGCTGAGCGGCCCCATGGTGTGGCGTCGGATCGACCCCGGCGCGTGCCTAGCAAGGCTGCGAAGGGGGCATTGCCCTACAGGCGCGCCTCCCACTCGAGCTCAGAAGGGTTCAAATCTGCAGCTGACCCCCTGATCATGGTGCATTATCAAGCCTTGCGCCGCAGTCGCGGCAGCGCGTAGGGGACCTTCGCGCGATAGGCGTCGAACCGCGCGCCGTAGCGTTTACGGAAACGCGCCTCCTTGAGCCGCGGGGCGAGAAGGCAGTAGGCGGTCAGAACGACGGCGAGCGCCAATTGGTCGGGCGTCCAGACCGGGACCGTCCAAAGGGTCAGCGCAAAGGAGACGTAGATCGGCTGCCTTATGACGCGGAATAGGCCGGCTGTCGGCATGTCCGGAAAATTCGGTTTGATGCTCTGGGCCAGGGACATCCATCCGAGCGCGCCGGACTGGACCTCCGCCCCCGCATCGTAGCTCGCCCAGATCAAAAGCAGCCAGGAGAGCGCGTAGAGCGTACACGTCACCGCGAGCCAAACCCCTTCGGCGCGCCACCAGACGATGCCGCTCGGCGTCCAGAGGGCGAAGAGGGCCAGAAGCTGAAGCGAGGCCACGAGCGCGAAGGTCGTGGTGCCGAGCGTGCCGGCATAATCCCGCGGGGCGAGCCAGCGGAGGGCGCGGCGTCCGCGCGCGCTCAGAAGCACGGAGTGACTGAGCGGGAATTGCAGGACGAGGAAAGCGTTCGCGAGGTGGGACCACGGGTCCGGCACACGCCCGAAGCTCTCGCTCATGCCAAAGAACATGGCGACGATCATCGCGATCACCGCCAGCGCGAAGAGCGTGTGGCAGGCCGCGCCGTAGGCGAACGCCACGGCGATGCGCCGCCGTCCGGGCGGCAGATGAAAGAGGCCCCGCACGAGGCGGAGGAGCCGCGCCAGAGGTCGCAGTGCAGGTCTATCCATCATCGCCCAAAGGTAGGTTAGGGGCCTGCCCGTCTAGGGTGTCCGACGAAGCGTCGCAGCCGCGTTCCTCACCCTGCGCCCCGTGTTTGGCGCAGGCTCCGCATGTCCTCGGCGGAGATGCGCAGCCTGACGCCGAGCGCGCCGCTCTCGTTCAGAACGGGCCGTTTTCTGAGGCCGATCTCCACGGCCTCGATCTCTCGATGGGCCGCACAGGCCTCCACGATGCGCGTCATCAGCCGCTCCTGCGTGTGGTAGTGCCCGTCGCGGGCGAGGCGGTCGATCTCCGCCACGAGCGGGTCGTAGTCGAAGACATGCTCCATGGCGTCGGCATCGATGAAGACGAGGCCGGGATCGATCGAGAGCGTCAGATCGAGGAGATGCGTATCGGGGACGACGTCGCCCGCACCATAGGTGCCGAGGGAAACGGGCAGGGCAAGGTCGGTGAGTTCGATGGTGCTTTTCATGGGGGCGTGGTCCTCCGGGGGATCGTAGATGCGATCGGGGCGGGCGGGCCTGCCGTCATGAAAAAGGCCGCGCGAGGCCGTTCCGCCATGTCAGGCACCCGCAGAGCGCGCCGCCGAGAAAGCCGCCCAGATGCGCCTGCCAGGCGATGCTGGCGGGCGAGGCAATCGTGAGCGCCACGTTGAGACCGATGAAGAGGAGGCTCGGGCCGAGCAGCGGTGCGAGGCTCTCCTTCCGGTCGAGCGCGTCGAGCACCTGCCAGACGGCCACCACGCCCAGAAAGCCGAAGAGGACGCCGGAGGCGCCCACCATGGGGGCGCTGCCCTGGGCGAGCAGCGCGAATACGCCCCCCGCCGCCAGCGCCGACAGCCCCGCGATGGGCCAGAAGGCGGCCGCGCCCAGGCGGTCGAGCACCATGGGCCCGAGCCAGAGCAAGCCCACCATATTCATGAAGAGGTGCATCGGCCCGCCATGGAGAAACGCCGCCGTTCCGAACATCGTCACTGGCTGCGCGGCAAAGAGCGGGGAGGCGCCCTTCAACACGGTGGGCCAGAAGCCTCCGAGGCCAACCATGGCGTTGCGGATCTGGCTGCCGAACCCCGTGAGCGCGCCCGCGAGCGCGAGCATCTCGGCCAAGACGCAGGCGATGACGAAGAGCCTCACCGGGACGGGTTGGAGCTGCCAGGGAACGACCATGGGCTAGATCAAGGCCTCGCAAGGAGGTTCGACAAGGGCGCGCGGCCGGCATTTCTCGCTCGCATCTCGTCACGTTTCCTCGTGGTGCCCATGGGCTGAGACGTAGCCAAGCGGCGCAGAAAGCAAGCCTGCCCGTCGTCCGAGGCGCCCGCGCGTCGCAAGGTGCGACCAAGTGTTCGTGACCCGGCGTCACATCCCGCAGGCCCCGGAAAAGGTGCGTTCCAAGCATACGTAACAGGGCGTCCGATGCTGCTGTCGGTCCCTGTGGAACGAGCCTAGACGATGCTTTCCGATCTCTCCCCGCGGCGTAGCGCGCTGCCGCTTGCCCTCCTCACCCTGATGATGGCGAGCCTCGGGTCGGCTGCCGCGGCCCATGTGCGGTGGTTTGTGGACGAGAGCGTCACGCTCGAGGCGTTCGCCCCCTACGCGCTGGGCGACGTGGAAGTGCTGGCCTGGATCGTCATCTCCGTCTCACTCGTCGCGGCCTCGGCGTTCCTCGACATGCGCCTCCCCGTCATTCGCGTCGTGGCCACGAAGACGCGCCACGACTTCATCGAGATCTTGCGCGTATTCACCGGCATGTCGCTGCTGCTGACCGCCTATGAGGGGGCCATCGTGGCACCCCACCTCCTCGCTTTCGGCGGCTTTGGCACGTTTCTCCTTTTCGCGCAGGCGGGCATCGGCATCCTGCTCATCGCAAACCGGTTCGTGCGCCACGCGGCGATCCTCATGATCCTTCTGCACCTCGGGCTCGCAATCAAATTCGGGCCGCTGGCCGCCCTGGAATACCTGATCATGGTGGCCATCGCCGTCTTCCTGCTGATCAACAACCTGCCCACACAGGCGCTGCGCGAGCGCTTCAAGCCCTACTCGGTGGACTTGCTGCGCATCCTCACGGGCATCTCCCTCATCGCGCTGGGCTTCTCGGAGAAGCTCTTCGGCGCGCTCATGGCGGAGACCTTCCTTGCGCAGTATCAGTGGAACTTCATGCAGGCCCTGGGCTTCGAGTTCTTCACCGACCGGCTCTTTGTCCTGTCGGCCGGGTTCATGGAGGTGGTTTTCGGCGTGATCCTCGTTCTCGGGACGACGACGCGGCTCAACGTGCTGGCCTTCTCTGTGGTGCTCTTCGCCTCGAACGTGCTCTTCCTCGTCCAGGGGGAGAACGAGGCCGCCATGGTGGAGTTCATCGGGCATATGCCGGTTATCGGCGTGGCGCTGATCCTCCTGCTGCTGGGCTCCGGTCAACGGCTGAAGGTGACGAATTTGCTGCCGCGGCGCCGGGTGAATACCGCCACGACGACTGTGAACGTGGAAAGCCATGTCTGAGGATTGCGTGTTGCCCGGTCTGGCGCCCGGGCGGAGAAAGCTGACGGTCGCGCCCTGCACCGACGATTTAGCATCCTACATGGTGAAGGCACCGCGGACCCGCGCGCGCGCCAGCGTCCCGCGGCACTCTCCCGCCGCCCCGCAGAGCTAGACAGGCAGACAGTCGACAATCGGAGCCCCCATGGACAAACCCCTCCTCATCATCGGCGCGACGTCGGGCATCGGAAAGCTTTGCATGGAGACCGCGTTGGAACGCGGGTTGAGCGTCCGCGCCTTCGCGCGCTCCGCGGACAGCCTGCCCGAGCGGGCCGGGCTGGAACGCTTTCCCGGCGACGCCCTGGACGCAGGCAGCATCGCGCGCGCGCTCGAGGGTGTGGGCGCCGTGGTTGTGGCCCTCGGGATCCGCGAGCGCCCGGCGATGATATGGGAGGAGGAAACGCTCTTCTCGCGCAGCGCGGACATCCTGATCGCAGAGATGGCCAAGACCGACGTGTCCCGGCTGGTGGTCGTCACGGGTTTCGGCGCAGGGCGCAGCCGGGAGGCGATGAGCACGCCGGAGCGCATCGGCCACGGCGCGATCCTCGGACGGGTCTACGCCGACAAGACCCGCCAGGAGGAGCAGGTCATGGCCAGCGACCTGCAGTGGACGATCGTGCGCCCCGTCATTCTCACGAACCGCCCCGCTGCCGGCAAGGTGCGCGTGCTCACCGATCCCGCCACCTGGCGCAACGGGCTCGTCGCGCGCGCGGATGTGGCGGCCTTTCTGGTGGATGCCGTCCTGGAGGCATCGCATATCCGCGAGGATGTCGTCCTCACCCGGTGAGGGGGCCGGTGCCGCGGGTCCACGGCAAGCGGAGGCCCACCGGCATGATGCCCAAAGGCGCAAGGGTCAAACGCGTCCTGCACTTGAGGCGGCGCGCTGTGACGCTACCGTCCTTGCATGAGAAAGCTTTTCGACAACGCCTACGAGGGTTTTTCCAGCGGCATCGCGGCCCTCCTTCTCGCGGGGGTCCTGGTCGTGGTGGTCCTCGCGGCCTTCAGCTTCCTCAGGCTGACCGTGAACGTGGCCATTTCGAACCCCACGGATGTCTCCTTCGCGGAGCTTCAGGGGCTATTCGACCTGCTCCTCGGGGCGATCATCGCGCTGGAACTGGCGCATTCCGTGCATTTGATGGTGGCGGGCAAGCGCGGCTTCGCCCAGGTTCGGATCGTGTTGATCATCGGGATACTCGCGGTCGTGCGGAAGCTCATCGTGCTCGAGGTGGACGAGGTGTCGAACATGCTGCTCTTCGGGCTGGCGGCTGCGATCTTCGCCCTCGGGTCGATCTTTGGGGTGCTTTTGTGGCTGGACAAGCAACCCGGCATTTCGCGGGACGACTGAGCGCCCTTCCGTCCGCCGAGGGAGCAGGGCGCGTGACAGTCCGGATGCGAGCGATGGCACGCGTGGCGCTTGACGGGCCGTGGGCCTTCACATAGTTGCAACGCGCTGCCGCGGGCATGGTGAAATGGTATCACACGAGCCTTCCAAGCTCTTGGTGCGGGTTCGATTCCCGCTGCCCGCTCCAGCCCGCATGATCGGCTGACTGAGTTATGGCGGGCGCCGGCGGCTCCGCGACGGAAGGGTTGGAACGGGAGGCGCGCGATGGCGCAGCAGGGCCAGGCATCGGCGCCGACATCCAATACCAGCGATGACACGGAGCGCGCATTGTCGAAACGCGTGAACGTGCTAGCCGCACTCCTTCCGTTCTTGCGGCCCTATGCCGGCTGGGTGGTGCTCGCGATGGCGGCGCTCCTCCTCACGGCCTCGGTGTCGCTCCTTCTGCCGGTTGCCGCGCGGCGCGTGGTGGATGGCTTCGCCCAGGCGAATTTCGAGATCCTCGACACCTATTTCGCGGCGGCGTTCGGCCTGGCGGCAGTGTTCGCGCTCGGCTCCGCGTTTCGGTACTGGATGGTCACGCGGCTGGGCGAACGCGTGGTCGCGGACATGCGCACGCGCGTCTTCGACCGCATGATTTCGATGTCGCCGCGCTATTTCGAGACGCTGATGACCGGCGAAGTGCTCAGCCGGATCACGACCGACACCACGCTTCTTCTCAACGTCATCGGCTCCTCAATCTCCTGGTTTCTCCGCAACATCCTTCTGCTCCTCGGCGGGCTCGTCATGATGCTCGTCACGTCCGTGAAGCTCACCGGTCTCGTGCTCCTCATCGTGCCGCTCGTCCTGCTGCCGATCCTGGCACTGGGTCAGCGGCTTCGTCGGCTCAGCCGGGAGAACCAGGACTGGATCGCGGCCTCCTCCGGCAACGCCTCCGAGGCGCTCGGCGCGGTGCAGACGGTGCAGGCCTTCACCGGCGAGCTGCGCGCCTCCCGCGCGTTTTCCGACATCACCGAGACCTCCTACCGCTCCGCCAAGGAGCGCATCACCGTGCGCGCCCTCATTACGGCGATCATCATTTTCGTCGTCTTCTCGGGCATCCTCGGCGTTCTCTGGATCGGCGCCACGGACGTGCAGGCGGGCGCGATGAGCCCCGGCGAACTCGTGCAGTTCCTCATCTATGCCGGCATCGTGGCCTCCTCGGTGGCCGCGCTCACCGAGCTCTGGACGGAGTTGCAGCGCGCGGCAGGGGCGACCGAGCGCCTTGTCGAGCTCCTGGGGGCGGTGGACCTCCTTGAAGACCCGGTCGCGCCGGTCGCGGCCAAGCCCGGCGTCCTGGCCTTCGAGGATGTGAGCTTTTCCTTCCCCTCCCGGCCCGAGGACAAGGCCCTCAAGGGCGTGAGCTTCGAGGTGAAGCCCGGCGAGACGGTGGCCATCGTGGGCCCCTCCGGCGCGGGCAAGTCGACGATCATCCAGCTTCTCTTACGCTTCTTCGATCCCGCTGCGGGCCGGGTCACGCTGGCGGGCACTCCGCTCACGGAGATGGCGCGTGAGGATCTGCGCGCGCTCATGGCGCTCGTGCCGCAGGATCCCGTGATCTTCGCGAGCTCTGCGCGCGAGAACATCCTCTTCGGGCGCCCGGAGGCCAGCGTTGACGAGGTCATCGCGGCGGCCAAGGCCGCGGCGGCTCACGACTTCATCGACGCGCTGCCGGAGGGCTATGACACCTATGTGGGCGAGCGCGGCGTCATGCTCTCGGGCGGCCAGAAGCAGCGCATCGCCATCGCCCGCGCGATCCTGCGCGACGCCCCCATCCTCCTCCTCGACGAGGCGACCTCGGCGCTCGACGCCGAGAGCGAGGCGGCCGTGCAGGCTGCGTTCGACGCGCTGGCCGAGGCGCGGACCACGATCGTGGTGGCGCACCGCCTTGCCACGGTCAAAAAGGCGGACCGGATCATCGTGCTCGAGCAGGGCGAGATCAAGGCCATGGGCACCCATGAGGAGCTCGTCGCCCAGGGCGGGCTCTACGCGCGCCTCGCGCGGCTCCAGTTCACTGCCGACCTCGCCGCCGAGTAACCTTCCGACGGGCGCGGGCGGTCCGACCAGCGCGGTCGGCTGCCCCTTCGCCCAGTCGCCCCGCTTGCGGCGCGGCGCGCGCCTCAACGCGGGGTAAACCTTGCACCGCGCCCGCTTTCTTCCCATCGTTGCGCTCAAAGCCAAGACGAGAGGCCGGAACGGCCCGACCGGGAGACCACAGCCATGAAATTTTCGTCCAAAGACGACGCGCGCCGCATCGAAGCCGAGATGCCTTGGGCCGACCGCGACCGGCCCGTCACGATGCTCGATTTCGTCGAGAGCGTGGCTGCCGGGCACGGCAGCCGCCCGGGCATCTCCTTCCAGATCACCTCGGGCCCAAAGGACAAGGCGGTGACGCTGAGCTGGCGCGAGGTGCGCGACGAGGTGGTGCGCGCCGCCAACCTCTTCCGCGGGCTCGGCGTGGGCCCGAATGATGCCGTGGCCTACATGCTGCCCATATGCCCCGAGGCCGCCGTGACGCTTCTGGGCGGGGCCATCGCGGGGATCGCCAACCCGGTGAACCCCCTCCTCGAGGCCGAGCAGATCGCCGCGATCCTGCGCGAGACGAATGCCAAGGTTCTCGTGACGCTGAAGGCCTTTCCTAAGACGGATGTGCCACAGAAGGCCGCCGAAGCAGCCCGGCTCGCGCCCAACGTCGAGCACGTGATCGAGGTCGATCTCCTGCCCTATCTCTCGCCGCCCAAGAGCTGGATCGCGGGCCTCATCCGCCCGAAGAACCCGGCCGCGCACAAGGCGCGGGTCCACGACTGGAGGAAGGCGCTCGGCGCGCAGTCCACCGCGCTCGCCTTCGACGATCCCAAGGAAGACCGCGTGGGCGCCTATTTCCACACCGGCGGCACCACGGGCATGCCCAAGGTCGCGCAGCACACCTACGAGGGCATGATTTACAATGGCTGGCTGGGGGCGAACCTGCTCTTTGACGCGGGCGACACGATCCTGTGCCCGCTGCCGCTCTTTCACGTCTTCGCCTGCCACCCGATCCTGATGTCGATGCTGGCCTCGGGCGCCCATGTCGTCTTTCCCACGCCGCAGGGGTATCGTGGCGAGGGCGTCTTCGACAATTTCTGGAAGCTCATCGAGCGCTGGAACGCGACCTTCATGATCACCGTGCCCACGGCGATCTCGGCGCTCATGCAGCGCCCGGTGGATGCCGATGTCTCCTCGCTGCGCACGGCCTTCTCCGGCTCCGCGCCTCTGCCGGTGGAGCTTTTCAAGCGCTTCGAGAAGGCGTCGGGCGTGGAGATCATCGAGGGCTACGGCCTCACGGAGGCCACCTGCCTCGTCTCCTGCAACCCGATCGGCGGGGACAAGAAGATCGGCTCCATCGGGATCACCTTCCCTTACACCGACGTCAAGATCGTCCATGACACGCCCGAGGGGCCGAAGGAGGCCGCCGTGGACGAGGTGGGGGAGATCTGCATCTCGAACCCGGGCGTCTATGCCGGCAAGACCTACACCGAAGAGGCCAAGAACAAGGACCTCTTCCACTGGGGCACGCATCTGAGGACCGGCGATCTCGGCCGCGTGGATGCGGATGGCTATGTCTGGATCACGGGCCGCGCCAAGGATCTCATCATCCGGGGCGGCCACAATATAGACCCCGCCGAGATCGAGGAGGCGCTCTCAGGCCACGAGCAGGTGGCCTTTGCGGGCGCCATCGGGCAGCCGGACGCCCATGCGGGCGAGCTGCCCTGCGCCTACGTGGAGCTCGTGGCGGGGGCGACGGTGACGGCCGAGGAACTCAAGAGCTATTGCGAGAGCCACATCCACGAGCGCGCGGCCCATCCAAAGCACCTCGAGATCCTGGGCGAGCTGCCGAAGACCGCCGTTGGCAAGGTCTTCAAGCCCGACCTGAGGCGGCTGGCGATCACGCGCATCTACGATGCGGCGCTTGTGGAGGCGGGGGTGCCCGCGAAGGTGAGCGCGGTCATCGAGGACAAGAAACGCGGCCTCGTGGCGCAGCTCGAGAAGACCGGCGCGACCGATGACGGGGCGGTCACGGGGGTGCTCGGGAGCTATACGCGGCCGTGGGAATGGGCGGCCTAGCCTGCTTTGGACGGGGGTGACGCTGTTTGCCTGACGGCAAAGGCGCCCCACCCACCGTCCCTTGGGCCCCGCACGCCGAGCGTGGCCCCGCGCCCGGCCTCTTCCCCGCGCTTTGCGGCCCAATTAGCTCGGACGTCTTGCGGCCCGCGCCCCGCCGCGAAGCGGCGCCACCGAAGGCCGAAGCCTTCCAGGCTGAGGGGGAGGCGGGCGGGGCCGTCCTCGAAACGCGCGCGGTGCCTGAGTGATGCGGGGCGTTGAAAGCCGCGGGGATGCCCTAGCTCAGGTCCTATGGCAGTGCTCAGACCTCTTCCGCGCGTGCTCACTTCCCTGGGCTACGGCGCACTCACCCACGCGGCCTTCGGCCTCGGCGTGGGCTCCATGGTGCTGTGCATGGGCTTTGGCATGCAGCTCGGTCAGGGCCCCTTCACGGGCTGGCTCGCATGGGCGGTCAATGCGCTCCTCCTCCTGCAGTTTCCGCTCGGCCATTCCTTTTTTCTCACCGGGCCGGGCCGCGCTTGGCTGGCGCGGCTCTCGCCCGCCCCGGGTGACGATGCCAAGACGCTCGCCATCACCACCTACGCGCTCATCGCCTCGATCCAGCTCTTCGTCCTCTTCTGGGGCTGGTCGCCCACCGGCACGGTCTGGTGGCAGGCCTCGGGCGGCGCGCTCTATGCCATGCTCGCGCTCTACGCCGCGGCCTGGGGCTTTCTCGGTCTCGCGATCCTCAATGGCGGCATCGGCCTCCAATCGGGCTTCATCGGCTGGTGGGCGCTCCTGCGAGACCGCGCGCCCAACTTCCCGGACATGCCCACGCGCTATCTCTACGCGGTCACGCGCAATCCGATCTACCTCGCCTTCACCTGCACGCTCTGGACGGTGCCCACCTGGTCGCCCGACCAGCTTTTCGTGGCGCTCACCTGGACGCTTTATTGCGTGCTGGCCCCGCGCCTGAAGGAGAAGCGGTTCCTCAAGATGCACGGCGACCGCTTCGCCCGCTATCAGACGCGCGTGCCCTATTTCCTGCCCTTCCCGAAAGCGCGCAAAGATGGCCAAAGACACCCTGCGGAATGATCTCGAGCTCTATGACCGCGTGGCGGACCAATGGTGGTCCGACGAGGTGCGCTGGATTCGGACGCTCAAGAACATGGTGCCCGGTCGGCTGAGCTATTTCGACACGCTCGTGAACTGGCAGGGGCGCGATGTGCTCGATCTGGGCTGCGCGGGCGGTTTCATGGCCGAGGCGCTCGCCGAGCGCGGGGCGCGGGTGACGGGGATCGACCCCGCCGCCGATGCCATCGCTGCCGCCGAGGCACATGCCGTGGGCATGGGCATCCGCTACGACGTGGGCGTGGGCGAGGCCCTGCCTTACGAGGATGCGAGCTTCGATCACGTGGTCTGCGTGGATGTCCTCGAGCATGTGCAGGATCTCGGGCAGGTCTGCCGCGAAGTGGCGCGGGTGCTGCGGCCCGGGGGCACGTTTCTCTTCGACACGATCAACCGCAACATCCTGGCGCGTCTCGCGGTGATCACCGCGGCGGAAGATATCCTGCGCCTCCTGCCAAAGGGCACCCACGATCCAGCTATGTTCATCAGGCCGGGCGAGCTCAAGGACGCGCTCTCGGCAGCGGGGCTCGAGATGCAGAAGATCACGGGGCTCGGCCCCCGTGGCCTCACGCGGCGCGGCGATCCGCGCTTCGGGCGGCTGCCCTTCACATTCATCCTCTACATGGGCCATGCCACGAAGGCAGCCTGAGCCCGATTGATCCCGCGAGGCGCGTTCAGCGCGGGGCCATGCGGATCGCGCCATCGAGGCGGATGACCTCGCCGTTGAGCATCGGGTTCTGCGTGATGTGGCTCACGAGCGCCGCGAATTCACCGGGCGCGCCCAGCCGGGAGGGGTAGGGAACCTGCGCGCCGAGGGAGGCCTGAACCTCCTCAGGCAGCCCCTCGAGAAGCGGTGTCAGGAAGAGGCCCGGCGCGATGGAGGCCACCCGCACGCCCTTGTCAGCGAGGTCCCGCGCCATGGGCAGCGTCATGCCCACCACGCCGCCCTTCGAGGAGGCGTAGGCCACTTGACCCACTTGCCCGTCCGAGGCCGCCACGGAGGCTGTGTTGATGATGACGCCGCGCGCCCCGTCGGGGCCCAGGGGCTCCGCCGCTACCATCTGCGCGGCGGCCTGGCTCGCGGCGTAGAAGCTGCCCAGAAGATTGACCTTGATCACCGTTTCGAAGAGCGCGGGGTCGTGGGCCGCCCCGCGGGAGACGGTCTTGGCGGCGGGCGCGATGCCCGCGCAGTTGACGAGGATGCGCGTGGGGCCATGGGCCGCCGCAGCGGCGGCGAGGCCGTGGGCGACGGAGGCGGGATCGGAGACGTCCACGCGCTCGAAACGGCCGCCGAGCGCGCGCGCCTGTGCCTCCCCTTTCTCCACGTCGAGGTCGAAAAGCGTCACGCTGACCCCGTCGGCGGCAAGCCGCGCCGCCGCCGCGGACCCGAGGCCGGACGCCCCACCGGTGACAACCGCGCCGTGCCTTGTCCAATCCATGCTGCTCACATCGCGCTCCCTTTGCACTGCCGTTCACCGGAGCAAGGAGAGATTTTCGGGCCCACGTCAAGCGCACCCGCCGCGGTGATCTCAGGAATAGGTTTCGAAGCTGACGGCCTCATCGGTGAGACGCGCCGCGCTCAGGCGACCGGTGGCATAGGCCCCGGTATCCACGGCGATGCGCCCGTCCTCCATGGTGGCGGCGTCCATGATCGTGTGTCCATGAACGACCCACAGGCCGTCGGTCCGCGGGGTGCTGGTGAAATCGGGATGACCCCATCGGAGGCTGCGATCGGACTGTGCCTCCAGCGGGAGCGCAGGATCAGCGCCGGCATGGGTCACGGCCACGTTGCCGGCCTGCCAGAGGGAGGGCAACGCGCCCAGCCAGGCGATGAGGTCGGCGCCCATGGCGTCCGCCAGCCTGTCGCGCGCTGCCGTGAGGCGCTCGGGCGCGGCTGTCTCGGACACCTCGCCCACGCCGAAGCTCAACAGCGTCTGGAGCCCGCCGAAGCGCAGCCAGCGGGGGCCGTATTTCACCGGGTCGTCGAGAAAGCCGAGCAGCATTTCCTCGTGATTTCCCATGAGACACACCGCGTTCGCCTGGGCCGCGAGCCTCCGCACGACCCGCGCGCTGTCGTCGCCTCGGTCGATGTAGTCGCCGACGAGCACGATCTGGGCCCCGTCCCCCGCAGCCAATGCTTGATCCAGGAGATCCATGCGGCCGTGAACATCGCCGATGACCAGCAAAGGACGGCCCGGGGCGGGAGGTGGAAAGACCGGGCGCCTTTTGCGAAAGAACGAACGAAGCATGGGGGCCTTTGCCGATAGCGCTGCGAGGATGGCATGTCGGTTGCTCGCTGATACGGGGTATGTCAGGGGATGTGAAGGCGTGGCGCCTTCCGCCCGCGCCAGAGGTACGACCGCGCCGGGCGGCGCCGGGGCCAGCACAGGAGCAGCGGCACAGTGTTCAGGATACTCGTCATGGCGGTGAGCCTTTTCGCGTTGACCGCCTGCGGGGCCGTCTACCGGTCCTCGGCGGTGCGCCCGGGGCCACAGGACGGAACGAATGTCCGCGTTTTGCAGATGACAGCGGAAACCGTGCCGCAGGCCAATCGCGCGCCCTTCGAGCCCAGAACGCTGCCGGCGGTCTTTTCACTGACGGCGGGCACAGGGTCGGCACCGCGCGGCGCGGGGGTCCTGCCCGAGCCGAGCTTCGAGGCCGAGGCTCGACCCGGGCGGCTCGCGTTGCGCGCGCCGCCGGCGGTGGACCCGGGACCCTATGAAATCGGCGTGGGCGACGTGGTGCTGCTTTCGGTGCCTGCGGTGGGAGAGGCGGAGGTCATCTCCGGTCTTCTCGCCGCGCAGAACGCGCGGCAGGGCTACACGGTGCAGGATGACGGGGCGGTGAATATCCCCAATGTCGGGCGGGTCCGCATCGCGGGCATGACTATCGAGGGGGCCGAGGACGTGCTCTTCCAGCGGCTCGTGGAGAACCAGTTCGATCCGACCTTCAGCCTTGAGATCGCCGAGTTCAATTCCCGGCGCGTGTCCATCGGCGGGGCGGTGGGGCAGCCGACGATCGTGCCCGTCGGGCTCACGCCCGTGACGCTGAGCGAGGCGCTCGCCGCGGCGGGCGGGGTCACCGTGGCGGACCAGGACTTCGCGTCCGTGCGCATCTACCGGGACGGCACCCTCTACCAGTTGCCGCTCACGGAGCTTTTTTCCCGCGCCGACCTTCTCAATACGCGGCTCCTCGATGGGGATGCCGTTTTCGTCGACACCGAATTCGAGCTGGCGCAGGCGCAGGGTTTTTTCGAGCAGCAGATCAGGTTGGTCGATGCAAGGCAAAGGGCGCGCGAAGGCGCGCTCCGTGAACTGGAGGCGGAGGTGTCGCTGCGTCGCGGCCAATTGACCGAGGCGCGCTCGAACTTCGAGCTTCGCCGCGAGCTGGGCGCCGATGACCGCGACTACGTCTATCTCACCGGGGAGGTCGGCCAGCAATCCCGCTTCGCGCTGCCCTTCGAACGGCGTGCGACGCTCGCGGACGCCCTGTTCGACGCCGCGCGGGGCGTGTCGGTGGCCTCCGGGGATGTCTCGGAGATCTACGTGCTGCGCGCCTCGTCGGACCCGCGGGAGTTCGGAGCCGTGACGGCCTGGCAACTCGACGCGCGCAACGCGGCAAACCTCGCGCTCATGGCGCGGTTCGAACTTCGGCCGGACGACATCATCTTCGTGGCGCAACAGCCGATCACGCGCTGGAACAGGGCGATCTCTCAGGTGGTGCCATCGGTGCTGAATGCCGCGCGGCTCGCCACCACGGAGTAGGGCGGCGGCTGATGCCGGCCGATTGATGTCTCCGCGAAAGCGCGCGGCGCCGCTGCATCTTTGAGGGGCGCTTGTAGGGAGCCGGGATCAGCAGGCCCGCACACCCATGTCGATGATCTCCTCGCCGCGAATGCGGTAGACACTGCGGATGCGGTAGCGACCCGTCTCCATGTACCAGCCCTGAAGCTCTTCGGGATAATGCGCCGCGATGATCTCGGAGGCGCGATTGAACGTTGCGGGATCAAGCGCCCGGCCCCAGGAGCTCGGTCCGTGAAACCCGAAGGTCGTGTCGGGCGAGATGCAGGTCGTCGGCAAGGACAGAAACATCGTGCATGTCGAGTAGCAGATGTTGCCCCTGATCTCGACGGGCCGACTTTGTTCGCGGAGTTCCGTCAACTGCCTGATCCGGGTCAGAAGCCTGCCGCCGCGGTCATTGCGCACGACCAAAGGATCCTGTGTCAGGCTGATATTTGATTGCGCGCTGGCCTGCTCCGGCGCGCCGAGAAGCGCGATCGAAAGCGCGACGCCGAGCATTCCGCCAAGCATCCTACCAGGGCCCGCCGACCCGCGGTGCCCCAACCATCTCTTCCTCATACCCCTAATCCCACTCATCTAAGCGGGAGCCGAAACTCCGGCCCCCATGCGCCCCCACGCGGGGGGCAGATGACCGGAGACGGGTTAAGCTGGGGTTAGGTCGGGTCGGGGAAGCGTGTCGGCTTTACCTCAAACAAGACGAAAAAGGCCCTGTAAACACAGGGCCTTTGAAAGCTGTTTCGCGAATGAGGCGACGCTCAGTCGAGGGTCGACACGGTCCCCGTCGTCGAGGTTGTGCCGTCGGTGCCGCCGCTGCCACCACCGCCGCCTGCCGCGGCGAGGCCGATGACACCGAGGGCGCCGAGGCCGATTGGCACGAAGTTCGTGATCTCCGTGCCTGCGGGCAGGCCGAGCGCCCCGGCGAGATCGTCCTCCGCATCGGTCTGGAGCGCGATGCAGATCGGATTGTCCTCGTTGGCCTCATCTTCGCAATCGATGTCGTCCCCGGCTTCCTGGGCGGCGGCCGACGACATGGCGAGCGTCAGGATGAGCGCCGGCAGTGTCACTGCAGTGGGGTGCGTTTTACGCATGCGAACTTCTCCAAAAACCTTTGTCCTCTTACCACCGCATCCACAGGGAGGGAAGCGCTTCTCTGCGCCGCAGCGTTATCGGCGAACTTACGTTGAGGGAATGAGTTTGTGGTCGCTCGAGGCCCGATTTTTGGATAGAAGGCGCGCGGGAGACGGGCGCCCCCGCTCGGGACGCGGGGCCGCTCAAGGTAACAGAAGCAAGCAGGTCGCAGCGCGTGGACCAGTCACCAATTCCAGCCGCCCAAAGGCAGCACGAAGAAGACGTCATCGATATCGGCGCGCTCTTCGGCACGCTTTGGCGCGGAAAGTGGCTCATCGCACTCATCACGGCGCTGGCTCTCGTGGTGGGCGCGGCCTACGCCTTCGTGCTCGCCACGCCGATCTATCGCGCCACGGCCGTGGTCATCCTGCAAACGAATCAGGACCAGATCGTCGACCTGCAGAGCGTGGTCGGCGGGCTCTCCGGCGACACGACCGAGGTCAATTCCGAGGTCGAGGTGCTGCGCGCCCGCTCGCTCATGGGCAAGGTCGTGGACCGGTTGTCGCTGACGGAGGATCCCGAATTCAACGTGGCGCTGCTCCCGCCGGGTGCGCTCGAGCGCGCGACAGACCGCGTGCGGATGCTCCTCGGGGCCGCGCCGCCCGCGGTATCGCTCTCTCCCGAGGAGGCCGAGCAGCGAACGCGCGACGCCGTCACCACGGCGCTTCTCGAGGCCGTGAGCGTGCGCAACGTGCCGCTCAGCCTCGTCTTCCGTGTCACCGTCGAGAGCGTGGACGCGCGGAAGGCAGCGCGCATCGCGGACACGATCGTCGACCTCTATATCCTCAACCAGATCGAGGTGAAGTTCGAAGCCACCGAGCAGGCGACGCTCTGGCTCAGCGGGCGCGTGGCGGAGTTGCAGGTGTCGCTCGAAGCGGCGGAGAGCGAGGTGTCCGCGTTTAGCGCATCGACCGATCTCGTCTCCCTCGACGGCATCCAAGCCCTCGAACGCCAGATCAAGGAACTGCGGGACCGGCTGGACAATGCCGAAGCGGCCCGCGCGGCGCTTTCCGCGCAGCTCGCCGCATTGGAGAGCGCCGAGACCCGGGAGGCCCAAGTCGCCATCGCCGAGGATCCGGCCCTGACGCGCGCCTTCGACAGGCTGCGGACGGATGCGTCCTTCTCGGCGGCCTTCGACGCGCGCCTGGCCCTCGTGCTCGAGCGCAAGCGCGCGGACCTCGCGCGGGCCACGCAGCAGATCATCGCGCTCGAAGCATCCGAAGAGGAATTGGCCGCCGACCTCGATCAACAGGGCGCCGACCTGATCGAGTTGCAGCAGCTCACGCGCGAGGCAGAAGCCACACGGGTGCTCTACGAGTATTTCCTGACCCGTTTCAACGAGACCTCCGCACAGCAGGGCATCCAGCAGGCGGACAGCCGGGTTCTGTCCAACGCCGTCATCCCCAACAGCCCGTCCGAGCCGAGAAAATCGATGATCCTCGCCATGGCGGGGGTTCTAGGCCTTCTGGTCGGCATCGGCTACATTCTGCTCCGCGAGGCGCGCAACAACACCTTCCGGACCGCAGCGGACCTCGAGAGGTCTTCCGGGCTCACGGTTATGGGACAAATCCCGCGCATCCCGGCGAGTTCGCGGCGCAAGGCGCTCGAATATCTGCGGGACAAGCCGATGTCGGAGGTGGCCGAGGCCTATCGAAACCTGCGCACCTCGCTCATGTTGGCGCATCTCGACAATCCGCCGAAGGTGATCGTGTTCACCTCGTCCGTGCCTGGGGAAGGCAAGACGACGAATTCCATCGCGCTGGCGCAGAACCTCATCGGGCTCGGCAAGAAGGTTCTGCTGGTGGAGGGGGATATCCGTCGCCGGACGTTCTCCAAATACTTCGACAACCTTCCGCAGCGCGGACTGATCTCCGTGCTGAGCGGGGATAAAAGCCTGGCCGACGGGGTCATGCAGGCCCCCGGCCTCGGCGCGGACATCCTCGTGGGCGAGCGCACGAGCACCAACGCGGCCGATGTGTTTTCTTCGGAGACCTTCAAGAGGTTCGTCCAGGACGCGCGGGAGAGCTACGACGCGGTTATCATCGACACGCCGCCAATCCTGGTGGTGCCCGACGCCCGCATCATCGCCGAGCAGGCCGATGCCGTGATCTTCACCGTGCGTTGGGACCATACCTCCCGCCAGCAGTTCGAGGAGAGCCTGCGTCTCTTCCGCTCCACCGGGCAAAAGATCACCGGGCTCCTGCTGGGCCAGATCAACCCGCGCGGGATGAAGCGGTACGGCTATGGCGGGCGCTACGGCGCCTATGCGGGATACGGCTCCAAGTACTACGCGAACTAAGCGGGAGCGCTGGGGCGTCGCCCCCGCCGGGTCAGTCCACCGGTCCCCCTCCCGAAGACGCCAAGTCCAGCAGCGCGCGGGCCCAGGGCCCTCGGACGCGGCGGCGGCGCACGGTGCTGTAACACTCCGAAAATCCCTTTGACGTTACCTGCCCTGCGCCACCCGCAGGTGCGGGCCACGTTGATTTGGAGACAACCATGATGAACCCGTTCGCAGACCGCACGCCCTCCGTTTCCGGGCCAGCGCGAGATATCCTGCCCGTGACGCCATCCGACAGCGTTGATTTCAATTCCGTCGCCATCGGCCTTTACGTCGAAATGGGCGGTGCTGTCTCGATCGAAACCGAGGCCGGTATCACGCGCACCATCACCGTGCCGAGCGCGACGATCCTCCCGGTCGGCGTGAGGCGCGTGAATGCGACGGGCACGACGGCCTCCGGCATCCACGCGTTCCTGGTGATCTGATCATGCTGGGGTGGGAGATTTCCGTTCCAGGGTTGCTCTTGGCGCGCCGCGCCAAGTCGCCCGCCGATCTGGGCGCGCTGTTCTGGTTCGCGCCGAATGACGCCGGCAGCGTGTTTCAGGACAGCGCCGAGACGCAGCCCGTGTCAGCGCTCGACGATCGGATCCATGTCATACGCGACAAATCCGGTGCGGGCCGGCACCTGCGGGCATCCGCGCCTCCGGAGCGTCCCCTCTGGAAGCAGGGCGAGGGATGGGACAACGGCGCGCCGGGCCTCGGGTTGCGCATGGCCCAGGATGTCAATGTGCGGGAGGTCTTTATGGCCTGCCGCTACGAAGACGGCGTCCTGGCGACGTTCTCGGAATACAAGACGCTCATGACCGACCTCGCCGGCATCGACACGCCCACGCCCAATCGCGTGATGGGGCGCCGCTTCGAGGATGTCCTGCACGTCCAGACCTTTGAGGTGCAAAAGCCCGGCGCGGCATTCGGCGTTCTGCTTCTGCCGCTTCCGATGACGGTGCTGCGCCTTCGGCGCAAGGACGGGGCGGCCTGGCCCGTGGGGGCCTTCGGCACGACCAATAACGCAAACGTCTACCGGCCCTGGACGGGACGGATCGGTGGTATCGCAGGCTTCGACCGGGCGCTCTCGGACGAGGAAGCCTCCGCCGTCGTCGGAGCGCTTTCGTAGGGCAGGCACCGACCGCGGCGGCGGGCGCGGTCTTTCGCGCGCCAGCCGCCGCCCGGCAGCTTGCGCCGTCACGCCCGTGTATCGACGGTGTGAGACAGGCGCGCGCGCTCCCGCGTCAGGGAAAACTTCGGCCCGTAGATCAGCATTCCGAAGACGAAGAGCGAGAACTTCATCCACTCCGCCAGGCCCGGCATGCCCCAGCCACCGCCGATAAGCATGGTGAAGGCGATCTGCGGACCCGTGGACAGCATCAAGAGCAGGGACAGTCCGCCAAGGGCAGCCCGCCGGACGACCCAGACCGCATAAAACAGCACGAAAAGAAAGAAGATCAGGACGGCGAGAAACGCCAGAAGTCCCGCCTCGAAGAGCGCCGTGATGAGGGCATTGTGAGGATCGATCTCGTTGACCCGCGCAGTACCGAGAAGGAGTGTCTCCATCGAGAACTCTGACAGGTAAGCATCCCAACGATCAAAGCGCCCCGTGCTGACATTGCCGCCCGTGAACCGGGCGTACCAATTTATGAAGACAGTCGACCGCAGGAGCGCGGGCAGGGCCAGCACGCCCGCCAAAGCGATCGCCAGCGTCGCCGAGAGCAGGCGGTAGCTGGTGCGGTAGATCGCCAGAGCCGCCCCGCAGAAGAGGCTCGTGATGAAGATCTGCGCGAGGACCTGTCCGGACAGAAAGACGATGCCTACCACGCATAGAAAGATCGCGAAGGCGATGCACGTGTAGAACCGCCATCCGCGCTGGGCGCCACGTTCCACGGCAAGGAGGGCCAGGCTCGCGATGATCATCGCATAGGCGAAGAGATGCTGCGCGATGCGGTTCTGGTAGCTCGCGAGATTCTCGACACTGACCCCGGCCACGAAACTGTCAGGCGCGAATACCCGCCTTGCATGCCAGACGGCGGTGATCGGATTCCCGAGGTTCTGCAGCATGCTCAAAAGGTTCTCGAGCGGCGCGGTCACCAGGAGGAATGCGGTCATCGACACTGCCATGGTCAGGGCGATGCTCATCAACTTCGTCTCGGGCCTCGGCAGGCGCGCGATCTCGCTCAGGCCGAAAGCAAGCCCCACGGACGCGCAGAGAAAGAGACCCTGCGGCACCACGCCACCGAGCGAGGTCCGCGTGCCGAGCAGGACCTCTGCAGCCACGCAAAGAGTGATGAAGATCAACCATGGCGCGATTACAAAGGCCACGATCTCCGGACGGCGCAGGATTTGCGGCGCGAAGGACGCCGCGACGAGCGCGAGGAGAATGGCGGCGACACCGTTCACGTCCACGCCGCCCAGCACGGGGACAAAGAAGATCGGGATGAGGCAGGCGCACGCCGCGACCGTGAGAGGACGCAAGCGAGCGACGGGGGGCATCGTGATCATGACGGCTCCACTGGCGTGTCGGCGGTGTAAGAGGTCTTGCGCGAAGAGGGCAAGCACCCCGCCGCACCGCACGCGAAATGGCCTGACCTGTGGGCTTGTCTTCAGGCGAAAGACGGCCTCGCCACGGGGAGAGCCGATGGTGCTGCTGGGGAGGATTGAACTCCCGACCTCACCCTTACCAAGGGTGCGCTCTACCACTGAGCTACAGCAGCGTTGTGGCGGGCGTTTAGACCAAAGCCCGCTTGGCGCGCAAGGGCAAATGGGGCCGCTGGACGGCGCGACGCCGCTAAGATAATCGAGGTTCATGGCGAGGCATGGTGGACGCGCAGAACGGCCTGAAAAGGGTGCAACGGACGCCCGGGAGGACCGCCTGAAGAAGGCCCTGAAGGCCAATATGGCACGGCGGAAGGCCCAGGCGCGGGCCCGGGCAGCGACCTCCGAGGGCGTGCACGAGGACAGCGGCGGCACCCCGCCCGAGCAGAAAGGCGAGTAGCATGGACTCTATCGTGGTCACCGGGAGCAGTGCCCTGCACGGCAGGATTCCCATCGCCGGTGCCAAGAACGCCTGCCTCGCCCTCATGCCCGCGACGCTCCTAAGCGACGAGCCCGTAACCCTCACGAACGCGCCGCGGCTGAGCGATATCAGGACGATGTCGCTGCTGCTCGAAAGCCTCGGGGCGGAAGTGTCGAGCATGGCCGAGGGACGGGTGCTGGCCATGTCCACGCATGGCCGGATCAACCATGTGGCCGAATACGACATCGTGCGCAAAATGCGCGCGTCGAACCTCGTGCTCGGCCCGCTTCTGGCGCGGGAGGGGCGCGCTGTCGTCTCGCTCCCCGGGGGATGTGCCATCGGCGCGCGCCCCATGGACATTCACATCACCGGGCTCGAAGCCCTCGGCGCGGAGGTGGAGCTTCGCGACGGGTATCTTCATGCCACCGCGCCGGCCGGCGGGCTTCGCGGCGCGACGGTCCGTTTCCCGATGCCTTCCGTGGGTGCCACGGAAAACGTGCTCATGGCCGCGACGCTGGCGCGGGGCACCACGGTCATCGAAAACGCGGCCAGGGAGCCCGAAATCGTGGATCTCGCAAAATGCCTGCGCGCCATGGGGGCGGCCATCGACGGGGACGGCACGGGCACGATCACGGTCGAAGGCAAGGATCGTCTGGGCGGCGCCACCCATCGCGTCGTGCCGGACAGGATCGAGCTCGGCACCTACATGCTCGCCCCCGCAATCGCGGGCGGAGAGGTCACGCTCGAAGGCGGACAGCGCGATCTGGTGGGAGCTTTCGCGGACAAACTCGAAGAGGCCGGCATCGGCATAGAGGAGGCCCATGACGGCCTCACCGTCCGCTCCAATGGACGCGCAAAGGCCGTGGATGTCGTCACTGAGCCCTTCCCGGGCTTTCCCACCGATCTCCAGGCCCAGATGATGGCGCTGATGTGCACCGCGGAGGGGACGGCCCATCTCGAGGAGCGCATCTTCGAGAACCGGTTCATGCACGCGCCCGAGCTCGGCCGCATGGGAGCGCGGATCGACGTCCATGGCGGTATGGCGACGGTCACCGGCGTCGAGCGGCTCAAGGGCGCGCCGGTCATGGCCACCGATCTGCGTGCCTCTGTCTCGCTCATCCTCGCGGGCCTCGCAGCGGAGGGGGAGACCATCGTGAACCGTGTCTACCATCTCGACCGCGGGTATGAGCGTCTCGAGGACAAGCTCAGCGCTTGCGGCGTGCGCATCGAACGGGTGCCCGGCCTATGACGGACGCGACCTTTGAAGACGGGGCCGAGAAACCGCTGCGGCTCATGGCGTTCGAGGCAGGCGATCTGGAGGTGATCTCCTCGCTGTGCCAGGACGCGGTCTTCCCGGCCACGGAAATGAGCTGGCGACCCAAGGAGAAGCGTTTTGCCGTGCTGCTCAATCGCTTCCGCTGGGAGGACGAGGCGGGCGCCAGGCGGCGTGGCGATGCCTATGAGCGGGTTCAATCGGTGTTGACGGTGGAAGGTGGCGCGCGCGTGCGCAGCCAGGGGGTGGATCGCCGTGACGGTGATCTTGTGCTGTCGCTTTTGTCGGTCAGCTTCACCGGCGAAGATGGCGGCGCGGGCGCGGTGCATCTCACGCTCGCCGGTGACGGGCTCATCGAGGTGGAGGTGGACGCGCTCGAGGTCACGCTGCGCGACGTCACGCGGCCTTATCTGGCGCCCTCGAAGGCGCAGCCGCGTCACCCGGAATGAGGGCGCGCCTCCAAGGTGTGGAGGACCAGCCCGCGTTGCGGGCGTAGCGACTCCAAGGGCTGGCGCGTTATCTCAAAGCGTTTGTGATAGCTTGTGCGGACGCACGGGCACGGACAGCCGAGATTGAGCGCGGCATGCTTGCGAAGCGCAATTTCATGTGGGTTTTCAAGGGGAGATCCTCATCGCGATGGGAGCGTGCCGGGTGATGAGGGTGGTCGCGTATGGGCACCGGGCCGAGATCGGACCTTTCTACGTAACGCCCGCCTGGCAGGAGCGTGGGGCGCGTGACGCGCTCATGGGGGCCATGGTCGATCACGCGCGCGAAGGGGGCGCCTGGCAACTCGAACTTCACGTCGCCGACGACAATCCCCGCGCGCAGCGCTTCTATGCGCGGGACAGCTTCCGCAAGGTTGGGCGGCTGCGCAATGCCGCGCTGGTGAACCGGGTGATGACCTCCGATATCTTCATGGTGGCCGATCTGCGCTGAGGCCGGTCCGCATTTTCCGAAGAAAATGCTTTGCCGCCCGGAATTTTCTTTGGAAAATTCTGGCCGGGCCCACTGCGCCTTGAGGCCTCTCGCGCCCTTGGATAGGAGGCGTCCATGCAGTTCCTCTCCACCGCCGAGCCCGATTTCGAACCTCGTTTCCAGGCGCTTCTCTCCACCAAACGGGAGGACGCGCCGGATGTGGACGAGGCCGTGGCCGACATCATCGCCGAAGTGCGCGCCAAGGGGGACGCGGCGCTCAGGGCCTATACTGCCAGGTTCGACCGGGTGGAGCCCGACGCCTTGGCCTTCACCAGGGAAGAGATCGATGCCGCATGCGCCGACGTGCCGGACGCGGCCGCGGAGGCGCTCGCCCTCGCGGCCGCGCGTATCCGAGCCTACCACGAGCGTCAACTACCGGAGGATGCGCGCTGGACCGACGCGGCGGGGGCCGAGCTCGGCTGGCGCTGGACGCCGGTGTCCAGCGCGGGGCTTTACGTGCCGGGGGGGCTCGCCTCCTACCCGTCGTCGGTGCTCATGAATGCGGTCCCTGCGCGAGTGGCGGGCGTGGAGCGGCTCGTGATCGTGACGCCCACGCCGGACGGCATCGTCAATCCCCTCGTGCTCATGGCCGCGCGGATTGCGGGCGTGGATGAAATCTACCGCGTGGGCGGGGCGCAGGCCGTGGCCGCGCTCGCCCACGGGACCGAGACCATCGCCCCTGTGGACGTGATCACAGGCCCCGGAAACGCCTTCGTCGCCGCCGCCAAACGCCGCGTGTTCGGCAAGGTTGGGATCGACATGATCGCGGGTCCCTCCGAAATTCTCGTGGTGGCCGACGCGGAAAACGACCCCGCCTGGATCGCCACGGACCTCCTCAGCCAGGCCGAGCACGACGAAAGCGCGCAGGCGATCCTCATCACCACGGACGAGGGCTTCGGGCAGGCGGTGGCCGCGGAGGTGGAGAGGCAGCTCGAGACGCTCCAGCGCCGCGCCATCGCGGGGCCGAGCTGGCGCGATTACGGCGCGGTCATCACGGTGCGCGATCTCGACGAGGCGGTGGCGCTCACCGATCGCATCGCGCCCGAGCATCTCGAGCTCTGCACGGCGGATGCCGACGAACTGGCCGAGCGTATCACCCATGCCGGCGCGATCTTCATCGGCGCCTGGACGCCCGAGGCCATCGGCGACTACGTGGGCGGGCCAAATCACGTCTTGCCCACCGCGCGCTCCTCGCGCTTTTCCTCGGGCCTCTCGGTGCTCGATTTCATGAAGCGTACTACGCTTGCGCGGATGACGCCCGAGGCGCTCAAGGCCATCGGCCCTGCGGCCGAGACGCTGGCGATCTCCGAGAGCCTGGAGGCCCACGGGCTCAGTGTCCGCGCGCGCCTCAACAAGCTCAACGAGTGAGTGCAAGCTCCGGGTAGAGGTAGGCCTCCGGGTAGGGCATGGGCTTGAGCGGGCCGAGCGGCACCGTGCGGTTCCAAGTGCGCCCGAAATAGCCCTGCCTGCAGTGCAGGAGCGAGCCCGCCGCGGCCACGCCCGGCAGCGCGTAAACCCGGCAGAGCCAGCGCCAGAGATGGGGATAGTCGAGGATGCGCGCGCCATTGAGCTTCATGCGCACCGTGTAGACGGGATCATGCCGGTAGAGCGTTGGGAAAAGGCGGAGATCGGCCTCCGTGAAGACCGCGCCCGTCAGGAACGGGCGGCCGTCCGAGAGCCGGGCCTCAAGGCGCGCGAGCATGTCGAAATAAGCAGTGAAGGCCGCGGCATATACCGCCTGGTCCGAGGAGAAGCCGGCCTTGTAGGCGCCGTTGTTGATGGCGGTGTAGATGTCGGCGTTGAGCGCGTCGATCTCCGCGCGCAGGGGCTCCGGGTAGAGATCCGCACCCGTGCCGCCCAAGGCTGCGCGATGGGCTGAAAGCATGCGCAGGATCTCGGCACTTTCATTGGAGACGATGCGTCCGGCGATCTTGTCATAGAGGATGGGGAGGGAGCGCTCTTCCCCGCCCTCCCGCGCGTAGATGTCCACCGCGAGCCGGAGGCCCGCGCCCGTGCCCGTCTCGGGCGTGCATTCGGGCAGCGCCTCTCCCGTGAGCGAGGCCACGCGGGCGGGCGCGAACTCCCAGAAGCCTTCTCCAACCGGGTCGTCTTCGCCGGTGCGGTTGGGGAAGGCCACGTCCATCGTGATGCTCTCGGTGAGGCCCAGCACCGCGCGCGCCAGTGTCACCCGGTGGCACCACGGGCAGTTGAGCGCCACGAAGAGGTGATATCGCCCGGGCTCGGCGGGAAAGTCGGCCTCGCCGATGGCGTGGCGGAAGCCGCTCACGCCGCGCACGAACTCGCCCTTCGCGCGGCGTTCGGCAGCGCGGTCCTGGCTCTCTTCCGTGGATTTGTCGGTCATGGGTGCGAAGGTAACGCCGCATGCACGGGCAAGCTACGGCGGCCATGGGGGAGGCGCTGTGCGCGGGCGCAGCGCAGGGTGGTGCCGCCGCACGCCCCATGCTAGCCCGCCGGCATGACGCGCATCACCCATATCGAGCTCGACGATGCCGGGCTGCCCGCCCCCACGCCCGAGATCGAGCAGGAGCGGCGCGTGGCGATCTTCGATCTGATGGAAGACAATTCCTTCGCGCTGCCCGCCCGTGACGGTCGCGCGCCTGCGCCGGGGCCGTATCGCCTGAGGCTGTCGATCCGGGAGAAGCGGCTCGTCTTCGATGTGGCCACGGAAGACGGTGCGCCGGCGGCGCAGTTCCTCTTCTCGCTCGGGCCCTTCCGGCAGGTGGTGAAGGATTACTTCTCGATCTGCAAAAGCTACTTCGAGGCGGTCAAGACGCTCCCGCCCAGCCAGATCGAGACGATCGACATGGCCCGGCGCGGCATCCACAACGAGGGGGCCGAGGTCCTCAAGGAGCGTCTGGCGGGCAAGGCGGAGGTGGATCACGACACTGCGCGCCGCCTCTTCACGCTGATCTGCGTTTTGCATTTCGGGGGCTGAGGTGGCGGAGGCATTGCCGCAATCCGTGCTCTTCTGCTGCGATCACAACGCGGTCCGCTCGCCCATGGCCGAAGGCCTCATGAAGAAGTTCTACGGCACGGAGGCCTATGTCCAATCGGCGGGGGTTTTCAACGATCTGGAGATCGATGGCTTTTCCATCGCCGTCTGCCAGGAGCTGGGGGTGGAGCTCTCGCGGCACCGCTCGCGGAGCTTCGACGAGATGGAGGAGTGGGGCGACGACCTCAGCTCTTTCGACATCGTTATCGCGCTGTCCCCTGCGAGCCAGCGGCGAGCGTTGGAGCTCACGCGGTTCTACCATCTTGCAGTGGAATACTGGCCTATTCTCGATCCCACGGGGCTTGGCGAGGGCCGCGAGGCGAAGCTCGCGAGTTACCGCCAGGCGCGGGATCAGATCGCCGATCGGCTGCAGGCGAAATGGGGCCAGCCCACCCACGGCTAGGCCACACCGTCCACGGCCTTTTGTTGCGAGGTCTTGTCACGGTGGGCCGAAGCCGCTGCCACAAGCGCGCGGAAGAGGGCGCGGTGGCGGCGGGCATAGAACAGATGCTCCGGGTGCCATTGGACACCCAGCATGAAAGGGTCACGCTCCCGCTCGATCGCTTGGGGCATGCCCCGCGGGCCGCGGGCCGCGATGCGAAGCCCGGGGCCGAGCTTCTCCACCGCCTGTGAATGCAGCGCGTTCACGCGCATGGGCTCCGGCCCGGCTAGGTCAGCGAGACGCGTGTCCTCCTCGATGGTCACGGTCTTGCGCGGCAGGATCGTTTTGACGTTCCTCGTGCCGAAGGTGGTGTAGGCATCCTGATCCAGCGTGCCGCCCAGGGCGACGTTCAGCATCTGGCTTCCCCGGCAGATGCCGAGGAGGGGGATGTTGCGCTTCCAGGCCTCGCTTACGATCCGCTGCTCGAGCGCGTCGCGCGCGGGATCGAGCCTTGCGACAAGGCGCGGCTGCGCGCCGTAGAGAGCGGGCGCGATGTCGTCGCCGCCGCCGATGATGATGCCATGGACCTTTTCCGTATCCGGCTCGACTGGTGCTTGCCAACGCAAAGCGCGGCCACCGGCGAGCCAGACATTGAACGCGATAAGCGGGAAGATGCGCCAGCCGGAACGCCGCGAGACCGTCACGCCGATCGTGGGAGGCGCGCTCATGCTGCCCCCAGTTTGCGCAGTTCGGGCGCGTGACGGGACACCAGACGCTCGAACGTGCGCGGCCATTGGGCACGGAACTTGAACCAGTCCGCGCGGTGCCGCTGCCACGCCTTTCGCAACGCGGGCATCAGACGGGTGTGGTTGGCGACATGCTCCACCATCACCCAGCGGTTCCACTCCAGGGCGACCGACCACCGGTCGTCACCCAAGCGCGCATCGGGGAGCCGCGTGTGGAAGGCAGGGCGCGGCTTCAACTTCTCACCGGGCACGAGCTCCTCGCAATCGCTGAGCGCCGCAATCGCGGGCAAGAGATCGAGGGCCCGGTTCCGCGTGGCGGAATGCCGAAGGACAGCCTTTCGCAGCTCCACGAGCTCGGGCTCCGGCGTCGCCACCAGCCAATCGACGAGCTTTCTTGGAAAGGGCGACACGAAGGGCGTGAGGCGGCGCGACAGGTCCACCGCCCCCGCCGCACGCCAGCTATCGTCCATGAGCGCGAAGGCGGTGGCGATGCGCGCCATGTCGTCTGCCTTTCGCGAAGTCAGGGCGATGTTGAGATGGAGGCCATAGCCCAAAAAGACCCCTTCGCGCGTTCCGGTGGCGCCGGCCGCCGCAAGCGCGGTGCAGAGCGCGTCGAATTGGGTCAACTGGTCCTCGGTGAGGGGCTCGGTCACCAGTTCGACAGGCACGACGCCAGTGACCAGTGGCATGAGGCCGTAGGATTCGAGCTTTGAGGCGAACGCGCTGTCCGGGTAGATCTCGATACTGCCGAGGTCGGTATCCTTCAGGGTGGCCGTCACGCCGCGCATGTCTATGGTCCCGCCAAGCAGGTCACGCGCGACACAGGCCGCGTCGTCCACGTTGATGCCGCCGAATTCTATCTCGAACCCGCACGCACGGTCGGCGCCTTCGGGCAACGGCAAAAACCGGTCTCGGGGAAGATCGCTTAACAAGGGCATGCCCCGTGAACGCAGAATTACGTCATAGGTTGCATCTCTTGAACGGACCCGTGTCACCCTGTAGCAGCCCGCCATGGCGACGCGCGGTACACGGAGTTTCGAGGGCCTTCGCATCGAAACCTTGCGCGCCGCGAGGCTCGAAAGCCATCTCGAGGCCCTGGCACGGCTCCGCATCTCGGTCTTCCGCGACTGGCCCTATCTCTATGACGGCGACATGGCCTACGAGGCGCGCTACCTCCGGGCGTACACCAAAGCAGGGGCGCTCTGCGTCGCGGTCTGGGACGGGCAGGAGATGGTCGGTGCGTCCACGGGGGCGCCGATGGCAGACCACGCCGAGGACTTCGCCGCGGCGCTGCCGCCCGCCTGGCCGGTCGAGCAGGTCTTCTATTGCGCCGAATCCGTGCTCTTGAGCGGGTATCGGGGTCTCGGGATTGGGCATCGCTTCTTCGATATCCGCGAGGCCGCAGCGCGCGAGAATGGGTTCGCCCTGTCGGTGTTCGCGAGCGTTGTGCGGCCAGCGGAGCATCCGTCCCGCCCCGCCACGTATCGTCCCCTCGATGCGTTCTGGGCCAAACGGGGATACACCAAGATCAGCGGGGCGGTGGCGAAGTTTTCATGGAAGGATGTGGGGATGGCCGCGGAAACGGAGAAGGCCTTGCAGCTGTGGGGGAGGCGCCTGTGAGGGTTGCCGCCGCGGCCTATCCGCTCGACCAGCTGACAAGCTTCGAGGCCTACAGCGAAAAGATCGAGGGTTGGGTGGCGGATGCGCGGGCGGACCTCGTCGTCTTTCCGGAATACGGCGCCATGGAGCTTGCCGCGATCGTGGGTGCGGCGGGCGACCTGCACCGCTCCATCGACGGTGTGACCGAACTTCTGGCCGAGGCCGATACTCTCCATGCCACGCTCGCCTCCAAGTACGACACCCACATCCTCGCGGCATCGGCTCCTGTCAGGACTAGAAACGCGGCTGTGAACCGTGCGCGCCTTTTTGCGCCGAACGGGCGGTGCTCGGCGCACGAAAAGCAGATCATGACCCGTTTCGAGCGCGACGTCTGGGGCATATCGCCGGGGGCACCCCTCGTGGTCGCGGAGACTGCGCTCGGCGCGATCGGGGTCCTTGTCTGTTTTGACGCTGAATTCCCGATCCTCGCGCGGGCCGTGGTGGAGAGCGGCGCCGAGATCCTCCTCGTTCCCTCGTGCACCGACAGCCGACAGGGGTGGCACCGGGTCCGCGTGGGGGCCATGGCCCGTGCTCTCGAAAACCAGTGCGTCACCGTGCAGGCCCCCACCGTGGGCGCCGCGCCCTGGTGCCCGGCGGTCGATCTCAACATAGGGGCCGCGGCCATCTACGGCCCGCCCGATACCGGGTTCCCGGAGGATGGTGTGATCGCGCAGAGCGATTTCGATCGCCCGGGCTGGGCCCGCGCCGAAATCGACGACACCGCCATTGCCCGGGTGCGCCGCGACGGGGCCCAGCACAACCACGCCCTTTGGTCCGAGCAAAGCGCCAGGACGTCGATACGCCGGGTCACGCTGCGCTGAATTCCCTTGAAAACCAGCCAGAGCCGCCGCATATCGTGCCACGCCTGGCTCTATCCCGGGCATTCATCAAGGAGTGACCATGGCCAAGGAAGAACCGCTCGAATTTCCCGGTGTCGTTAAGGAACTCTTGCCGAACGCGACATTCAGGGTCGAGCTGGAGAACGGCCATGAGATCGTCGCCACGATGGCAGGCAAAATGCGCAAGAACCGCATTCGGGTGCTGACCGGCGACAAGGTGCAGGTAGAGATGACGCCCTATGACCTCTCGAAGGGTCGTATCAACTACCGGTTCAAATAGCGCCGGCATGTCTCGTTCCCCGGGCGGAGCGCTTCGTGGATACCGGATTTGTAGGTCCTGTCCCAACTGCATCGGCCACATTGTCTGATCGTATCCCCAGCCTCGTGCTCGGCTCCGGGTCACCGCGCCGCAAGGAATTGCTCGGGGTGTTGGGCCTGTCCCCCACCGCTATCCGGACGCCTGACGTCGACGAGACTCCGCAGCCCGGTGAAATGCCGCGCGCCTACTGCGCCCGCGTCACACGCCTCAAGGCCGAAGCGCTGGTCGCCGCTCAGGGCGAGGTCATTCTTTGCGCGGACACCACCGTGGCCCTCGGGCGGCGCATCCTAGGCAAGGCAGAGGACGCCGCAGAAGCGCGCACCTTCCTCGAAAAGCTCAGCGGGCGTCGACACCAGGTCATCACGGCGGTGGCGGTCAAGACGCGCGAGCAGCTCTGGCTTCGCGACGCGGTGAGCCAGGTCCGCATGAAGCGGCTCTCCGCGCGCGAAATAGATGCCTACCTTGCCACCGGCGACTGGGAGGGCAAGGCCGGCGCCTATGGCATTCAGGGCCCCGCGGGAGCCTTCATCCCGTTCATCTCGGGATCGTATGCTGCGATCATGGGGCTGCCTTTGGTGGAAACGGCCCATCTTCTCCGCGCCGCCGGCGTTCCCGTGCTGGACGTGGCATGAAGGGCCGCCTCGTCGCTCTGGATCATTGGGAGGGCCGTGAGGCAGCTGCGTTGATGGTGGATGGCCGTCTCGAAGATCTGCTGGTGGATCCGGTGGATGCGCCCCGGCTCGGCACGATATTCGCGGCCCGTGTGGAGCGCCCCATGAAGGGGCTCGGGGGCGCCATGGTCACCTGGGACGGCGGCGAGGGGTTCTTGCGCCGCGCCAAGGGGCTCACGCCCGGCGAGCGGCTGCTCGTGCAGGTATCGGGCTTCGCCGAGCCGGGAAAAGCCCCACCGGTCACGACTCGCCTCATCTTCAAAAGCCGCTACGCCATCGTGACGCCGGAGGCGGGAGGGCTCAACGTGTCGCGCGCGATCCGGGACGAGGACCGCAGGGACGCATTGATGGGCCTGGCCGTCGCGGCGATGGAGGGCACGCCAGACAGGCTCGGGCTGATCCTGCGCAGTGCCGCGGCGGACGCGGACGACGACGACATCCTCGAGGACATTGCCGCCATGCGCTCCGCCTGCGAGGACGCCACCGCGCAGGGGGCGGACGGCCTCGTTCTCGAAGGGGATGGACCGCATCTCAACGCCTGGAAGGAGTGGACCGCGCCCGCGCAGATCGAAACGCAGGCGGGATCGTTTGCCGAAACCGGCGTGCTTGAGGCCATGGACACGCTCTTTTCGCCCGTGGTTCCCCTTGGTCCCCACCGAATGATCATCGAGCCCACCCGCGCGCTGACCGCCGTCGATGTGGATACCGGACGGGACATCGGTTCCGCCTCGGCGCTCAAGGCCAACTTGGCAGCGGCCCGGGAACTTCCCCGTCAGCTTCGCCTGCGCGGGGTGGGGGGGCAGGTGACGGTGGACTTCGCGCCCCTGTCCAAGCGCGACAGGGCGCAGGTGGAAACGGCCCTCCGGGCCGGGTTTCGTGCGGACAGCGTGGAGACTGAGGTCATCGGCTGGACGCCGCTCGGGCACATGGAACTCAAACGGAAACGCGAGCGCGCGGCGCTCACGCGCGGCTAAGGAGACCCGGCATGGCACGCTGCCCGATCTGCGCATCCGAGACTTCACGGGACTGGCGTCCCTTCTGTTCGCGGCGTTGCGCCGACATCGACCTCGCGCGCTGGATGGGCGGTCACTACGTGGTCGAGGGCCGCGATGGCGAGGCCGGCCCTGAGCCTGAGGAAGACGGCTCCACCGAAGCCGGGCCTTCCCGACGGCACTGAGCTTCCCGAGCCCGTCGAGTATGGGCCCCCGCACACCGGCCCCGCCGGTGACACATTGGAAGTTTTGCCCCTAGACACCTTGGGCCCCGTCTTTTAATCGGTGCGGACCCGACCGGATATCGGTCCCCGTGCCCGGGTAGCTCAGGGGTAGAGCAGTGGATTGAAAATCCTCGTGTCGGTGGTTCGATTCCGCCCCCGGGCACCATCACATCGCGACACAGACTGACAGGGCGGGTCATAGCGCGACACGCAACGGGTAGCGTACTGTCCATTAAGTGTTTTTTGCCAACATTTCGGTTCCCTCATGGCTTCAACCCAAGCTTTGGGCCGGATTGCCGGAAGCGTCTGTTGGTTTTGATGTTGGTATCGCCCTCTGGTGTTGGTATCGACGCGGCCCAAATTGGCGCTCCTGGTCCGGTTCGAGCGAACCAAAGGACTAGACCCACTATGGCAATCAACAAACTCTCTGAGCCAAAAATCCGGAAGCTCAAGTTCGACACAAATGCTCCCAAGAAAGTCGCCGACGGCGGTGGTCTTTCTCTGGTCTTGCGGGAGAACGGTTCGAAGCTCTGGCAGTACAACTACCGGTTCAACGGTAGGTACAAGACCATGAGTCTTGGTGCTTGGCCTGTGATCGATCTTGATCGCGCGCGTGAGTTGCACCGTGAAGCAAAGCGAAGCCTTGCGGAGGGCGTTGATCCGATGGAGGCGCGCAAAGAGGTCAAATCCAGAGCCGAGTCTACGACTGCGATCACTTGGTCGTTCGTGGTCGAGAAGTTCCTTGCCAAAAAGCAAAGGGACGGTGCCAAAGAGGCGACAATCACCAAGAACCGCTGGTTGTTTGACTTTACCATCGAAGCCTTCGGGCATCGCCCAGTGAAAGACCTGACTACTGCCGATTTCCGTACCGTTCTGGAAACTCTCGCAGAAGCCGGGAGTCTCCACAGCGCAGCCCGTTTGCGGTCTCTTTGCGACTCTCTCTACGATTACGCTATCGTGTTTGAATATGCAGATCGCAACCCAGTTAAATGCCTCCGCTCCGGGTTCAACACCAAGGACCACGACCACAAGAACCACCCTTCGATCACAAATCGCAAAGAGGTTGGGGGCCTCATTCGAACGATACGGAGTTACACTGGGAGCGCCGTTACCAAATTGGGCCTTCTTCTTCTGGCGTACACGTTTCTGCGTCCTGGTGAGGTCCGACATGCCCGTTGGTCGGATGTTGATTGGGAGCGAAAGGAGATCATTATCCCCGCTGAACGGATGAAATCGAACCGCGACCACATAGTGCCGCTTTCGTCCCAAGTCCTTTCGATCTTGAAGGCAGCAAAGCTGGTTACTGGAGGACGGGATTTGATCGTTGGTTCGCTTACTCGAAAGGACCGCCCACTTTCGGAGAATACCTTCAATGCGGCTTTGCGGACGATGGGGTTTACGAAGGAGCAAATGACCGCACACGGCTTTCGGACCACAGCATCCACGCTGTTGAACGAGGACGACTTCAACTCCGACTGGATAGAACGGCAGCTCGCGCATGTCGAAGGCAACAAAGTACGTAGCGCCTACAATCGGGCTAAGTATCTCGAAGGTCGAAAAGGAATGATGCAAGCTTGGTCAGACACGTTGGACGATTTATCAGGTTCACCGACGCCAGATGATCCTATGAAGCTGTTTAGCAGAGGTTAATCCTGCGTTCTCCGCACCTATGGCGTTGGCCCAGAATCGTGTCTTGGCGCGCTCCGCGCCCTCCGCGTCGGTTCAAAATCGCATGGAAGGACCCGAAGCGAAGCCCAGGTTTTCGGATCGCTTGGTCAAAGAGGCTGCCAAACCTCCAACGCGAGAGTCGCTAACGCCGCGCCGCGTTCTTCGATCTCGTCTTCCGTCCAACGGTCGCGGATTGCAAACCACTTGTTCAGAAATAAGCCAGAGTGTTCCGCGAACTTCTTTTTCTTCATTTTGAAGCTCTTGTTTCCAGACGAGATGTTAGCGCCGCTGGAAAGCAAAGTGAGGTTGCCCAGAGTGTGCAACTTCGCATTTCTTGCAACGGTTTGTTGGTCCATCGAACTCGGGTCAGCAGTTGACCCATCGGGCAACGGCCAATCATCGCCCCAAGTCTGAGGCATGACGTGTTCGACCCAAAGACCGTCTGGTCGGTCACCACTTTCCGAAAGCTTAGTCCGGCTCGCCACTTCTAGTTCCCATAGAATATCGACCAAACGTGTGCGCGGAGAGATTGCGTATGCATTGCCAGTCAGGATGCCGCGCCGCAACTCTCTGTCATCTGGGAACCTGCTGCTGTCGCCATCCCGCTCTGAAAAGAAATCCGCAAAGACTTCCTTGGATGGCCCGTGTTCCTGAAACTCCGCGCTGAGCGATTGGAAGAGCTTGTTCAGGTTCTTGGTCGTAAGTCCGCATACCGCGCGGCGAACGAGGTAGGAATAGATCAACTCCGACAGCTCCCGCCGTTCTGCGCTGTCCAGATCGGAACGCCCGATTTGCATGGCAATTGGATAGGCTGTCGTGACCTGCCATGCGGCCAATTTGCGACCCAACCAATGCAGGGCAGCGTCTTCGTTTTTCCGACCCTCTAGGGTCTCATAAAGTGGTGCATAGGCTTCGATCAGGCGAAGCTCGTCTTCAACGTCTTCAAAACGCGGCTTGTTCTTTGGAACAGCGAAAGCGCGATATTCTGCGTAAAGCTCCCGCATGGAAATCTTATCGCCCGTCTCCGCCGCTAGGGTATGCGCAAGGAAATGGTCGATCCGGGGTCGCGTCGGGCGCGCGTTCGGCGCAGCTTCCTTCCACCAACCCTTGTCAAAGGGCGTCCAGAGTTTCGTGTAGAGCTGTTCTACCGATGCGCTTTGCTTTTCGGCCCGGTGGAAGATGTTGTTCCGCACCAGGTCCATCGCCAAAAGCGGTTCGCCTTGGGAGTTCAGAGTCTCAAAAATGACTTGTGCGTCGTCATTCTCGCCCAGCGTGATGACCACCAGCTTTAATCGGTCCAGAACAGCGGTCAGGATGGCCTCCAGCCGCTTTTCGATCAGCTCCAGCTCCACCTCGTCATCTTCGCCGCCCTCCGGCGCTTCGGCGTCCAGGTCGATCTCGCTTTCTTCGTCCGGGCCATAGAACGAGAAATCATCGATCCAGCTGTAGAACAGGTGATAGGCCCGGAACGCTGGAAATTCTGTATTCTTGGGGACCTTGCTGCCCCAATAGAGGTGCTTGTATTTCTTCGACACCTCCGCATAGGGCAGTTCGACAAGATCATGGAACAGCGACCGGTCGGAAGGGGTCGGGCTCAGCTTGTACTTGGCAAGAGGGTCGGTGTCCTTGCTCTTCGGGACGTTCAGCAGATACCCGTCAATGTGTTCGATCAGGTCTTCCAATTCATGATGCCTGGAAACTTCCCGCAAAGCCGTGAGAAGGATTTGGAAGGTCGTAAGCCGCTGCTGTCCATCGACCACTTGCACGACAGGAGTGATGCCGATTTGCGACCCTTGGCCCACAGGGGAAAGGATAAGCGCGCCCATATAATGTTCGAACTTAGCATCGCCATCCAAGACTTCGATAGCCTTAGCCGTCACATCTGCCCAGAACGGTGCAAGGCGCTTATCGCCCCATTGGTATTTGCGCTGATAAAGCGGAACCATAAAGCGGCGCGCTTCTTTCAGCACCACTTCAACCGGGTAGTCGTCTGTATCCATTGTGCGGTCCCCTCTCAGAAATCGTTACGTCAAAGCTCTAGAATGAAAACTGGTCTTGCCGGTCGTCGCCTGGGCGACTGACGGCGGAGCTGTCGTCGTCAAAGATGCCATCGGCGCGCAGGATTTCGGCGTCGATCAGGTGGGCGGCGCAGATGTGCTCCAATAGGTCGGCCTGGCGCGCCTCCAGCGCTGTGAGGCGGGTCAGGACGTGGAGGAGGTTCAGAAGGTCTTCGGTATAGCTGGCGGGCCAGCTGTCGGGCTGCACCTTGTCTAGCGGCGAAGGCGCGCGGCGGTCGCCGATCATGGGGCGGGTGCGGTCCAGGCGGCGATAGCTGAACCATTGGTCCAGTGTGTTCTTGCCAGACACCTCGTAGTTGCGCACCTCGGTTGAGACATTGTCGATATAGCCTTCGCCGATATAGAGGCGCTGGGCGGTGTCGTCGTAGCGCAGCTCGTTCGGGAACTTCGCAGGGTCGGATGGGATAGCTCCGCCGCGCGGGATAGTTGGGCCGCCGGGGGCGCGGGGTGGGCTGGCGGGACGGTTGTTCTCAGGGTCAGTGAAGCGCTCGCCGTAGGTATGGAGCCAGATGACTTCGGACCCGATGCCTGCCGCTTCCTGGAACAGGGCGGCGGTGCCGGTGATGGGAATGCGCAGGCCGGGTTGCACCAGATCGGGCTGGAAGCGCGCGGTGTAGGCTGGGTGGGCAGCAAGGGCCGCGATATAGGCCAGCAAATCTTCCGGGCTGACGGCGATGCCAAGATCGGTGCGCAGGCGGGCGAGGAAGGCCGGGCGGATGTTGGATTCTGTCGCGGCGGCATCTTTCCAAAGAGGAAACACACGACCGCCAAAGGAACCCTTGAAGTGATGTTGGTCAGGGATGACACCGGCAAGCGAAAGGCCCGGGCCGTTTTGCGGCGAGTGCTGCATCAGCGTTGTAACGAATACCTGGCGCGGTCCCGACATGCTCCACAGCTCGGGTCGGGCTGAGAGCAAAAGTCGATTATCCGGGATGATCCACGAGCGATCTAGCGTTCTGAAATTATATCGAACCGGCGTTATGGCCTCGCTGTTATCGGCTGCCACTGTGTAGTTCCGAAACTCGTGCCCGTGCAGGCCGTCGCCAACCACCTTGTTGAGATGCCTGTCGGCAAGCTTTCCATTACGCAACGTCGGGTGAAACAGAACTTCTTTTCGATCCGGGTCAGGTTCATCTCGCATGGCCCGCCAACGCGCACGCAGGCTTTCCGCATCCGGGGCTATCACCCACGTTCGACCAGAGAGGACGCCAGAGCTGTCGTAGAGGAACAGGTCTTCCAAAGGGGCAGATGATCCCCAAACACCTTGAGCCGCTGGCAGGAAGGGCGCACGGGGCTTGTCAGGGCACAAGGCCCATTCCGCGTCGTCCAGCCCGATACTCGCCAAAGCGTCGAACTTCTCTTCTCTCCGCGCCTCTGGAAGCTGTCTATGGCGCACCACGGCGGGGGCCTCGCTTCCGGCGTCAGAGTTCCGCGCGGCGATGACGATGCAGACCGGGTGCTGCACCCCCTGAAATATCCGGCTGTTGACTGGGGGCTGGTGTCCCTCGGGGGTACAGTCGATGACCCAAATTTCATCGGCGTCCCGGCGCAGATCGGCGCGCATCTTTTGAAACCCCGGCCCGTTTAGAAAGCCCGCGACGGTGATGTAACAGACGATCCCGCGCCGATCCGCGCGCGGAGCCTGCCCCTCAAGCGGTGGGTCGCCAAAGACCTTCCACGCCGCCCAGCGCCAGAAGTAAACATAGAGGTTCTTGAGGTGTTTCAGATGCGGCCCCGCGCGCCACTCCTTCGGGCTGCCCTTACCCCAGGCGTCCATCAGCGGTGCTTCCCCGCTCCGTCCCTCTTCAACCCAGGCCCCGCGCCCTTTGGCTTTTTCCTTGTAGGGCGGGTTTCCGATGACAACTGTGATGGGCTCCGCGCCCTTGATGCGGTTCGCCTCTTCATAGCTGTCGGTAAGCGGCGCGAAGAGGGAAGGAAGCCGCGCTCGCGTCTCCTCGGGGTCGCTGAGCGTATCCGTCACGAAAAGGCGCGGTTGAGCGTCCCGCCGGTCGGTCAGTTCGAAGAGTTCGCTGAGAAGCCGGAGTTGCCCGACAACGTGCGGGCCGAATTGCAGCTCAAACCCCATGACGCGCTGGGCGAGGTCTTGGATTGCGCCGGGAACGGCCCCTTCGCCCATATCCGCTTCGACCTGCCGCGCGACGTGGCGCAGGATGCCAAGGGGGAAAGTGCCGGTTCCGACGGCAGGGTCCAGGATCGTCACATCGGGCGAGTGGAGCCCGCCGCCTAGCGCAAAGCGGTTTGGATCGCGCAGCGCCTCGTCCGTCAAGCGCACCATGGCACGGACCACCTCGGGCGGGGTGTAGTAGGAGCCGGTCAGCTTGCGGAGCGAGTTATCGTAGGTCTCCAAGAAATATTCGTAGAAGTAGAGCCAGGCGTCGTCATCATCTTTGGAGACGGTCGCCCAATCGACCACGTCCAGAACGCGGGTGAGCGACTTGAGGGAGGTAGAGAGCGTGTCGGGGTTCGCCGTCAGGAAGCCCAGCGCGGTGCCGATCAGGCTGTCAGTGCTGCGCAGGTCGCGGGCCGCATGGTCAATCCCGTCAGCAAGGGACACACCCCGCGCACGGGCCATCAGCAGGCCAAAGACGACCGCCTGAGCGTATCCGTCCGCAAATTGCTTGTCATCTGCCTCCGGGAAGAGGATTTGCCGCCAGTCGGCGCGCAGGCCCGCGACGTCCGTGTCATTCGCAGTAAGCCGATCCAGGGTTTCATCGCGCAGTAGGCGGCAGAGGCGGGCGGATATACGGGCCAGTTCTCGGGCATTGCGCGGAGCGGTCGGTTGCCACGTCAGGAAGGAATTGAAGATCGTCAGCAGGTCTTGGGGCGCGGTCAGGCTGGCCCCGGCGGTCTGGATATCTCCGCCTAGCTTCACGATGCCGGACCCGGCGTCGCCTTCCTGGAGTTCGCCGTCGTGCCAGACTGAGAACTCGTTCCCATCTGTATAGATTAGGTTCGGGAGGGCCTGGAGCTTTTCCCATTGCCGCTTGTCGTGCTGATCAGTGAAGCGGCGCGGGTCTGCCCCCTTACCGGGTCGTTTGATCTCTACAAACCCCAGCAGTTCATCCGTGCGCCCGACCCTCCGCATAACGGCATAGTCTGGGCGGATCGCCAGATCAGGCATCGGGGTTTCGGCGACGAGGAGGATAGAGCCAGGAGGTAGGCCGCAGGCTTCGGCTAGCCCCGGCAGAAGGAGTTCTAAGGGCGCGCGGAGCTGTTCTTCGGGACGACCCGCGACGACTGAGCCCAGGCGGCGCTTTGCTTCCACGCCAAATCTGGAAATCAAGTCGTCGAACATGCCCGCTACCTCACAATTCTTGTTTTCTGTGAGATTAGCCAAAGTGCCAATTAATTGGAAGAAATCTATGCAGACTCAACAAATTGGAGTCGGGCTTGAGGCGAGACTTGCGACGGGACTAAAGGCCCCGTCGCTATCGTCGCGCATCTGCCATGGTCCGACCGCGTGACGGTCGCGTTGTGGTCGTGACAAATCGCGCTGTCGCGTCAGTCGTCTAGATCGACGTCGTCGAAGTCGGCGGCGGAGACCTGGCGAAGGCGGTAGCCTGCATCCGTCTTGGTCACGATCCCTGCGCCCACCAACTCGTCTCGTGCGCGTCGAAAGGCGGCGCGGCGGCTGTCGGTCTTGTCGCTGTCGCAAAGGTCGGGCTCGCCCAGCGCCTCAGTTCGCCAGTCGGTCTCCGTTATGGTGGTTTCATCGTCGCACATTCGCTCAAGCACCGATAGAACCAGCGCGGCCCGCATGGAGACTGACGGCGCAGGTGGGGCTTCCAGTGTTTGGGCTATCGCGGCGGTGATGGTGTCGCCATCTTCATCCGTGCCGATGACATGCGCTGCAATGGTGAAAGCGAAACAGGCATCGCAGGACCCGTTCCGGATCTTCGTCAGTTTGCCGGACACGACGCCATCGCTCTTCTTGAGTTGAATAGAGAAGTCCAAGGCTCCGTTCAAAAGGGAGTGACCACGTGGCAGCCCTCCGCCCTCTTTGGTGTCGTGGTGGACAAGGATAACGGCAGCGCCCCATTCCGTCAGGTCTCGTGCGATTGCGACGACCCGTCCCATGCCTTCCGCGCTGTTCTCTTCCAGGCCTGGAAAGGCCATGGCGAGAGTGTCGATAACGACCAAAGAAGGTCTCTGGTCCCGGACGGCGTCGCAGAGTTCACGGAAATCTTGACTGCCACAACCGTGGACAGTTTCGGAAAGCAGATCGGCGACGCCTTCAACGAGGGTGAAGTCTTCTGCCTCGCCCCTTTCGTTCTTGAGCGCAGTGACCCGACCCCGCATCCCGTGGGCATCTTCTGCCGCAACATAGAAGACAGGGCCTTGCTTCACACGACGGCCAAAGACAGATTCGCCCAGCGCGATGGAATAAGCGATTGAAGGGGCCAGCAATGACTTGCCTACGCCTGGCGCGCCGACAATGCAGCCAATGTCCCTTTGTGCGATCAGGCCCTTCATGACGTAAGGACGTGGATCGGAGAGCGCGCAGTCCGAGGGGCTTAGGAAGCGAAGTCGTGAAGCCGTTTCCGGTTCCCCCTCGTCTTCGATATCTTCAAAGTCTTCTGCCGTGATCGCGGACCAGCCATAGCCTTTGGCGATGCGGTACAGGCTCCCGATGCCGATGCAGGCAATATCGCTTCGGCCATAGCTCTTCCACTTTGCATCGACTTCCATTTCGTCCCAACGTGGATCATCCGATGACCAGTCTTGCGCTAGTTCCAGGCCGATGTCTGAACCGCCGGTCTCGTGGTGCAAAGCCATGAGGCAGCTGTTCCATTCTTCGTAAGAGCAATCCGCAGGTACAGCGGAGAGCGCATCACGGACACGCCCGAAGGGTTCAAGCCCGGGAGTACGTTTAGGGGCGTCCGCCTTCGACGGTGGCAATAGTTCAGGTTTCCAGCGCGGAAGGCCTCGGTAAATAGCTTCCGTCAAATCCCAATTGGCGTAGTACAAACCGGCGTTCGACCAGGCACCAGGTGCGAGGACGTATCCTCCGTCTGCGCGTACGTCTATTGCCTTTGGCAGATGTGAGGCTGAGTTCGTCAGACCATCTTTGTGCCGCAAGTAGATGTGCCGTCCGCCGCTTGGGGTATGGACAGTGTAGGGGCTGAGAGTTGAGGGAGTAAAGCCAAGCGACCATAGGTCCCCGAGGCCGAGTTTTCCATTGCCGTGATCTACGTCCAAAACGTCGAAGCCGTTTTCGCTTCCAGTTGGAACAGCCGGAACGGCGTTTGGGTATTTTTCCCACCAACGACAGACCGTCGCTGGGTCAGTCGTTGCTTTGTCTTTCCACTTGAAGCCTGGGAATGGGCGTTTGTTTCCATCGACCGGAAATACTGCAATTCCACAATGCGCGAGATACTGCGCCACGCGCAGATTGTGTTCCTGTTTTTCGTTGGAGCAGTCCAGTTCCGGCGCAAGGATGAAGTCGAAAGCAGCGTTCTGTTGAGCAGTTGTTAAGCCGTTAGTGGTAGGCATCGGATACCTCAAAAGTCAGGGGTGCGCTGGGCGCGCAGATTTTAGAAAGGGGTCATCTGGTTTGAAAACTTGGTGGCCCCCTTGCCTTTGGAGGCAGCTCGTCCGATGTTGGTATTGAGGTGTTGCGCACCTCGTCACGGTCATTTGGCCCGTGTGTTGGTAATAAAGCGGGTATTTTCAGTAATTCACTGCGTAACCGCTTGAAAATAAATGCAGTGTGGTTCCGCCCCCGGGCACCAATAAAATCAGGAGCAAATGAGATTTAGGTTGGTCAGGAAAGCTCAGTAATCTGGCGCTTGTCTCGCAAAATTGGGATGCGAAACACTCCACTGTCGCGGTGAGCGCGGAGTCCAATTTGGCCTTGGAGTCGCTTGCAGGTATCGAAATGAGCGGAGCGGGGAAGGCGTCTGTGATGACCGACTCGGATGTAGCGCGATGTGATGACATTGTCGGGGTCGAACATCATCAAAAAGACTTCCCGGTCCTCACGCTCGATGGTAAGGCCGTTCGTTTCGGCTTCGTTCGCTGGGCGACAGATTTTGTGCCCAGACTTCTTCCGAAGTTTCTCCAGCTGCCAACCATGAACTATCAAATGCGATTTTAGGTACAACTCGATGGCGTGGTAGAAGAGGAAGGAGATTGGTGCATCGTCGTGACTAGCCTCAGTCGGGTAGTCTTCTAGAGTGACCGCAGACACAGCATACGAATGGGCGTAGTTAAAAAATGCTACTGCTGTTTCTTCTGGTTCTTTCAAACGATTTCCTTTTGTCGAAGTCAGAAGCCTCTTGGGGAAGCTGGTATTAGCCGCATGGAGCCTGAAATGGCTCTGTAGGGCATAATCCATGTCTGAGGCTTGGTTTCAACGCCGTTCGCTAACCCTTTCGCGGGTGGGATGTCCCGCACGTAAGTCCCCCAAAGACCCTCCTACTTCTCTGGGAAGCCAACCATGGCAGGTGCCATCGTGCGAAACGAAGCCTTGAGGGCCTGCAAAAATCTAGGACGTATCTTGGGGCGGAAGTTGACCCGCGTTCACCGACGAAGGCACACAGATGAAAATGCACTGCGTCAAACCCTTGGCCAAGGCCTCATGGCACGAGACTTCGACCGACAAGTTGCCGAGATTGAAGTCCGAGTTGCGGTGCTGAACCGCTAGACCGCCCTTGGCATATCCATCACTGAGCCCGTACGATTAACTGGTCCGGGGAAAGGGAAATGCGCTCAGACCCCGATTTGTGCGACAAAGCCAGCGGGCGGTGGTATGAGAGATACTCACGCCCCGCTTTGGTGAGGTCAGACTGAAACAAGTTGCGACCCACGCCATCAAAACACGATGCTCACACGAGACAAAGGCGCCGCGCTTTGGATGAGCGATCAATTGTTGCGCGTCAGATCTTCATCTTCTTGAATTTGAACTCCGGAATGCTGCGGATGATGGCCATGATCGGCCTCCAAACCCGCCGGACATGCACGACGTTTCGCTTGCGCTCGACGGCCTGCGAAATGGCCTTCGCCACCTCCGACGGCTGCGCCGTGAGCGCGGCGGGCAAGTCCATGCCCTCTGTCATCTTCGTGGCGACGAAGCCGGGAAGGACTGTGACGACGTGGACCCCCCGCGTGGCCAGCCGGTTGCGCAGGCCCGACAGGAACGCGGTGAAGCCTGCTTTGGCCGCGCCGTAGACGTAGTTGCTGGCGCGGCCGCGCTCTCCTGCCACTGAACTGATCCCGACGATCGTCCCGTGGCCGCGCGCCTCGAAGCGGTTGCCGATGGCAGCGAGGATGCTCGCGGGTCCCTCGAAGTTGCTCCGGATGACTTGTGCGGCTCTCGCGATATCTCGCTCGCTTTGGCTTTGATCGCCGAGCAGGCCAACAGCGCATACGACGATCGCGGGCTCATGCGGAAGGTCGTCCAAGAAGGCCTCGTGACCCGTGGTGTCGAGCGCATCGAATTCGTGCAGAGACACTTCCACGCTGTGGCGCGCAGCCAAGTCCGCACGGTCCGCCGCGAGCGATGTCGCATCTCGCGCAGCGAGTTGTATGGCGCGCCCGAGCGATGCGAATTCATGTGCCACGGCCCTGCCGATGTCCGATCGGGCGCCCAGGATCAGGACGGGTTGCGCTGTCATTCTTATGGCCTCTCTGGTTCGTACCTGGACGGTGTCCGTTGCCGCCGCCTCCCCGGCGACACGCGGGGCGGGGCGGAAACGAGTGGAGAGATAGAGAGAGACTTGGACAAACACGTGTCCGAAGAGGGACAAGAAAGGCGAGGTGAGACGGGCCTCACGTCGCGCGCATGGCTTCGCGTCAAGGAGCCGGCGCCCGTATCAGGCGGCAATAGTCTAAAGGGATGGCGCCGCGGCGGATCCTGCCATCCCTCAGGTGGCATCCCGCAGGCGACTGTCGGTGAAGACGAACTGGCGGTCGAGCCTGTACTTGATCACATAGCCGATAGCGAGCCCAATGACGGCCCCCAGCTCCCTTGCGGAATGGCTCTGCCAGATCAACCAGAACGCCGATTCCGTGCCCCAGAAGATGAGCGTGGTGACGATGCCCATGGCGGTGTAGCGCGAAAACTTGCTGCCATGCGCCTTCAGGCCGGTCTCGAAGTCATGGAATATCCAGCGCTTGTCGAGGATGTATTTGAGTATCAACCCGGCGAGTGTTCCGGCACCGACCGCCACCGCGAAGACGGTGGCGCTGTCCCCCTGGGTGAGGACGATCCGTTGCATCGCCAGGTTGGTGAGTGTCGCCAGAATGGCGAAAGCCGTGTAGCGGAACACTAACGTCTGGAGGGTCATGACACGGCACCGGCGATGTTGAAAATGACGATCACGACAAAGCAGAGACGGCTCACCCGGTCCTTGATCGCATTGTCGACGGGGGCGTCATGCATCTGGCCGCGATGCGCGATGAATACGACGCCGGCGCTAAAAAGGGGAGTTCGCGCTTGCGCGGGCGGGCGCGGTCCGCGTTCAAATCGAGAAGGTCGTTGAGGACGTAGACACTCGAGGCGATGATGCTGAACGACGCAAATGCGAGAAGCGACAGGAGGATGCTCCGTGGATCCAGCTGGTGCGCAGCGATCATGGGCACGAAAACGATGGCTTCCTTCGTCCACTGGTGGGGCCTGATGACCTTGAGATGATCCGCGATGCGCGGCTTGTGCGTCTGGAGATGTTCGGTCTCCGTCGCGGCGGCGTGCGGCATCGGATGCGTTCGCGGTGATGGCGCGTTTGGCGCGCCGCCAGACGGCGAGGTCCGCTTCGCTGTCGCCCATGTAGGCGAAGTGTCCGTCCCTGTATTGGGCCACGAGGAACTCCGCCTTTCGCGTGCCCTTCAGATTTTCGGTGCCGCTCGTGCCGGGGACGTCGTCGAAGAGGCCGAGACGCGCCGCAATTGTTTGAGCAATCAGGTCGTGCGAAGCCGTCACGAGAGCTGTTCTTCCACCCGAGCCGCGCCAGGCCTTCATGTAGGAGATGACGGCCTCGTTACGGGGCAGGGTCGTGACGTCCAATTCCGCCGCGCGCGCGGGATAGGCCTTCAGCGCTGTCTTGCCATGCAGGAGGGCCGATGCCGATCCGAATGGGCTCTTCCAGTCGCGCCCCAGGGCCAACCGGAAGCGTTCGAACAAGCTGTCGCTGCGCAGGAGCGTTCCTTCCAAATCGACAACAGGAACTTCACGCATCAAAAGCTCGAACCGCCTAAAATCAAACGCCCGCACGTGGTTTACGCAGATGAAGGCCCCTTGTCGCCACAGAAAAACATGGAATGCCGTCAAGGGCGGCGCGCGCATCACGCTTCGGTCGGCTGGCGCTTTCCGTATCCCGGAAGGCGCACGCCGCGCCCGCGCCGGCTAAGTGCGGCGCGCGTAGATATCTCCGGACAGAGCGTCCGGTGGCAGATCGCCGAGCCACGCAGAAAGTTCGGCCTTGCCGCGCCACCCGTCCCAGAGAAACGCGCCGCCTTCGCCCGCCACGACATTGAAACGGGAATAGCCCATATCCTCGAGTTGCTCTGCGAGATCCAAGGCGAGATGCGGGAGAGCCGGGAGGTATTCCACCGAAAGGAGCGGCACGGGGCTGGAAAGGCCGGAGAGGACCTCGCGTTCCCCGCCTTCCACGTCGATCTTGGCGTAGCGCGGCAGGCCGAACCGCGCGATGAGCGCGTCGAGCGTGACCACGTCGACCTCTTGCCTGCGATCCCATCGGACATGTTCGAAGCCAGAAGCCTCCCGTCCGTCCCGCACGAATTCATTGCTGAGGGTCGAGACCGTTGGATGCCGGGACGAAATCGCCATCGAGGTCGCTCCCGGCGTTTGCCCTGCGGCCATCTCCAGCACGGTGACGTCGCGGGGCAGGGTGCGGCGGAGAAAGGCCGCAAACGCCGCCTGTGGTTCGAGGGCCACGACCTTCGCCCCCGCGCCGCGCATGGCACGGGACCGCGTGCCCACATGGGCTCCCACGTCGAACACCAGATCACCGGGGTCGAGAAGCAAGGCGTAGAAGCGCCGCCAGCGGTAGAGCGCGACGGGGTCGTGGTAGATGGCGAGCGACCGGACAAAGCCTATCCCGGCATTGAGACGCCCGATCAGCCGACCGGCCGCCCCTGTGCCAGTCACCTCACTCGGCAGGGTCAAGGCGAGGCTGTCCGGCGTCCGGTGACGCGGCCGCCTCGAGACGCCTGCGGCGGAACATCACCGCGAGGCCGGGCAGGCTCGCCACGAGAATGACCGCCCCGAAGACGACGCTGGCGCTGACGCCCGCGGCAGCACTGCCCCCGATCAAGGGAAAGACCGCCGCGGCGGCGCCTTCGCGGTAGCCCCAGCCCGCCACCGAAAACGGGATGAGCATGGCCGCGAGGATCAACGGCACAGCAAAGAGAACCTCGGGAAATCCGATCCCCGCCCCGACTGCCCGCGCGGAGAACGCGAAGATGGCGAGATTCGCAGCCACAATGAAAGCACTTAGGGCCACCTGCAAGGCGGCGGTGCGCGCGCCGAGCCAGCTTTCGCCCATGGCCGAAACGAAGCGGCGCGCTAGGGCCGGCACGAGCCAGGCCGGTAGCCGCCCGCGCAGCGCCAGGGCCAAAGATATCAAGAGCAGGGCGCCTCCCAGGGCGATCGCGCCGCTCGCTTGCAGCGCGGGCCGCCCCGACACGAGAAGCCCGATAAGGAGCGTGGCGCCGAGGGCAATCTGGCCTGCCAGGCGCTCGATCAAGACGGCATGGGCCGAACGCTCGAGACCGCCCGTGCCGCGGGCGCGCACGGCACGGAGCGCATCGCCCACGATGCCGCCGGGGACCGTGCTGTTGATGATGCTCGACAGGTAGTATTCCGAGATCGCGCTCCCCGTCGAAATCCGGGAGCCGAGGCGGGCCGCCGTGACCTGCCAGCGGATCGAGCAGAGGACCATTTGCAGCGTGCATGCGAAGCACGCCGCTAGAACCCATCCGGGATGGGCGGCCGTCAGGCGGGCGAGGACGTCCCCGGCACCCACGGTCCACACGACGAAGCACACGACCACGACGGGCACCACGACATGGGCCGCCCGGTAGGCGAATACTTTGACACCGCGACGGGTTTGACCTTTGATGATGGGAACGCGCATCGTTTGGAAATCGGTCTTTCGCGAGGTCTTTCAAGTCATTGTGCCAATCCGTGCATGCCTCGCCCAGGTCCGATACACGGGGAACGGAGCGCAAGAAAGCGTATATGGCGGACGTCTCTCTCATCGGTCTGGAAAAGTCCTACAGTGGCGGACACGCCGCCGTGGGCGGCATATCGCTCGACATCTCGGACCGGGAATTCGTCGTGATCGTCGGACCTTCCGGTTGTGGTAAGTCCACGACGCTGCGCCTGATCGCCGGGATCGAGGCCGAGACGGCGGGAGACATCCTCATCGACGGCCAGCGGGTCAACGATCTGTCGCCAGGGGCGCGGGACGTGGCGATGGTCTTTCAGGATTACGCGCTCTACCCGCATATGAGCGTAGAACGGAATATCGGCTTTGGTCTCAGGCGCCGCGGGATGCGCCGCGCAGACGTGGCGCAGCGCGTCAAGGAGGTGGCCGAGATCCTCGAGATCGGCCCGCTCCTCGGCCGCAGGCCCGCGGCGCTCTCCGGCGGGCAGCGGCAGCGCGTGGCCATGGGGCGGGCCATGGTGCGCCGGCCGCGGGTCTTTCTCTTCGACGAGCCTCTCTCGAACCTCGATGCGCGGCTGCGGGTCTCCATGCGCGCGGAGATGCGCAGGCTCCAGGCGCAGATGCCCACCACGACGCTCTACGTCACCCATGACCAGACCGAGGCCATGACCATGGCGGACCGCGTCGTCGTCATGAACGATGGCCGGGTCGAGCAGGTAGGGGCTCCCATGGATATCTACCGCAGGCCAGCAAACCTCTTCGTCGCGCGTTTCATCGGGTCGCCTGCGATGAACCTCTTCGAGGCGACGCTCTCGGCGGACGGTGCCGAGCTTCCCGGCGGCGCGCGCGTCCCGCTTCCCCGGGCAGAGCTGGAGGACCAGCGAGGGCGACGGGTCATGCTCGGGTTCCGGCCCGAGGCCGTCGCGCCCGCGGAGACCGGCCTGAGCGCGCGCGTCGAAACGGTGGAGCCCATCGGGCAGGAGATCATCGTGGAATTCGACACGGTCGCGGCCGGGAGGCTCTGGAGCCGCCTGCCGCCGGATAGCGCGCTTCGCACGGGGGCCCAGGTCCGGCTCGGCTTCGACGCAGGGCAGGCGCACATCTTCGATATCGACACAGGCACCGCCCTGCGACGGGCGGCGTGACACTCCCGGATCATCTTCAGAAAGGTATTCCCCTATGACCCATCGTTTCCTCCGCATCCTCGGCGCCGTGGGCGCGGCCTGCGCCATCGGTTTGCCCGCGAGCCTCGCCGCGCAAGACCTCATAACCCGCGACAGGGTGGGCCTGCCCGATGCGCCCAACACCATGACCTTTCGGCTGACGGCCTTTGATCTCTATTCCTCCGACGCGGCCACGCGCGACGCCTTCGAGGCGCTCTTCACCGCGTTCATCGAGGCCCGCCCGGACTGGAAGATCGAGACCCAGATCGTCACCGACAATATCGGCCAGGAGCAGGCGCGACTGCTCGAGCAAACCCGCGCCGGTCGGGGCCCGGACTGCGCCATGGTCGACAGCTCGCAGCTCGCGCTGTTCAAGAGCGCGGGCGTCCTGGCTCCCATGAACGCCCATTGGAGCGCGGCGGAGATCGATGACCTTTTTCCCTACGTGCGCGACGCGGTGACGAACGGGGCAGGGGACCTGCTGGCCTGGTGGTGGTTTACTGATCTGCGGGTGCTCTACCGTGACACGCGCCTCGTGCCGGACGCGCCCGCCACCTGGGCCGAGCTCGAAGACGCCGCGCGCGCCACGGTGGAGGGCGGCAAGGAAGGGCTCCTCTTCAACGGCGGCCGCTGGGAAGGGACGACCTTCGACTGGCTCGCCCATTTCTGGGCGCAGGACGGGCGTCTCGTGGATGATGCCGGCCGACCCGTCTTCGCGGAGGGAGAGAACCGGGAGAAGTTTCTTGCCGCCGTGCGGTTCTACGAAGGGCTCGTGGATGCCGGCGCCGCTCCGCCGCGCGTGACGTCGATCGTGAACTACGACGAATTCAACGCCGCCGCCGCCGCGGGCACGACCGGTCTCTTCATCGGAGGCAACTGGCAGTACGGCCAACTTCGCGGCACGCTCTCCGCGGAGGACTTCGCCGCCTGGGAGGTCTCGGCCATCCCGGGACCGACGCCCGATCAGCGCGCCACGGGCACCGGCGGCTGGACGATCGCGGCGCTCTCCGACGATGCCGCCGCGGTGGAGGTCTGCGCGGACATGATCCGCGAGATATATTCTGGGCAATCGAACGCGATTCAGGGGCTCCTGCCCACGTCCGCGGCCCAGTATGAGGAGTTCGACGTCTTTGAGGGTCCCGAATACGACGTCTTCGCCGAGGCGCTCGTGGATGGGCAGGCCCGGCCCGGCGTGCCGATCTACCCGGAGCTTTCGAACGTCATCCAGATCATGATGGGCGATGTTCTGTCCGGCGCGGCGACACCCGAGGAGGCGCTGGACGCGGCCAACGAGGCCGTGCAGGCGGCCTTCGAGCGCCTCTGAGGCGCGCCCCGTGAGCGAAACCCGAAGGGCGGGCCGGGCGGCGGCCCGGCCCGCCATCTGGCCGTGGCTCGCCCCGGCTCTGTTGCTTCTGGCCGCGGTCTACCTCGTGCCCATCCTCGATGTGGTGCGGCTGGCCTTCGGCGACGCCACGCTGCTGCGCCCGACGCAGTCCTACGGCCTCGACGGTGTGGGAGACGTGCTGTCGCAACCGGCACTGCCCGGCGTGCTCTGGGCGACCCTGGTCTTCACGGCCGCGAGCGTCGCGGGCATTCTCGGGCTCGGCCTCTTCATCGCGCTCCTCGTGGTCCGGGGAGAGACCCGCCGCCTGCCTGGCATGGCGCTTCTGCGCATCGTCGTGCTCACCGCATGGGTCGTGCCGGGGATCGCCAATGGTCTGATCTGGCAGATGCTCTTCTCCGAGGCGCCGTTCGGGGCGTTGAACTCGACCATCGCGCTCGCCGGGCTCTCTCCCGTCCGCTGGCTCTCGGACCCCACGAATGCCATGATCTCCGCCGTCATCGCCAATGTCTGGCAAGGCACGGCCTTCGCGATGATCGTCCTTTACGCCGCGCGGAAGGGGCTATCGAACGATCTCTACGCCGCGGCGGCCATCGACGGGGCCGGGCCCTTTGCACGGTTTTGCTTCATCACGCTGCCGCAGATGCGGCCGTCGATCCTCGTGGCGGCGGTTCTCGTGACGATCCAGACGCTCAACACGTTCGATGTCATTCTTGCCCTGACGGGCGGCGGGCCCGGGCGGGCGACGGAGGTGCTGTCGCTCTTCACGTTCAACACCGTCTTCTACAATTTCGATCTGTCGGGCGGATCGGTCCTTGCGGTCATCCTCGTGCTTATCGCGCTGGTGCTGACGGTGCTCTACATCCGGCTTCTCGTGGACCGCGCGGACGGCAGGCCATGACCGGGCGGCGCGCGGCCTGGCTGGGGGACCTCGCGACCTACGTTGCGGCCTTTCTTCTCGTGACGCTCTTTGCGGGGCCGCTCCTTTGGCTCGTTTCCCTCGCGATCCGCACCCCTGCTGAGATCTTCCTCGGCGCCGCGCGGTTCATACCCGAAGAGCCGACCCTCGCCAATTTCGAGCAGATCCTCACCGATCGCACTTTCGGCCTCTATCTCTGGAACGGCATAAAGCTTTGCGCCTTGGGCGCGCTCGGCGCGCTTCTGACGGCGATCCCGGCGGCGTTCGTCTTCTCGCGGCGCAGCTTCCGGGGAGCCTCGGTTCTCATGCTGGGCATTCTCACGGTTCAGATGGTCTCGCCCCTCGTTCTGCTCATCCCGCTTTACCGTTACATGGAGCGGCTGAACCTGCTCGAGACCCACGCCGCCGCCGCGGCGGTCTACATGGCGCTCGGCGTGCCGCTGTCGGTCTGGATGCTCAAAGCGGCCTTCGACGCGATCCCCCGGTCGCTCGAGGAAGCCGCCGCCATCGATGGATGCTCCGCCGCCTCGGTGCTTTTCTTCGTGACCCTGCCGCTCGCGGCGCCGGGCATGGCCTCGGCGTTCATCCTCAACATGCTCATGGGCTGGTCGCAGTTCCTGGTGCCCTTCGTTCTCCTGTCGCAGGACAGGCTTCAGCCGATCTCGGTGGCGATCTTCAACTTTGCGGGCTCGACATCGGCCTCCACCACGCAGCTTCTGGCAGCCGCTTGCGTGATCACGGTCCTGCCCGCCATCGCGGCGTTTCTGGCGCTGCAACGCCTCATCGTGGGCGCGATCATGGCCGGCGCGGTCAAGGGCTGACGCTGCTGAAGGTCGTCAGGAACCGGTTGCGGAAGGCGTCCATGCGCAGGCTCGGGGCCTCTGGTGCCGGGATCATGCCCGCCGTCCAGCCCCAATCCGCGAAGAGAGAGACGAGCGCCTCGGGCCCGATCACGTGGATCGGCACGGCAAAGCTCGCATCCTCGGAGACGAAGAGCGCCGGCTGGTGGTCGCCCAGCACGAGCAGGAGGGGCGCCGCATCCGCATGGCGCGCCGCGTAGGCGCCAACCGTGCGCAGGCTGTAATCCACTGCCTGCCTGAACTGGTCCCGCACCCGGTCCCGGTCCCGCCAGACGACCTCGGGCGGGTCCCCGGATCTCGCCACCGCGTCGAAGATGCGCCCGTCTCCGACGTCTTCCCAGGCGACGAGGTCGGGCACGGGCGTCCATGGCGCGTGGGAGGAGATCAGCGCCACCTGCGCAAAGACCGGCGCACGGTCCGCCCCGGGCCGTCCTGCGAGTACGAGCCGGTCGAGAGCCGCGAGCGTGAATTGGTCGGGCATCGTCACCCAGTTGAAGGGCGGCCCCGCATAGCCAAGGTCGGTCGCGGGCAGAACGCGATCAAAGCCCATGAACTCCGCCTCTGGCCAATCGAGGGTGATGGCGGGCATCACCGCCACGGTCTCGAACCCGCTCTCCTGCGCCAATTGAAAGAGCGATTTGCGCCCGCTGACGAGGGCCGCGCCGTAGGTGCGCTGGTCCGGGGTCCAGAGCCCCGTGGAGAGTGTGGCATGGGTGAGCCAGCTCTGGCCGCCGATCATTGGCGCCTCGAGCCAGCCCGAGCGCATGGCGAGCCCGCGCCGGGCGAGGTCGTCCTCGATCCGCGCCAGTGTCTCGCGGTGCGTGGGCGCGTAGCGCGGATTTGTCAGGCTCGAGGCTCCGTAGCTCTCGATGTAGGTCAAAAGGACGTCGCGCGTCCCGATCCTGTCGAGGAGGCCGGCGGTCCCCGCATAGGGGTCGGTGGCGGCCGCCATTCGGAAGGCGGCGAGCCGTTCGGCGGTCTCGCGGATCATGACCGCGCGCTCCACGGCCACCCGCGCCGTGAAGGCAGCGCCGGGCAGGTCGACGGGAAGGGTCCAGTGGCGCATGGCCCCCCCGATCTCGGCCACCGCGATGGCGGAGAGCGGAGCGAGCGCCACAACGCCCGCGCGGCGCACCACCGGAGAGGCTGCGACGACGCCCGCCCAGCAGCCGCTCGCCCACCAAAGGAGCGCGGCAAGGGCCAGAATGGCGGCCAGGAGAAGACCGACGACGACGGCAGCGAGACCCGTGCCCAGCGTGCCGGAGCCGAGGTTCCATGCCGCGGGGATGAGATGCAGGTCCACCAGCGGATTGAAGCTGCGATTGTAGGTCGAAAAGGTCGCGAAATCAGCGAGCTTGACCAGCGACAAAAGCACAAGCGTCGCGACGAGGCTCGCGCGGACCACCCGCGAAAGCCCGCCCCCGGATGGCAGGACGGCGAGCCCGATGAGAAGTACCGGCAACTCCAGCGGAAAAACGAGGAGGAGGTCCAGGGCGAGGGCCGCGGGATGGTTCGGCGCGGCAAGCACCAGGTAGAAGACGACGGCCGCGATGGTGAGTGCAACTGGCCCGGAAACGTCCGAGGGCCCCCTGGGACCGTCCCGGCGGCTCATTCGGCCCGGGCGATGAGAAAGTGGATGTCTCTTTGGAAGGACCAAAGAAGCGCGAGGGCGGCGACCCCCGCGGCCGTGGTCAGAAGCGTCGCCGGAAGCACCGGCACGAGGAAGGCGACGAGCGTGCCGATCTGCAGAACGCAGACGGCCTTGCGGCTCCGATTGTCGGGCACGTCACCGGCGAGCTGCGGCCAGATACCGGAGGCCGCGGCGAAGGCGTACCGGGGAAGGCCGAGCGCCACCACCCAAAGACCCGCCTGACCCGTGCGGAACGCGAGAAGCGCGAGCACGAGGGCAAAGAGGGCGTCGACCTCCATGTCGAAACGCGCGCCGAAGCGGGACGCAAGCCCCGATCGCCGGGCCGCCAGCCCGTCGCCGCCATCCAGAAGGAGCGAGACCGCGGCGATCCCGAACGCGAGCCAGAGCTCACCCTCGCTGGGCGCTTGCTGAGACGCGAGCAGGGATGCAATGATCGCCGTAAGCGCGAGCCTGCTCATCGTGATGACGTTGCACAAGCCGAGCGTCGTGTGGGGATAGGAGTGATGCATCGCGCGGGCGGCCAGCGCCGCGCCGGCGGCGAAGACACCGAGGGCGAGGGCCAACCCCCACGACCCGCTCAGGCGCGGCGCTAGGACCAGTATGATCATGCCTCCCAGAAATACGGCCAATCCGAATTCGAGCCGCAACGAGGTCATCCCGGTCGTGAGACCGCGTCGCGCAATTCGCCAGGACACTGTTTCCAAAAGTGCTTTCACCTCGCGGCAGTTAAGCGAGTCCACGGTACGGTCAAGCTGTCGAGTTGATGGCCGGACCCGCCAATCTATCATCTTGTCAGAAAGCAAAGGCCGCGACCCATGTCTGACATTTCAGTGACTGTCCATGGATATCCCACGATCAGCCGTTGGCTGCACTGGATCACGGCGGTTGTCGTCCTCCTGACGATCCCGGTCGGGGTGATCATGACGACAGAGGGCCTTTCGCGTCCGGTGCAGAATTCGCTCTTCATCTACCACAAGAATGTCGGTGTGGTGATAATCCTTCTTGTTCTCGCCCGGCTTCTTGTTCGGGCGGTCACGGTTTCGGGGCCTCTGCCCGCGGCGATGCCCACCTGGCAGCGGCAGGCTGCAGCGGTGAGCCATGGCGCGCTCTATGTGCTGCTGCTCGTCATGGGCATTTCGGGTTACATTCGCGTAACCGCGGGCGGGTTTCCCATCGAGATGCTCAATGCGCTCAATGTCCCGCCGCTGGTGCCCCGCTCCGATGCGCTGGCGGATACCGCGAAATGGGTGCATGCCACGGTGCGCTTCGCGATCGCGGCCTTCATCCTCCTTCATATCGGCGCTGCGCTGCAACACGGTCTCATCAAGCGCGACGGTGTCTTTTCGCGCATGTGGCCCCTCACCGCGGGTAGACGATGACGGCCACCGATGCGGTCGCACTGACGACCGGGCAGAGCGTTGCGGCGACGTCTTCGGGCGCGGGCCCGGTCCGGGGGACCAGGGAGGCGCCTGCGTTTCGAGTGTTTCTTCTCCTCACCCTCGGGCTTTCGGTGCCTCTCATCGTGGGGCTCGTGGTTGTTCTCGCGCCGCTGGAGGCGCTCGATGTCCTCCTCGTCACGCTCTTTGCGCTGAACACTCTTTGGGTGGCGGCCGCGGCAGCGACCGCGTTGGTAGGCCTCAGCGCTGCCCGAGACGCGCGAGCGGTGCCGATGCCCGCCGGTTGGCGCCCGAGGGATCGCACGGCGGTCCTGTTTCTCATCTGCGGAGAGGAGGCGGGGGCCGTGGCACAGCGCATCGCGGCGCTCGACGCGGAGCTGCGGCGCACGGGCCTCGACGCCACAACCGACCTCTGGCTCCTGTCGGACACCTCGGCCGGGAATGCCGGCCCCGAGGAAGAGGCCATCGCCCATCTCGTCCACGCGGGCACGCTCAAATACCGCCGCCGGGCGCGCAACGCGCGGCGGAAACCGGGGAACCTCGCCGCGTGGATCGAGCGCCACGGCACCGATTACGAGAGCATGCTCGTCATGGATGCCGATAGCGCCATGACCGCGGAGCGGCTGCGCACCCTTCGTTTCGAGATGGAGCGAAACCCGTCGCTCGGCCTCCTGCAAAGCGGGATCGCGCTGCGGCCCGGCAACTCCCGGCTCACGCATCTGTTGCGTCTCTCCACCCGCCTGACGGGGCCCGTCTTCATCCGCGGGCTGAGCCGGTGGTCCGGGGACGCTGGAAACTACTGGGGTCACAACGCCCTCATCCGGATCGCGGCCTTCCGGGGGGCCATGTGCATCCCGGCGCTGCGCGGGCCCGCGCCCTATGGGGGAGAATTCCTGAGCCACGATTTCATCGAAGCCGCATGGCTCGTGCGCGCGGGGTGGCAGGTGGCCATCGCACCGGAGATGCGCGGCAGTTCGGAAGCGGGGCCGGACACGATCAGCACATTCCACCGTCGCGACCGGCGGTGGTGCCAGGGCAACCTGCAGCATCTCCGGGCGCTCTTCGCCCACAGCCTGCATCCCGTCAGCCGGATCCATCTTGCCTGCGGGATCCAAAGCTACCTGTCCTCGCCCATTTGGCTGGCGATCGTGCTCCTTTTCCTCTTGGCCGGAATGGCTCCGGGCGCGGTGCCGATCCTGTCGGGCGCCTTGGCGCTTCTTCTGGTGCCGAAACTCGCGGCCGTCCTGGGTTTATGGCAGCGCACGCGGAGCCGATGGCGGCGCCGCGTTTACCTGCGCGCTACGGGCGCGGAACTCGTGCTGAGCACGCTCGTCTCGCCCCTCGTGATGGTGCGGCAGACCCTTGCGGTGCTGGCCGTTCTGGCCGGGCGCGATTGCGGATGGAAGCGCCCCGCCTCGCCGATGCGGCGGACTGCGCCTACGGGCACGCTGGAGGCCTGCGCAGGGGCATCGCTCCTGACGGTGGCGCTCCTCGGCAGCGATACGGCCTATCAGGCGCTCTGGCCCACGCTGATCGCGGGCCCGCTCCTCGCGGCACCGTGGCTCATGGCGTGGCTCGACCGAAGCGCGGTGCCGTGATCGACCGGCGCGCCTTTCTCGGCTCGGCCTGCGCCGCCCTGGCGCTGACCTCCAGTACCGCCGCGGAGACCGCCGGGGAGGCCGGTGCAGAGAGCTTCGAGGCGCTAGCGCGTGCCCTGTCGCGTGCGCCCCACCGGGACCCGGCGATGCGTCTGGCGGCACCCTTCGACACGCTCACCTATGACAGCTTCAGGGCGATCCGCCCCGCGGAGGGGGGCGCGGCGGGCATCCCGCTCGGCGAGGGGCTCAGCGCCGATCTCCTTCCGCCGGGCTTCTACTTCCGCGACAGGGTCGCCATTGACATCGAAGAGGACGGTGTCATCCGGCCGCGCGGTTTCGACCCGGCGCTCTTCACCTACGGGGAGCGGTATTTCGACGGCCCTCCCGTGCTCGATGCCGCCGCGCGCGCGGAGATGGGGTTCTCGGGCCTGAGGATCCGCGCGCCCTACCGGCATATCGGGGTCGCCGACGAGTTCTTCGTGACCCAGGGCGCGAGCTATTTCCGCGCCGTCTCCCGCGACACGCTCTACGGCCTCTCCAACCGGGCGCTGGCCCTCGGGACCGGGGGCCCGGATCCCGAGGAGTTCCCTCTCTTCACACGGCTCAGATTGCGCGAGGCCGTGGACGGCAGTGCGCGCCTCGAGGCACTCATCGAAAGCCCGTCTGTCACCGGCGCGGCGACGCTGACCCTCACCCCGGGGGAGCCCACGCTCACCGATGTCGACCTCGTGCTCTTTCCCCGCGTGCGGATCGCGGATGTGGGGATCGCGCCGCTCACCTCGATGTACCTCAAGGGCCCGCTCCGTGCGGCGGTTTCCGATGACTTCCGGCCGCGCGTCCATGACAGCGACGCGCTGCGCATCGCCAACGGATCGGGAGAGTTGCTCTGGCGGCCCTTGTCCAATCCCGCGCGGCTTCAGAGTTCGAGCTTCGCCGACCCCGGACCGCGCGGATTCGGGCTCATTCAATCCCCACGCGGGTTTGACGATTTCGAGGATCCGGAGGCCGCCTACCACCGTCGCCCGAGCGCCTGGGTGGAACCGCGCGGCGCCTGGGGCGCGGGGCAGGTCATGCTCGTCGAAATCCCGACGGAGGACGAGTTCTTCGACAACATCGTGGCCTTCTGGCGCCCGGCACAACCGCTCGAGGCTGGCGGCGCCTACCGCTATTCCTACCGCATTCATACCGGCACGGACCCGGTGCCCCTGCCGCGGGCACGCGCGGAAGTGAGGCAGAGCCGGTCGGGCCTCGTCCATGACCGCCCGGGGCAGCTCCAATACATCGTGGATTTCGAGGGTGCGGCTCTCGACGCGCTCAGCCCCGTGGTGCGCGCGTCGGCGGGCCAGGTCCACGGCGTGTCCGCCTTCATGATCGCCGAGCGCGGGCATCTGCGCGTGGGGTTTCGGTTCGAGCCCGCCGATGCTGCGGTGTCCGAATTGCGGCTCGTGCTAGCCGATGCGGGGGGCACGACACGCTCGGACGTGTGGCTTCACCGCTGGACCCCGGGCCGCGACGGCGGTCTCTAGCGCAGCGCCACCCGCGCGCGGAGCGGGAGGTGATCGGACGTGTCGCGGGCCGCTTCCGTGGCCAGCGCGTGGACCTCCGTCACCGCAAAGGGCGGGGCGGCCATCACCCTGTCCAGCGGCAGAAGGGGTAAGGACGCGGGAAAGCTCGCGCGGGGCGGACCGCGGAAAGGGCGCCCCGCCACGCGCGGCGACAGCGCGATCCCGCCCCAGGGGCGCCACTCGTTCAGGTCTCCGATCAGGAGCGTCGGCAGCGGCTCCCGGCGGGCGAGATACTGCGCCACCGCGCGCATCTGCGCGATGCGCAGGGGCTGGAAGAGCGACAGATGCGTGGCGACGAGGTGGAAGGCGAGCGTGCCCGTGGCCATGCGCAAGATGACGGCCCCGCGCGGGTAATGCCCCGGAAGATCGAGGAGATGGCCGTGCTCCACCGTTAGGCGCTCGGAATGCAGGACCACCGTCCCGAGAAAGCCGTGGCTCCGGGAGCCCCAACGGAGCTCCGGCGCGCCATGCGCGGTGACGAGGCCGGTCTTCCGCCGGATCGTCGCGACGTCGAGGAGACCCCCATAGGGCGGCGCCTCCTCGTCCGCCTCGGTCAGGACGAGCACATCGACGGGATCGGAGAGAAGAAGATCGACAACACGCCGCGTCGTCCGGTCAGGGTCGATGACGCCGTCGCGCCCCCTGCATCGGTGAAGGTTCCATGTCATGCAGTCGAGCACGGTCATGGATGCTTGAGAACATATCGGCGCCATGGCGGCCAGCCTCCCGCCGCATCGAAGCCATGGGACTGGGGGGTCGGCTCACACGGGACACGCCGGCGGGGGCGCTGCAAAGCGTCTCTCGACGTGGCTTCCTCCGAAACACCGGCTGTGACAGCGCAAGGGGAGCGAGTGGCGACCGATTATGCCGCGAACCGTGCGCCCGAACTCACCCCCCGGCGCGCGCCGCGCGGTACCAGTCGACGATGAGCCTGCGATCCTCGTCCGTGATCGTCCAAGCCGCCGAGGGCGGCGGCATGGCGTGGCTCACCCCCGATTGCAGGTAGATCTCCCGCGCCTGGCGCGCGACATCGGCCTCGGTTTCCAGCACGACGCCCTTTGGCGCCCAGAGCATCGTGGCGCTGTAGACAGGCTCCCGCGCGTGGCACATGGCGCAGTTCCCGAGCACGATGGAATAGGCGTCCTCGAACCCCGCCGCGTTGGCGAAGCGCGCTTCATGGGCGGTGAGCGGCCGCTCCTCGGCCTCTTCCCAGGTTTCACCGCCGCGCATGGCCGCCGTCGAGAGCCACGCGATCAGAAGCATCAGCCCCGCCGTCACGGCCCAGGTCCAATGCGGCCCCGTCCCCGTGCGGTGCATCGTGTTGAAATAGTGCCGGATCGTGACGCCGGTGAGGAAGATCAGGCTGGCGATGATCCAGGCATGCTCCGTGGCGAAGGCCAGCGGGTAGTGGTTCGACAGCATCAGAAAGACGACCGGCAGCGTCAGGTAGTTGTTGTGCGTGGATCTCAGCTTGGCGATCTTGCCGTATTTCGGGTCAGGCGTCCGCCCGGCCTTGAGGTCCGCCACCACGATCCGCTGGTTCGGCATGATGATGAAGAACACGTTCGCCGTCATGATGGTCGCCGTGAACGCGCCCAGGTGGAGGAGCGCCGCGCGCCCGGTGAAGACCTCGTTCAGGCCCCAGCTCATTGCCACGATCACGGCAAAGAGCGCGAGCATCATGGCATTGGGGTAATCGCCCAGCTTGGACTTACAGAGCCAGTCGTAGATCAGCCAGCCCACGCCGATGGACGCCGCCGAGATCAGGATGCCCTGCCAGAGCGTCAGCTCCACCTTCTGCGGATCGAGAAGGTAGATCTCGCCCCCCACCCAGTAGACGATGGCGAGCAGCGCCGCGCCCGAGAGCCAGGTCGCGTAGCTCTGCCATTTGTGCCAGGTCAGGTGGTCGGGCAGGCGCGCCGGGGCCACCATGTATTTCGTCGTGTGGTAGAAACCCCCGCCATGGACCTCCCATTCCTCGCCCGTGGCACCCTCGGGCATGCCCGGCGCGGGCTTGAGCATGAGGTCGAGCGCGATGAAGTAGAAGCTCGCCCCGATCCAGGCCATGGCCGCGATCACGTGGAGCCAGCGCACGGCGAAGCCGATCCAATCCCAAAGAACCACCAGGTCGTACATGCATGTCCTCACACCGCTCCGGCAGGGAGCCTATGCCACGCGGCGGGAGACTTGAACGGGGCATTTGCCGCACGGTGCGCCGAGAAGGCCGGATTTCGTTTTGGTTGAGGAAGGATGTCGAATTCCCTGCCGGTGCCCGCAGGTGTGCCCCTTACGTAACGCTGCGCCGCGGCATGATGCCGGACCCATTGTGCAGATGCGGAATCGCCCGTAACGATGTGGCCCTCATTGCAACCAGTCATTGCGGGACAAAGACCATGACGACCCCCACGCTAGACGACGCACATATCCGCGACGCGGCTTATTTCCTGTGGCTCGAAGAGGGCCAGCCCGAGGGCCGCGACGAGGCGCACTGGCTCAAGGCCATCGACGCCCTGACCCCGGCCACGCCGAAATCGGCGCCGCGAAAGGCCAGGGCCAAGGCCGCAGCGCCGGCCAAGAAAGCCGCCGCGAAAGCACCGGCCAAGACGGCCCGCGGCAAGGCAACGGCAACGGCAAAGGCCTGACCCAGAGAAAGAGAAGGGGTGCGGGCCTCCCCCGCGCCTCAGCTCCCCCGATAGGTCGAGTATCCAAAGGGGGAGAGGAGGAGCGGCACGTGGTAGTGTGCCTCCTCCGCCATGCCGAAGCGGATCGGCACCTCGTCGAGGAAGAGCACCTCGCCCGCCTGGCCGTGGCTCCGCAGATACGCCCCCGCGAAGAAGACGAGCTCGTAGGTCCCCGTCTTGAAATCCGCCTCCGGCAGGATCGGCGCATCGGTGCGGCCATCTTCGTTGGTGACCGTCTCCGCGATCTTGCGGCGGGACTGTCCGGCGAGCCGGTAGAGCGCGATCTTCACGCCCGCCGCGGGCACGCCCCGCGCGGTGTCGAGGACATGGGTTGTGAGGAAGCCGGGCATGGCGGGCCTTTCATCTGGTCAGTCGCGGGAGCATCCTGCGCGGCTCCGGGCGTGGCAAGCCGGAAATCGCGGCGCGGGCGCTTCAAATGCCGGGCCAAAGCGGGTTAGCTGCGCAGATGTCATGACCGCTCCAGGGCGGTACCTTGAGAGACGGAGCCCCGATGCAGCGCTATCCCCGTGACATGGCCGGACACGGCGCCACGCCCCCCGATCCCGCTTGGCTGGGTGGCGCGAAGATCGCCGTGCAGATCGTGCTGAACTACGAAGAGGGCGGGGAGAACAACGTTCTCCACGGGGATCCGGCCTCCGAGGCGTTCCTGTCGGAGATCACCGGCGCGCAGCCCTGGCCCGGGGCGCGGCACTGGAACATGGAATCGCTCTACGAATACGGCGCGCGGGCGGGTTTCTGGCGGGTGCACCGCCTGCTGGGGCATTTGCCGGTGACGGTCTACGGCGTGGCCACCGCGCTCGCTCGCGCGCCCGAACAGGTGCGCGCGATGCGGCAGGCAGGCTGGGAGATCGCGAGCCACGGGCTCAAATGGATCGAGCACCGCGACATGGGCGAAGAGGAAGAGCGCGCCCAGATCGCAGAGGCGATCCGGCTCCACGCGGAGGTCACCGGCGCGCCGCCCCGGGGCTGGTATACCGGGCGCTGCTCCATGAACACCGAGCGCCTCGTGACCGAGACGGGGCAGTTCGCCTATGTCGCGGACAGCTACGCCGACGATCTGCCCTACTGGGTGCGATACGGCGCGCGAGATCAGCTCGTCGTGCCCTACACGATGGATGTCAACGACATGCGCTTCGCCATCCAGGCGGGCTACACCGAGGCGCGCCAGTTCGAGACGACGATCCGGGATGCCTTCGACATGCTCTATGCGGAAGGTGCGGCGGGCGCGCCGAAGATGCTCTCCATCGGGCTCCACTGCCGCATTATCGGGCGACCCTCGCGGGCGGCGGCGCTCAAACGGGCCATCGAATACATGGAGGGCCATGAAGGCGTGTGGTTCGCCACGCGGCTCGAGATCGCGGAGCACTGGGCGAGGACGCATCCGCCGGTGGCGCGCACGCGTCCGTCCGCAATGACCCGCGAGGCCTTCGTCGAAGCCTTCGGCGGGATCTTCGAGCACAGCCCGTGGATCGCCGAGCGCGCCCATCGCCTGGAGCTGGGGCCCGCCCATGACAGTGCCGTGGGCGTCCATTCCGCCCTCGCACGCGTCTTCCGCACGGCGGGGGACGAAAAGCGCCTCGGCGTCCTCCGCGCGCATCCCGATCTCGCGGGCAAGCTCGCCGCCGCGGGCCGCCTCACCGCCGACAGCACCGCCGAGCAGGCGAGCGCGGGGCTCGACATGCTCACCGATGCCGAGCGGGCCGCCTTCACCGGGCTCAATGCCGACTACATCGAAAAATTCGGCTTCCCCTTCATCATCGCCGTGAAGGACAACACCAAGGGCGCGATCCTCGACGCCTTCGAACGCCGCCTCGCCCATGACGCGGAGACCGAATTCGCGGAGGCCTGCCGTCAGGTGGAGCGCATCGCGGAGCTGCGCCTCATCGAGAAGCTCGGGCCATGACGCACATCGCCATCGAGCCGCTCGCGGCGGAGGCCTTCGCCCCCTTCGGCGACGTGCTCGACACATCGGGCGCGCCCGACAAGATCATCAATCAGGGCCTCTGCGGGCGCTACCACGACCGCGCCGCGCTCGATTTCAGCGACGGGCGGGCGGGGGTGAGCCTCTTTCAGGCGGAGCCGCGCGAACTGCCCTTCACGCTGGAGATGGTGGAGCGGCATCCCGTGGGCAGCCAGTGCTTCGTGCCGATGAGCATGGATGCGTTTCTCGTCGTCGTGGCGCCGGATGATGCGGGCCGACCGGGCACCCCGCGCGCCTTCCGTACTGCGCCCGGGCAGGCGATCAACTTTCACCGCGGGACGTGGCACGGGGTGCTCACGCCCCTCGCGGCGCCGGGGCTTTTCGCGGTGATCGACCGGATCGGACCCGGCGCCAATCTCGAGGAGCACTGGTTCGAGACGCCATACACGTTGGCCTAAGGAGCGGGCCTAGGGCTTCAGCCGCGGGTGCCGGTTCACGTCCTTGTAGAGCAGGTAGCGGAAATTTCCGGGCCCCCCGGCATAGCAGGCCTGCGGGCAGAAGGCGCGGAGCCAGATGAAATCGCCCGCCTCGACTTCCACCCAATCCTGATTGAGCCGGTAGACGGCCTTGCCCTCGAGCACGTAGAGCCCGTGCTCCATCACGTGCGTCTCCGCGAAAGGGATCACGGCGCCCGGCGCGAAGGTGACGATATTGACGTGCATGTCATGGCGCAGGTCGCCCGGGTCCACGAAGCGGGAGGTGGCCCAGCGACCCTCCGTCCCCGGCATGGGCGTGGGTGTGACGGCGGCGTCCGAGGTGACAAAGCCCTCGGGCGCGTCGATCCCGTCGACCGCCTCGTAGAGCTTTCGGATCCAGTGAAAGCTGAGCGCGGTGTCGCCCGTGTTCTGCAGCGCCCAGTCCGCGCCCGGCGGCAGGTAGGCGTAGCTGCCCGCGCCGAGCGCGTGGTCCGTGCCGTGGAGCGTCAGCTGGCCCTCGCCCCCGAGCACGAAGAGCACCGCCTCGGCGCCCGGATCGAGCTCGGGGCGCGCAGAGCCCCCGCCCGGCGCCACTTCGAGGATCGATTGCGAGAAGGTCTCGGCAAAGCCCGAGAGGGGCCGCGCCAGCACCCAGGCGCGCGTGGCCTCCCAATGGGGCAGGGCGCTTGTCACGATGTCCCGCATCGTCCCGCGCGGGATTACCGCGTAGGCTTCGGTGAAGACCGCGCGCCCGGTCAGCAGCTCTTCCTGCCCTGGATGCCCGCCCTGCGGCGCGTAGTACTTGGCTGTCATCGCTGTCCTCTTCTTCCCCTGCATGCACCATGCCTCGCCCCGCGCGGGCGGACCAGAGCGATTCCTCGGCGCTGACATCCCGGGGGCGCGCCGGGAGCAGTGCTCATTCCTTGGGCAGGATGAAGACGACTTGCGCGCGCTTGGAAATTGTTGAGCGCACACGTTTTGAGCGAATGCTGGGCTCCCGGCGAAAAAAAGGGCGGACGGGCCGGCCTTTCCGCGAAACGCCGCTGAATTGACTTCAATCGACGCAATCGGGCTCGCAAACAAAGCGCGCGGCCCACGGGGGGAGACCCAAGCCGACAGACAATGAGCGTGCGAAGGCCTCGGCCTAGGAAACTGAACACCTTCGCACGACGCAACAATCTGCGTGAGCGGTATGTGGGCGATGACTGTTGATTGCTCAAGCCTCTCCACGCGCAAAGGAGAGAAATTCATGAACAAATCTCTTATGAGCACGACCGCTGCCGCGCTGCTTTTGAGCGCGGGCGCGGCCTATGCCTGCGATGACCCGGTGAAGGTGGGCGTGCTACACTCGCTGTCCGGCACGATGGCGATCTCGGAGACGACGCTCAAGGACACGATGGAAATGCTCATCGAGATCCAGAACGAGCAGGGCGGCGTGCTCGACTGCCAGATCGAGGCGGTCGTCGTGGACCCGGCCTCTGACTGGCCGCTCTTCGCTGAAAAGGCGCGTGAGCTGCTCACGGTGCACGATGTCGACGTGATCTTCGGCAACTGGACGTCTGTGAGCCGGAAGTCGGTGCTGCCCGTGATCGAGGAACTCAACGGCCTCCTCTTCTACCCGGTGCAGTACGAGGGCGAGGAAAGCTCGAAGAACGTCTTCTACACCGGCGCCGCGCCCAACCAGCAGGCGATCCCGGCCACGGATTACTTCCTCGAGGAACTCGAGGTGGAGAAGTTCGCGCTGCTCGGCACCGACTACGTCTATCCGCGCACCACGAACAACATCCTCGAGGCCTACCTGCAGGACGCGGGCATCGCAGCCGAGGACATCTTCGTCAACTACACGCCCTTCGGGCATTCCGACTGGTCCTCCATCGTGGCCGACGTCGTGGCGCTGGGTGCCGACGGCAAGAAGGTGGGCGTGATCTCGACCATCAATGGCGACGCCAATATCGGCTTCTACAAGGAGCTCGCCGCCGCTGGAATCTCCGCCGACGACATCCCCGTCGTGGCGTTCTCGGTGGGGGAGGAAGAGCTCTCCGGCCTCGATACCTCCGACCTCGTCGGGCATCTGGCAGCGTGGAACTACTTCCAGTCCGCGGACACCGAGGCCAACGAGGCGTGGGTCGACGCGTGGAAGGCGCGCATGGGCGCAGACCGCGTGACGAACGATCCCATGGAGGCCCACTACATCGGCTTCAACATGTGGGTGAACGCCGTCACCGAGGCCGGCACGACGGACGTCGATGCCGTGCGGGAGGCAATGTACGGCCAGGAATTCCCGAACCTCACCGGCGGGACGGCGGTCATGCTGCCCAATCACCATTTGGCCAAGCCCGTGCTCATCGGCGAGATCCAGGCCGACGGCCAATTCGACATCATCTCCGAGACCGATGTCGTCCCAGGCGATGCCTGGACGGATTACCTGCCCGAGAGCGCGGTTCTCGTCTCCGACTGGCAGGAGCTCGGCTGCGGGATGTTCAACACCGAGACCGAGACCTGCGTGCAGATCCAGTCCAACTACTGAGCCTCGTGGGGTCGACCCCCACCCCACGGTCGGGGCGCACCCGGCGTCCCGACCTGTCCCGTAGGGTGCGCAACGCGCACCGTCCCCGCGAGATCACTATGCTCAGACGCCTTCTTCTCATCGCTCTTCTCTTGGCTGGCACCGCTCACGCGCAGGCGGTGGACGCACCGATCCAGACCGTGCTCCAGGAGCATGGCGAGATCATCGAGCGGAGCTCCCGCCGCACGATCCAGCCCGCCATCGACGCCCTCGCCGAAAGCGGCTTCACTGACGCCCGCGTCGTGCTGGAGCGCTGGCAGGCCCGCGAGATGTGGTTCGAAGAGGAGACGGGCCTCTTCGTCTTCGCCGAGGAGGGGCCCGACCGCACGCTCGTGCTCTTCGACGTGGCCGGCGGCGCGGAGATCGGCACCGCGCCCAAGGGCGACTACAAGCAGCTCAAACCCAATTCCGGCATCCGCGGCCTCATCGGCGCGGCGCTCGTGCAGTTCCAGCTCCGCGACGCCGACATCGCCGTCCGCGCCGACGCGCTCGACGCCATCGAACGCAACGCGGAGGCCTCCCACCTCGCCGCTTTGCGCGCCGTGAAGGAGGGCGAGCCCGATCCCGCGCTCGCACAGCGGATGGACCGGCTCGAACGCCTGCTCGCCATCGAATTCGACGAAGACGACGCAGCCCGCATCGCCGCCATCGAAAGCTTCGCCGGCGACCTGGCCGTGGACGTGCGCGCCGCGCTCAACCCGCTTGTGGAGACGCGCATCGAGGTGGCCGAGAGCACGGACGCCACGCCGCTGGTGCTCGGCCGCGACATCTCGGAAGCGGACGCCTATGCCCTCCTCGTGGCCGAGGGCCTCGCGCCCGCGCGCCCGGGGGCGGACGCGATCCGCGACGCGCTCATCGCCAATATCGACGGCGGCGCCGTGCAGGGCATCGCGGTCGCGAGCCTCGACACCGACGACGCCCGCGCCGCCACCTATGCGCGCCTCGTGGAGGCGGGTCTCGCAGACGCGCTCATCACCGACGCGGAGGCCGAGAGCCTCCTGCGCTCTTTCGTCTTCTACGAGAGCTTCATCGGCGCGCCGCTCGAGGTGGCCGAGGCCGCCGAGCGCGTGCTCGCGGGTATCGAGACGAAGGTGGCGCTTAACCAGGGGCTTGATCTCGGGCTCGACGCGCTCTCGCTCGCCTCGATCTATTTCCTCGCCGCCATCGGGCTCGCCATCACCTTCGGCGTGATGGGGGTCATCAACATGGCCCATGGCGAGTTCATCATGATGGGGGCCTATACCGGCTACGTCGTGCAGCTGTTCGTGCCCGACTACACGCTCTCGATCCTCGTCGCGATCCCGCTGGCCTTCGCCGTCACCTTCGGCGCGGGCGTGGCCATGGAGCGGCTCGTGATCCGCTGGCTCTATCACCGCCCGCTCGAGACGCTGCTCGCCACCTTCGGCATCTCCATCGCGCTGCAACAGTTGGCCAAGAACATCTTCGGCACGCAGGCGCGGCCGCTCACGGCGCCGGGCTGGCTCGATGGGAGCTGGGTGCTCAACGATGTCGTCTCGATCAGCTACATCCGCATCGCGATCTTCGTCCTTGCGCTGCTGTTCCTCGCGCTCTTCCTCTTCGTGATGAACCGCACGCGGCTCGGCCTCGAGGTGCGCGCCGTCACGCAAAACCCGCGGATGGCCGCCTCCATGGGCATCAACCCGGACCGCATCAACATGCTCACCTTCGGCTTCGGCTCGGGGATCGCGGGCATCGCGGGCGTGGCCATCGGGCTCTACGCGAAGGTCACCTCCGAGATGGGCGCCGATTACATCGTGCAGAGCTTCATGACCGTCGTCGTGGGCGGCGTGGGCAACATCTGGGGCACGCTGCTGGGCGCCACGATGGTGGGCACGCTGCAAAAGGGGATCGAGTGGCTCAACCCGTCGAACACGCTCGCCGCGCAGACCTACATGATCCTCTTCATCATCCTCTTCATCCAGTTCAGACCCCGCGGTATCATCGCGCTCAAGGGCCGGGCGGCGGAGGCATGAGCCTCGCCGCTGCTCCCAAATTCCTTGGAAAGGAATTTGCCAAGACTTTTGGGAAAAGTCTTCGCGCGGCGGATGGGCAGGTGCGGTATGTCTGACGTCGCACTCGGGCTGCCCCGCCGGAGGCCCTTCGTGGCGCGCCATCCCTCCCTGCTGATTTTCCTGGCGCTTCTGGCTCTTTTCACGCTGGGAGTGACTCTGCTCTCCGAGGGGATGGGGCTTGGCCTCATCTCTACCTCCTTCGTGAAAACGCTGGGCAAGACGCTTTGCCTGTGTCTCGTGGCCCTCGCGATGGACCTCGTCTGGGGCTACACGGGCATCCTCTCGCTGGGGCACATGGCCTTCTTCGGGATCGGCGGCTACGCCATCGGCATGTGGCTCATGTATGCGCGCACGGAGATCATCGTGCGCGAAAGCCTCGCGGCCGCACCGCTCCCGCCGACACCGCAGGAGATCTCGGACGGCATCGCCGCGCAGATCTTTGGCGTCGTGGGCGCCTCCGAGTTCCCGCCGATTTGGGCCTTCGCCCATTCCTTCCCGCTGCAAGTGGCCTTCGTCGTCCTTGTCCCCGGCCTCCTCGCGCTCGTCTTCGGCTGGCTGGCCTTCCGGAGCCGGGTCACGGGCGTCTACCTCTCCATCCTCACCCAGGCCATGACCCTCGCGCTCTCGCTCTACCTCTTCCAGACCGACAGCGGCCTGCGCGGCAATAACGGCCTCTCGGGCCTGCAGAACCTGCCGGGGCTCGATCACGTCCCGCAGGCGGCGGTGTCGATCTGGTTCTTCTGGGGCTCGGCGCTGGCGCTGGGCGCGGGCTACCTGCTGAGCACGTGGATCGTCTCGGGGGCCTTCGGGTCCGTCCTGCGGGCGATCCGGGACGACGAGGCGCGCGTCCGTTTCCTCGGCTACTCGGTGGAAGGCTACAAGCTCTTCATCTTCACCGTCACCGCCATGCTCGCCGGCGTCGCGGGCGCGCTCTACTACCCGCAGGCCGGGATCATCAACCCGGCGGAGATCGCACCCATCGCCTCGATCTACCTCGCGGTCTGGGTGGCCATCGGCGGCCGGGGTCGGCTCTACGGCGCGGTCATCGGTGCGGCCTTTGTCTCGCTTCTGTCCACGTGGTTCACGGGCGGGCAGGCGCCCGACATCAATCTCGGGTTCTACACCATAGAGTGGGTGAATTGGTGGACCGTGCTGCTGGGCCTCTCCTTCGTGGCGGTCACGCTCTTCGCGCCAAAGGGCATCGGCGGCCTCATCGACCTCCTTGCGGAGCGGAAGAGCCCGGACCGCCACGGCGCCGATCTCGGCCCAGATCAGGGCGCGCTCCGCGAGAAAGAGGCTGAGCGATGACGCAGGCGCTTCACGCCCCGGGCCTGACCCGGGGCCCCATGGTCGAAGACAGAGGTCCCGGGTCGTGCCCGGAACGGGAGGGGAAGGGATGAGCCAACTTCTCGAGGTCAACGGCGTTTCCGTCTCCTTTGACGGGTTCAAGGCCATCAACAACCTCTCCTTCAACATCGGCGCGGCGGAGCTGCGCGCGGTGATCGGGCCCAACGGTGCTGGCAAGACGACCTTCATGGATATCATCACCGGCAAGACGAGGCCCGACGCAGGCAGCGTCCTCTACGGCGAAAAATCCCTGTCGCTTCTCAAGCTCTCCGAGAGCCGCATCGCGCAGGAGGGGGTGGGTCGCAAATTCCAGCGGCCCACCGTTTTCGAGGATCAGACCGTCTCCGCCAACCTCTTCCTCGCGCTGAAAAAGGCGCGTGGTCCCTTCGCCGTCCTCCGCTTCCGCCCGACCTCCGCCGATGAGGCGCGCGTGGCGGAGCTCGCCGAAGAAATCGGGCTCGCCCCCGCCCTCCACCGCAAGGCGGGGGAGCTCTCCCACGGGCAAAAGCAGTGGCTCGAGATCGGGATGCTCCTCGCGCAGGACCCGAAGCTCCTCCTCGTGGACGAGCCCGCCGCGGGGATGACCCCGGCGGAGCGGGAGCACACGACGGAGCTCCTCGTGAATGCCGCCAAGACGCGCGCGGTCGTGGTCGTCGAGCACGACATGGAGTTCGTCCGGCGGCTGAACTGCAAGGTGACGGTGCTCCATGAGGGCGCGGTGCTGGCCGAGGGCTCCCTCGATCATGTGACGGCCAACGAGAAGGTCATCGAGGTGTATCTTGGACGGTAGCCTCGACACCGCCTTCGCCGAGGCCAGCGGCCTCACGCTCCACTATGGCGGCAGCCAGATCCTCAACGGTGTCTCGCTCGAGGCGCGGCTGGGCGAGGTGACCTGCGTGATGGGCACAAACGGCGTGGGCAAAACCTCGCTCCTAAAGGCGCTTTCAGGCAGCCATGCGCGCTCCGGCGGGGGCTACCGGCTGGGCGGTAAGGAGATCGGCCGCGCCACGGCCCACGGGCTCGCGAAAGAGGGGGTCGCCTACGTCCCGCAGGGCCGCGAGATCTTCCCGTTTCTTACCGTGCGCGAAAACCTTGAGACGGGTTTCGCCTGCCTGCCGCGGACCGAGCATCGCATCCCCGACGCGATCTTCGAGCTCTTCCCGATCCTGAAGGAGTTCCTCGGCCGCCGCGGCGGCGACCTCTCCGGCGGGCAGCAACAGCAGCTCGCCATCGCGCGCGCGCTCATCACGCGGCCGCGCCTTCTTCTGCTTGACGAGCCCACCGAGGGCATCCAGCCCAACATCATCGCCCAGATCGGCGAGGTCATCGCCACCCTGCGGGAGCGGGGCGACATGGCCATCATCCTGGTGGAGCAGTACTTCGACTTCGCCTACCGCCTCGGCGACCGCTTCGTCGTGCTCGAACGCGGCGCGGTGAAGCTCGCGGGCAAGAAGGCGGAGATCGAGCGCGACGCGCTGCTGGCCGCCGTCTCCGTCTAGCGGCTTTACACCGGCGCGCGCGCGGAAGAACGTGCGCCCATGGACGTCCCCGCCACCATCCTCGCCGTCACCAGGGAGATCTGGGAGGACCGTGGCGTGGCCACGCTCACGCGCCACTACGCGCCGGATATCGTGGTGCGCTCTCCGGCCTCCATCGTTGTGGGCAACCAGGGCGTCATCGCGGCGACGCTCGCCACGCTCCACGAATTCCCGGACCGGCAGCTCTACGGGGAGGATGTCATCTGGTGCGATGCCCCGAACGGGGCCGCACTCTCCTCCCACCGGCTTATCTGCACCGCCACCCACACGCGGAAGGGGGCCTATGGCGCGCCCACGGGGCGGCGGCTCCGCTACCGGATCCTCGCCGATTGTCACCTGCGCGCCGATGGGCAGATCGACGATGAATGGCTCGTGCGGGACCAGGGCGCCATCGCCGTGCAACTTGGACTTACTGCGGAGGATTACGCGCGGCGGCTCATCGCGCAGGAGGGCGGGCCGGACCGCTGCGTGCAGCCCTTCACGCCCGCCCGCGACGTGGCGGGGCCCTACGGAGGGCAGGGGAACGACGACCCGCTCGGCGCGCGGCACGCAGACATCGTGACGGAGATCATGGCGGGCAATCTCGGCGTGATCCCCAAAAGCTACGACCGCGCCTGCTGGATCACGGTGCCGGGCGGGGTGGAGGATGTGGGCACGGGGGCCGCTGATGCCTTCTGGCTTGGGCTGCGCGCCGCCTTCCCCGATGCCGCGTTCGAAATTCACCACGTCATCGGGCGGAGCGATCCCGGGATGCCGCCCCGCTCCGCCCTGCGCTGGAGCCTCACGGGCACGCATGGGGGCTGGGGCCGCTACGGGCGGCCCACGGGCGCGCCGGTCCACGTCATGGGGATCAGCCACGCCGAATTCGGCGCGCTGTGCGGTGATGAGATGCGCTTGCGGCGGGACTGGACGCTCCTCGACGACACCGCCATCTGGAAGCAGATCCTGCTCCATACCGGCGCGCTCTGACGACGGGCGCGCGGCGGCGCGGAATGCCGTTCCGGTCAGAGGACCGTCGCAAGACCCCCGTACCACGCTGACAGTCTTTTGGGACCATGTTCCCTAAATGGCGTCTGACGCTTTCCGTTCCGATCCATTTGTTCCAATTTCCTGCGCAAGATCACCGGCTCGGAGCCTCGCCATGCGCCACTTCCCCATCTTCGTCGACACCCGGGACGCGCGCATCGTCGTGGTCGGCGGGGGCGATTGCGCCGCCGCCAAGATCCGCCTTCTGATGAAGACGGAGGCCGCCATCCACGTCTTCGCTCCGGAGCCCGAGGCGCTCGTGGAGGGCTGGGCCACCGAGGGTCGCCTCACGCTCCATCGCCGCCTGCCCGCCATGGGAGAGGTGCAGGGGGCGCTCCTCCTCTACGCCGCCCAAGACGAGGAATGGGCCGATCTCGAGACCGCCGAGCTCGGCCGCCGCGCCGGTGTGAAGACGCTCGTCGTCGACAATCTGGAGGCCTCCGATTTCATCACGCCCGCCATCGTCGACCGGGACCCGGTCACCGTGGCCGTGGGCACGGAGGGGTCCGCGCCCGTGCTCGCCCGCAAGATCAAATCCGAGGTGGAGGAGATGCTCCCCGCCGCCACCGGCACGCTCGCCCGCGCGGGCCAGCACTTCCGCGACGCCGCGGAGATCATTCCCCAGGGGCCGCGCCGCCGGGCGTTCTGGTCGGAGTACTATTTCGACGTGGGCCCGAAGGCTTCGGCGCAGGGGTCCATCGAGGCCGCGCTCCACGACCTGCTCACCCGCCACGTGAACGAGGCGGAGGCGAAGGGCCACGTCACCTTCGTGGGTGCGGGTCCGGGCGATCCGGAGCTTCTGACGCTGAAGGCGCGCTCGGCGCTCCACGACGCCGATGTCGTCATCCATGACGGCCTCGTCTCCTCCGGCATCCTAGACCTCGCGCGTCGCGAAGCGGAGATCATTTCGGTGGCCAAGGAGGGCTTCGGCCCCGCCTGGAAACAGGAGGACATCAACACGCTCCTTATCCGGCACGGCGCGTCCGCGCGCGTCGTCCGCCTGAAATCGGGCGACGGCGGCGTCTTCGGGCGCCTCGACGAGGAGACCGAGGCGCTCGACGGCCACGCCATCGCGCACGACATCATTCCGGGCATCACGAGCGCCGCTGCCGCCGCCGCCGCCATGGGCGTGAGCCTCACCCGGCGCGGGCGCAATTCGGCGATCCAGTTCCTTACCGGCCACGACATTAAAGGCTTCGCCGATCACGACTGGGCACGGCTCGCAGAGCCCGGCGCCGTCGCCGCGATCTACATGGGCCGCCACGCCGCGCGCTTCATCCAGGGCCGCATGATGATGCACGGCGCGCCCGGCACGCTGCCCGTGAGCGTGGTCTTCAACGTCTCCCGGCCCGATCAGCGCATCGTCGCCACCACCCTCGCGGAGCTGCCGCAGCACACCGAGACGAAGGCGCCGGCCATCCTCTTCACCGGCCTCGCCCCGCGCAGCGCCGCGCTGACATCCGCCCCGCAAGCCCCCGTGAAAGAGGCCAGCCATGCTCGATGACCCTGCCAAATCGCTGACCGTGGAGGGCAAGCTCGCCGACAACGAGCGCATGAAGCGCGACTCTAACTTCCTGCGCGGCACCATCGCGGAGGACCTCGAGGACCCGCTCACCGGCGGCTTCACGCCCGACAACTTCCAGCTCATCCGCTTCCACGGGATGTACCAGCAGGACGACCGCGACATCCGCGCCGAGCGCGCCGCGCAAAAGCTCGAGCCGCTCCACAACGTCATGCTGCGCGCGCGCATTCCCGGCGGGATCATCACGCCCGACCAGTGGCTGACGATCGAACGCTTCGCCGAGGATCACACGATGTACGGCTCGGTGCGCCTCACGACGCGGCAGACGTTCCAGTTCCACGGGGTGCTGAAGCCCCACATCAAGGACATGCACAAGGTCATCAACGCGGCGGGCATCGACAGCATCGCCACCGCCGGTGACGTGAACCGCAACGTGCTCTGCACCACGAACCCGGTGGAGAGCGCGCTTCACGCCGAGGCCTACGAATGGTCGAAGCGGATCAGCGAGCACTTGCTGCCCAATACGAAAGCCTATGCCGAGATCTGGCTCGACGGAGAAAAGCAGAAGACGATCGAGCCCTCAAGCAGCGAAGCGGTAGGGCAGGCAGACGTGGAGCCGATCCTGGGCGAGACCTACCTGCCGCGCAAATTCAAGACGACGGTGTCGATCCCGCCGAATAACGAGGTCGACATCCACGCCAACGACCTCAACTTCGTGGCCATCGCGGAGGGCGGCAAGCTCATCGGCTGGAATGTCCTCGTGGGCGGCGGGCTCGCCATGACCCACGGCGACACGGGCACCTATCCGCGGAAGGCCGAAGATTTCGGCTTCATCCCGCTCGAGCACACGCTGGCGGTGGCCGAGCATGTCGTCAGCGTCCAGCGCGACTGGGGCAACCGCGTCAACCGCAAGAACGCGAAGACGAAGTACACCCTCGACCGCGTAGGGACCCAGACCTTCAAGGCGGAAGTCGAGCGCCGGGCCGGGATGACATTCGCCCCCTCGCGCCCCTACGAATTCACCTCCCGCGGCGACCGCTTCGGCTGGGTGGAAGGCGTCGACGGCAAACACCACCTCACGCTCTACATCCTTTCGGGCCGCATCAAGGACCTGCCGGGCGCCAAGCTGAAGACCGGGCTCCGCAAGATCGCCGAAATCCACAAGGGCGATTTCCGGATGACGGCGAACCAGAACCTCATCATCGCGGGCGTGGCCCCGGAAGACCGGGCCGAGATCGAGGAGATCGCGCGCGCGCACGGGCTCCTCAGCGATCTCGACACGCCCCAGCTCAGAAACTCCATGGCCTGCGTGGCGCTCCCCACATGCCCGCTGGCCATGGCCGAGGCGGAGCGCTTCCTGCCCGAGCTCGTGGCCAGCGTCGACGCGATCCTGGCAAAGCACGGGCTCACGGACGATCACATCGTGCTGCGCGTCGTGGGCTGCCCCAATGGCTGCGGGCGCGCGATGCTCGCGGAGGCGGGCCTCGTGGGCAAGGGCCCGGGCAAGTACAACCTCTATCTCGGCGGCAACCGCGTGGGCACGCGCCTCCCGAAACTGCACCTGGAGAACAAGGACGCCCCCACGATCCTCGCCGAACTCGACCGGCTTATCGGCCTCTGGGGCCGGGAGCGGGCCGCGGGCGAAGGCTTCGGCGACTACGTCATCCGCACGGGCGTCGTGCCCGAGGTCACGGTCGCGAAGACGGATTTCCACGCATGACGCCCGCCGAGCTCTCCCGGATCAACGCCCGCCTCGCGGGCCTAAGCGCGGAGGCGCGCATCGCCTGGGCGCTGGAGGCGCTGCCGGGCGCCCATGTCGTGAGCTCCTCCTTCGGGGTGCAGGGGGCGGTGATGCTGTCGCTCATGTCCCGGGCGAAACCCGATATCCCGGTGGTGCTCGTGGATACCGGTTACCTCTTTCCGGAGACCTACCAGTTCATCGACGACCTCACCGGGCGGCTCGGCCTCAACCTCCACGTCGCGCGGCCCGAAATCAGCCCCGCCTGGCTCGAGGCGCGCCACGGCCCGCTCTGGGACAAGGGCGCGAGCGGGATCCGGAGCTACAACCGCATGGCCAAGGTCGAGCCCATGGAGGCCGCGCTCACCGCGCTCGGCGCCGGCACCTGGTTCTCGGGTCTGCGCCGCCAGCAATCGGAAAGCCGCCGCGCGCGCCAGATCATCGAGCGGCGCGCGGGGGAAAGCCGCCTGCGGGTGCACCCGATCATCGACTGGACCGCGCGGGACGTGCACCGCTACCTCACCGCCCACGACCTCCCCTACCATCCGCTCTGGGAGGAGGGCTATGTGAGCATCGGCGACACCCACACGACGAAACCCCTCACCGACGGCATGAGCGAGGAGGCGACCCGCTTCGGCGGCGCGCTGCGCGAATGCGGACTTCACCCGGAGAGCTGACCCCATGTTTCTGAAAGAAATTCCCGGCGCCATGGCCCCGCTCAGCGCGGAGCAGATGGCGGCCATGGAGGCGCTCCTAGAGGGCCTCGACCCGATGCAACAGGCCTGGGTGTCGGGCTACATGGCCGCCACTGCCAAGGGAGCCGCACCCGCCGCGCCGGTGGCCGCCGCGCCCGCGACGCTCACGGTGCTCTACGGCTCCCAGACCGGAAATGCCAAGCACGTGGCCGGCGAGGTGGCCGAAGCGGCGAAGGCCCGCGGGCTCAATGCCGTGCTCGTCAACATGGCCGATTACAAGCCCGCGCGCCTCAAGGACGAGACGCATCTGGCCATCGTGGTGAGCACTTACGGCGAGGGCGAGCCGCCCGAAAGCGCGCAAAGGCTCTACGATTTCCTCGCCTCGAAGAAGGCGCCGAAGCTTCCCGGCACGCAGATCGCGGTCATGGGGCTCGGTGACACCTCCTACGAGCTTTTCTGCCAGACGGCGGTGGATTTCGAGGAACGCCTCGTGGCGCTGGGCGCCACCGTGGCGGTGGAGCGCGCGCTCCTCGACGTGGACTACGAGGACCATACCGGCGCCTGGATCACGGGCGCGCTCGACACGCTCGCCCCGACGATGGAGGCGACGGCGCCCGCGTCGAACGTCGTGCCTCTCGTGGCGCCGAAAGCGGCCTATTCCAAGAAATCGCCCTTCGCGGCGGAGGTGCTGACCGTCCAGAAGATCACCGGCCGGGACTCGACGAAGGATGTCCGCCACATCGAGCTCTCGCTCGAGGGCTCTGGCCTGACATACCGGCCCGGCGATGCGCTGGGCGTCTCTTTCCAGAACGACCCGGCGGAGGTGGACGCGGTGCTCGCGCGGCTCGGCCTCGCGGATGGGGCGCTGCGCACCGCGCTCATCGAGGAGTACGAACTCACGCAGAGCTATCCCGGCTTCGTCACCGCCTATGCGGCGGCCACCGGCAACGGGGACCTCGCGCGGCTCGCCGAGGACAAGGCCGCACTGCGCGCCTATCTCGCGCCGCGCCAGATCTACGATATCCTTCACGAGCACCCGGCAGAGATCGACGCCGCGGCACTGACCGCGTGCTTGCGCAAGATGCAGCCGCGGCTCTACTCCATCGCCTCCTCCCAGGCCGAAGCGGAGGACGAGGTGCACCTGACGCTCGCCGTGGTGGAGTACGAAGCGCATGGCCGCGCGCATCTCGGCGGGGCATCGGGCTTTCTCGGGCGGCGCATCGCGCCCGGTCAGCGCGCGCGCATCTACGTGGAGGAAAACGATGGATTCCGCCTCCCCGCCAGCGATGTCCCAACGATCATGATCGGTCCGGGCACCGGCATCGCGCCCTTCCGCGCGTTCCTGCAGGAGCGGGAGGCCACCGGGGCCGCGGGGGAGAACTGGCTTTTCTTCGGCAATCCGCATTTCACGCAGGATTTTCTCTACCAGACCGAGCTCATGGGTTGGCTGAAGGACGGGCTCCTGACGCGGCTCGACGTGGCCTTCTCCCGCGACCAGGCCGAGAAGATCTACGTCCAGGACCGCATCCGACAGCGTGGCGCGGAGCTCGTGGCGTGGCTGGACCGCGGCGCGCATCTCTATGTCTGTGGGGATGCCACGCGGATGGCCAAGGATGTACACGCCGCGCTGGCGGACGTGCTCACCGCGGCGGGACAGGACGGGGAGGCCACGCTCGCGGCGCTCCGCGATGCCGGCCGCTATCAGCGCGACGTCTACTGACCGGCGTCGGGCTGGCGCGGCGCGTTCTGGTCGTCGAGGTTCCGCTCCTCCTCGCGCGGCGCGTCGGGGTCGGCGTGGCGGGCCTCCTCGCCCCAGGGCACGATCCCGAGCCTGAGCGCCGCGCGTCCGATCATGTGCGCCGCGATGGGGGCCGTGAGCAGCAGGAAAAAGACGATCAGCACCGTGAGGATGATGACCTCCGACGTGCCGAAGAAGACCGCGGCCCCGGCCATGATGAAGCCCGAGCCCAGCGTGCCGACCTTGGTGGCCGCGTGCATGCGGATGAAGACATCCGGCAGCCGCACGATCCCGATGCCCGCCAGCACCGAAAGCGCGCCGCCCAGGATGAGGAGGATCGCGGAGATGACCTCAGACATCGCGGTCGTCCCGTCCGGCGCGCCGCTCCACGGCCCGCTCGGCAAAGCGGGCGAGCGCCACCGTGGCAAGGAAACCCACGAGCGCCAGCACGAGCGCCACGTCGAGGAACGCCGCCTGCCCGGTGCGCACGGAGGCCAATCCGCAAAACGCCACGATGGCGATCGTCATCATGTCGAGTGCCACGACCCTGTCGGGCAGCGTCGGCCCCTTGATCAGACGGTAGAGCGCGAAGGCCACCGCGAGAAAGACGAGCGCGAAGCCGATCATCACGGCCTGGGCGAGAAATCCGGTGGCCGGCATCATGCGGGGTGGTCCTCCATGGCGTCGATGACCCATTTCTCCATACCCGATTTCAGCTCGTGACACACCGCGTCCGGATCGTCGGCGAACATCGCGTGGATGCGCAGCGTCTTGCGATCCGGGCTCACATCGATGGAGAGCGTGCCGGGGGTGAGCGAGATCAGGTTGGTGACGAGGAGGATGCCGGTGTCGGATTTGACGTCGAGCGGCATGTCGATGATCGCGGGCCGCGCCAGGAGCGTGGGCGTGATGATGTCGTAGATCACCGCCACCGATGACACGAAGAGCTCGTAGAAGAACATCACGAGAAGCTTCAGCCAGAAGTAGACCCGCTTGAAATAGCTCGACTTCACGCCCGTGAGCGGCTGGAGCAGCCACAGGATGCCGTAGCCCAGAACGAAGCCGAAAGTCATGGAGAGCCAGGAAAAGCCCCCCGAGAAGATCGCCCAGACGGCGGCGAAGAGGAGGTTTGCGGCGAAATTGTTCATGGCTGCGCCCCCAGCACGGCGGTGATGTAGCCCGAGGGATCCAGAAGCTCCGCGGAGGCGTCATTGGCGAAGGCGATGAACGGCTCCGGGAAAAAGCCGATGACGCAGGTGAGCGCCGCGAGCGAGCCGATGGGCAGGAGGAGATGCCCCCGCGCGGTGGGCGTGAGCGTCGCGAGGGTGGGGTCGCGCTCCGCCGGGTGCGCCTTCCAGAACGCCTCGGCCCAGATCTTCGTCATCGAGAAGATCGTGAGGAGTCCCACGGCGAGCGCCACGGCGGCGATGACCCAGCCCCGATCCTCGAGCGCGGCCTGCACCAGCACGTATTTCGCCCAGAAGCCCGAGAGCGGCGGGAAGCCCGCGAGCGAAAAGGCGGGCACGAAAAAGAGCACGGCCAGGAGCGGCGCGGTCTTGTAGAGCCCGCCGATCTTGCCCAGGTCGGTGGAGCCAACCGTCCGCTCCGCCACGCCCGCGATGAGAAAGAGGTTCGCCTTCACGATGATGTGGTGGACGAGGTAGAACACCGCCCCCGCGATGGCGAGCGGGGTGAGGATCGCCAGCCCCATGATCATGTACCCGATCTGGGAGACGATGTGGAACGACAGGATCTTGCGCATGTCGTTCTGCGCCGCGGCGCCGAGGACCCCCGTCACCATGGTGAGGCCCGCGATCCAGAGCAGGATCTCGTGGGTGAAGGCGGTGTCCCCGTTGAAGACGAGCGTGAAGAGCCGGATGAGGGAATAGACCCCGACCTTCGTCAGGAGCCCGGCGAAGACCGCCGAGACCGCGAAGGCGGGCGTATGGTAGCTGGCCGGGAGCCAGAAAAAGAGCGGAAAGACCGCGGCCTTCACCCCGAAGGCCACGAGGAACATCATCGCGATGACGGTCACGAGCCCCTGGTTTTCCAGCGCGGGCACGACGCGGGCGAGATCGGCCATGTTGAGCGTGCCGGTCATCCCGTAGAGGAGGCCGATACCGCTCAGGAAAAGGATCGTGGAGATGAGGTTGAGCATCACGTAGCGCACGCCGCCGTCGATCTGCTCCGGCTTGCCGCCGAGGATCAGGAGCCCGAAGGAGGAGATGAGCATCACCTCGAACCAGACATAGAGGTTGAAGAGATCGCCGGTGATGAAGGCGCCCGTCACGCCGCCGATGAGCACGTTGAAGAGCGCGTGATAGCCCAGGAACTCCTTGCGCCGGTCGATATCGGTGAGCGCGTAGATCGCCACCGCGAGTGCCGTGATGGCGGTAATGACCACCATGACCGCGCTGAGGCGGTCGGCCACCAGCGTGATGCCGAAGGGGGCGGGCCAGCTTCCCATCTGCCCGGCGAGGATGCCGTCCTGCAGCACATGGGCCAACAGGAGGAACGCGGCGATGAGAAAGAGGAAATTGCCCGCCACGCTCACCCACCGGCCCGAGGGCCGCTCCCGCGTGAGGAACGCCGCCACCGCCGTCAGGAACGGCAGGACGAGGGGTGTGGCGAGGAGCCAGGTCATGACTTCTCTTCGGGCGGTTCGGCCAGCGTCATGCGATCGCTGTCGAGCGTGCCGAGCGACGTGTAGGCGCGAAACATCAGGATCAGCGCGAACGCGAAGAGGCCGAAGCCGATGACGATGGCCGTGAGCACCAGCGCCTGGGGCAGGGCGTTCGCGGCGCCCGCGACCGGCACGTCAGCGCCATAGGAAATGAGCGGCGGGCGCCCTTCCGTGAGCCGCCCCGCGGTGAAGATCGTCAGGTTCGCCGCGTTCGAAATGAGCACGAGCCCGAAGATGAACCGCAGCACGTGCCGGCACAGCATCAGATAGGCCGCCGCGGCCACGAGCACGCCGATGGAGATGGCCATGAGCGCTTCCATCAGATTTCCTCCTCCATGGCGAAGACGAGGGCGATGATGGAGCCGAAGACGACGAGGTAGACCCCGATGTCGAAGACGAGCACCGAGGAGAGCGGGATGTAATCGCCGCTCTCGCGATCCCCGATGAAGAGCCACTGCCCGGTAAAGAGCGCGTCCCCGAAAAGCGCGGCCATGAGCCCGGCGAGGAGCGCGATGCCGAGGCCCGCCATGGCGATGTTCTGCGGCGACAGGCGCAGCGCGCTCCGCGCGTCCTTCGTGCCGCAGGCGATGGCATAGAGCACGAAGCCCGTGGACCCGATGAGCCCCCCGATGAAGCCGCCGCCCGGCTCGTTATGCCCGCGGAGCAGCATGTAGACCGAGAAAAGCAGGAGGAGCCCCGCCAGATAGCGCGTGCCCGCGCGGAGGATGATCGATTTCACGTGTCTTTCCTCTCGCTCGTGGTGCGCAGGAGGGCGTAGGCGGAGAGGGCCGCGATCACGACCACGGCGATCTCACCGAAGGTGTCGAGCGCGCGGAAATCCACGAGGATGACGTTGACGATGTTGCGCCCGAAGGCCTCGGGCCAGCTCGTGGCCTCGAAATACGCCGTGAGGCGCAGGTCGATGGGCGTCTCGAGCACCGCGAGCAGGACAAGCGTCACCGTGAGGCCGAGCGCCGCGGCGAGCGCGGCGTCGAGTGGCCGCCAGCCTTCCTCTCCGTCGAGGCGCAGCGTGGGCAGCCGCAGGAGCGCCACGGCCACGAGCACGATCACGAGCGTCTCTACCAGAAGCTGAGTGATGGCCACGTCGGGTGCCGAAAAGGTGATGAAGATGATGGCCACGCCGATGCCCACCACGCCGAGCGCGGCCATGGCCGTGATCCGCGAGCGGGTCACGCAGGTGAGCACCGCGCCCACGATGAGAAGCGCCACGAGGGCCCAGTTCTTCCACGTCACGTCCGAGAGGTCGGGCAGGGCGGGGACCGCGCCCTTCGCGATCATCGTCCCGCTGATGGCCAGGAGAACCGTGGTGAAGGTGGCAAAGACGTAAAGGCGCAGCACGCCCGGCTGGATGATTCGCGTCTGCCAGGCGGCAAAGCCCTTCAGACTGTCGAGGAACTTGTCCCACATGCTGTCGAAGTTCGGCAGGGCGGGCGCCATGGCATTGAGCGCGCGGCGAAACGGCTGGTGCCCGGCGTAGAGCACGAAACCGATGGCGAACGTGGCCAGCGACAGCAAAAGCGGCACGTTCACCCCGGCCCAGAGCTTGAGCTCCTTGGGGTCGGCCGCCGCGGCCATGAGGCCCGCCACGGTGGAATCGATGAGCGTGCCCTGCAAGAGGCCGGGCGCGAGGCCGAAGACGAGCCCGAGCGCGGCCAGCACGAGCGGGCCGAGGAGCATCGTCCAGGGCGCCTCCCGGGGGGTGCGCGGTGTCTCCATGCCCGCGGCGGCGCGCCAGAAGGGTTTGAAGGCCACGATGCCCGCCACGGCGAACATGAGCGCGTTGGCCGCCAGCGAGGCTCCGGCCACCAGGAGCGTGGAGGAGGGCACTTCCAGCGCGCCGGCATAGGCAAGTTCCTTGGCGATGAAGCCCACGAAGGGCGGCAGCCCCGCCATGGAGAGCGCCGCAAGCCCCGCGGCCGCGGCGGTCACGGGCATCAGCCGCCCGAGCCCGCCCAGGACATCGGCGTCCCGCGTGCCGGTGCCGTAATCCACGCAGCCGATCATGAGAAAGAGCGACGCCTTGTAAAGCGAATGGGTGATCAGGAACGTCACGAAGGCCGTCATCGCGTAGCCGCCCGACTGCCCGAGGATGAGCGTCAGCGTGCCGAGCGCCATGAGCGTGGTATAGGCCAGCGTCTGCTTGAGGTCGGTCTGCTTGACCGCGAGGACCGAGGCGAAGACCGCCGTGAAGCCCCCCGCGATGGTCAGCGACCAGATCCACGCCTCCGTCCCCGAGAGGCCCGGATAGAGCCGCGCCAGGAGGTAGACCCCGCCCTTCACCATGGTCGCGGAATGGAGGAACGCGGAGACCGGCGTGGGCGCGGCCATGGCGTTGGGGAGCCAGAAGTGAAACGGGAACTGCGCGGATTTCGTGAAGGCGCCGGCCAGCACGAGAATGAGGATCGGGATGTAGAGGCTGCTCCCCCGCAGGGCATCCTGCGCGAGGATCTCGGAGATCTCGAACGTCCCCGCCTCCAGCCCCATGAGGATGAAGCCCGCGAGCAGCGCCAGGGCGCCCGCGCCGGTGACGAAGAGCGCCTGCAGCGCCGAACGGCGGCCGTTCTTCGTCTCGTGGCCGAAGCCGATCAGCAGGTAGGAGGTGATCGTCGTCAGCTCCCAGAACACGAAGAGCGCGATCAGGTTGTCGGCGAGAACGAGGCCGAGCATCGCCAGCATGAAGGCCGATAGGAACCACATGAAGCGGCCGAAATGCGCGTAGCTCGCCAGGTAGGTGTAGGAGAAGAGGAAGACCCCGACGCCGATCCCGCTGATGAGGAGCGCGAAGGTGAGCGAGAGCCCGTCGAAGACGAAGCTGAGCGCGATGCCCATGGACGGCACCCAGTCCCAGGCGAGCCGCACGACCTCCCCCGCGGCCACGGCCGGCAGGAACGTGCAGAACCACGTGAAAAGGCCCGCCGCGAGCGCCACGGGCAGGAGGCCGACCACGGATTTTCGAGGAGGATCAGCGGTCGCGCTCATGTCGGCGTGGCCACCCGGCCCCCAAGCTTCTCAAAAGCAAAAAGACCAAAATGCGCCTGCGTCATGTCGTCCCGTTCCAAAGTAGGGCAGTAAGTGGGGCATGCGGGGCCCTCGTCAACAGCCCCCGCGCCGGAAAACGTCCCAGGACATGGCGGGCACGAAACTTGCCAAATGGGGGCTAACCTGTTTCGCTTGCCGAAATCTTATCCAAGGGACACAGCATGACCGAGACCGCCACCGATCAGGCAGAGACGCCCGCGCAAAAACCGATCCTCGAGATCAAGAACCTCTCGATCGAGCTGCCCAAGGGCTCGGACCGGAAATACGCGGTCAACGACGTATCGCTCACGCTCCACCGCGGCGAGATCCTGTGCATCGTGGGCGAGTCGGGCTCCGGCAAGTCGGTGATGACGTCGGCGATCATGAACGACGTGCCGGGGCGGCTCACGATTTCCCAGGGGGATGTGATCTTCGACGGGATGGACATGCTGCGCATGCCCGACAAGGAGCTCAACGATATCCGCGGCGCGCGCATCTCCATGATCTACCAGGAGCCTATGGCCGCGCTGAACCCCTCGATCAAGATCGGCGCGCAAGTGGAGGAAGTCTTTGAACTTCACCGCCCGGAGATCAAGGCCGAGGACCGCAAGAAAGAGACGCTGAAGCTGCTGGAGCAGATGAAGCTGCCCACGCCGCCGCGCATCTACGACAGCTACCCGCACCAGGTCTCCGGCGGGCAGTGCCAGCGGATCGTGATCGCCATGGCGCTCGCCTGCAAGCCCGACATCCTCATCGCCGACGAGCCCACGACCGCGCTAGACGTGACCACGCAGGCGGAGATTCTGCGGCTCATCAACGATCTCAAGGACGTCTACGACAACGCCACGATCTTCATCACCCACGATTTCGGCGTGGTGGCGGACGTGGCCGACCGCGTGGCGGTCATGTGCTGGGGCCGCCTGATCGAGGAGGGCATGAAGGAGCAGATCCTCCTGCACCCCGAAAAGCCCTACACGCAGCTCCTCGTGGACGCGATGCCGCTGCTGGAGACGGAACGCACGCCCGATCTCGGGCGCAACGACGCGCCCCTCGTCGAAGTGAAGAACATGCACAAGATCTACGGGTCCGGCGACAAGCAGGTGCACGCGCTCAACGACGCGAGCTTCGTGCTCCGCGCGGGAGAGACGCTGGGCGTGGTGGGGGAATCGGGCTCCGGCAAGTCGACACTCGCCAAGACGCTCATCCGGCTGACCGAGCCAACGGACGGAGCCGTGATCATCAACGAAGAGGATTTCCTCGGCAAGACCGGCGACGAGCTCGTCCAGGCGCGCAAGAATATCCAGATGATCTTCCAGGACCCCTATGGCTCGCTCAATCCGAGCCAGACGGTGGGTTACATGATCACCCGGGGCCTCGAGCTCCAGGGCGTCACGAACGAGGAGGCGCGGCAGCGCGCCGTCGACCTGCTCGAAAAGGTGGGGCTGGGGGAGCCCGCGCTGAAACGGACGCCGCGCAACTTCTCCGGCGGTCAGCGGCAGCGGATCGGCATCGCCCGCGCGCTGGCCATGGGGCCGGAGGTGATCATCGCGGACGAATCCGTCTCCGCGCTCGACCTGTCCGTGCAAAAACAGGTGCTGCGCCTGATGAACGACCTGCAGGAAGAATTCCGCATGGCGATCATCTTCATCACCCATGACCTGCGCGTCGCCGCGCAAATCTCTGATTACATTACGGTTATGGAGAAAGGCGTGATGGTGGAAATGGGCCCCGCCGAGGAGGTCTTCAACAACCCCAAACACCCCTACACGAAAAAGCTCCTCGAGGCCGCGCCGGGCCGCGACTGGCACCCGCCGCGCCTCTCGCCCGAGGAGGCCGAGCGCATCGCCGCCTCCATCGAACGGACCTGAGGCTCCGTCCGGGCAGAAGCGGCTTCGAAGCCGCTTAGGCGTTTGCAAACGCCTTCGGCTCGGGGCGGACAGGGGCGTGCCGCGGCGCCAGCGGTCCGGGGGCATGGCCGGGCGCTCCCCCGTGGCGGGGCAGGCGCCGCATGGAGAGAGCTGACATGGCGCCCAACATCGTCCTCATCATGGCCGACCAGCTCGCGCCGCAATTCATGGCGACCTATGGCGGCCCGGCGATCACCCCGCACATGGACGCGCTCGCCGCCCGGGGCACCCGTTTCGACCGCGCCTATTGCAACTCGCCGCTCTGCGTGCCCTCCCGCGCCGCGTTCATGACCGGCCAACACGTCACCGACATCGCCGCCTGGGACAACGCCGCCGAATTCCCGGCCGCGATCCCCACCTTCGCGCATTACCTGGGCGCGCTTGGTTACCGCACGTGCCTGTCGGGCAAGATGCACTTCGTGGGCCCCGACCAGAAGCACGGCTTCACCGACCGCGTGACCACCGACTACTACCCTTCGGATTTCGCCTGGACGCCGGACTGGACGCGGAACGAGGACCGCATCGACACCTGGTATCACAACATGCGCACCGTCGCGGAGGCGGGCAGCGCTGTGGCGACGGACCAGGCCGATTACGACGAGGAGGCCGATTTCGCGGCCCGCCGCTGGCTCATGGAGCGCGCGCGCGACAAGGCGGTGGGGCAGGGGCAGCCCTTCTGCCTCGTCCTCAGCCTCTTTCACCCCCACGATCCTTACATCGCGCTCGAACCGTTCTGGGACCTCTACGCGGACGCCGACATCCCCATGCCGGAGACGGAGATGCAGCCGGACCGGCTCGACCCGTTCTCGCGCCGCGTGGCCGCCGGGGTGGAGGCCTCCACCGATCCGCTCACCCGAGAGGAGACGCGCCGCGCGCGGCGCGCCTATCTCGCCAATGTGAGCTATTTCGACAGCAAGGTGGGCGCCATCGCGGCGCAGATCGAAGCCATGGGGGAGACCGACAACACCGTCTTCATCGTCACCTCCGATCACGGCGACATGCTGGGCGAGCGGGGGATGTGGTTCAAGATGAGCTTTCTCGAGCATGCCGCGCGCGTGCCGCTCATCATGGCCGGGCCTGGAGTTGCAGAGGGCACGAGCGACACGCTGTGCTCGCTCATCGACCTCCTGCCCACGCTCACCGACATCGCGGGCGGCGACGAAAGCCTCTACGCGCAGCCCGTCGCGGGCCGCTCGCTCCTGCCCGCCGCGCGGGGGGAGCCGCAGGAGGGCGAGGTCATCGGGGAATACTGCGCCGAATGCGCGGGCGCGCCGGTCTTCATGATCCGGCGCGGGGCGCTCAAATACATCCACTGCGACCTCGACCCGCCGATCCTCTACGATCTGGAGGCCGATCCTCATGAGCTGCGCAACGTGGCCGGGGACCCGGCCTATGGAGAGGCCGCGCGGGGCTTTGCCGACGAGGTCGCCCGGCGTTGGGACAGCGCGGCGCTGACGGCGCAGATCATCGAGAGCCAGCGGACGCGCCGCAGGCTCCACGCGATGATGGACACGACCGGCGACAATGCCTGGGACTACAATCCGCCCCGTGACGCGTCGAACGAATATGTCCGCAATCACCGCGACTGGGTCCTGTCGGCGGCCCGCGCGCGCTTTCCCCCGCTGGAGCGCTAGGCGCGACGCCCGCCCCCCGATGCAGCCTAAAGGCGAGCAGCGCTGCGCAGAAACGCGCCGTTGACCCGCCGTGAGGCGCGGCGCGGGCGGGAATTCCCTTTCACTCGCGGGCGGCTTGCCACTACGCTGGGGACCACGCCTGAACTGATAGGGAGAGTTCACATGACACCGGTCCGCAAACCGCTCATCTCAGGGTTGCTCGCAACGACCCTCCTGGCCACGCCGCTCTTTGCCATGGGCAACGTCCCCGCGGGAGTGACGCTCGCCGACGACCAGACCTTCACCTACCGCGTGCTCGACGAGCATTCCTCCGTCGATCCCCAGATCGTGGAGGACGTCTCCGGCTCCGAGATCGTGCGCGATCTCTTCGAGGGGCTGATGAATCAGGACGCCGACGGTAACCTCGTGCCGGGGGTGGCCACGGGCTTTACCACCAACGAGGACAACACCGTCTACACCTTCACGCTGCGCGACGATGCCCGCTGGTCCGACGGGACCCGCATGACGGCGGACGATTTCGTCTATGGCTGGCAGCGCGCCGTCGATCCCGCGCTCGCCTCGCCCTATGCCTGGTACATGGAGATCACCGCCATCGAGAATGCCGGCGCCATCATCGCGGGCGAGGCCGCGCCGGACACGCTGGGCGTGCGCGCGCTCGATGATCTCACGCTCGAGGTCACGCTGTCTGCGCCGCTGCCCTACTTCGCGCAGATGACGACCCATGCCACGCTCTTTCCCGCGCCGCGCTGGACGATCGAGGAGCATGGCGCGGAGTGGACGCGTCCCGAAAACATCGTGTCGAACGGCGCCTATGTCCTGACCGAGCACAGCCCCGCGGAGCGCTCCGTCCGCGAGCGCAACGCGATGTACTGGGACGACGACAACACCGTGCTCGAGCGGGTCGTGGCCCTCGTCATCAATGACGAGAACGTGGCCCTCACGCGCTACCTCGCCGGGGAGCTCGACCGGACGGAGGTCCCCTCCGGCCAGTTCCCGCGCCTCAAGGAGGAGTTCCCGGAGGAGGCGATCTCCTTCCCCCGGCTCTGCAACTATTACTACACCTTCAACCTCACCGAGGATGGGCCGGAGGCCTTCAAGGACCCCCGCGTGCGCAAGGCGCTGGCGCTCGCCGTGGACCGCACGGTGATCGTGGAAAACGTCCTCGCCGGCGGGCAGACGGAAGCCTACACCTTCACTCCCGTCTCCGTGGCCGAATTCGAGCCGCCGCTGCCGGACTTCGCGGGCATGACGCAGGCCGAGAAGGACGCCATGGCGCGGGAGCTCCTCGCCGAGGCGGGCTTTGGCCCCGACAATCCGCTCGCGTTCGACATGATCTACAACACGTCGGAGGCGCATCGGAAGATCGCCGTGGCCATGTCCCAGATGTGGAAGCAGAAGCTCGGCGTGGAAACCGAGCTCGGCAACATGGAATGGCAGGTCTTCCTGGAGGAGCGCGGCAACCAGAACTTCGAGCTCGCCCGCGGCGCCTGGTGCGGGGACTACAACGAGGCCTCCACCTTCCTCGATCTCGTCACCTCGCCCTCGGGCTACAACGACGGGAAATTCTCCAACCCCCGCGTGGACGCGCTCATGCGCGAGGCGCGGACGGCCGAGAACCCCGGCGCGCTCTATGCCGAGGTGGAGCGGATCCTCGCCGAGGAGATGCCGGTGATCCCGGTCTACCACTACGCGGGCGTCTACATGCTCGACAGCGATGTGGGGAACTGGCCGGTGAACAACGTGGAGCAGAACTGGTACTCCAAGAACCTCTACAAGATCGCCGAGTAACCCCTTGGAACCGAAGGCCCCCGGCGCCTGCCGGGGGTCTTCCCTTTGGTGTCGCCATGCTCGTCTATTCTCTCCGCCGCATCCTGGGCGCCGTACCCACGATCCTGATCCTCATCATCGCGTCGTTCTTTCTGATGCAGGTGGCGCCGGGCGGGCCGTTCGCGTCCGAGCGTCCGCTGCCGCCCGAAGTGCTCGCCAACCTGGAGGCGCGCTACGGCCTCGATCAGCCGCTCTGGAAGCAGCTTTACGACTACGTCACCAACATCGTCTTCCGCTTCGATTTCGGCCCGTCCTTCAAGTTCAAGGACCGCGACGTGAACGACATCATCGCCAGCGGTTTGCCCATATCGCTCACCTATGGCGTGCTGAGTTTTCTGGCCGCCACAACCGTGGGCGTGTCGCTCGGCATCGCCGCGGCATTGAAGCAGAACAGCTGGATCGACTACACCGCCGTGTCGCTGGGCATCGCGGCCCAGGCGCTGCCGAATTTCATCATGGGGCCGATCCTGATCCTGACCTTCACGCTCTACCTCGGCTGGTTGCCCGGCGGCGGCTGGAACGGGGGGCAGTGGCAGTACCTGATCATGCCCGTCATCGCGCTCTCGACGTCTTATATGGGCTCCATCGCGCGCATCACGCGGTCCTCCATGCTCGAGGTGCTCACGTCCAATTACATCCGCACCGCCCGCGCCAAGGGGCTGCCGGACGGACAGGTGATCTGGCGCCATGCGCTGAAGCCGACGCTCTTGCCGGTGATCTCCTATCTCGGGCCGGTCTTCGTCTACGTGCTCACGGGCTCCGTCTTCGTGGATATCTACTTTTCCACCGGCGGGCTGGGGCAGAGCTACGTGAACTCCGCGCTTTCCCGCGACTATTCGGTGCTGCTCGGGGTCACGATCCTATACGGCGTGCTCACCGTGGCCGTGAACCTCCTCACCGACCTCGCCTATGCGTGGTTCGATCCGAAGATCCGCTACTGATGTTCGGCCGATCCACTGCCCAGAGCGCCCGGGCCGAGCGCATCGGCGATGCGCAGGCCGCAGAAGCCGTTCACGGCCGGTCCCTCATGCGCGACGCCTACGAGCGGTTCGTGCGCAATCGCGCGGCCATGGCCTGCATCGTCGTGCTCGGCCTCGTGGTGGCCTTCGTCCTCCTCGGCCCGCTCTTCGCGCAGTGGTCGAACGAGGAGATCGACTGGGCCGCCATGGGCGATGTGCGCGGGCTCGGCGCGCCGTCGCTCGAGACGGGGCATTACTTCGGTACCGACGATCTGGGGCGCGACCTTTATTCCCGCACGATCCAGGCCACGCGGACCTCGCTTCTCGTCGGGCTCATCGGCGCGCTCATGGCGCTTGTCGTGGGCACGACCTACGGGATCGTGTCAGGCTACGTGGGCGGGCGGACCGACGCCATCATGATGCGCATCGTCGACATCCTCCTGTCGCTGCCGTCCGTGCTCGTCATCATCCTGCTCCTCGTGATCGCGGGCCGAAGCTTCCTCATGCTCTTCGTGGCGCTGGGCGCGGTCTCATGGCTCACCATGGCGCGGATCGTGCGGGGCCAGACGCTCAGCCTGAAGAACCGCGAATTCGTGGAGGCCGCGCGCGCGAGCGGCGTGAGCGAGATCACCATCATGATCCGCCATATCCTGCCCAACCTCGCGGGGGTCATCATCGTCTATGCTTCGCTCCTCGTGCCCGACATGATCCTGGCCGAAAGCTTCGTGAGCTTCCTCGGGCTGGGGATTTCGGAGCCCTACACCTCCCTCGGGGCGCTCATCGCCGAGGGGGCGGGGACGATGGCCTACGGCACGCTCTGGCAGCTTGCCTTCCCGCTCGCCTTCTACGTGACGATCATCATCACGATGTTCTTCATCGGCGACGGCCTGCGCGACGCCCTCGACCCCAAGGACCGCTGATGCTCTTTTCCGTCCGGGATCTCCATGTCGGCTTTCAGACCCTCGACGGGGCGGTGGAGGCCGTCAAAGGCGTGAGCTTCGACATCGCGCCGGGCCAGTGCCTCGGCATCGTGGGCGAGAGCGGGTCGGGCAAGAGCCAGACCTTCATGGCCGCCATGGGCCTTTTGGCGCGCAACGGGACCGCCACGGGCTCCGTCACGCTGCGCGGGGCGGAGATGCTGGGCCGCACGCCCCGGGCGCTCAACGCGATCCGCGGCTCCGCCGTCTCCATGATCTTCCAAGATCCGCTCACCGCGCTCACGCCGCATCTGCGCGTGGGCCAGCAGATGCGCGAGGTGCTCCGCGCCCACAAGGGCCTGCGCGGGCGGGAGGCCGACCTGCTCTGCCTCGACTGGCTCGAGCGGGTGAAGATCCCGGAGGCGCGGCTGCGCCTGGGCCAGTATCCCCACGAGCTGTCCGGCGGCATGCGCCAGCGCGTCATGATCGCCATGGCCATGCTCTGCGGGCCCGAACTGCTCATTGCTGACGAGCCCACGACCGCGCTCGACGTCACCGTGCAGGCCGACATCCTCGATCTCATGGCCGCGCTCCAGCGGGAGGAGAACACCGCCATCGCCCTCATCACCCACGACATGGGCGTGGTGGCGCGGATGTGCGACCAGGTGCAGGTCATGCGCCACGGTACCTTCGTGGAGGCGGGCCCGACGCAGGATATCTTCCGGTCGCCACAGGAGCCCTACACCCAGGCCCTCCTCGCGGCCATGCCGCGCCTCGACGGCGCCGATATCCGCCCCGCCATCCCCGACACCGCCGAAACGGTCCTAGACGCGCGCGAGGTGGAGGTGACGTTCCGCATCCCCGGCGGGCGGGGCTTTCTCGACCGCACGCGCCCGCTCAAGGCCGTCAAGGGCGTGAGCTTCGCGCTCGCGGAAGGGGAGACGCTGGGCATCGTGGGCGAGTCGGGCTGCGGGAAGTCCACGCTCGCGCGCGCCGTGCTCCAGCTCATCCGGCCCTCGGCGGGGCAGGTGCTCTGGCTCGGGCGGGACCTCGCGGGCCTCAAGCCCGCCGAGATGAAGCCCCACCGCCAGGACCTCCAGATCGTTTTCCAGGACCCGCTGGCCTCCCTCGACCCTCGCATGACGATCGCGGCCTCCATCGCCGAGCCCCTGCGCGTGGCCGAGCCCGGCCTGCCCAAGGCGGAGGTCCGCGCCCGCGTGGCCCGGATGATGGAGCGCGTGGGCCTCCCCCAGACCATGATCAACCGCTACCCCCACGAGCTCTCGGGCGGCCAGAACCAGCGCGTGGGCATCGCGCGCGCCATGATCAACCGGCCCCGCCTCCTCATCTGCGACGAGGCGGTGAGCGCGCTCGACGTCTCCGTGCAGGCGCAGGTGCTCACGCTCCTCAGGGAGCTTCAGGCCGAATTCGGCATGGCGATGCTCTTTATCTCCCACGACCTCTCCGTGGTGCGCGCCGTGTCGAACCGCATCATGGTGCTCTATCTCGGGCGCGTGGTGGAGCTCGCCGACCGGGACACGATCTTCGACGCCCCCGCGCATCCCTACACGCAAAGCCTGATCTCCGCCGTGCCCATCCCGGACCCCGCGGTGGAGGCCACGCGCACGCGCCTCAAACTGCCGGGAGAGCTGCCGAGCCCCCTCGACCCGCGGGCCGGCCTGCGGTTTCTGCCCTCCAAGGCCGGGCGCGCGGGCTACGTGCCGCGCCTCGAGCAGGTGGCGCCGGGGCACTGGGTGGAGGAGCATGACGGCCTCGACGCGCTCCTCGTCCAAGCCCCGCCCGCTGCCTAAAAATCGGGCACCGGCAACAAAGCCGTGGCGAAATGGGTTAAAGCCCTGTCACATCGCTTCACGCCGGGTAAACAGGGACCATGGCAAAGGACACGCCGCACTTCGACGAGATGCTGGGCCGGGACGGGACCCCGAGGGAGCCCTATGCGGCCCTCGGGACCTGGATCGAGGCGTCCGATCCGTCCGATCTGCGCGCCAAGCAGCGCGAGGCGGAGGAGCTGTTTCGCCTGACGGGGATCACCTTCAACGTCTACGGGCGCGAGGAGGCGGAGGAACGCCTCATCCCCTTCGACATCGTGCCGCGCGTCATCTCCGGCAATGAATGGCGCAAGCTCACCCGCGGGATCGAGCAGCGCGTGCGCGCCATCAACATGTTTCTGCACGACATCTACCACCGGCAGGAAATCATAAAGGCCGGCCGCGTGCCTCAGGAGATGATCGCCCGCAACGAGGCCTTCCTGCCGCAGATGTGCGGCGTGCACGTGCCCGGCGGCGTCTACACCCATATCGTGGGCATCGACCTCGTCCGCACGGGGGAGGATGACTTCTACGTGCTGGAGGACAATGCCCGCACGCCTAGCGGCGTGAGCTACATGCTCGAGAACCGGGAGACGATGCTGCACATGTTCCCGGAACTCTTTTCGGCGAACCGCGTGCGCGGCGTGCAGAATTACCCCGCCGATCTCTGCGCCTCGCTTGCGGCCTGCACGCCGCCCGCCACGTCGCAGGACCGCCCGACGACGGCCGTGCTCACGCCCGGCATCTACAATTCCGCCTATTTCGAACATGCCTTCCTCGCCGATCAGATGGGCGTGGAGCTCGTGGAGGGGCACGACCTGCGCATCGTGGATGGCCGCGTGGCCATGCGCACGACGCTGGGCTACCAGCCCATCGACGTGCTCTACCGCCGGGTGGACGACGATTTTCTCGATCCGCTGAACTTCAATCCCGACAGCCAGCTCGGCGTGCCGGGCATCTTCGACGTCTACCGCGCGGGCGGGATCACCATCGCCAACGCGCCTGGCACAGGCATCGCCGATGACAAGGCGATCTACAGCTACATGCCCGACATCGTGGAATTCTACACCGGCGAGCGGCCCTTGCTGGAGAACGTGCCCACCTGGCGGTGCAGCGATCCCGAGGCGCTCTCCTACGTGCTCGACAACCTGGCCGAGCTCGTCGTCAAGGAGGTGCACGGCTCCGGCGGCTACGGCATGCTCATCGGGCCCACCGCGTCGAAAAAGGAAATCGCCGCCTTCCGCGACAAGCTCAAGGCCAAGCCCGGCGCCTATATCGCGCAGCCTACGCTCTCGCTCTCGACGGTGCCGATCTTCACCAAGGCGGGCCTCGCGCCGCGCCACGTGGACCTCCGCCCCTTCGTGCTCGTCTCGCCCGAGGGGATCCGCATCACGCCCGGCGGGCTCACGCGCGTGGCGCTGAAGAAGGGCTCTCTCGTCGTGAACTCCTCCCAGGGCGGCGGCACCAAGGACACCTGGGTGCTGGAAGACTGATGCTCGGACGCACCGCCAACGGCCTTTACTGGATGTACCGCTACCTCGAGCGCGCGGAGAATACCTCCCGGCTCGTGGAAACGGGCCAGCGCCTGGCGCTCACGCGGCTGGGCTCCTCGGACGACGAATGGCGCTCCGTGCTGCAATCGGCGGGCGTGTGGGAGGCCTACCAGGCCCATAACGAGCACCTGACGAAGGACGCCGCCATCGACTGGATGCTGCGCTCGCCCAATAACGGCTCGTCGGTGAAATGCTGCCTCGAGGCCGCGCGCTCCAACGCGCGTTCGGTGCGCGTGGCGCTCACCGAAGAAAGCTGGGAGGCCGTGAACGGCGCCTATATGGAGCTCAAGGAGCTTTTGTCGCGGAAGCTCCGCGAGCGTGACCTGCCGCAGGCGCTCACCCGCATCCGGCGCCACACCGCGCTGGTGCGCGGCATGACCCACGGCACGATGCTCCGCAACGACATCTACGATTTCGTGCGGCTGGGGACGTTTCTCGAGCGCGCCGACAACACCGCGCGCATCCTCGACGTGAAATACTACGTGCTCTTGCCAACCGCCTTCGGCGTAGGCTCGTCGATCGACAACGTGCAGTGGGAGACGATCCTGAGCTCGAACTCCGCGCGGGGCGGCTACCGCATGGCCTATGGCAATGCCGTGCGCCCGCGGGAGGTGGCGCATTTCCTGATCCTCGACCGGCGGATGCCGCGGAGCCTGGCCTTCTGCGTGTCCAAGATCCAGGACAACCTCGCCTATCTCGCCGACGATTACGGCGGCCGGCGCCCGTCCCATGATCTGGCCGACGATCTCAACCGCGCCTGCGCGGTCCACGACATCGACGTGATCATCAACGAGGGGCTGCACGAATACCTTCAGACCTTTCTCGGACGTCTCGGCGGCCTCGCGCGGCAGATCGAGATCGACTACAGGTTCACCGAATGACCCGCCTCTTCATCCGGCACGTCACGTCCTACCAGTTCACGGGGGCGGGGACGCGCGGCCTGCAACAGGTCCGCAAGCTGCCCAAAAGCGGCAACGGCCAGCTCGTGCACCGCTGGGACACAATCATGGATGGCGGCCAGGTGGAGCTCGTCTTCGACGACGAACACCACAACCGGGTGGAGCTTCTGAGCTTCGACACCGAGGCCGACACGCTCACCATCACCTCCGAGGGGGAGGTGGAGGTGGCCGACCAGGCGGGCGTGGTGGGCCCCCACCGCGCCGCGGCCCCGCTCTGGCTCTATACGCGCCCCACCGCAATGACCCGCAGCGGCCCCGGCATCCGCGCGCTCCTGAAGGACATCGGCGGCGAGGCGCCCCTCGACCGGCTCCACGCCCTCAACAGGGCCACCGCGGCCGCCGTGACCTACGAAATCGGCGCCTCGGAGCCCGACTGGACCGCCGAGGACGCGCTCAAGGCCGGCAAGGGCGTTTGCCAGGACCACGCCCATGTCTTCATCGCCGCCGCCCGCGAGATCGGGCTGCCCGCGCGCTACGTCTCGGGCTACCTCATGCTCGACGATCGCGTTGAACAGGACGCCATGCATGCCTGGGCGGAGGCCTATATCGACGGGCTGGGATGGGTGGGCTTCGACCCCTCGAACGGGATTTCCCCCGATCCGCGCTACGTCCGCGTGGCCACCGGGCTTGATTACCGGGAGGCCGCGCCCATAAGAGGGGTGCGAAGCGGCGACGCGCACGAAGCGCTCAGCGTCGCCATCCAAGTGGCAGAACAACCCCAATAACGCGCGAAGTGACCTCAGACCCGTGACCTATTGCGTCGGCATGGCCTTGGACAAAGGCCTCGTCTTCATGGCCGATACCCGCACCAATGCGGGGCTCGACAACATCTCCACCTACCGCAAGCTCTTCGTGTGGGAGGAACCGGGCGAGCGTGTGCTCACGCTCATGACCGCCGGCAACCTCGCCACCACGCAAAGCGTGATCAGCCTCCTGGAGGAGCGCACGAAGGCCCCCGACGAACGGCGCCCGTCGCTCCTCGCAGTGCCCTCCATGTTCCAGGCCGCGCGCCTCGTGGGCGATACGCTCCGCGAAAGCATCGCGCGCCAGGAGGAGAGCGGTCAGTCGGGGGAGAGCTTCAACGCCACCATCATCCTCGGCGGTCAGATCGCGGGCGGGCCCACGCGGCTCTTCCTGATTTATCCGGAGGGGAATTTCATCGAGGCGGGCAGCGACACGCCCTTCTTCCAAACCGGCGAGATCAAGTATGGCCGCCCGATCCTCGTGCGGGCCTACGACCCGGCGCTGAGCTTCGAGGATGCCATCAGGCTCCTGCTCGTCAGCTTCGATTCCACCGTGAAGGCCAATCTCACCGTGGGCAGCCCCTATGATTTCCACGTCTACGAGGAAGGCGCCCTCGTCCGGGGCCGCACCGGCCGCCTCCTTGGCGACGACCCCTACGTGCAGACCGTCTCCAAGGGTTGGGGCGATGCCCTGAAAGAGGCGCTGGAGAGCCTGCCCCCCTTCGGCTTCGGAGACTGAGCCGCGCGCCGATGGAACGGGAGTGGGGGCCAGCCCCCACACCCCCGAAGTACGGAGCACAAAGAAAACGGGCGCCAAGAAGGCGGGCAAAGGGAAGACCGGCACGATGAAGGGTGGGATGCCCGTCTTCTTTGTGCCCCGTACTTCCGCCGGAGGCATTCCGCCGGTGCCGCCAGCGCCCCCGTCAGAGGCAGGCGCTCATGCCGCCATCCACGTAGATCACCGTCCCGTTCACGTAGCTCGACGCCTCCGAGCCCAGGAAGATCGCCGCGCCCACGAGCTCCGGCAGCTGGCCCCAGCGCCCGGCGGGCGTGCGTTTCTCGATCCAGGCGGTGAAGTCCCGGTCCTCCACGAGCGCCTTGTTGAGCGGGGTGTCGAAATAGCCCGGCGCGATCCCGTTGCATTGCAGCCCGTAGCGCGCCCAATCGGTGGCCATGCCCTTCGTGAGGTTGGCCACCGCGCCCTTGGTGGCGGTGTAGGGCGCGATGGAGGTCCGCGCGAGCGCGGTCTGGATCGAGCAGATATTGATGATCTTGCCCTCGCCGCGCCCGATCATGTGCCGCGCCACGGCCTGCCCCACGTGGAAGACCGAGGCGATGTTGGTCTGCAAAAGCGCCTCGAACCGGTCCGCCGGGAATTCTTCCAGCGGCGCGCGGTGCTGCATGCCGGCATTGTTGACGAGGATGTCGATGGCGCCGTAGCGCTCCTCGTAGGTGTCGACGGCCTCGCGCACGGCGCCGTGGCGCGTGACATCGACCTGCAGGATGTCGGCGCGCCCGCCCTGGGCCTTGATCCGCTCCTTGGCGGCGCGGAGCTTGCCGGGGTCGCGGCCATTGAGGACGATATCGGCCCCCGCGGCGGCCATGCCCTTGGCCAGCGCGTGGCCGATCCCCTGGGAGGAACCGGTGATGAGCGCGCGCTTGCCGGTGAGGTCGAACAATCCGAGGCCCATGGGTCACCTTTCCTTCCGGGCGCCGCCGCGACAGCACGCCCCCTGCATTCTTGTGGCCTGACGTGACATAGCACCGCCATGACGAATGACGCCCTTATTTCCGCCTTTCGCGACATCTGCGGCGCGAAACACGTCCTGACCCGTGCCAAGAGTACGGAACGGTTCCGCAAGGGATACCGCTCGGGGCAGGGGGAGGCGATCTGCGTGGTCAAGCCCGGCACCCTCCTCCAGCAATGGAAGGTTCTGGAGGCCGCGGTGGCCGCCGATAAGATCGTGGTGATGCAGGCCTCCAATACCGGGCTCACGGAGGGCTCGACGCCCAAGGGGCGCTATGACCGCGACGTGGTGCTCTTGAATGCGAGCCGGATCGACGGGCTCCACCTCCTTGACGGGGGCAAGCAGATCATCGGGTTGCCCGGCGCCACGCTCTTTGATCTCGAGCAGAAGCTGCGCCCGCTGGGCCGCGATCCCCATTCGGTCATCGGGTCCTCCAGCATCGGCGCCTCCATCGTGGGCGGCGTGTGCAACAATTCCGGCGGCTCGCTCTGCGAGCGGGGGCCGAGCTACACCGAGCTGGCGCTCTACGCGCAGGTGACGGCCAACGGCGATCTCAAGCTCGTCAACGAGCTCGGCCTCGATCTGGGCGAGACGCCCGAAGAGATCCTGACCCGCCTGGAGGCGGGCGACTACGACAAGGACACGCCCGCGCCCGCGGGCAGGCACGCCTCCGACCCCGACTACACCACCATCCTGCGGGACGTGGACAGCGATCGCCCCTCGCGGTTCAACAACGACAAGCGCCTGCTCCACGGCGTCTCGGGCTGCGCGGGCAAGCTCGCCGTCTTCGCCGTCCGGCTCGATACCTTCCCGACCTATGGGCGCGAGAAGGTCTTCTACATCGGCGCCAATGACCCGGACGTCTTCACCGAGCTCCGCCGCCGGATCCTGAAGGATTTCGAGACGCTGCCCGTCTCCGCCGAATACATGCACCGGGAATGCTTCGACATCTCCGCCAAATACGGCAAGGACACCCTGGTGCTCATCGACAAGCTGGGCACGGACCGGCTGCCGATGTTTTTCGCGCTCAAGGGTGCAGTGGATGCGCGGCTCAACAAGTTCCGCCTGACGCGGGGCTTCACCGACAAGTTCATGCAGCTCCTCTCCAGGCTCTGGCCCCAGCACCTGCCGCGCTTCCTGCTCGCGTACCGCGACCGGTTCGAACACCACCTGATCCTGAAGATGCACGATGGCGGCATCGAGGAGGCCGAGGCCTTCCTGCCCGATTTCCTCGACGAGCACGGCGCCGAAATGCGCGTCTGCACGCCGCGGGAGGCCAAGATCGCGGGGCTTCACCGGTTCGCCGCCGCGGGTGCTGCGGTGCGCTACGGCCATGTCCATGCGGATGAGGTGGAGGAGATCCTCGCTCTCGACATCGCGCTCCGCCGGAACGACCGCGACTGGTTCGAACGGCTACCGGAGGAGATCACGAAGGACCTCGTGGGACGCGTGTATTACGGGCACCTCATGTGCCACGTCATGCACCAGGATTACATCGTCCGGAAGGGTGTGGACCCCAAGGCGCTCAAGGCCAAGATGCTCGCCATCCTCGACGACCGCGGCGCCGAATACCCCTCCGAGCACAATGTGGGGCACCTCTACGAGGCCAAGGAAGACCTCGCGGCGTTCTACAGGTCGATCGATCCAACGAATTCTCTGAACCCCGGCCTCGGCAAGATGTCGAAGGCCAAGAACTACGCCTGAGCGGAGGTCGCCGCGCGGCTCTGTTCCTGCGCGCGCCGTCCGGCGTGCTCGAAAGGCGCCCGCCCACCGACCCGTGCCCCGCGTCCACAGCCGGGTAAAACGCACCGCAGCCCGTCTTCTTTGTGCCCCGTACTTCCGCCGGAGGCATCCCGAACTCCCCGCGAGCGCGACGCCTCACATCTCGGCGAATTCGCGCTCCAGCTGCGCGATGTCCGCGCCGCCGGCCATGAGGCGGCGGATGTCCTGGCCCTCGAGGCTCTCCTTCGTGCCCGCGCCGATCACCTGACCCAGAGCGAGAAACGTGAAGCGGTCGCCCACCAGGTTCGAATGGATCTCGTTATGGGTGATGAAGATGATGGCGATGTCGCCCCGCGCGCGCACCCGCTTGATCGTCTTCAGCACCTCCATCTGCTGCTTTTGACCCAGCGCCGAGGTGGGCTCGTCGAGGATGAGCACGCGCGCCCCGAAATAGATCGCCCGCGCGATGGCCAGCGTCTGCCGCTGGCCGCCGGACATGGTGCCCACGGCCTGCGTGGGGTCGGAGAAATCGATCCCGATCTTGAGCATCTCGTCATGGGCGATCCGGTCCATCTCCTCCATCCTGAGCCGCCCGAACGAGCCCTTCAACTCGCGGCCCATGAAGAAGTTGCGCGTCACGCTCATGAGCTGGTTCAGGGCGAGGTCCTGGTAGACCGTGCCGATGCCCGCGGCGGTGGCATCCCGCGGGGTGCGAAAACTCACTGGCTTGCCTTCGATGTAGATCGTGCCCTGTGTCGGCTGGTGGACCCCGGCGAGGGTCTTGATGAGGGTCGACTTCCCGGCGCCATTGTCGCCGAGAAGCGCGTGGACCTCCCCGGCATGGACCTCGAGGTCGACGCCGTTCAGGGCCTTGAACGGCCCGAACTGCTTCACCAGGCCTTCGACGCGCAGATACGGCTCAGCCATGGCAGGTCTCCTTTCGGCGCGCACGAATTTCTTCGGAAATTCGTGTCCGCGCGGGGCTCGGGGTCTTCATCAGATGCCTCCCGTGATGCGCTTGCGGATGCGTTCATTGGCAAAGACCGCAGCGAGTAGGATCGCGCCGAGGAAGACGCGGAACCAGGCGCCGTCGATGGCGGGAATGAAGAAAACGGCGTTTGCCACGAGGCCCACCGTGATCGCCCCGAAGATGACGCCGAGCACCGTGCCGAAGCCGCCGGTCATGAGCGTGCCGCCCACCACGGCGATGGCGATGGCGAAAAGCTCCATGAGGTTGCCCTTGGCGGCGTCGGCGGTGTTGGTCTCGTAGACCTGGCAGGCGGCAAAGACGGTGGCGCAGAAGGCCGTGAACATGAAAAGCCCGATCTTGACCCGGTTCACCGGCACGCCGTTGGCGCGCGCGGCCTCCTTGTTGTCGCCGGTGGCGTAGATCCAGTTACCGAGCTGCGTGCGCGAGAGCACGAAATAGGCCACCGCCGCGATGGCGATCCACCAGGCGAAGCGGGCATCGAAGCCCTCCACCCATTGCTCGCCGCGCCGGTTGAGGTTGCCGCCGAGGAGGAACCACTGGTCCGCCCGCTCGAAACCCAGCGTCTGGTAATAGGCGCCGAGCCAGTACCAGCCGTCGTAGAACCAGCCGAAGACCTCGCCTCCGAAGGCATAGGCGACCCAGCTCTCCTCCTTGTAATCGGGCAGGCCCGAGACCTGCGTGGACTGGTTGATGAGCCGGAAGGCCACCTCCGTCACCCCGCGCAGGAAAAAGAGGAAGGCGAGCGTGACGATGAAGCTCGAGAGCCCCGAGCGGACCACGATGACCCCGATGATCCAGCCGAAGGTGAGCGTCATCGCCAGCGTGAGCGCGAAGGCCGTGAGCGGCGTCGCCTCGCCCATCCCGAAGGGCAGGCCCCATTTGAGCATGAGCGCCATGGACATGCCCGCGAACCCGATCATGGAGCCGATGGAGAGGTCGAATTCCCCCGCGATCATCAGGAGCGCCGCGCCCGTGGCGATGATCCCGTATTGGGCGATGATCTGGAGGTTGTTCTTCAATCCCAGCGCGTTGAAGGCGCGCCCGTCCGAGGCCCAGAGCAGCGCCACGACGATGACGATCATCACGATGAAGGCGCCGATCTCCGGGCGCCGGATCAGCCTTTGCAGGCGGGTCTCTTCCACCAATCGGTCGGATTCGCTGCGGTCAGACATCTTTCCCTCTTTCTGCTGCCCTCAGACAAAACAGGCGGAGCATTGCTCCGCCTGTCTCTTGTGTGCTGGCTCCTGCGGACTTAGCGGTCGATGCCCGCGAGTTCCTTCACGGCCGCAGCATTAGATGCGTCCACGAAGCCCGGCCCGGAGGCGATGTTGTTGCCCGGCAGGAGGCCCGCATGGTTGTTGTAGAGGTGGAGCACGATGACCGGCATGTAGCCCTGGAGGCGCTGCTGCTGGTCGATCGTGAAGGCCACTTCGCCCGCGTCGATGAGGTCCATCACGCCGGGCGAGAGGTCGAAGCAGGCGAGGTGCACGTCCGCGCCCACGGCCTCCACGGCGCGGTGGGCGGCTTCGCAGACATGGGGACCCACGGCGAGGACGCCGTCGATGCTCTCATCCGCCTCGAGCGCGGCCGCGGTGCGGGTCTCGATCTGGGCGGGGTCGTTGGAGACGTCGATCTGGTTGAGCGAGGCGCCCATGGCATCGAAATAGCCCGTGCAGCGATCCACGAGGGCGGTGTTGAACGCCTCCTGGTTCAGGCAGAGCCCGTTGGTGACGCCCTCGGCCATGGCGCGGGTCCCAGCGGCGAAGCCCGCGTCGCGCTCGGGCTGGCCCACATGCATGAGCGCACCGAGATCGGCGGAGGATTCAAGGCCCGAATTCATCGTCACGACCGGGATGCCGTCGGCCACGGCGGCCTCGATCGCGGGCCCGAGCGCTGCGGCGTCGGGGAGCGAGACGATGATGCCGTCGGGCTCGGAGGCCGCGGCGGCCTCGATGAGGGCGGCCATGGCGGACATGTCGCCCGAGACGTCGAAGTTGTATTCCAGCGTCGCGCCCACGGCGGCTGCGGCGTCACGGCCGCCCTTTTCGACGACGGGCCAGAACGGATCGGTGCCCTGCGTGTGCGTGATCATCACGTAGCGCTCGCCGTGGCCGTCGGCCATGGCGCCACCCGCGACTAGGGCCGCGGCGGATGCCGCGATCATGAACTTTTTCATGGATGTCCTCCCAAGACTTTATGTCGACGCCCCGGTTTGCCCGCGGCTGTCGCGGAAATGTTCGCGCTACCGCCCCGCCTGTCAATGGAAACTTTCATCGGCGTCCCCCGCGATCAATTGAGTTGCAAGCCCGTCGAATTCGCGTCACCCACGTCCGGTCACCGCGCGAAAGGCACGCCATGGTCCAGATCGGCATTTCTCCCATCGCCTGGCAGAACGACGACCTGCCCGACCTCACGGCAGCCTTCACGATGGAGCAGGCGCTCCGCGAAGCTCGTGAGATCGGCTATACGGGCGTCGAACGGGGCCAGCGCATGCCCGCCGACACCGAGGGGCTCCGCGCGTATCTCGACGCCGCCGGCATCGCGCTCTGCGGCGGCTGGTGCTCGGGGAACTTGCTGGTGAACGACGTGGGCGCCGAGATCGCCGCTATAGCGGGCCAGGTGGCGCAGTTCGCGGCCCTGGGCGCGCCCTGCCTCGTCTACGCCGAATGCTCGAACACCGTGCAGGGGCGGCAGGACATGCCGGTCAATGCCCGCCCCACCATGGGCCGCGACGACCTCCACGCCTACGGCGCCAAGCTGACCGAGGTCGCGCAGTACTGCGCCGACCAGGGCATGCCGCTCGCCTACCACCACCATATGGGCACCATCGTGGAGAGCGAGGCCGATATCGACGCGCTCATGGAGGGCTCGGGCGACGCGGTGGAGCTCTGCTTCGACACCGGGCACCTCCTCTTCGGCGGGGGAGACGTCCAGGCCACCCTGGCCCGCTGGGCCCACCGCATCCGCCACGTCCATTTCAAAGACATTCGCCCCGACATCGTCGCCGACACCCGCGCGAACGACCGCTCCTTCCTCGACGCCGTCATCGCGGGCGCCTTCACCGTCCCGGGCGACGGCTGCATCGATTTCGGCGCCGTGGCGCGCCAGCTCCGTGCCATGGATTACGACGGCTGGATCGTGGTGGAAGCGGAGCAGGACCCGGCCAAGGCCCCGCCCTACGACTATTCAAAAATGGGCTACGACCACATCCTCAAGGTCTGCGCAGACGCAGGCCTCGGGATCACGGGCTGATCCAAGGCGCGAAAAGCGCGCGCAAATTGACCCGCGCGCGCAGTTTCGCGGCGAGAAGGAACATGCCCGCGAGCTTCCGCTGCACGTAAAGCGTGTCCATCGGCGGGATATGGAGGAACGCCTGATCTTCTGCCAGGCGCATGCCCGATTGCGCGAGCTCGCGGCGCAAACCTTCGGCACCGAAATCGAACCAGCCGTCGTCGTCCACACCCTCCATCCCCTTCAGGATGAGATCGAGGATCGCCTCTTTATGCACCTCCGCCGTCTCCGCCGTGTAGACGCCGAGCGCGAGGGAGGCCCTATCCATCCCCGCCCGGTCCCGCGCCATGAGCGCGGCGAGCATCGCGCGATACGCCTCCGCTGTGGCGGGCGCGATTTCCCGTGCCGCGCCGAAATCCAGGAGCAGGATCCGGCCCGTCTCAGGCACCACGCGGTAATTGGCGAAATTGGGGTCGGACTGCATGTGCCCGAGCTCGAAGAGCTCGCGCAGCGTCAGCTCCAGGAGCCGCCGCATGACCGTGTCGCGCATGTCTTGACCCGCCGTGACGAGGCTCTCGATCGGCTGCCCGGCGAGGTAGTCCATGGCAAGCACCCGCGCGCCCGAAAACTCGGCCACAAAGCCCGGCACGGCGTAGCTGTCCTCACATGAAAGCCACGCGCCAAACCGTTGTAGTTCCTCAGCTTCCCGCGCGTAGTCGGCCTCCTCGTGGAGCTGGCGCTTCGCCTCGTCCAAAAGCGGCTTCATGTCGATCCCCGCGGGCACGATGCCCGACATCCGCACCAGCGCGCCCACGTTCGAGACATCGCTGTCGATGCTCTCCTTCACGCCGGGATACTGCACTTTGATCGCCATTCGCCGCCCGTCATGGCCTAGCGCCTCGTGCACCTGCCCGATGGAGGCCGCCGCCATGGGCCGCACGTTGAACCGCTTGAAGCGGCGCATCCAGCCCGCGCCCCACTGGGCATCGAGCACGTCGCGCAGCTGCTTCGGCGGCATGAAATCGGCATCCGCGCGCAGCCGCCCGATGATCTCGCCCAGTTCCGGCGGCAGCACGTCGCCCGCATCCATGGAGATGAGCTGCCCCACCTTCATAGCCGCCCCGCGCATCCGCGCGAGCTCGCTCGTCAGGCGGCTGATATTGCCCGGCGTGAGCATCAGGCCGCGCAACTCGGGCCTGCGTCCGCTCAGAAGCTCCCTCGCGCCCCCCAACGCCACGTTCGAGGCGATGGAGAGCCCCGCGCCCCCGATCCGCGCCGCCCGCGAGGTGCGCCCCACGGGGACGGCGCGGGCCTGCGCCCTTGACGGTGGTGTGCTCTCTTCTGTCATGGCCGAGAGCTAGCGCCCGCTCACTCCGCGGCGAGGTCGCCCGCGCTCGATGCGGCGAGGAGCTCCGCATTGCCGCCCGAGGCGGTGGTGTCGATGCAAACGGTCTGTTCGAGCGTGAGCCAGCGGGCGAGGTCCTTTGACGTCACGAGGGGGACGATGGCCCCCTCCCGCGCCGCGCAGGCCGCGGCCCAGTCCCGGCCGGGGCTGCCCCAGTGGATGACCGCGCTGATGCCTGCGGCCTGCGCATCCTCGGGCGTGGCATCGGCCTTCGCCCTCACGCCCGTGCAGCCGAGCGCGCGCGCCGCGGCGGCGGCGTCCTCGGCCTCGGGGCCCACGCAGAGCACGCCGTGGCGCGGCATCGTGCGGTAGCTGTTTGCCTCCCCCGTGGGGCCGGGGAGGGCGGTGAGATCGGGCGTGACCTCCGCGATCGCCCCCTTCACGAAGGCCTTGAGATATCGCGGCCCGCCCGCCTTCGGTCCCGTGCCCGAAAGCCCGTGCCCGCCGAAGGGCTGCGATCCCACGATGGCGCCGATCTGGTTCCTGTTGATGTAGAGGTTGCCCGCCTCCACGCGGTCGATGATGTGCTGCACGCGCCCGTCGATGCGGGTGTGGAGCCCGAAGGTGAGCCCGTAGCCCGTGGCGTTGATGGCGTCGATGACCCGGTCGAGGTCGCGCGCCTTGTAGGTGGCGATGTGGAGGACGGGGCCGAAGACCTCTTCGGGCACGTCCTCGATCCCTGCCACGCGGATCACGGTGGGACCGACGAAGGTGCCTTGTTCCGGCGCGGCGAGCCGCTTGAGCACGCGGTCCTCGCGGGCGTCGAGGTAGCCCTCGATCCGTGCCTTGGCAGTGGCGTCGATGACGGGGCCTATGTCCGTGGCCGGGTCCGCCGGATCGCCCAGCGTGAGCGCGTCCATCGCGCCGAAGAGCATCTTCTCCAGCCCCGGCGCGATATCCTCCTGCACGTAGAGCACGCGCAGCGCCGAGCAGCGCTGCCCGGCGGATTGGAAGGCCGAGGCCACGATGTCGGCCACCGCCTGTTCGGGCAGCGCAGTGGAATCGACGATCATGGCATTGATCCCGCCGGTTTCGGCGATGAGCGGGACCTGACGCTGCGCCAAGCTCCGGTTGATGGCCCGCGCCGTGGCGGTGGAGCCTGTAAAGCAGACCCCGCTCACCGAGGGGAGCCCCGTGAGCGCGGGACCCACCTCCGCGCCGTAGCCCGGCACCAGCGCCAGCGACCGCGCGGGGATCCCCGCCTCGTGGAGAAGAGAGACCGCGCGGGCGGCGATGAGGGAGGTCGTCTCCGCCGGTTTCGCGATCACGCCGTTGCCGGTGGCGAGTGCGGCCGCGATCTGTCCGGTGAAGATGGCGAGCGGGAAGTTCCAGGGGGAGATGCAGAGCATGGTGCCCAACGGCTCCTCCTTCATGCCCGCGCCTTCATTCGCGTAATATCTGAGGAAATCAACAGCTTCCCGCACTTCCCCAATGCAATCCAGAAGCGTCTTCCCCGCCTCATCCTGCAGGAGCCCGTAAAGCTCCTCGGCATGCGCCTCATAGAGATCCGCGGCGCTTAGCAAGGCCGCCGCCCGCTCTTGGGCCGATGCGCCCCAGGGCGCGACCTGCCCGCCGATCTCGGCGGCCTCCGCGGCGCTCAGCATCTCGATCGCGCCCACGGCCGCGCCCGTCGCCGGGTTCATGACCGCCTCCCCCGCCCCAGAAGAACGCCCATGGCGTGATGCCTCGATTCGGGCGAGAAGCTCGCCCATTCCCACCGGATCGCCGAGGAAGTGGCCGCGGGAGTTTTGGCGCGCGCCGAAGAGGTCCGAGGGCGGAACGACGCAAAAGTTGACAGCTGTCAACTGTGTGAACGGATCCTTAGCGACCACCTCGGCGGGCACGTCTTCGTCCACGATCTGGTTAACGAACGAGGAATTCGCGCCGTTTTCCAAGAGCCGCCGCACCAGATAGGCTAACAAATCCTTGTGCGCTCCCACCGGCGCGTAGATCCGGCAGCGCGTATCATGGGCTGCCATGACATTGGCGTGGAGGCTCTCGCCCATCCCGTGGAGCCGCTGGAATTCGTAGGCCACGCCCTCGGGCGCCATCTCGAGGATCGCGGCCACGGTGTGGGCGTTGTGGGTGGCGAATTGCGGATAGATGCGGTCGCCCATCCCCAGAAGCTTCCGCGCGCAGGCGATGTAGCTCACATCGGTCGCGGCCTTCTGCGTGAAGACCGGAAAGCCGGGCCAGGCCTCGACCTGCGCGAGCTTGATCTCGCTGTCCCAGTAGGCGCCCTTGACGAGGCGCACCATGACGCGGCGGCCGAGCGCCTCGGCGCGCTCATGGAGCCAGTCGATGACGGCGGGCGCGCGTTTCGAATAGGCCTGGATGACGACGCCGAAGCCGCCCCAGCCCTTCAGCGCCGGGTCCGACAGCACCCGGTCGATAATCTCTAGCGAAAGGTCGAGCCGCTCGGCCTCTTCGGCGTCGATGTTGAGCCCGATCCCGGCGGAGCGCGCGAGCGAGGCGAGCGACAGGACGCGCGGCGTGAGCTCCTCGAGGACGCGGTCGCGCTGGAGCGGCTCGTAGCGGGGGTGAAGAGCCGAAAGCTTGATCGAGATGCCGGGATTGTCCCGGATGTCACCCGCCGTGGCCGCCTCCGCGATCTCGGCGATCGCGTCGGCATAGGCCATGTGGTAGCGGCGCGCATCGGCCTCGGTCCGGGCGGCCTCGCCCAGCATGTCGTAGGAATAGGTGAAGCCCTTCGCCTCCATCTTCGCGGCGCGCTTCATGGCGGCCTCGATCGTCTCGCCCAGCACGAATTGGTTCCCCATCTCGCGCATGGCGCGGCCCACGGCTGTGCGGATCACGGGCTCGCCCAGCCGCTTCACGGCCCCGCGCAGCACCGCGGAGACGCCCCTCCCGCTGTCATCGAGCACGCGGCCCGTGAGCATGAGCGCCCAGGTGGAGGCATTGATGAGAGGGGAGTGCGAATGCCCGAGGTGCTGGCCCCAGGCGGAGGGGACGATCTTGTCCTCGATGAGGTCGTCGATGGTGGGCGCGTCGGGCACGCGCAGGAGCGCCTCGGCGAGACACATGAGGGCGATGCCCTCGTCCGTGGAAAGGCCGTACTCCTCCAGGAAAAGCTCCATCAGCGAGGGGTCGGAGCTCTCGCGGATCTCGCGCACGAGCTCTGCACCCCGGGCCGCGATGCGGGCGCGGTCGATCTCGGAGAGCGCGGCCATCTCGGTGAGGTGGCTCAGGACCTCGGCCTCGTCGGCGAAAGTGGCGGCACGAATGGCGTCTTTCATCGTCGTCTCTCCCTTATCTCTTGCGGCCCCGTCTCAGTCCTTTGCGCGCATGACCATCCCGAAGAGGTCACGCGGGTCGTCGGGGTCGGCGATCATGTCGAGCTCTGCATAATGGCCCGTATCCTTCAAACGCGCGTGGACGTAGCGGAGTGCCGAAAAATCTTCGGTGGCAAAGCCCACGGAGTCAAAGAGGGTGATTTGTCGCCCGGCTGTGCGCCCCTCTGCCTGCCCTGTGATCACCTGCCAAAGCTCTGTGACCGGGTGGTCGGGGTCGAGCTGCTGGATCTCGCCCTCGATGCGGGTCTGGGGCGGGTATTCGACGAATATGGAGGAGCGCAGGAGGATGTCGCGATGGAGCTCCGTCTTGCCGGGGCAGTCGCCGCCGATGGCGTTAATGTGGACGCCCGCGCCCACCATGTTGTCGGTGAGGATGGTGGCGTATTGCTTGTCGGCGGTGCAGGTGGTGATGATCTCCGCGCCTTCGACGGCCTCCTGCGCGGAGGCGCATGGGACGATTTCGAGGCCCGAGGTGGCGAGGTTTTTCGCGGCCTTTTCCGTGGCTTGGCCGTCGATGTCGTAGAGGCGCACGGTCTCGATCCCCAGACACCGCTGGAAGCCCAGCGCCTGGAACTCGCATTGCGCGCCGTTGCCGATGATGGCGAGGGTCTTCGACCCCTGCGGCGCCAGGTGGCGCGCGGCGACGACGGACATGGCGGCGGTACGCAGCGCGGTGAGCACGGTCATTTCGCTGAGCAGGATCGGGTAGCCCGTATCCACGCGCGCGAGCAGCCCGAAGGCGGTGACCGTCTGGTAACCGCGGGCCATGTTTGCCGGGTGGCCGTTGACGTATTTGAAGCCGTAGGTGACGCCGTCGGAGGTGGGCATGAGCTCGATCACGCCCTCCTCGGAATGCGACGGCACGCGCGGCGTCTTGTCGAAATCGGGCCAGCGCCGGTAGTCGGCCTCGATCTCCGCGGCGATGCCTTCGATCATCTCGGCCACGCCGATGGTGTTCACGAGCGCCATCATGTCGGCCACGGAGACGAAGGGCACCATGGCGAGGGGGGAGGGTTTGAGCATCGTCGTCTCCTTTGAGTGCGTCACGCCCCCGCCGCCTGACCCTGGGCCTGACCCGGGGCCTCGCGGTGGAAGGCAAGAGGTCCCGGCGCAGGGCCGGGGCGGGTTTTTCACGCCGCGGTCGGCCGGTCGAGGATCGTGCGGCCGAGCGCGGAGGCGGCGAGGTCCACCATGAGGCGGGCGGTCTTGCCGCGCTCGTCGAGGAAGGGGTTCAGCTCCACCAGGTCCATGGAGGTGACGAGGCCGCTGTCGTGGAGCATCTCCATGACGAGGTGCGCCTCCCGGAAGGTGGCGCCGCCGGGGACGGTGGTGCCCACCGCGGGCGCGATGGCGGGGTCGAGGAAATCCACGTCGAAGCTCACATGGAGGCGGCCGCGCGCGGCGGCGACACGGTCGAGAAAGCGCATGAGCGGCGCGCGGATGCCGTGCTCGTCGATGGCGCGCATGTCGTGGCTGTCGAGCCCGCGCTCGCGGATGAGGGCGCGTTCGGCGGGATCGACGGAGCGCAGGCCCAGCGCGCAGAACTGCGCGTGGGGGAGAGGGTGCGCGAGGGGCGGGTAGTGGCCCGCGAAGCCGTCTTCGCCGAGGAAGTAGGCCACGGGCGTGCCGTGGAGGTTGCCGCTCGTCGTGGTGTCGAGGCGGTGGAGGTCCGGATGGGCGTCGAGCCAGAGGACGAAGAGCGGCCGGTTCTCGTCCGCGGCATGGGTGGCAAGCGCGGGCACGGTGCCGGCCGAAAGCGAATGGTCGCCGCCCAGGATGACGGGCATGTCGGAGGCCCGCGCGGCCGTGAGCGTGGCGTCGTGGATCGCCTGCGTCCAGGCCGCGACCTCGCCCAGCGTGGTGATGGCCGCGTTCTCGTGGCGCCGGGGGCCGGCCTCGGGCGCGGCGATGTTGCCCGCGTCGGTGACGGTGTGGCCCAGCGCGCGGAACGCCTCCGGCAGGCCCGCGCAGCGATAGGCGTCCGGGCCCATGAGGCAGCCTTTGGTCTGCGTGCCCGCCTGCACGGGGGCTCCGATAAGAGTGATGTGGGTCATGGAGGCCTCCTGACCGCGAATTTAAGCGGGGGCGATGCCTCGGAGGAGTGACCAAAGTGATCGTTTCGTGATAGGTGCTTTGCAAATTGCACAGTTGGAGAGCAAATCGCATGGACAGTACCGACCGCACGCTCCTCACGCTCCTGCGCCAGGACGCGCGCGCCTCCGTCACCGAGCTTGCCGCGCGCGCCGGCCTTTCGCGCGTCACGGTGGCCGCGCGGCTCAAGGCCATGAAGGAGAGCGGCACCATTCGCCGCTTCACCGTCGAGCTGTCCGAGCCCATGGAGGAGGACACGATCCGCGCAACCTCGCTCCTCGCGCTCGACCTCTCCAAGACCGACCGTGTCCACCGCGCGCTGCGGCGCATGCCGGAGATCACCGGGCTCTTCACCACCAACGGCACATGGGCGCTCGTTGCCGTGCACGAGACGCGCAGCCTCGAGGCCTTCGACGCGCTTCTCAATGCCGTGGGCAAGCTCGACGGGGTCACCAACGTGGAGACCTGCCTTCATCTCACCCGGCTCGTGTGAGGACCGGGGCCAGCGGCGCGGCAGAGCCGGTGATCTCGTGAAAATCGAAGCTTGTGCGAATGCGGTGCGCCGGGTTCAATGGCGCGCGGGCCGCACATGCCGCCTGAAGACACGCGCACGGGCGGCAACGACCGCTCGGCACAATGGGAGGAATACCGAATGACTTTCGAGACGGGCCGTAGGGCCCTATTGGCTGCCGTGGCAGCCCTAGCCTTCACTGGACCGGCCGCCGCGGGCGGGCACCAGGTCGTCGATGAAATCCACTTCCTCATCCCGGGCGGCGCCGGCGGCGGCTGGGACGGCACCGCGCGCGGCACCGGCGAGGCGCTGACCGAAGCGGGCCTCGTGGGCTCGGCCTCCTACGAGAACATGTCGGGCGGCGGCGGCGGCGTGGCCATCGCGCATCTCATCGAAAACGCGGAGAGCATGGACAACACCCTCATGGTGAACTCCACGCCCATCGTGATCCGCTCGCTCACCGGGGTCTTCCCGCAGAGCTTCCGCGACCTCACGCTCGTCGCGGGCACCATCGGGGATTACGCCGCGATCGTGGTGAATGCGGACAGCGACATCGGCTCCATGGACGAGCTCCTCGCGGCCTACCGCGCGGACGGCAACCGCTTCGCCATCGGCGGCGGCTCGGTACCCGGCGGCATGGACCACCTCGTGGCGGCCATGGCGATGCAGGCGGCGGGCGAGGATCCCACGGCCTTCAACTACATCCCCTATGATGCGGGCGGCGAGGCCATGGCGGGGCTTCTCTCCGGCGAGATCCAGGCGCTCTCCACCGGCTTTTCCGAGGCCGTGGCGCTCGCGGAGCAAGGCGAAGTGCGCATCCTCGGCGTGACCTCCGATGAGCGGGTCCCGGCCTTTGCCGACGCGCCCACGATGATGGAGCAGGGCCTCGACACGACGTTCGTGAACTGGCGCGGTTTCTTCGCGGCGCCGGGCCTGCCGGAGGAGACGCTGGCGGCCTACCAGGACGCGATCACGAAGATGTACGAGACGCCCGAATGGGAAGAAGTCCGGGCCCGCAACGGCTGGGTCAACATCCACAACAACGGCGACGAGTTCCGCGTCTTCCTCGAGGACCAGGAGCAGGTGATCGGCGATCTCATGCGGACGCTGGGCTTCCTGTGATCTGACACGGGCGGTGCGCGGTGCACACCCCACGGGTCACCGTGGGTCGCACCGCGCACCTGATCCGCCCAAGGTGCGCAGGCCGCACCACATCCACCTAGGGTGCGCAGGCCGCACCACATCCACGCAGGGTGCGCAGGCCGCACCGTCCTTTGGGGAGATGCCCTTGGCCCTCGACCGCTGGATCGCGCTTCTCTTCGTGGCGTTCTGCTGCGTCTACGGCTACGCGGCGTTCTTCACCATGGACGGGCTCCTGCCGCCCTTCATGCAGCGCAATCCCGTCTGGCCCTCCACCTTTCCCAAAATGCTGGCCGTGGGCGGCGCCCTCGTGGGGCTCATCGTGCTCCTCGGGCTGGAGAAGCCCGTGGAAGAGAAGTCGCCCGGCGCCACCGACATCAACCTCGCGCGGCTCGGTGACTACAAGATCGGGCAGGCCGTGCTGCTCCTGTCGCTCATGGTGGCCTATGCGCTGCTCCTACGTCCGGCGGGGTTCCTCCTCGCCACCGCGGGCTTTCTCGTGGCGGGAAGCGCGACCCTCGGCGAGCGCAAGTTCCACGTGATGATCCCGGTGGCCTGTCTTGCCACGGGCGGGGTCTGGTACCTCGTGCAGGAGGTGCTCGGCATCTTCCTGCGTCCCTTTCCGTTCTTTCTGGGGACCTGAGCCATGCTCGAAGGCATCCTGATCGGCCTCGAAGCGGCCTTTTCCATCCAGAACCTCCTGATGGTCATCGCGGGCTGCCTCATCGGGACGTTCATCGGCATGCTGCCGGGACTTGGGCCGATGTCGATCATCGCGATCATGATCCCCGTGGCCATCGGCATAGGAGACCCGGCGGCCGCGCTCATCCTGCTGGCGGGGGTCTACTACGGGGCGATCTTCGGCGGCTCGACCTCGTCGATCCTGCTCAACGCGCCGGGCGTGGCGGGGACGGTGGCGACCTCCTTCGACGGCTATCCCATGGCGCGGAAGGGGCAGGCGGGCAAGGCGCTCACCATCGCCGCCGTGTCCTCCTTCGCGGGCGGCACGATCGGGGCGATCCTCCTGATGATCTTCGCGCCCGCGCTGTCTTCGGTGGCGCTGCTCTTTCACTCTGCGGAGTATTTCGCGCTCATGGTCGTGGGCCTTTCGGCCATCGCGGCCTTTGCCGGCACGGGCCAGGTGGCCAAGGCGCTCATGATGACCGTTCTCGGCCTCATCCTGGCCACGGTGGGCGAGGGCGCGCTCTTCAACATGCCGCGCTTCACGATGGGGCTCATGGACCTGCAATCGGGGATCTCGTTCATCACGCTGGCCATGGCGATGTTCGCGCTGCCCGAGGCGCTCTTTCTCGTGCTGAACCCCGCGCGGGGCGCCGGGCAAGGCGGCAGCGGGAAGATCGAGAACCTGCGGTTCTCGCGCGCGGAAGGGCGCGCTATGGTGCCCGTGATCGGGCGGCAATCGCTGCAGGGCTTCTTCATCGGGGTGCTGCCGGGGGCGGGGGCCACGATCGCCTCCTTCCTAGGCTACGCGGTGGAGCGCAACATCGCCAAGGGCGACGAGCAGGCGGAGTTCGGCAAGGGCTCCGTCAAGGGGCTCGCGGCGCCCGAGACCGCCAACAACGCCGCCTGCACGGGCTCCTTCGTGCCGCTTCTGACGCTGGGCATCCCCGGCTCGGGGACGACGGCGATCCTGCTGGGCGCGCTCATCGCATTGAACGTGACGCCGGGCCCGCGGCTCATGGTGGATACGCCGGAGATCTTCTGGGCGGTGATCATCTCCATGTTCATCGGCAATCTGGTGCTGCTCATCCTGAATTTGCCGCTCATCCCCTACATCGCGAAAATCCTCGCGATCCCGCGGAATTACCTCATTCCCTTCATCCTCTTTTTCACGCTCATGGGCGCCTATATCGGGCAGAACAACGCCACGGAGCTCCTGATGCTCGTGGGGCTCGGGGTGATGGCCACGATCTTTCGCTTCGCCGATTATCCGCTGGCGCCGCTCCTCATCGGGTTCATCCTCGGCACCATGCTCGAGGACAATTTCGCCCGCTCCATGCAGCTTTACCGCGGGCTCGGCTTCGTGCTCGAGCGGCCCATGACGCTGGCGCTTCTCGTGCTCGCGGCGATCCTCGTGCTCCTGCCGAGCTACCGGGCGCGGCGGGCGCGGCTCCGCGCGCAGGGCGTGGCGGACGGGGATTGATGCGCGCCGGGCACCCGCTCGCGGGCGTGCGGGTCCTCGACCTCACGAACGTCCTCGCCGGGCCCTTCGCCTGCCACCAGCTCGCCCATCTGGGCGCGGAGGTGATCAAGATCGAGGCGGTGGAACGGGGCGATCTTGCCCGCGGGCTCGGCGCCGTGCCGGAGCTCTCGTCGCGCGGCATGGGCATCAGCTTTCTCGCGCAGAATGCCGGCAAGAAATCCCTCACGCTCAACCTCAAGGCCCCGGCGGGCAAGGAGATCCTGCGCCAGCTCGCGCGCGAGGCCGATGTCCTCGTGGAGAATTTCCGCCCCGGCGTCATGGCCCGCCTGGGGCTGGGCGACGACGTGCTGCGCGGCGACAACCCGCGCCTCATCTACTGCGCCATTTCGGGCTTCGGGCAGACGGGCCCCTGGGCCGCGCGCCCGGCCTATGACCAGATCATCCAGGGCGCCGCGGGCGTGATGGAGGTCACGGGCGCGCCGGATGGCATGCCCACGCGGGTGGGCTACCCGCTCGCCGACACGGTGGGCGGGCTCACCGCGGCCATGGCGATCAGTGCCGCGCTCAACGCGCGCCCACGGGGCTGCGTCATCGACGTGGCCATGCTCGACGCCGTGCTCGCCACCATGGGGTGGGTTGTCTCCAACCACCTCATCGGCGGCGCGCATCCGGCGCGCCACGGCAACGAGAATCCCACCTCGGCCCCCTCGGGCGCGTTCCAATGCGCCGACGGGCTCCTCAACATCGCCGCCAACAAGGACGAGCAGTGGCAGGCGCTGGCCCGGCATCTGGGCCGGGAGGACCTGCTCACCCATCCCGACTTCGCCACGCGGGAGGACAGGAAAGCCAACCGCCTGCGCCTCAAGGCCGAGCTCGAGACCGTGCTCACCACGCGGCCCGCCGCCGCCTGGGAGGACGCGCTCAACGCGCTGGGCGTGCCCGCGGGCGCGGTGCTCGACGTGGCCACGGTGCTCGCCCATCCCCAGATCCGGGAACGGGACTTTCTCGCGCGGTTCACCGATGTGCCCGGCGTCGAACAGGAGATCGAGCTCGCCCGCATCGGTGCCATGATCGACGGCGCGCGCCCCGCCGTGGATGCGCCGCCCCCCGCGCTCGGGCAGGATACCGACGCGGTGCTGGGCGATATCGGGTACGACGCCATCGCGCGCGCCGCTCTGAGGGAGGAGGGCGTGATATGACGCGCGACGTCTCCGATTGGTGGTCCACCGCCATCATCGACATGGCGCCCGGGCGCATCGCACTGCGCGGGGAACCAATCGAGGGTCTCATCGGCGAGATGAGCTTTACTGAGATGATCTGGTTTCTCGTGCGCGGTGACAGGCCCGCGCCGCCGCAGCTCCGCCTCTTCGAGGCCGCGCTCGTGGCCGCGGTGGACCACGGTCCCCAGGCTCCTTCCATTGCCGCCGCGCGCATGGCGGTGACCTGCGGTCTGCCGCTCAACAACGCCATGGCGAGCGCGGTCAACATGCTGGGCGATGTCCATGGCGGGGCGGGAGAGCAGGCGGTGGAGCTTTTCCACCACATCGACGGGGGCGGCACGCTCGACACCTGGATCGCGGCGCGGGGCGCGATCGTGCCGGGCTTCGGCCACCGGTTTCACAAGCCCGTGGACCCGCGCGCCCCGCGCCTCATGGCGCTCGTGGGGGAGGCGGCGGCGGCCGGGGCCTGTTCGGGCCGCTTCGCGGAGATCGGTCAGGCGGTGGAGGCGGCGCTCACCGCGCGCAAAGGCACGCCGCTCCCCATGAACATCGACGGCGCGACGGCGGTGATCTATGCCGAGCTGGGCTTTGCCCCACCGCTGGCCCGGGGGCTCTTCTGCCTTTCGCGCTCGGTGGGCATCCTCGCCCATGCCTGGGAGCAGCGCGAGCAGGGCGGGCGCAACAAGGGCCCCACCCCGCCGGGCTATCGCTGGACATATACCGGGGCGTGAGCCTACCGGCGCCGCCGCTCTTCTATGCGACGTTCGTTTTCGGCCTCGAGCGCGGCGAGGTGCCTGCGCTCCTGCCGGAGGAGGAGCGCCACGACGAGCGCGGTGCCCAAAAGGATGTTGGCGAGGAACAGGGCGAAGATGGCGGTTTGCATGGCTTGGCTCTCATCGGCTTCAGGAGGAGGCCACAGCATGTAGGGCGCGCTGACAGGATGTCGCACATTAGGCGAGAAGACAGGCCCCGGGGGGCCGCGCGCGTCAGGCGGGATTGAGCCGCTGCCAGGCGTCGCGGATGAAAAGCACACCCGCGAGCGGGAAGGCGAGGATGAGCGCATCCACGCCCATGGGCGCCACGGTGGTGGACCAAAGGCTGATGACGGCGGAGGCGGTGAAGGCGGTCCAGAGGACGGCAAGGAACATGCGAAGCATTGGCGTGTCCAGGATAGGCGTTGCGAACTTGTATACCGTTGCATGTGTTGTGCGCCCGCAGAAGGGGGTGATACGTCGCGGGTCACGAATTGCTCGCGAGGTCGGGCGCGCGAGGGGCCGATATGACGACGACGACGACGAGACCGCGGGTCTATCTCCATGGCGCGGGCTTGAACGGCGCGAGCTGGGGCACGGTGCCGGGCCGCGCCATAGACCTGCCGGGCCATGGCGGGCGTGCGCGGGCGCCACGCGCCACGGCGGAGGCCTTCGCCGCCGAAATCGAGGCAGAGGTGCCGGAGGGCGCCGTACTCGTGGGCTATTCGCTCGGCGGGATGGTGGGCATGGCGTTCGCCGCCGCCCATCCCGGGCGGCTCGCCGCGCTCGTGCTCGTGGACACCCCGATCCGCGCGCCCTTGCGGCTCATCAGCTGGTACACGCCCTTCGTGGCACCCATCGTCACGCGGGTGCCGGGGCTCCGCGCCATCGGCAGGGCCGTGGGTTCGCGCATCGAGAACCCGGCGGGGCAGGCGGCGTTTCGGGCGCATATCGAGGCGGCCGCGCCCGCGGGCATGGCCGACGCGCTCTGCGTGGCCGGCAGCTATGACGGGGAGCGGGACCTTCCCGCGCTCACGCTGCCGATGCTCGTGCTCTGCGGAAAGCGGTCGCTTCTGACGGGCGCGGGGTATCGCGCGCTCGTGGCGCGGGCGGCGCCCCATGCCGAGATCGTGGAGATGGACACGGGCCACCACATCCCCTTCGACGACGCCCCGGGCCTCGAGGCCGAGATCGACCGCTTCCTCGGGGCGCACGGGCTGCGCTGACGGCCGCGCCTCCTCCACCGCCCACACGCGCGGATCCCCGCGGCAACGCGACGGGGCGGCCTCGGGGCACAAGGCTTTTCGAGAAGCCTTCGCCGGCGGCACGGCCCGCGCCCGGCCTCCGATGCAGCGCGGGCGGCGTGCCGCGGGACCTCGCGGCCGCGGGTCAGGCGCGCATGGCGGCACCGTTGGGGTCGTAGGGCGAGGGCGTGAGCACCTTCGCGGCCCGCTCCACGCCCACGACGTGCACGGAGAGCTCCGTGCCGGGTTCGGCATAGGCGCTGTCGACCATGGCCATGGCGAGCGAGGTGCCCAGCGTGTGCCCCCAGGCGCCCGAGGTCGTGAAGCCCACGCGCGTGCCGTTGGACCAGACGGGCTCGTAGCCCGCGCAATCGGCCTCGGGGCTCTCGAGTCCCAGCGTCACGAGGCGCTGGGCGGGGCCGGTGCCGCGCTCCGCTTCGGCGGCTGCCTTGCCGATGAAGGCCGGTTTCGACCAGTCGATCCAGCGGTCCATCCCGGTCATGGCGGGCGTGCGGTCCTGTGTGAACTCCGCCGACCAGATGCCGAAGCTCTTCTCGATCCGCGTGGACAGGAGCGCGTTGAAGCCCACTTCCCTTAGCCCGTGGCCCGCGCCCGCTTCGAGCAGCATCCGGCGCAGCGCGATGTGCTCGTTGGCCTTGCAGTGGATCTCGTAGCCGAGCTCGCCCGTCACCGAGAGCCGCGCCACCGCGCAGCGCAGGAGGCCGAGGTCATGGACCCCGCAGCCCATGAACTTGAGGTCGATGTCGGGGTTGATCGCGTGGAGGATCGCCTTCGAATTCGGCCCGGAGACGGAAAAGCCGCAGATATCGTCGGAGATGTCCCGCACGCTCACATCCTGGGCCAGGTGGTCGCGGAACCAGCGCATGTGCCAGGCGCGCAGGTAGTAGGACCCCATGATCCACCACGTGCCGTCGCCCCAGTTGAAGAGCGTCAGGTCGCCCTTCAGCTTGCCCTCGCCTGAAAGCATCACGGCCAGCCGCGCGCGGCCCGGGGTGGGCAGCTTGGTGGCGAAGAGGCCGTCGAGCCATTCCGTGGCGCCGGTCCCCGTGACCTCGTAGCGGGAGAAGCCCGTGATATCGAGGAGGCCCGCGGCCTCCCGGATGGCCTTGTGCTCGGCCTCCACGAAGGGGGTGGCGTCGGTGCGGTCGAGGCTCGGAGTTTCCTCGAACGCCTTCGGGGCGAAGTAGAGCGGTGTCTCGAGGCCCCAGTTGCATCCCCAGCGCGCGCCCGCCTCCGTCATGTCGGAATAGGCCGGCGCCATGCGCAGCGGGCGGCCCGCGGGGAGTTGCTCGTTGGGGTAGCTCATCACGAAGCGGCGGGAATAGAACTGGCCCGTGGTCTGCTTGATGTATTCCCGGTTGGAGTGCTGGGGGCCATATCTCGCGATGTCCATGGACCACGCATCGGTCTCCGGCTCCCCGTGTATCATCCATTCCGCCAGCGTCTTGCCCACGCCGCCGCCCTGCAGGAAGCCCGCCATCACGCCGCAAGCGAGCCAGTAGTTCGGGACAGAGGAGACGGGGCCCACGAGCGGGTTGCCATCGGGCGAGAAGGTGAAGGCCCCGTTCACCCAGCTCTGGATGCCCACGTCGTTGAGGCAGGGGTAGCGTTCGAAGGCGAGCATGAGCTCCTTTTCGATCCGGTCGGGGTCCTCTTGCAGAAGCTCGATGCCGTAGTTCCACGGCGCGCCATCCATCATCCAGTGCTGATGGTCGGTCTCGTAGATGCCAACCAAGATGCCTTTTTTGTCCTGGCGCATGTAGGTGAAGCCCTCGAGGTCCACGGTCATGGGCACCTCGAAATCGAGCGCCTCGATCTCCGGGATCGTCTCGGTGAGGAAGTAGTGGTGGGCCAGCGGCGACACGGGCAGGTCGAGCCCCACCATGCGCCCGCATTGCTTGGCCCAGAGGCCGCCGGCATTCACGACATGCTCGGCGCGGATCGTGCCTTTCTCGGTGACCACTTGCCAGTGGTCGCCTTTCCAGATCAGCTCTTCGACCTTGTTGTGTTCGATGATGTCGGCGCCGCGGTTCTTGGCGGCGCGGGCATAGGCGTGGACGGTGCCGGTGGTGTCCACGTATCCCTCGCGGTCGGCCCAGAGCCCGCCGATGACGCCCTCGGTGGACATGATCGGGCAGCGCTCCTTGATCTCCTCGGGGCCCATGAGGTGACAATCCTCGATGCCGATGGTCTGGAACGTGCGGTAGGCCGATTGCAGCCACTGCCAGCGTTCGGGCGCGCAGGCCACGGTGACGCCGCCGGTGACGTGGAACCCGATATTGATCCCGCTCTCCTCCTCGATCTCGGAGAGGAGGTCGATCGTGTAGGCTTGCAGCGCGGCCATGTTGGGGTCGGCATTGAGGGCGTGGACGCCGCCCGCCGCGTGCCAGGAGGAGCCCGCAGTGAGCACATTGCGCTCGAGGATGGCCACGTCGGTCCAGCCGAACTTCGTGAGGTGATAGGCGACGGAGGCGCCCACGACGCCGCCGCCGATGACGACGACCCTGTACTGATCTTTCATGACGCTCTCCCTGCGGCTTTGGAGCGAGCTTACGGGAGCCCATGCCCCTCACAAGCCGAGAGGGTCGGGTTCTGGCCTGTTTGCGACACGAGGCCGCTTCCCATGGTCACGGGCCGGGCGCCGGGCGGTCGTAGACGACGCGGAATCCGGTATGGGTCGTGGTGGCGTCGGGCCCGTTCCCGATGCGCGCGGCGATGCGGTTACGGAAGCAGTAGGAGGCGTGGCAGAGGAAGCTGCCGCCCTTGAGCGTCTTCGACCCGCGCATCTCGCGCTCCCGCGTCCGCGCCGCGCGCTTGAGGGAGCGGAGGCGGAACGCGTCGGCCGTCCATTCCCAGACATTGCCCACCATGTTGTGGAGCCCGTAGCCGTTGGGCGCAAAGCTGAGCGCGGGCGCGGTGCCGGCGTAGCCGTCGGCGCCCGTGTCGCGGGCCGGGAAGGCGCCCTGCCAGATGTTGCAGGGATAGGTCTCCATTGTGTCCTGCGGCGCGGCCTCGCCCCAAGGATAGGTCACCGCACCCCTCCCGCCGCGGGCGGCGTGCTCCCATTCGGCCTCCGTGGGCAGGCGCCCGCCCGCCCAGGCGGCATAGGCGCGGGCATCGGGCCAGGCCACTTGTGTCACCGGGTGGTCGGGGCGCGCGGTGGCTTCCGTGCCTGCTTCCGCGGCTGGCCCGTTGGGCGCGCGCCAGGTGGCGCCGTCCACGCGCCGCCACCATTCCGCGCCCACGACGCCCTGGGTGGGGGGATGATCCTCCGGCAGGTGACCCGCGAAGACGAAGGACCAGCCCAGGGTCTCGGCCAGCGTGACGTGGCCGGTGGCGGCGACGAAAGCGGCGAATTGCGCGTTGGTGACGGTGCCGCGCTCCATGGCGAAGGGCCTCAGCCGCGTCCGGCGGAGCGGTGCTTCCCCGTCCTGCGGCAGGACCGGTGCGTCGGTGCCCAGGAGCCCTTCGCCGCCCGGGATGTCCACGGCATCTCGTGCGGGCGCGGCGGGAGGGTCGGGCGCGGCGGCAGGGCCGGGGGCGGCGGCAGGGCCGGGGGCGGAGGGCTTGGCGGGGGAGTGGCGCGTCTCCACCGCGCGCGCAGCGCCTCCGCGGGCCGGGGCGCAACAGGGGCCTGTGCGGTCGTCCATGGCGTTGATGTGGCCTGCCCGGGCGTGACCATGCAAGCCCTACTTCGCCGAAACGGCGCGGCCCCGCCCGGCTTTGCTTGCAACGCCCGCGTGCCCGCGCGATGAAGCGGGAACACTGGGAAGGCGCGTGCACCATGGCCACTTCACTCTTCGGGACCGACGGCATTCGCGGGCAGGCCAACACCTACCCCATGACGCCGGAGACGGTGCTGCGCCTCGGTGCCGCCGCCGGGCACTATTTCCGCCGCGACGAGCGCGCCCATTCGGTGGTGATCGGCAAGGACACGAGGCGCTCGGGCTACATGCTCGAGACGGCGCTGGCGGCCGGGTTCACCTCCGCCGGGCTCGACGTGATCTTCATCGGCCCGGTGCCCACGCCCGCCGTGGGGATGCTCACGGTCTCCATGCGCGCGGATGTGGGCGTGATGATCTCCGCCTCCCACAACCCGCACGAGGATAACGGGATCAAGTTCTTCGGGCCCGACGGCTTCAAGCTCTCCGACGAGGCGCAGGAAGAGATCGAGGCGCTCTTTCACGCCGGCGTGCCACTCTGCCCGCCAGCCCGGATCGGGCGCGCGAACCGGGTGGAAAGCGCCACGGGCCGCTACGTGGAGGTGGTGAAGGCCACGCTGCCCCGGGGCCAGCGCCTCGGCGGGCTCAAGATCGTCGTCGATTGTGCCAACGGCGCCGCCTACAAGGCCGCTCCCCAGGTGCTCTGGGAGCTCGGCGCCGATGTGGTGACGCTGGGCGCGAGCCCCGACGGCTACAACATCAACAAGGGCTGCGGCTCCACCGCGCCGCAAGCGCTCGCCGACCGCGTGGCGCTGGAGGCCGCCCATATCGGGATCGCCCTCGACGGGGATGCCGACCGGATCATCGTGGTGGACGAAACCGGCGCCATTGTCGACGGCGACCAACTCATGGCGCTCATCGCCGGGCGCTGGGCCCGGGACGGCCGCCTGAAGCACGGCACGCTCGCGGCCACGGTCATGTCCAATCTCGGGCTGGAGCAATGGCTGGCGGGGCGGGGGCTTTCGCTCCACCGCACGGCGGTGGGCGACCGCTACGTGGTGGAGGCCATGCGCGCGCACGGCTTCAACCTGGGCGGGGAGCAATCGGGCCACATCGTCATGTCGGACTACGCCACCACGGGCGACGGGCTCCTCGCCGGGCTCCAGATCCTGAGCGCCATGGTGGAGACGGGGGAGGCCGCGAGCACGCTCACCCGCGTCTTCGAGCCCTGCCCGCAAAAGCTCGAGAACGTGCGCTACGCCGCGGGGCGCGAGCCGCTGGAAGCCGCGAGCGTCCAGGCGACGATCCGCGAGGCCGAGGCCGCGCTCGACGGCAAGGGCCGCATCCTCATCCGCAAGTCCGGGACCGAGCCGCTCATCCGCGTCATGGCGGAGGCCAATGACGAGGCGCTTCTGGCGGAGGTCGTGCGCGCCGTGGCTCAGGCCGTGGCCGAAGCGGCCTGAGCGGCCCTCTGCCGCCCCCCCCCCCTAACGCCGCCTTATCGACCCTTCATTGCCCCGAAGCGCCCCGAAGCTCCCCGGATTTAACCCGGCGTTCACCCCCTCGGCCCTAAGGTGCGGCCAAAGACGAGGGATAGGACGCATGGACGTGAGGATGAGGCGGAGCAGCGGCCCGGGCAGGACGCGGCGCCGCGCCGGGGGCGCAAATTGAAGGTGCTGGTGACCGGCGGGGCCGGATTCGTAGGCAACCGCGTCCTCGGCGAGCTTCTGGCGCGGGGCCACGCGGTGGTGAATGCCGACGCGCTCACCGATGCGGCGTCGCTCTCGGCGGTGTGGTCGCTGGAGGAAGACCCCGGCTACACGCTCGAGCCCGCCGATATCTGCGACGGCGAGGGGATGGCGCGGCTCTTTCAGCGGCACCGGCCCGATGCGGTCCTCCACCTGGCCGCCGATCAGGGCACGGGGACGAGCACGCTCGAACTCCGCCAGGCGATGGAGGTGAACGCCATGGGCACCCTCACCCTGCTCGAGGCCGCGCGCCAGCATTGGGAGCGGTCGGACCGGCCGGAGGGCTTCCGGTTCCTCCACGCCTCCTCCGCCGACGTGCTCGCGTCGCTGGGGGAACGGGGGCAGGCGGGCGAGGGCGCGGCCCATGCCCCCGCCACGCCCCATGGCGCGTCCAAGGCGGCCGGCGATCACCTGGTGAGTGCGTGGTGGCAAAGCTTTGGCCTGCCCACCCTCACCTGCCGGAGCGGGCAGAGCTTCGGCCCCTGGCAGCACCCCACCGCGCTCATCCCGCTCACGCTCATGCGCGCGCTGCGCGGCGAGCCCATCCCGGTGGCCGGGCAGGGCGGACAGGCGCGGGACTGGCTCCCGGTGGAGGACCATGCAAGGGGCCTCGTGGACGTGCTCGAACGCGGACATGTGGGCGAGACCTACAATATCAGCGCGGGTTTCGAGATGCGCGAGATCGACCTCGTGCGCGCGCTGTGCCGCCTGCTCCAGGTCCGGCGCCCGTCGCCCACGCCCTATGGCGGCCTCGTCACCTTCGGGCCCTCGGCCATGGGCGTCCCGTTCCGGCAGGCGCTCGACGGAACGAAGTTGCGCGGGGAACTGGGCTGGCGGCCCGAGCGCAGCTTCGAGGACGCGCTGGGCGACACGATCGACTGGTATCTCGCGCATCACGGCTGGTGGCACGCAAGCGCGCCCCTGGCGGCGGACAGGCAGGAGGCTGTGGCATGAGCGGCGGGGTTTCGGGAAAGGCGGTCTCATGAAGGTGCTCGTCTACGGGGCCACGTCGCAGATCGGGCGCGCCCTGGCGGGGCGGCCCGGGGTCACGCTGCTGACGCGGGGGGAGGCCGACCTCTCCGACCCGCGGCGCGCGGCCCGCATGATCGATGCCCACCGGCCGGATGCCGTCATCAACGCGGCCTGCCATGCCGATATAGACGGCTGTGAAACGGCGCGCGGGCGCGCGTTCCTCGTCAATGGCCGCGCCCCGGGCGTCCTCGCCCAGCGCTGCGCGGCGCGCCGCGTGCCCTTCGTGCATGTGTCGAGCGAGTTCGTCTTTTCCGGCGCGGGCGGCGCGCCCTGGAGCCCGGAGAGCCGCCCGGCGCCCTGCCAGGCCTTCGGACGCTCGCGCCTGCGGGGGGAATTGCAGGTGCGCGCGGCGGGCGGGGCCCACGCGATCCTCCGGACGTCCTGGCTCTTCAGCGGGGAGGGGCGCAACGTCCTGCGGTCGATCCTGCGAGCCGGCGCGGCGCGGGGGCGTGTTTCTGTCCGCCACGATCTGGTGGCGCAGCCCACCCCGGCCGCGGCCGCCGCGGAGGCGGCGCTCACCATGGCCCGGGCGCTCGCGGGGGATGGGGGACGACGCGGGACCAATTCCGGGACCAACTCCGGGACCTGTTCGGAGATCTATTCGGGGACCTATCACATGGCGGGCGACATGCCCGTCACGCTCGCCAGCTTCGCGCGGGAGGCGTTCGCGGCCGCCGCCCTCGACGTCGAGGTGGTGCCGCTCCACGGGCCCCTCGACGTGCCCGGGCTGGCGGACCGCCCCCGCGACGGCCGGCTCGCGTGCCACGCCACGACGGAGGCGTTCGGCATCGTGATGCCCGACTGGCGGGCGGCGCTGCCCGCGGCGGTGGCAGCCGCGCGGATGGGCGCGCCCCGCGCCGTCAGGGTGGCGTGAGATGACGGGTGGCGGAGCCTTCTTCCAGCGGCGCATGGCGCGGCGCGGTCTTCTCTGGTGCCCGGCGGGCGGGGCCGGCCCCCTCGAGGAGATCCATCGGCAATCGCTCCTCGATTACGGTCTCGCGCTCATGATCGCACTCGGGTCGGAGGACGTGACCGTGGCGGTACCGCCGCCCGCCCGCGCGCAGGCGGCCGAGGCCGTGCGCGCGGGCCGTGACCTCGGGGTCGCGGTGCATGTGGTGGAGGCGGATCCGGGGCTCGGGCCGGCGCTGCGCGCGGCGGCGCCGAGGCTCGGGGGATGCCCCCTCCTGTTGGCCCCTTTGGGCCTTTTTCTACACCTGGCCCGGGGCGAGGATATCGCGCGGCAGGACGTGCGGCAGCGCGGTGCCACGCTCTTTGCCAGCGGCGCGTCCGGTTCGCTGTCCAGCCCGCGGATCACCGCCGATGCCCTCGGCGTGGTGCGCGAGGTCTTGGCCGGGCCCCGCGACGGGGCGGAGGCGCCCGCCCTCGCCGGGCTCGGTCTCCACCTCCTTGATGCGCGGGCGATGGATTTCGCGGGCTGGCTGGAGCCCGGCCTCTCCGAGGCGGCTGCCGAGGCCGCGCTGCTGCGGCTCTACGCCAGCGAGCGGAGCCTCCGGCTCGGGACGCTTCCTGCCGGCGCAGCTTGGCACCGGCTGGGCGGTGGCGACGCGCCCGCGGCCGCGCGCCGCTTCGTCGCCCAGCGGCGGGAGGCCGGGGACGGGCTCTTCGGCCTGCCCGAGGCCGCGTCCTTCGAACGGGGCCTCATCGACGTGCGTACCATGCAGGAGGCAAGGCACCTACACGCGGGCACTCCGCTCGGCGAGGCGGTGGAGCGGCGGTTGAACCAGGGCGCGCCGGAACCCGCCGACCCCGGCGCGTTCTCCTCGCGCGCGCTGTCGTCGGGCTAGGCGAAGGCCGCTGGCGCGGGGGCGCGATTTGCGCGTAAGGTGCCCCCATGGCGCGAGATCAGACCGAGGGCCCCGAGGCCAGCACGGCGGCAGGCGCGGACGGCGCGACGACACGCGGCGGCGCGCTCCTCGTGGCCTGCCTAGAGGCGCTGGGCGCGCGGCAGGCCTTCGGCGTGCCGGGCGAAAGTTACCTCGCAGTGCTCGATGCGCTCCATGACAGCCCCCTCACGCTGACGCTGAGCCGGCACGAGGGCGGGGCGGCCTTCATGGCCTGCGCCTGGGGCCAGCTCACGGGGGAACCGGGGATCGCCATGGTCACGCGCGGGCCCGGGGCGACCAACGCCGCCATCGGAGTCCACACGGCCCAGCAGGGATCGGTGCCGATGATCCTCTTCGTCGGCCAGGTGGCGCGGTCGATGCGGGGGCGCGAGGCCTTCCAGGAGCTCGATTACCGCGCGGTCTTCGGGCCCATGGCGAAATGGGCCACCGAGATCGACGACCCCGCCCGCATACCGGAGGTTCTGGCCCGCGCCTGGCGCGTGGCCACGACGGGCCGCCCCGGGCCGGTGGTGATCGCGCTGCCCGAAGACATGCTGGTGGAGGAGACGGCGGCGCCGCCCCTCACCGGGCCGCTCGCACCCACGGCAGAGGCCGCACCGGGGGACCTCGCGCCGGTGAAGGCGCTGCTTGGTGGCGCGGCGCGGCCGCTCGTCATCGTGGGCGGCGGCGGCTGGACGGCGGCGGGGCGCGCGGCGCTCCGGGACTGGCTGTCGGAGGCGGGCATCCCCGCGCTGGCGGCCTTCCGTTTCCACGATCTCCTCGACCACCACGCGCCCTATTTCGCGGGCGTGGCGGGCGTGGGCATGACGCCGGAGGTCAAAACGCTCATCCGCGAGGCGGACGTGATCCTCGCGCTCAATATCCGCTTCGGGGAGATGACGACGGACGGATACACGCTCTTTGACGCGCCCGCGCCGCGGCAGGCGATCATCCACAGCCACGCCGACGCCGCGGAACTGGGCAAGATCTACCAACCCGCCCTCGCGCTCCATGCCGGCCCGAACGAGATGGCGCGCGCACTCAGGGGCCTGCGGCCCGGCGCGGGGACCGAACACCTGAGCGCCGCGCGCGCAGGCTTCGAGGCGAGCCTGCGCGCGCCCGATCAGCCCGGCCCGCTCGACATGCGCGCGGTCATCGCCCACCTCGAGGCGCGGCTCGGACCCGACGCGATCCTCACCAACGGCGCGGGCAATTTCGCGGTCTGGACGAATCGGTTCTTCCGCTTCGGGCCGGGCCAGCGCCTGCTGGCGCCGCAATCGGGGGCCATGGGCTACGGCATCCCCGCAGCCATCGCCGCCAAGATCGCCCATCCCGAGCGGGAGGTGGTCTGCATCGCGGGCGACGGCGATTTCCAGATGACCTGCGCCGAGCTCGGCGCGGCCATGCAGGCGCGCGCCTGCCCGGTGATCCTCGTGGTCAATAACGGCTCCTACGGCACGATCCGGATGCACCAGGAGCGGGACTACCCCGGCCGCGTGTCGGGCACGGCGCTCGAGAATCCCGATTTTCCCGCGCTCGCCACCGCCTACGGCTTCCTCGGGCTCCGCGTGACAGAGACCGCCGAGTTCGCGGAGGCGCTCGATGCCGCGCTCGCGGCCCCCGGCGGGGCAGTGATCGAACTCGTCCTCGGAATCGAGGCGCTCACGCCCGGCGCCACGCTCAGCCAGATCCGGGGACCGTGAAGGGCCCGCGCCTTGGTTTGCCCCGGGCCTTGCGCTAGGGTCGCGCGGCGAGGGCGCGTGAAGGGGGCTTTGGGCTGTCGGCATTCCTGAAAGTCAACGATCTCAGGGTCTTCACGGGTTCGGGCCGCGTGATCCTCGACCTGCCGTCGCTCGCGCTCGAGGCCGGGGAGACGCTCGGCGTGCGGGGGGCGTCCGGGGCGGGCAAGTCCACGCTCTTGCGCGCGCTCATGGGGCGTGCGGCCCGCGCGGAGGGGGCGGTGCGCTGGGGCGGGACGGACCTTCTGGCGCTGCCGCGCGCCGCGCGCACGCGGTTCCGCGCCGAACGGATGGGCGTCATCTTCCAGGACTTTCTGCTCTTCGATGAGCTCTCGGCGCCGTCGAATGCCGCGATCCAGGCGCTCTTTCGTCCGCGCGCGGCGCGGGCCGGGCTCGCCGCCGAGGCCTCGCGGCTCCTCGCCACCATGGAGATCGGCGAGACACGGCGCCCGGTGGCGCACTTTTCAGGCGGCGAGCGGCAGCGCGTGGCGCTGGCCCGCGCGCTTTCCCACGGGCCAGACATCATCCTGGCCGACGAGCCCACGGCGAGCCTGCCCGCGGAGGCGGGCGCGGCCCTCGTGGAAACCCTGCTCGAGGCGGTCCGCGCCCGGGGTGCCACGCTCATCGTCGTGAGCCACGAGCCCGCGGTCCTCGCGCGGATGGGGCGCGTCCTCACGCTCGATCACGGCAGGGCCGCCCCGTGAGCGAGGGATTGCGCGTTTTCACCTGGCTTTTGCCTGGTCTTGTGCTCGGCGCGGTGCTCTTGCGCGGCTTTCGCCCCTGGCCGCTCGTGGGCGCGCTTCTGGGGCGCTACCGCTGGATCAACCTCGTCTTCGTGCTCCTCATCGCCGTGGCGACCGCCATGGGCATCGGCGTCACCGCCGTGGAACGCGCGGTGCGCGAGGGCACGGCGCGGGCAGCCGACAAGTTCGACCTCGTCGTCGGCGCGCCGGGGAGCGAGCTCACGCTCCTCCTCGCCTCCGTCTTCGCGGAGCCTTCGGCGGTGGGGCTCGTGAGCGGGGAGAATTACGTGGCCGTCTCCGAGAGCGCGGGCGTCGAATTCGCGGCCCCGCTGGGCTTCGGCGACAGCCATGACGGCGCGCCCGTCATCGGCACGACCATGGAGCTCGTCACCCACATGGCAGGGGGCGCGCTGGCGGAGGGGCGCGGCTTCGAGACGCCCTTCGACGTCGTCGCAGGCGCGCTCAACCCGCTGGAGATCGGCGCGACGTTCGTGCCCGCCCACGGCTTCGGCGACAGCGCGGAGGAGGGGCTCCACGGCGATGTGCTCACGGTGGTTGGCCGTCTGCCCGCGACGGGCGCGCCCTGGGACCACGCGCTGCTCACCCCGATCGAGGGCGTCTGGCGCACCCACGGGCTCGCGGCGGGGCACGCGCCGGGCCATGACTGGCTCGGCCCGCCCTTCGACGCGCGCTACTTCCCCGGGACGCCCGCTATCGTGGTCAAGCCCGAGAGCCTGACGGCGGCCTATGCGCTGCGCGCCCGCTTCGATGCGGCCGAAGACATGATGGCGATCTTTCCGGGCACCGAGCTCGCCAATCTCTACGGCGTCCTGGGCGACATGCGGGCGGCCCTGGGCGCGCTCGTGGCGGTGACGCAGGGGATCATCGCGCTCGGCGTGCTCACGGCGCTCTTCGTGCTCACCAAGCTCTTTGCGCGCCAGATCGAGCTTCTGGCGATCCTCGGCGCGCCGCTCCGGTTCCGGCTCGCGGTGATCTGGGCCTACGCGGCCGCGCTGCTGGGCCTCGGCACGGTGCTCGGCGTGGGGCTGGGCTATGTCGCGGCGCGCGTCTTCGGGGCGGTGGCCACGGCGCGCACGGACACGCTCATCACCGCGCGGCTCGGCTGGGCCGAGGCGGAAAGCGCCGCGGCCTTCCTCACCCTCGTGCTCCTCCTCTCGCTCGCCACGAGCGCCGTGGGCCTGCGCGCCGCGGAGCGCTAGACGAAGCGGCTCACGTAATTCTCGAGCCGCTCCTGACGGCCCGAGCGGGGCTCCGGCGCGGGCGTCTCGAGCATGCGGGCATGGAGCGCCTCGAGGCTTTCGGTTGTCGGGTCGAAGCGCGCGTAGCCCGCGTAGCGCGCCGCGCGCGCCTCCTCCAGACCGCCATCCTCGAGCATCGCCGCCGCCGCGCGGAGCCCCCGGGCGCAGACATCCATGGCCCCCGCATGGGCGAGCAGCAGGTCCTCGGCGTCGAGCGACTGCCGCCGCAGCTTGGCGTCGAAATTCGTGCCGCCCGTGGTGAAGCCGCCCGCCTTCAGGATCTCGTAATAGGCCAGCGCGATCTCTCGGGGATTGTCCGGGAACTGGTCGGTGTCCCAGCCGGATTGGTAGTCGTTGCGGTTCATGTCGACCGAGCCGAGGATCCCCAGCGAGGCCGCGAGCGCGAGCTCGTGTTCGAAGGCGTGGCCCGCGAGGATCGCGTGGCCCTGTTCGATGTTCACCTTCACCTCGCGCTCGAGGCCGAACTCCTTGAGGAAGCCGTAGACGGTGGCGACGTCGTAGTCGTACTGATGCTTCGTCGGTTCCTGGGGCTTCGGCTCGATGAGGATCGTGCCGGTAAATCCGATCTTGTGCTTGTACTCGATCACGCGGTTCAGGAACGCGCCGGCCTGCGCCCGTTCGCGGGTCAGATCGGTGTTCAGAAGCGTCTCGTAGCCCTCGCGCCCGCCCCAGAGGACGTAATTCTCCCCGCCGAGGGCATGGGTGGCATCCATGCAGCATTTCACCGTGGCCGCGGCATAGGCATAGACCTCCGGGTCCGGGTTCGTCGCCGCCCCCGCCATGAAACGGCGATGGGAGAAGAGGTTCGCCGTGCCCCAGAGGAGCCGGACGCCGGTGGCGTCGATCTTTTCGGCGAAGACGTCGGTCATCTCCTTCAGGCGGTCCGCACTTTCCGCGAAGGTCGCGCCCTCGGGCCGGATATCGGCGTCGTGGAAGCAGAAGAACGGGACGCCGAGGCGCGTGAACATGTCGAAGGCCACGTCGGCCTTGAGCCTGGCATGCTCCATCGTGTCGCCGAACCAGGGACGCGCGAAGGTCTGCCCGCCGAACGGATCACCCCCCGGCCAGGCGAAGGAATGCCAATAGGCCACGGCAAAGCGCAAGTGTTCGGCCATGGTCTTGCCCAGGATCGTCGCGGAGGCGTCGTAGTGGCGAAAGGCGAATTCGTTCTCGGTCTCGGGACCCTCATAGGCAATGGGCGGGCACTGGGCGAAGAAATCTGTCATGCGGTGGTCTCCCTCGACGCGACGGGAGCACGGGCCCGCACGCGAGTCCAGCCGCGGCCCGCACGGAGGAACACAGGGAGAGAAGTTGGAGGCGTCACCCGGAATCGAACCGGGGTGCACGGATTTGCAATCCGCTGCGTAACCACTCCGCCATGACGCCGCAGCGCGGGGGGTAGTGGAATGCCGGGACGAGCGCAAGCGAAAGAGGCGCCCGCGGGCATTGGTGGCCGCTGTTGCCCCGGATACGCAGCGCCGGGAATTTAAGGAGAAAGACCGGGTATCTGCCCGCTCCAATGTTGCGGGGCAGGGGGCGATGTGCCACGCTGAGGTGGCCGAACCGCGAGGCGCGGGCCTGCTCGGCGTATCGTGACACCGGGCGAGGACGACCATGATATCATTGCATTTTAAGCGCGCGTTCGACGCTTGGCCGCTTCTTGGCGATTTGGGGCAAGGCGCAGTCGGCCTAGAGGGGGCAGTGGGCACCTTGGGGCGGAGCGTACGGGCCGCCGCCCTTGCCGCGACGACCGTGGTCGCGCTGACCGCGCCGGCGGGGGCCGAGACCATCACCGAGACGCTCTCGGACACCTACCGCAATTCCGGGCTCATCGATCGCAACCGCGCGGTGCTACGCGCCGCCGACGAGGATGTGGCGCAGGCGCTCTCCGCTCTGCGGCCCCAGATCGGCTATGCGGTGGATGCCCTCTACCGCGAGGGGGCGGTGCTGCAGGAGGGGCTGACGGCCTCCCTGACGCTGTCGCTCGACCTCACGCTCTATGATTTCGGGCGCAACGCGCTCGCCGTGGAAACGCAGAAGGAGCTCGTGCTGGCCACGCGCCAGGCGCTCCTGCGGGTGGAGGGCGAGGCGCTCGCCCTGGCCGTGACGGCGTTCTTCGACGTGCGCGAGGCGTTCGAGACGGTGGCCCTCCGCGAAAGCAATGTGCGGCTCATCACCCAGGAACTGCGCGCGGCCGAGGATCGCTTCGACGTGGGCGAGGTCACGCGGACCGACGTGGCCATCGCGCAGAGCCGGCTGGCGGCCGCGCGGGCGAGCCTTGCCACCGCCCAGGGCGATCTCTCCATCGCCGTGGCGAGCTTCCGACAATCGGTGGGACGGGCTCCGGGCAACCTGCGGCAGCCCACGCGGCTCCCGGCCATCCCGCGGAGCGTGGCGGAGGCCAAGGCCATCGCGCGCCGCGCGTCCCCCGAAATCCTGCAAGTGCGCCACGAGATCACCGCCGCCGAGCTCGGCCTCGAGCGGGCCAAGCGCGCGCTCAGGCCCACGCTGTCGGGCAGTGCGCAGACGTCCTTCGACCTCGGCGAGGGCCAGGACCTGGCGCGGTCGTCCAACTTCGGCCTGCGGCTCAGCGGGCCGATCTCGCAGGGCGGGCGGCTCAACTCCATCATTCGGCAGGCGCAGGCCTCCGTGGACCAGTCCCGCGCGGACCTCCTCCTTGCCACCCTCGCCACGGATCAGGCGGTCGACAACGCCTATGCCCAGCTGGCCGTGGCGCGTGCGAGCCTCGTGGCCAGCGACGAGCAGATCCGCGCCGCCACCGTGGCCTTCCGCGGGGTCCGCGAGGAAGCCACGCTCGGTGCGCGCACGACGCTCGACGTGCTCGATGCCGAACAGGAACTGCTCGACGCCCGCGCGGCGCGCGTGACAGCGGCCGCCTCGGAATTCCGCGCGGTCTACGGCATCCTGCAGGCCACCGGGCAACTCACCGCGCAGGCCCTGGCGCTGCCGGTGCAGCTCTACGATCCTGCGGGCTACTACGATCTGGTGCGCAACGCGCCGCAATACCTGCCGAATTCCGAAGCGGGGGCACGGCTCGACCGGGTTTTGGAGAGCCTCGGAAAAAACTAAGACTTTTCGTATCTGTTGTGCGGTCAGGCGCTTTGACGTAGCTTTTGCGTGAGGCAAAGAGTGGTAGACAGATGAGCAATCCCGTGAGCAACGTGGATATAGAAGACGTGCTTTCGTCGATCCGAAAGCTCGTGTCGCAGGACACTGCGCCGAAGTCCGAGCCCGCTCCGGCGCCGGACGCGCTCATTCTCACCGAATCCCAACGTGTGCCCGAGATGCCGGAAACACGCCCCGAGGACGCGTCCGTAAGCGAGGAACGTCGTGAGGCCGCGCGCCCGTCCTGGGCGGATGCCGCCCCCGATCTCGCGGAGGACGACGGTAGCGCGGGGGCGGAGGATGCCGAGCATGACGGCTCCGGTCCGATGTTCACGGCCGACGCGGCACCCGAGAGCGATCCGCAGGCGGAGCGCGGGGATGTCCGCCGCGACGACATCGTCTTTTCCCGCGAGTACCGCGCCACCGGCGCGCCGGGCCCCGGCGACGCGGCGCCTGCTGCGGGCGGGCTCGAGGAGCAGACCGCCACGGTGGTGCGCAGCGAGCTCGAACGCGCCATCGAGGAGCTGGAGGCGTCCATGGGCCTCGGGCCCAACGCGCCGCTGGAAGAGAGTTCAGAGACGCTGGCGGATCTCGAAGCCCTGGATTGGGACGCGCCAATGGTGGGCCGCGCTGCCGAGGGGGAGCCGTCGCTCGGCGGGGGCCTCGAAGACGCCGTGGACGCCGTGGACGATGACGGGGCGCAGGATGCCGAGGAGACCGCTGGGGCGGAATGGGCCGCCGGGGAAAACGGGACGGAGGCCGAGGAGGTGACATCGTGGGAGGATGACGCCGCCCAGCGCCCCTTGCCGGAGACCGATGACGCAGCCCCGGCAGACGCGCCTGCCGCGGAGGACGACGAGCGCGACGCGCCGGTGGACGCGGCGGGGCAGGGCGAGGCTGCGGAGCTCCCGCAGGGCGCGGCGTCAGGCGACGGCCCGCCCGACATTCTGCCCGCGCCGCCCAGGTCGTCTCTCGAAGGGCTCAGGCTTGTGGCGCAGGCCTCCGATGCCGAGAGCGAGGAGTTTGACGAGCTCTACGAAGAGGCCTTCGACAGCGGCCACGAAGAAGAGGCCGATCCGGAGCGGGGCGAGACCCAAGACGAGGCCGAGACCTTCGCCGCCCCTGGCGACGTCTGGGAGGCGGACGACCGCGACGATCTGCAAAACGGCGGGGCGTCGCAGGACGAGGCGTCGGAAGCCGAGACGCCGGAAGATGAGACGCCGGAGAGGGCCAAGGATGCCGCGACCCATGAGGACGACGCCGGCGACCCGGCGGAGGACGCGGACGGTGCAATGGACGCGGAGGACGCAATGGACGCGGAGGACGCGCAGCCTGCCGACGCGCTGCCCGATGTCGCGGCCTTCGACGCGGGCCCGAGGCCCGAGGATGGCAGCCACGCGCGAGACGCGGCTGAGGAAGAGGCGGAGCGTTTCGAGAGCCCGGAACCGCCATTCGACACACGGCAGGACGACCCCTACACAGACTTCGCGGCCATGGCGGCCGATGTCGCCCCGGAGCCGGGGATCGACGAGGACCAGCTCCGCGAGATGGTGGCCGAGATCGTGCGCGCGGAGCTGCAGGGCGAGCTCGGCGAGCGCATCACGCGCAACGTCCGAAAGCTCGTGCGGCGCGAGATCAACCGCGCCCTCGCCGGTCAGGACCTGATCTAGACCTCTCCCGCCAGCGCGAAGAGCGCGTCGAGGTCGAGCGCGGCCTCAAGATGATCGGCGAGCGCGTCGAGCGTCTCCTCCACCGTGTCCTCGTAATTCGGCAGCCGCGAGGCCCCGCCGATCTCGGCCAGCCATTCCGCGCGGAAGGCGTCGCTGGTGAAGAGCCCGTGGATGTAGCACCCCCGCAGGCGCCCGCTGCGCGCGGAGGCGCCTTCGGGCCGGCCGTCGAGGTGGAGCCAGGCGGGGGCGCGGCCCTCGGTTCTGCCCAGGTGGATCTCGTAGCCGGTGAGCGCCGTGCCGCCCGCCGTGGCCGCCCGCGACAGCGCGAGCCGCTTCATGGGTTCCATCACCGTCTCCACCTCCAGGAGGTCGAGGCCCGGCACGCTCTGCGCCGGGCCCTCGAGGCCCTCGGGATCGTGGATCGCGCGGCCCATCATCTGGTAGCCGCCGCAGATGCCCATGACATACCCGCCGCGGCGGATATGGGCGGCGATGTCCACGTCCCAGCCCTCGGCACGGAGGGCGGCGAGGTCCGAGATGGTGGATTTGGAGCCTGGCAGGATCACGGCGGCGGCGTCGCCGGGCAGCGCGCGGCCCGCTTCCACGATGTCGACCTCCACGCCGGGCTCCGCCGAGAGCGGGTCGAGGTCGTCGAAATTGGCGATCCGGGGCAGGCGGGGGACGGCGATCTTCACCCCCTCTCCCGGTGCGCCGGCGATGTCGAGGATGTCTTCGGCGGGGAGCTTCGCGGCGGCGCCGAACCAGGGAATGATCCCTAGCGGGGTCCAGCCCGTGGCCTCGGCGATCATGGCCATACCGTCGTGAAAGAGCGTCGTGTCCCCGCGGAACTTGTTGACGGCAAAGCCCTTGATCCGCGCGGCATCGGAGGGGGGCAGGACCGCCTGCGTGCCCACAAGCTGCGCGATGACCCCGCCGCGGTCGATGTCGCCGATGAGCACGACGGGCACGTTCGCGGCCTCCGCGAAGCCCATATTGGCGATGTCGCCCGGACGCAGGTTGATCTCCGCGGGCGAGCCCGCGCCCTCCACGATCACCCAGTCATGGGCGGCGGCGAGCCGGGTAAAGCTCTCGAGCACGCGGGGCAGGAGCGTGGGCTTGAGCCGGGCATAGTCGCGCGCCCGCGCGGTGGTGAGGCGCCGGCCCTGCACGATGACCTGCGCGCCGGTCTCGCTTTCGGGTTTGAGCAGCACGGGGTTCATGTCCACCAGCGGCGCGCGCCCCGCCGCGCGGGCCTGGAGCGCCTGGGCGCGCCCGATCTCGCCGCCGTCTTCCGTCACGGCGGCGTTGTTCGACATGTTCTGGGGCTTGAACGGCGCCACAGCGGACCCGCGCCGGGACAGCACGCGCACGAGCCCGGCCACGAGGACGGACTTGCCCACATTGGAGCCCGCGCCCTGGATCATCAGTGCCTTGGCCATCCCGGCCTCCTCCCCTAGGGTCGCGCCCATGAACACGCCCGCGCATCTCATCATGGGGGCCGCCGCCTTTGGCAAGCCCTCGGAGCCGCGGGTGACCTGGGCTGCGCTCGCCGGGGCGACGCTGCCGGACCTGTCGCTCTACGTGCTGGCCGGTTGGCACCTCCTTGTGCTGGGCACGTCCGAGGAGGTGGTCTTCGGGCAGCTTTACTTTTCGGCGGCCTGGCAGCGGGTTTTCGCGGTCGACAATTCGGTCGTGCTCTGGGGGATCGTGCTCGGCCTCGCGCTTTGGCGGCGGGCGCCGTGGGCCGTGGCGCTGAGCGGCGCGGCACTTCTTCATATCGCGTTCGATTTCCCGCTGCACAATGAAGATGCGCGCATGCACTTCTGGCCTTTGACGGAGTGGAAGTTCCACTCCCCGGTCTCGTATTGGGACAGTGCGAGCGGGGCGCAGGCGGTGGGAGTGATCGAACTTTTGCTCGTCGTGGCGCTGACGGTATTCCTCCTCCGCCGCCACGGGTCCTGGGCCTGGCGCGCGGGGTTCGTGGCGCTGGCCTGCCTGCAGGTGGTGCCGTTCTTCGCCTGGTACCTCTTCTTCTGAAACGAAAACCGCGCCCGCGGGGGACCCGGGGCGCGGTTTTCAGAGGTCCTGAAACCAAGGGTTAGGCGGCTTCGGCCTGCGCGGCGGCGCGGCGCTCGCTCTCTTCGCGGCTGAGAGCCACGGAGGTGCGCACACCCTTGGAGACGAAGTCCATGAGGCCGTCGACCACACGCTCATTGGGGTCGATGCCCGCGCAGGACAGCACTTCGCGCCCGTCCCGCGAGCGCGCCCAGCGGGCGATCTGTTCCGGGCCGTTTCCGTATTTCTTATCGTCCGCGATGGCATCATCCAACGCGGCCAGGACCACGGCGGCAAACAGCTTCCGCGCGCGGTTCCCTTGTTCGTTATTAAAAGCAGTCCCGTCGACGAAATCGATCATCGTGCGTCCTTCATTATTGCTCTTGCGATTTGGCAGCGTCCGCCCTGTATGACGTAAAGCTCCCGATTCGGGGGAGCAGTTTTTGCATGCCAGATATGCTCCCCCTGCATGTCTTGACGTGCAGGCACGCAAATGGAAGCGCTTGTTTCCGACATTGTTGCCAGATATAGGCACACAACCCTCTGCTTCAACCATTTGCCACAGTTTTGACACATGCCGAAAATCAACGGAAACGAGATCCGTCCCGGAAACGTGCTCGAGCACAATGACGGCCTATGGTCGGCCGTGAAGGTCGATCACGTGAAGCCCGGCAAGGGCGGCGCGTTTGCGCAGGTCGAGCTCAGGAACCTTCGTAACGGCTCAAAGCTTAACGAAAGGTTTCGGAGCGCGGACAAGGTGGAGCGGGTGCGCCTGGAACAGAAGGACCAGCAGTTCCTCTACGAAACCGACGGCATGCTCGTCTTCATGGACATGGAGAGCTACGAGCAGATCGAGCTGCCCGCGGAAATCCTGGGCGACCGCCGCCCGTTCCTGCAGGACGGCATGACCGTGCAGATCGAGTATTTCGACAGCGAGGCGCTCAACGCCACGGTGCCCCAGAAGGTGACCTGCCAGGTCGTCGAGACGGAACCGGTGGTGAAGGGGCAGACGGCGGCCAATTCCTTCAAGCCCGCGATCCTCGACAACGGCGTGAAGGTCATGGTGCCGCCTTTCGTGGGCCAGGACGAGATGATCGTCGTGAACACCGAGACGATGGAATACGCCGAGCGCGCCTGAGGCGCGACGTTCGAGGCCGAGCGCCCCTTATCCGGCCTCCCCGCGGTCCTCGAAAGTGGGCCCGCCCGCCTCCCTTCTGCGCGCTGCGCGCTTGAACCTTCGGTGGCGCCGCTGCGCGGCGGGGCGCTCCACTGCGGATATCCGCGCGGAGTGGAGGGAGGCCTCTCCCCCTGGCGGGCGCTCCAACACTGGCGGGCGGAGGGCAGAAGTACGGGGCACAAAGAAGGGGGGCCCGCTAGAGCAGGCGGAGGTCTGCGTGGCCCGCGGTCATCCGGTCCCCGATGCGGTTGAAGCGGAGAAAGGCCAGCGCCTCGTCGCCCGCGCGGGTGTGGAGCGTGCCGATCGTCTTGCCGCCTGAGGTGATCTCCGTGCCGGGCGCGGCGGGGCCATCGACGGCCACGCGCGCGATGCCTTTCTGAAGCTCGGTCTTGTGCTTCATCCGGGCGGTCACCTCCTGGCCCACATAGCAGCCCTTGCGGAAATCGACGCCGGCCATGCGGTCGAAGCCGGCCTCCAGGATGAACGTGTCCGGTCCGAGTTCCGCGCCCCATTCGGGGATGCAGGCGGCCACGCGCCGGGCATCCCAGTCTTCGATCGTCGCGGTCTCCGCGCCGTAGGCCCGCCAGCCCAGTGTGGCGTGGCGCGGATCGGGGAAAGCCCCCTCGGGCGGCGCGCCCAGGCCCTGCGCCACCCGCCGCGTGTCCCAGTCGAGCGTGACATCGGCGCGAAGCTTGTAGAGGCCCAGCCGCTGGGCCAGCACGGCGGCCACGCGCGCATCCACGTCGATAAGGATGCCGTCGCCATCGGGCACGAGGAAGAAATCGGCGATGAGCTTGCCCTGCGGCGTCAGGAGCGCGGCATAGACGAGCCCGCCGGAGAGCCCGCTCACCTCGTTCGTCACGAGGGTCTGGAGGAAATCGACGCGGTCGCTGCCGGTGACGCGCAGGAGCTTGCGGCCCATCATGCCTCCTCCCGGAACTGGAGCGCGTGGAGGCGGGCATAGACGCCCTCCCGCGCGAGAAGCTCGCCATGGGTGCCTTCCTCCACGGCGCGGCCGCGATCCATGACGACGATGCGGTCGGCGTCCCGTATGGTGGAGAGGCGGTGGGCGATGACGAGCGTGGTGCGCCCGCTGCTAAGGCGCGCGAGCGCCTCCTGCACCTTGTGCTCGCTTTCGGCGTCGAGGGCCGAGGTGGCCTCGTCGAGGAGGAGGACTGGCGCGTCCTTCAGGAGCGCGCGCGCGATGGAGATGCGCTGCCGCTGCCCGCCCGAGAGGTTCGAGCCGCGGGGACCGGCGGGGCTTTCGAGGCCGGCGGGCAGGGCGGGCAGGAAGTCGGCCACATGGGCCGCCTCCAGCGTCTCGCGGAGGGTTTCGTCGGAGATCTCGGCGCCGAAGGTGATGTTCTCGCGCAGCGTGTCGTCGAAGAGGAGCGCGTCCTGGCTCACGATGGAGATGAGGCCGCGGAGCGCGCCGGGCTCGGTTTCGGTGATGTCGGTGCCCTGCATGGTCACGCAGCCGCCCGTGAGGGGGGCGAGGCGGGTGAGGGTGTGAAAGACGGTGCTCTTGCCCGCCCCCGACGCGCCCACGAGCGCGGTCACCTCGCCCGCGCGGGCGGTGAAGCTCAACCCTTCCAGCGCGCGGGTCTCGCCGAAACGCACGTGGACGTCCTCGAAGCGGATATCGCCGGCCGCGATCGGCTTCGGCTGGGCGGGCACAAGGAGGGCGGGCCGTGTGTCGAGGATGGCCTGGATGCGCTCAAGGCTCGCGGCCAGCGTCTTTGACACGCCCGAGAGATTGCCCAGCCGCCGCACCGGCTCGAAGGCGAGCGCGATGGCGGTGAAAAAGCTCATGAATTGCCCCACGGTTTTCTCGCCGCTCACGATCTCGCCCCCGCCATAGGCCAGCACGCCGAGGATGCCGAGGCCGGTAAACACGTCGATGAGGCCGGGGATCATGGCGCGGCCGAGCTCGCTCTCGGTCTCGGACCGGATGAAGCTGTCGTTGGCGCTGCGGTAGCGGTCGGCCTGGTAGCGTTCGAGGCGCGAGAGCTTGACCGTGGAGATGCCGTGGAACACCTCGTCCAGCCGGAGCGCCATGCGCGCCGCCGCCTCCCGCGCAGCGGTGGAGCGTTTGCGGATGAAGCTCTGGATCGCGATGGCCGGCGCGAAGAGGAGCGGGATGCCGATGAGCGCCACCGCCGTCCACACGGGATCTACGCTGATCGCCACCGAAAAGAGCACGACGAGCCCGATGACGTCCCGCCCCAGGCCAGTGACGATCGCCCGCGCATTGCTCACCACCACGCCGGTATCGCCCTGGACGCGTTCGATCATGTAGCCGGGCGGATGGGTGGCGTGGAACCCGCCGTCGAGGGTCATTGCGTGGCCCAGGATGTCCTGCCGCATATTGGCGGCGACGCGCTGCCCGATATAGGTCATGAGCACGCGCTGGGCCGACGCGGTGAAGGCGCGCAGCGTGAAAAGGGCAAAAAGCCCGCCTCCCACGATCCAGAGCGCCGCCGTCGAGCCCTCCACGAACACCCGGTCGAACATCGGCTCCATGAGCAGGCTCACGCCGCCGAGGACGGAGCCCTCCACCGCCATGAGGAGGAGCGCCAGCAAAAGGAGCCCGAGGTAGCGCCGCCCGTAGCCGCGCCAGAGCCAGCGCAGGCGCGCGAGGTCGCGCAGCTCAGTCTCTGGGCCAGGGCTTGCCATGGCGGCGTCCTTCCTTCCATTCGGCGGTGAGCCGCGCGGGATCGTAGTCTTCGGCGAGCCAGGTCTCGATGTCTTTGGGCCCTTCGCGCAGCGCCTCCTCGTAGTGATCGAGCATGACGTCGAGAATGCCGGTTTGGGTGCTGGTGAGGTGGAAGTAGCGCCACGAAAGCTGCTTGCGCGCCTCCGCGAGCGGTCGCCCGATCCACAGGAGATAGAGCACCGAGGCGAGCCCCGCGCGGTCCGCGCCGGACTTGCAATGCATCAGCCAGGGCCCCTCCATCGTCTCGAAGAGCCGGAAAAGCTCCTTGAACCGGGCGGGGTCGGCGGCCTTCCGCGCGTGGATGGTCGTGGCATGGAGCGTGATGCCCGCCCGTTCGGCGGCCTCGCGTTCGAGCTGGTAATGCGCCTTCTCGCCGCGCCCGCGCAGGATCAGCACCGATTTGATGCCCATGCGCGCATAGTGCGCCATGCGTTGCGGGCCCGGCTGGTTGGAGCGCCAGACCCCTGGCGCGATCTCCTCGAGGTTGGTCCACCAGACCCTGAGGAAGCCGTGATCGAAGAGGTTGTAGCAAATCATCGCCCATAGGCGGCCCGAGGTCGTCGTGAGCGTCTCCGGCGTGATGCGGGCCAGGCCCTTTATGCTCTTGGTGAGGGAGGTCATGTCGATCTGCTCGGCTGCCCGTCATTTGGGCCGCGCCACCTCTAGGGGCAAGGGCCGGGGCAAGCAAGGTTTGACGGGGTCGCGGCAGAGGCATACCTCGCGGGTATGAACACGCAACCGAGCCCCCTCCGCCAGTCCCTCGCCCAGGGTCGCCCGATGCTGGCGATCCCGGGGCCCTCCGTCATCCCCGACCGGGTGCTGCAGGCCATGCACCGGCCCGCGCCCAACATCTATGCGGGCCAGCTGGTGGAGATGACGGCCTCCATCGTCCCCGATCTCAAGGCGGTGGCGCGCTCCTCGAGCCATCTGGCGATGTATATCGCCAACGGTCACGGGGCGTGGGAGGCGGCGCTCAGCAACACGCTCTCGCCCGGCGACAGGGTGCTCGTGCTGGCCACGGGGCGCTTTGCCATTGGCTGGTCCGACATGGCAGGGTTTCTGGGCGTAGAGAGCGAGATCCTCGATTTCGGGAAGCGCGCGCCCATCGACATGGGCCGAGTGGAGGAGGTGCTGCGCGCCGACGGGGCCGGGACGATCAAGGCGGTGCTCTCGGTCCAGGTGGATACCTCCACCTCCGTCAAAAGCGATATCGCGGCGTTGCGCGCGGCGATGGACGCTGCCGGGCACGGTGCGCTCCTGATGGTGGATTGCATCGCTTGCCTGGGCTGCGACGACTTCCGGATGGACGATTGGGGCGTCGACGTCATGGTATCAGGCTGCCAGAAAGGGCTCATGACCCCGCCGGGCATGGCCTTCGTCTACTTCTCCGACAAGGCGGACCGGGCGCGGGAGACCGCGCGCTGCGTCACGCATTATTGGGACTGGCGCCCGCGGTCGAACCCCGCGGAATACTACCAGAATTTCGATGGCACGGCGCCCACTCACCACCTCTACGGGCTGCGCACGGCGCTCGACATGATCCTGCACGAAGAGGGGCTCGAGGCCGTCCTCGCGCGCCACGCCACGCTCGCGCGCGCCGTATGGGCCGCGTTCGAGGCCTGGGGCGCGGACGGACCGGTGGAGCTCAACGTGACCGACCCGGACCACCGCTCGAACGCGGTGACCTCGGTGCGGATCGGCGCGCCCCACGGCACGGCGCTGCGCGACTGGATGGATGAGGTGGCGGGTGTCACGCTGGGCATCGGGCTCGGCATGGCGCCCCCGGGCGATCCGGCCTGGCACGGGTTCTTCCGGGTGGGCCATATGGGCCACGTCAACGCGCATTCCATTCTGGGCACGCTCGCGTCGCTGGAGGCCGGGCTCGGCGCGCTGGGCATCCCCCACGGCGCGGGCGGGGCCGCGGCGGCGGCGCAGGTGATCTCAGGAGCGCGGGCTGATGAAGTGGCGGTAGGCGACCTCGGCACCCATCGCGGATAGGATCACCCAGGCAAAGCCGAAAAGGCCCGCGATAATCCAGAGCGCGAAGAACGCGATCGGGAGCATGATGGCCAGGAACGCGTTGGTGTAGTTCGGCGCTTCCTTCGGCGTGAAATTCTCGTCGCTCATGGGCCCTCCTACCGGAACGGTAGCAGGAGAATGGCCGAGGAAAAGCGAAAGTTCCGTTACCGGCCCGGCTGCGCGGCGGGCCTGCGAAAAACCGCCGCGAAATCAGGCACTTGCCTCCCTGAGCGCCGCCGGCAGAGCCCGCGCTAGGGCGGCCATGTCGGCGGGCAGGCCGCAGCTGACGCGGATGCAGCGGTCGAGCGGGGGCACCATGGGCTTGCGGATGAAGATGCCCCGCGCGAGGAGCCTCTCCATAACGCTGGCGGCAAAGGCGCCGTCCCCGCCGCAATCGATGGTCACGAAATTCGTGGCCGAGGGCAGCGCGGTGAGGCCGTTTTCGCGCGCGATGCGGTAGAGCTCGGCCCGGGCGGCGGCGATGGCGCGCAGGGTCTGGCGAAGATGCGCCTGGTCGCCGAGCGCGGCGAGGGCGGCCGCCTGGCTCAGGCGGCTCAGGCCGAAATGATTGCGCACCCGGTCGAAGGCGGCGATGAGCGGCGCGGGCCCGATGGCGTAGCCGACACGCGCCCCCGCGAGCCCATAAGCCTTTGAAAACGTGCGCATCCGGATCACGCGCGCGTCCCGCGGATCAATCGGCGGCGCGGTGCCTGCGGGGGCCGTGTCGATATAGGCCTCGTCGAGGACGAGGAGCGCGCCGGGGGGCACGTGGCTGATCGCGCGGGAGACGACGCCCGCCGGGTGCCAAGTGCCCATGGGGTTGTCCGGGTTCGCCCAGTAGATCAATTTCGCTTTGATTTCAGTGGCTTTCGACAGGAGCGCAGCCGGATCCTCGGCGTCGTCCCGGTAGGGCACGCGGGTGAGCGCACCGCCGAACCCCGTGACGTGGAAGTCGAAGGTCGGGTAGGCGCCGTGGGAGGTCACGACGCGGTCGCCCTGCGCCACGAGGAGGCGTGCTAGGAGGCCGAGGAGCCCGTCGATCCCCTCGCCGACGACGATGTGCTCGGGCCCGATTTCGTGATGCGCGGCAAGGGCTTGGCGGAGGTCGTGGACCTCCGGATCGCCGTATTTCCAGGCTTCCGACGCGGCCTCCGCCAGGGCCTCGATGGCGCGCGGCGAGGGGCCGAAGACGCTCTCATTGGCGCCCAGTCGCGCCTCGAACGCCGCGCCGCGGGCGCGCTCTTGGGCCTCGGGGCCAACGAATGGCACCGTTGCCGGAAGGAATTTCGCGAGCTCTGTCAGGCGTTTATCGGTCATGGCTCATGGGCGCGGGGCGGCTAGGCCATCTCCGACAGGCGCGCCACTGCCGCCGAGAGCGTGTCGCGCTCCTCCTGCCGGGCGGCGAGGTTGGCGCGGGCCTCCTCCACGACCTCCTCGGGGGCGGAGGCCACGAATTTCGGATTGTTCACGCGGCCTTCCAAGCCTTTGATTTCCTTGTCGAGTTTACCCACGCTCTTGGTCAGCCGCGCGCGTTCGGCGTCCACGTCGATGAGGTCCGCCACCGGCAGGCCCAGCGTGCAGCCGGGGGCGGAGACCACCAGCGCGCCCTTGGGCATTTCGCCAGCGTTTTCAGGGCCTTCCACGCGGGCGAGGCGCTCGATCAGCGCCCAGTGGGCCGCGAGGGCCGCGCGACCGGCGGCGTCCATGTCGACGGCCACGAGGGGGATGCGGGCCGAGGCCGGCACGTTCATTTGCGTCCGGGCGGAGCGGATATTCTCGATGAGGGTGATGACCCAGTTGATCTCCCGATCCGCGTTTTCGTCAACGATATCAGTGCTATAGCTCGGCCATTCGGTCACGGCGAGCATCCGCTCGCGGGGGCTTTGGCCCCAGAGCTCCTCGGTGATGAAGGGCATGATCGGATGCAGGAGGAGGCAGCATTGCTCCAGCACCCAGGCCATGACCTCGCGGGTCTCCTGCGCGGTTTCCTCGTTTGAAAGCAAGGGCTTGGCGAATTCGACATACCAGTCGCAGACCTTGCCCCAGACAAAGGCGTAGAGCGCGGAGGCGGCATCGTTGAACCGGTAGGCACCGAGCGCCTCGTCCACCGTTTCCCGCACCCGAGCGACCTCCCCGATGATCCAGAGATTGACCGTGTTTTGCGGTGTCACATCCCGTACACCGCCCGTACACATCCCGTGCATACGCGCGCGCGCCTCGGGCGCGAGGTGGAGGGCGTCGTTCATCTCCGCAAATCGTGCGGCGTTCCAGAGCTTGGTGCCGAAGTTGCGGTAGCCCTCGATGCGCTTCATGTCGAGCTTGAGCACCCCGCCGAGGGCGGCCATGGCGGCAGACGAAAAGCGCAGCGCGTCCGCGCCGTAGTCTTCTACGATGTCGAGCGGGTCTACGACATTGCCGGTGGATTTCGACATCTTCTTGCCCTTGGCGTCGCGCACGAGGCCGTGGAGGTAGACGTTTTTGAACGGCACCTCGTCCACGACGGCGAGCTGCATCATCATCATCCGCGCCACCCAGAAGAAGAGGATGTCCTGCCCGGTGATGAGGTCGCAGGTGGGGAAGTAGCGTTTGAGTTCGTCCGTATCTTCCGGCCAGCCGAGGGTGCCGATGGGCCAGAGCCCCGACGAGAACCAAGTGTCGAGGACGTCCGCGTCGCGCCACACCGGAAAGGTGAGATCGGTTGGGTTCTGGCTCACCGTGTAGGCGGCGAGGCTTTCGGCAAGCGCGTGTTCCGCGGCGTCCTTGTCGGCAACCTCTATGACGCGGGCGTGGTCGAGCGGGGTGGGAAGATCGGCGAGGACATCGCCGAACTGGCTTGCGACGCTCCCGAAATCGGGTGCGCAATGGTGGCGCAGACCTCCATCAGCCAGGGCCTGCTGGAAGAGCAGGCGCGTGATCTCGACCTGGTCGAGTTGTCCGTCGCCTTCGTCATCGGTGAACTCGGCGCCGATGAGATCGAATCCATACCAAACCGGGATCTGATGGCCCCACCAGAGTTGCCGGGAGATGCACCAGGGTTCGATGTTTTCGAGCCAGTGGTAATAGACCTTCTCGCCGCTCTCGGGGAGGATCTTGACATCGCCATTCTTCACCGCGTCGAGGGCGGGGCCGACGATCTTGGCGGTGTCGACGAACCACTGGTCGGTGAGCATGGGCTCGATGACGACCTTCGAGCGGTCGCCGAAGGGCTGCATGATGGGCTTGGCCTCGACGAGGGGAACGGTCTCGGTCGTTTCCTCACCGTCCTCCTCGCGGGTCTGGGAGACCATGACGGCGAGGCCCTCAGACGTGATCTGCTCGACGACCTTCTTCCTCGCCTCGAACCGGTCCAGCCCGCGGAGGTCGTCGGGGACGAGGTTGATGGTGTCGACTTCCGCCTCCGTGAACGCGGCGCCTGTCGCGTGGGCCTGCGCTTTCGCAGCCTCCTCGGCGTAAGGCGCGCCGTCCGCGCGCATCGTCCCGTCGAAGGCCATGAGGCGGTACATCGGGATGCCGCCACGCTTGGCCACGGCGTAGTCGTTGAAGTCGTGCGCGCCCGTGATCTTCACCGCGCCGGAGCCGAAATCGGGATCGGGATAGGGGTCGGTGATGATGGGGATCAGGCGGCGGTGCTCCCTCGGACCCACGGGAATTTCGCAGAGTTTTCCGACGATTGGCGCATAGCGCTCATCAGACGGATGAACCGCCACCGCCCCATCGCCCAGCATCGTTTCGGGCCGCGTGGTGGCGATGGAGATGTAGTCCCGCTCCTCGTCGAGGGTGACGTTTCCGTCTTCATCTTTCTCCACGTACCGATAGGTCGCGCCGCCCGCGAGCGGGTACTTGAAGTGCCACATGTGGCCGGGCGTCTCCACATTCTCCACCTCGAGATCGGAGATCGCGGTCTCGAAATGCGGGTCCCAGTTCACGAGCCGCTTGCCGCGGTAGATGAGGCCCTGATTGTACATCTCCACGAAGACCTTGATGACCGCGTCGTGGAAATTGCCCTCATTGCCCGCGGGGGCGCCCGGCGCGCCGGACATGGTGAAGGCCTCGCGCGACCAATCGCAGCTCGCCCCGAGACGCTTCAACTGATCGCGGATCGTGCCGCCGGACTGCGTCTTCCACTCCCAGACCTTCTCGAGAAACTTCTCGCGGCCGAGCTCCTTGCGGCCGGGCTGCTGGCTCTGCATGAGCTCGCGCTCCACGACCATCTGCGTGGCGATGCCCGCGTGGTCCGTGCCGGGCTGCCAGAGCGTGTGGAAGCCGCGCATGCGGTGCCAGCGCGTGAGGATGTCCTGGAGCGTGTTGTTGAAGGCATGACCCATATGGAGCACGCCCGTGACGTTGGGCGGCGGGATCATGACGCAGTAGGACGCCGTTTCGCCATTGCCCACATGCTTGCCGGCGGTGAAGCATCCCGCCTCTTCCCAGGCGGCGTAGAGCCGCGCTTCGGCCTCGGCGGCGTTGAAGGTCTTGTCCATGGCGGCTGGTCCCGGCTCTCGGTGGTGCCCGGATTGTCTAGCGAAGTGGAGAGAGGGCTTAAAGGCGTCAAATGCGGCGCACGGGCGCGTCACCGCAAGGTGTGTGGTTGAACCGGAATTCGGGGGTATGGTGGGGCCATGTTGAGGGGATTTCGAGTGCCATGAGGTTCAGTGACCGCCTTCGCGGGCTCTTCGGGCAGGGGTTTCGGCAGATGGCGGTGGTCCCGCGGGCACGGAGCTACCGGAAGCTCGTGGTGATCCTCGACGGGACGATGTCCTCGCTCGAGCCCGGCTGCGAGACGAATGCGGGCCTGGCGGCCAAGCTCATCCGCGGCCATGGCGGCGCGGATGTGGCGCTTTACTACGAGGCCGGGCTGCAATGGGGCGACTGGCGCGACGCGCTGGCGGTGGCCACGGGTGACGGCATCAACGGGCAGATCAAGCGCGCCTATGGCTGGCTCGCCTCCCAGTACCGGGAGGGGGACCGGATCTACCTCATCGGCTATTCGCGGGGGGCCTACGCGGCGCGTTCGCTGGCGGGCATCGTAGGGCGCGTGGGGCTCCTCCGGCACGAGGCGGCCACGGAGCGGCACCTGCGCGAGGTCTACCGGCTCTATTGCGAACCGAGGCGCGCGGAGGCGGCGGCGGCCTTCGCCGCGCGGCACTGCCACGCCGCGGTGGAGATCGAGGCGGTGGCTGTCTGGGACACGGTGAAGGCGCTGGGGCTGCGTCTCCCGCTCCTCTGGATGATCACCGACCGGCTCCACCACTTCCACGATCACACGCTCGGGCCCCATGTGCGCGCGGGCTACCAGGCGCTGGCGCTGAACGAGACGCGGCGCGCCTTCGCGCCGGTGCTCTGGCGGCGGGTGCCGGGCTGGCGTGGGCGGCTGGAGCAGGTCTGGTTTCGCGGCACCCACGGCGATGTGGGCGGGCAGCTTCGCGGATTTGACGCGGCGCGGCCGCTCGCCAACATCCCCTTCGTCTGGCTCATGGAGCGGCTCCAGGAGAGCGGGCTCAGCTTCTCGCCGGGCTGGCGGGACGGCTTCCCGCGGGATGCCCATGCCCCCTCCATCGGCGCGTGGAGCGGGTGGCAGAAATTCTTCTGGAACCGCTGGCCGCGGCGGGTGGGGCGCGACCCGTCCGAGCGCGTCCACGAGAGCGTGTCGATCGACGTCCTGCCCGTGGTTCCGGGCGGAGAGGACCCGGCGTCGTGACTAGCCGCCCATGTCCATGATGAGGCAGGTGGTGGAGCCAGAGGCGTAGAGCCTGCCATCCGCCACGCCCCGAATCTCGCCCGTGGCCACGCCCGTGGAGCGGCCCGCATGGCTGACTTCGCCGCGCGCCTCGATCTCGAGGCCCGTGGGCAGCGCGCGGGTGATGTTTATCTTGTATTCCAGCGTCGTGTAGACCGAGCCCTCGGGCACCGTCGTCATCACCGCGCAGGCCATGCAGCTGTCGAGAAGCGTGCCGTACCAGCCGCCATGGACCCCGCCCATGGGGTTCGTATGGGAGAAGTCCGCCGTGCCGCGGAACGCCACCGCGCCGCGGTCCACGGCGTGGAGGCGGTAGTTCATGAGGCCCGATATGGGCGGGCGGCTGATCTCGCCGCGCAGCATCGCCTCCATGAAGGCGAGGCCCGACATCGAAAGCAGCGTCTCGCGGCTGGGCAGGTCCTCGGGCGTCTGGGCGGTGAACTGGGTGATGATCATGGGCGTCCTCCCGGGATGGATCACCGGGCGGACGCTAGGCCGCTCAGGCCACGTCGCGCAAGGGCTCCTGGCGCGGCACACCCAGCGCGCGCAGGACGTCGCGGGTCAGGTTCGGGCGGTTGAGCGTGTAGAAATGGAGCTGCTCCACGCCTTCGTCCACCAGCGTCGAGCAGAGCTCGGTGGCATGGGCTAGGGCGAGGAGGTCGGTGCGCCCGTCGCGTTCGGCGGCCTCAAAAGCCTGCGCCAGCTCGAGCGGGATCTCCGTGCCGCAGCGTTTGGCAAAGCGCGCCGCGGAGGCCCAGTTGTGGATGGGCAGGATGCCCGGAATGATCGGTGCGGCGAGACCCGCATCGGCGCAGGCATCGCGGAAACGGAGAAAGGTCTCCGCCTCGAAGAAGAACTGCGTCACGGCGGTCTTCGCCCCCGCCTGGAACTTCGCGCGCAGCCATTCGATGTCGGCCTTGGCGCCGCGGCTGTCGGGATGGGGTTCGGGATAGGTGCCCACATGGACGTCGAAGCCCTCTGCCGCCAGCGCGCCGATGAGCTCCACCGAGGAGCGGAAGCCGTCGGCATGGGGCGCGAAGGCACCGCCGCCGGGCGCGTCGCCGCGGAGCGCCACGATGTCGTTCACGCCCGCCGCGCGGTAGCCCTCGGCGATGGCGAGCGTCTCCGCGCGGGAGGCGTCGATGCAGGTGAGATGCGCGGCCACCTGCGCCCCCTGGCGCGAGAGCGCGGTGACCGTCTCGTGGGTGAGCTCGCGCGTCGTGCCGCCGGCCCCGTAGGTGACCGACACGTGGCGGGGCCCGAAGGGCAAAAGCGCCTGCGCCGCCTCCCAGAGCCCGAAGGAGGCGGGGATGTCCTTGGGCGGGAAGAACTCAAAGGAAATGGCGGGACGGGACATGGTTCAGCTCCTCTTGGCCTTTCCTTGATCTACCGTTGGCCCTTAATATACAAACTCATGATGCTCACTTAGTTGATGAGAATATTTTGCATATCGACCTGAAACATCTGCGCGCGGTGAAGATGATCCACGAGGCCGGCGGCCTCGCGCGGGCCGCCGACCTCCTCCACATCACGCAGTCGGCCTTGTCCCATCAGATCAAGGGCTTGGAGGATCAGGTGGGCGTCGATCTCTTCGTGCGGCGCACGAAACCGCTCAAGCTCTCCTCGGCGGGGATGCGGATGCTCAGGCTCGCCGACAAGGTGCTGCCGGAGATCGCCTCCGTGGAGGACGAGTTTCGCGGGCTCCAGGCGGGCAAGACCGGGCGGCTCCATATCGCGATCGAGTGCCATGCCTGTTTCGAGTGGCTCTTTCCGGTGCTCGAGGCGTTCCGCAAGGCCTGGCCCGACGTGGACGTGGATATCCGCCCCGGGCTCGCCTTCGAGGCGATGCCCGCGCTCGGGCGCGAGGAGGTGGACCTCGTGGTGTCGTCGGACCCCGAGGACCTCGACGGGATCACCTTCGCGCCGCTCTTCGATTACGAGGCGGTGTTCGTGGCCTCCGCGGCCCATCCGCTGGCGGAGAAGCCCCATGTGGAGGCGGAGGATTTCCGCGAGGAGCAGCTCATCACCTACCCGGTGGAGCGGTCGCGGCTCGATGTCTTCTCCCAGCTCCTGATGCCCGCCAAGGTCGAGCCCCGCGGCATCCGGCAGGTGGAGCTGACAGCGGTGATCCTCCTCCTCGTGGCGTCCAATCGCGGCGTGGCGGTGCTGCCCGACTGGGTGGTGCGGGAGGTGCGCTACAATTCCGATTACGTGACGCGGCCTCTGACGGCCTCTGGCGTGACGCGCCGCCTCTATGCCGCGGTGCGCGAGGAGGACGCGACGAAGCCCTACATGGCGCATCTCCTACGTCTCGCGCGCTCCGAGCCGGTGAAGCTGCAACGCGCTTGAGGCCCGTGCCGGAGCCCCTTGGCCTTTCGGCCCGGAGCCGGTAAGGGGCGGCGCTCGCAGCTTCCGGAGACGCATATGCAAGGCTCGGCCAACCTCACCGTCATGATGAACACCGCGCGGAAGGCCGGGCGGTCGCTCGTGAAGGATTTCGCGGAGGTCGAGCAGCTGCAGGTCTCCTCCAAGGGGCCGGGCGACTTCGTGACCCGCGCCGATATCCGCGCCGAGGAGATCATCCGCGAGGAACTGACGCGCGCCCGCCCAACATATGGCTGGCTCGCGGAGGAAAGCGGCGAGACGCCGGGCGAGGACCCCACGCGACGCTGGATCGTGGACCCGCTGGACGGGACGACGAACTACCTCCACGGGTTGCCGCACTGGGCGGTGTCGATCGCGCTGGAACATAAAGGGCAGATCGTGGCGGGCGTGGTCTACGACCCCGCCAAGGACGAGATGTTTTTCGCCGAGAAGGGGATCGGTGCCTTCATGAACGACACGCGGCTGCGCGTGTCGGGGCGGCGCTCGATGATCGAGGCGGTGTTCGCTACGGGCCTGCCCTTCGGTGGGCGCGCCGATCTGCCCGAGACGCTGCAGGATCTCGCGCGGCTCCTGCCCGCGGTGGCGGGCGTGCGCCGCTGGGGCACGGCGTCGCTCGACCTCGCCTACGTGGCGGCGGGGCGCTACGACGGGTTCTGGGAGCGGCGGCTGAAGCCCTGGGACCTCGCGGCTGGGATCATCATCGTGCGGGAGGCGGGCGGCTTCGTGGAGCCGCTCGACCCGGCGGGCGACATTCTCGCGGATGGCGAGATCATCTGCGCCAACGATCCCCTCTTTGCGGGCTTCGCCAAGGTCATCCGCACCTGACCGGAGCGCCTTCGGCGCGCGTGATTTTTTGCGCTCGGGCCGCGCGGGCCTTGGGGCTCTGCCCCAAACCCCGAAGTACGGAGCACAAAGAAGCGGGGGCCTCACGCGCCCGTCAGCGCCGGTCCCAGGGGCTCGGGCGGCGTTTCGGCGCGGCACTCCGGCGGCGCGGGACCTGCGGGACGCCGGGCTTCGCGAAGCGGTAGCGCGCGTCGGGATGGGGCGGGTGGCCCTCGGTGCGGTCCCAATGGGTGCTGCCGCCCATACGCAGCCAGAGCGGAACGGCGAGGAGGAAGCCCGCCACGAAGCCGCCCGCATGGGCCCAGTAGGCCACCCCCCCGCCGCCCTGATCGGCGACGCCGGCCACGAGCTGAAATCCGAACCAGGCCCCGAGCATGAGCCAGGCCGGCACCGGGAAGATGCGCAGGTAGACGATGAGAAAGAGCAGGATGTCCACGCGCGCCCGGGGGTAGAGCAGGAGATAGCCCCCCATGACGCCCGCGATGGCGCCCGAGGCGCCCACCATGGGCACGAGGCTCCCGGGGTCCACGGCCACCTGCGCGAGGCCCGCCGCCACGCCCGAGGCGAGGTAGAAGAGGAGAAAGCCCGAATGCCCGAACGCCTCTTCCATGTTGTCGCCGAAAATCCACAGGAAGAGCATGTTGCCCGCGATGTGCATCCAGCCGCCATGGAGGAACATGGAGGTGAAAAGGGCGCCCGGATCGTCCCCGGCGAGGAAGGCCCGCGGCACGAGGCCGTAATCCTGGAAGAAGAAAAAGAGGCGCGTCTCATCGCCGAAGAGCGGCAGGTAGCTCAGGAAAATCGCCACATTGGCGATGAGCAGCCCGTAGGTGACGTAGGGGATGCGCTCGGAGGGGTTGTGGTCACGGATCGGGAACATGGGCGATAGGAAGGGCCGCGGGGCCGCGCCGTCAAGGCCGCGGGGCTTGACGGGTACGCTCTGCCGCACATCCTTTCATCCCATGAGATGGATCGCGCTCGCCCTTCTTGCCGGCCCCGCCTGCGCCGATTGCCCGCCCAACCCCGATATCGCGCGGGCGGAGGGGGAGCTTTATGCCCGCATCCAGGCGCTGCCCAAGGGCGCGGCGGTGGGGCCGCTCAACGCGGAGCTCTGGCAGCTCTGGACGGCGGCGCCCGATGCCGAGGCGCAGGCGATGCTCGATGCCGGGATGGAGGCGCTGCGGCTGGGCGATTACGGCGCGGCCGCCGACCGGCTCGACGCGCTCATCGCCTACTGCCCGGACTATGCGGAGGGGTATAACCAGCGCGGCTTCGTCCATTACCTCCAGTTCCAGTTCAGTGACGCGCTCGCCATGCTCGAGGCCGCCGAGGCGCGGTCTCCCCGGCATACGGGTGTGCTCACGGGGATGGCGCTCACGCTCATCGGGCTCGGGCGCCGGGAGGACGCGCAGGCCCCGTTGCGCCGCGCGCTCAGGCTCAACCCGTGGCTTTCGGAGCGCGCACTCCTGACCGAGCCCCTTGAGCCGCTGGGGCAGGAGCTATAACGCTCCCCCCATGCCTGCGTGGTGGAATGGTAGACACAGGGGACTTAAAATCCCTAGGCCCTCGTGCCGTGCCGGTTCGAATCCGGCCGCAGGTACATCGTTGATTTCGTTGCGCTTTCAGGTGCTTTGATGCTGGCGGGTGCGCTAGAGGGCATCACGGTCGTCTCGCTCGAGCATGCGATCGCGGCGCCCTTTTGCACGCGCCAGCTCGCCGATCTGGGCGCGCGGGTGATCAAGGTGGAACGGCCCGGTACGGGCGATTTCGCGCGGGGCTATGACACCCGCGCGCGGGGGCTGAGCTCGCATTTCGTGTGGGTGAACCGCGGCAAGGAGAGCCTGACGCTCGATGTGAAGGCGGCGCCGGAGGTGCTCTCGCGGCTCGTGGCGCGGGCCGATGTGGTGGTGCAGAACCTGGCCCCTGGGGCCGCGGCGCGGCTCGGGCTTTCGTGGGAGGCGCTTCGGGCCGCGCATCCGGGGCTCATTTTCGCGGAGATCTCGGGCTACGGGCAGGACGGGCCTTACGCCCATCGCAAGGCCTACGATTTGCTGATCGAGGCCGAAGCCGGGTTCCTGTCGCTCACGGGGACGGAGGCGCATCCCTCGAAGGCCGGGATCGCCATCGCCGATATCGCGGCGGGGATGTATGCCTATTCGGGCATCCTGGCCGCGCTCATCCAGCGGGGGCGCACGGGGCGGGGCGCGCATCTCGATATCTCGATGCTGGAGGCGCTGGCGGAGTGGACGGGCCACCCGCTCTATTACGCCATGGATGGCGCGCCGCCGCCGCCGCGGACGGCGGCCTCCCACGCCTATATCCTGCCCTACGGGCCCTTTGCGGCCTCCAACGGGGAGGTGATCCTGCTCGGCGTGCAGAACGCGCGGGAATGGGAAAGCTTCGCGCGGGTGGTGCTCCAGCGGCCGGACATGGCGGAGGATGCGGGGCTCGCCTCCATCACCGAGCGGAGCGCGCGGCGCGAGACGGTGCTGCCGGAGATCACGAGGATCCTGGGGGCGCTGACGGGCGCGGAGATGCAGGCGCGGCTCGAGCGGGCCAAGATCGGCTATGCCAAGCTGCGCGACATGGCCGATCTCTGGTCGCATCCGCAGCTCGCCGCGCGCGGGCGCTGGGGGACGGGCGAGAGCGCGGCGGGGCCGCTGCCGGCGCTGGCCGCGCCGTTTCAGGAGGCGGGTGATATCGCGGCCGTGCCCGCGCTCGGTGCGGATACGGAGGCGATCCTGGGCGAGTTGGGGTTCGCGCCGGACGATGTCGCGGGGATGCGGGCGCGGGGCGTGATTTGAGCTCTCCCTGCTTCGGGGGGCTTTAGATGTGGAGGGAGAGGTCCCGGCGCGGGGGCCGGGACGGGCGGGTCTAGTCGTCCACGAGGCCCGCGGAATAGGCGATGGCGCGCTGGTAGTTGCCGCTGTCGTTCCAGACGCTGAGGACGTTGAAATTCGCGGTGCCGGGTGCGTAGGGCTCGCCCGCCTGCCACCCGTTCTCCGCGAGCATGCGCGCTGCGGTGGCGAGCGCATCCGGTGCGCTCATGGGATCGGCCGCGCCGCTGCCATCGGCATCGACGGCGAAGCGCTCCCAATTGCCTGCGAGAAACTGCATGTGACCGAGTTCGCCGGAGGGGCCGCCACGCGAAGCGGTCGAGAGCACGCCCCGGTCCACGAGGCGCAGCGCCGCCAGCGCGTGGGGCTCGAACCGGGGGTGCCGGCGGCAATAGGAGGCCAGCGTCACAGAGGCGCCCACGATGGGCGAGGAGCCGGTGTACCCGCCCCAGGAGGTCTCCAGCCCCCAGATCGTGGCGAGGATCGAGGCGGGCACGCCATAGGCGCGCTCGATGGCGGCGAAGGTGTTGGGGTTGCGTGCGATGCGCTGCTCCACGAGATTGACGAAGACCTGCGCCGTGGCACCGGAGCGTTTGGCCAGAAACTCCGCCGGGTCGCCCTGGAGCGTGCCGGTTTGCGTCGACGGGCGGCTCTCGAAGCGCCAGGTGATGTCGGAGAGGCGCGCGCCGCGGAGCGCCTCGATCCCCTGCGCGCCGATGCCCGCGGCCCGGGCCTCGGCGGCGAAGTGCTCCTTGTAGGCGCTGAAGCTCCCCTTGTCGGTGATGCAGGTGGCAGCTGATACGCTAAGCGGCGCGAGGGAAAGGGCGGCGGCGAGGACAATACGCATTCGAAATCTCCAAAACGATGCGCGCAGCCTAGCGACGGGGCGCGCGCGGTCACCATGCTATTTTGTCCCGCGCCCGAAGTCGCGCGATTGTGAGCGGGTCAGTCCCGCGTGCCGGAGAAGCGATCCGCCCATGCCGCGCGCTGGTCATCGGTGATCTTGGCAAAGAGCACCTCTGGCACGGTGAAGGCGTGGCCCGCGGGCAGCGCAGCCAAGGCCGCGCACACGTCGTCGGGCCAGGACGTATCAAGCGTGTTCATGCCCGCCAGCATGGAGGCCGCGGCGGTGGGAATGAACGGCGCGGACAAGACGGCGTAGACGCGGATGAGGTTGAGCGCGAGGCGGATCTGGGCCGCGGCCTGCTCCGGATCTTCCTTGAAGGTGGACCACGGCGCCACCTCCTGCAGGTACTCGTTGCCCAGCACCCACGCGCCGCGCAACTCGGCGGCGGCCTTCCTCACCTCGATGGCATCCATGGCCGCCTCGTAGGCGCGGACGCGCTTGGTGAGGTCTTGGGTGAGTTGTTCCTCGCGCGGCCCGTATGCGCCGCCCTCGGGGATCGCCTCGGAGAACTTGGAGCGGCAGAACTTCGTCACGCGGCTCACGAAATTGCCCAGCACGTCGGCGAGGTCCTTGTTCACGCCCTCCTGGAAGCGTTCCCAGGTGAATTCGCTGTCCGAGGTCTCGGGTGCGTTCGACAGAAGCCACCAGCGCCAGTAATCGGCGGGCAGGATGTCGAGCGCCTGGTCCTGGAAGACGCCGCGGCCCTGTGAGGTCGAGAACTGCCCGCCGTCATAGTTCAGGTAGTTGAACGACTTGATGTAATCGACGAGCTTCCACGGCTCGCCCGAGCCGAGGATCGTGGCCGGGAAGGAGAGCGTGTGGAAGGGCACGTTATCCTTGCCCATGAACTGGTAGTAGGTGACGTCACCCGCGCCCTTGTCGGTGCGCCACCACCGCTCCCAGTCGCCCGGGTCGCGTTCCTGCGCGGCGGCGATGTATTCGATGGGGGCATCGAACCAGACGTAGAAGACCTTCCCCTCCATACCGGGCCAGTCCTTGGCGCCTTTCTTCACGGGCACGCCCCAGTCGAGGTCGCGGGTGATGCCACGGTCTTGGAGGCCGTCGCCATCGTTGAGCCATTTCTTGGCGATGGAGGTCGTCAGCACCGGCCAGTCGGTCTTGGAGGCGATCCAGTCGGAGAGCTCCTCGCGCATGGCCGACTGGCGCAGGTAGAGGTGCTTGGTCTTGCGCACCTCGAGGTCCGTGGAGCCGGAGATGGCCGAGCGCGGATTGATGAGGTCGGTGGGGTCGAGCTGCTTCGTGCAGTTCTCGCACTGGTCGCCGCGGGCGTTTTCGTAGCCGCAATTGGGGCAGGTGCCCACGATGTAGCGGTCGGGCAGGTAGCGGCCGTCGGCGTTGGAATAGACCTGCTCCTCCTCCACTTCGCCGATGAGGCCGCGCTCGGCGAGGACACCGGCGAAGTGCTGTGTGAGCGCCTTGTTCTCCTCCGACGAGGAGCGCCCGAAATGATCGAAGGAGAGCCCGAAGCGCTCCCCGATATCGGCCTGGACGGCGTGCATCTCGGCGCAGAACTCGGCCACGGGCTTGCCCGCCTTGGCGGCGGCGAGCTCGGCGGGGGTGCCGTGCTCATCGGTGGCGCACAGGAACATGACCTCGTGACCCCGGGCGCGCTTGTACCGGGCGAAGAGATCCGCGGGCAGCTGGGAGCCCACCAGATTGCCCAGGTGCTTGATCCCGTTGATATACGGGATCGCCGAGGTGATGAGGATGCGCGCCATGGCCTACTCCTTGTCGTCGGGCCTGCCAGATAGAGGCGATTGGCGCGGGGGGCCACCCTTCTTGCGCTCGCGGCCCAGAAGCCGGCCCACGAGGAAGGAGGTGCGCGGCGCGTAGATGTAGCGCGTGCGCTCCGCGGCGCTGGGGCGGCGGCGCATGCGCAGGAGGCTGTAGAGGACGAGCGCGAGGTGTCCTGCCGCGATGAAACCGAAAAAGGAGGCCGGACCCGCCGCGTCGATGAGCGCGGAGACGGCCACCGGGCTCACGATGGCGCCCACGGCGAAATAGAACAGGAGCGCGGCCGAGAGCTCGGCGCGCGCGTCGTCCTCGGCGAAATCGTGGGCGTGGGCCGCGGAGATCGAATAGATCGGCACCGTGAGAAAGCCGAAGAGGGCGGAGGCTGCGATGGCAAAGGCGGGCCCGGTGGCGAGAGCCGAAAGCGCACAGCCCGCCATGGCCGCGAGGGAAAAGCCGATGAGGACGCGGCGCCGGTCGTAGCGGTCGGCGAGCCAGCCCGCGGGCACCTGCGCTAGGGCGCCGCCCACGATGAGCGCGGCGAGAAAGAGGCCCACCTCCTCCGCGGCGAGCCCGATCTCGGAGGCGTAGATCGGGCCCACCATGCGGTAGGCCGCCCCGGTGAGGCCCGCCACGATGACGCCGCCCACCGCCAGGGGCGAACTCTGCACGGCCAGACGCGGCCGCAACCGGGGCGCGGCGTTCATCGACGGCGGGCTCGCACGCGTCAGCGCGAGCGGCAGGATCGCCGCCGAGCAGAACATCGCCAGAAGCGTGTAGGCCACGTAGAGCTCCACCCCCGCCAGCGCGCCGATCATGAGCTGCGCGGCGAGCTGCCCGCCGAGGTCCACGACGCGGTAGGCGCCCATGGAGCGTCCCCGCGTCTCGTTGGTAACCTTGGCCTGCAGCCAGGCCTCGATCACCGTGTAGCAGCCCGCGATGCAGAGCCCGGAGGCCACGCGGAGCGCGGCCCAGACGAGGGGGGCGTCCGTGAGGATGTGGCCCAGAAGGCCCAGCGCGCCGAGGGCGGTAAAGACCGCGAATGCACGGGAAAAGCCCACGGCGCCCATGAGCCGCGGCGCCCACCAGCAGCCGATGAAGAAGCCCGCGAAATGCGCCGAGCCCAGGAGGCCGATCTGCCCCGCCGAGAAGCCCAGCGACAGACCGGTGAGCGCGTCGATGGTGCCCACGCCGCCCGAGGAGAGCTGGAGCAGGAGGACCGAGAGGAAAAGCGCCGCGAAGGAGACGAGGAGACCCATGGGGTGTTCATGCGCCTGCGATCCCCCGGCTGCAAATCTTTCCGATCGGACGCGCCGGGCGCGCGGCGGCGCAGGCGCCTTCGAAGGCGCTTCGGGTGTTTGCAGACGCTTTGGCGTCCGGGGCTACTGGCTGCGCGTCAGGCGGGTCAGGATCTCGATGCGGATTTCGGGACCCACGAATTGCGGAAAGCCATCGGCGCCGAACTCCCGCCGGTCCACGCTGCCGGTCATGAAGACCGAGAGCCGCGAGAGGTCGCCCGCCGCGGTGCCGCGTTGGCGGAAGACCTGGGCGTCCAGCGTGATGGGGCGCGTGACGCCCTTGATGGTGACGCGGCCCTCCACGCGGGCCGCGTTCACGTTGCCCGTGATGCGCGTGGCCTCGAACCGGATGGTGGGGAAGTCCTCGGCCGCGAGCACGTTGGGACCGAGCATGGCGTCGGTGGCGAAGGCCTGTTCGGTGATGGCGCGGCCCGTGTCGAGCGTGACGGAGGCGCGGCTCTGCTCGAGGCTGTCGACGTCGAGGGCGATGTCGGCGGCGGAGACGGGCATGTTGCCCTTGATCTCCGACCCGCCGGTGAGGTCGAAGGCGAAGCCCACGAGCGAGGTCTCCCGGTCGAGCGTGTAGGGCACGGCCTGGGCCAGGGCTCCTGCGGGGAGAAGGAGGACGAGGTGGAGGGCGAGGATCAGGCGCATAGAGTAGACATAGGGCGTTCGCCGCTCGGGGCTGTCGCTTTTGCGTGAGGCCGGTCTTTTCCGGCGTCTCGGCCTTGCCGGCCGTCTCAATTGTCTCAGCTCACACAGCCGTTCGAACCCACTCAAGCCGCGCAGCCCACCGGGCCCACTCACCCCTGGGGCGCAAGCGGCGTGAGCTGGCGCGCGGGGTTCACCGACCAGTGCTTGGGCGGGGCCGCGCGCGCGCGCAGCCGCGTGAGGTGCCAGGGCGCGGCCTCCTCCGCCGTGGGCGCCATGTGCCAGCGCGTCTCCACCCCCGCCGCCCCGCCCTCGCCGGGCGTGAGCAGCAGCCCGAGCGGTGCGTGGCCCCGCGCCGCGCCCGTCTCCGCGGCGAGGTGGAGACGCCGGACGGGCGTCAGCGCCGGCGGGCCGGGCAGATCGCCCACGAGGAGCGGCACCGCGCCGGTGCGCAGCACCTCCTCGCAGCACCAGAGCAGATCGGGCGCGCGCGACGGTTCCACGAAGGTGAGCCGCCCGGGATCGATGAACTCCGACACCCCCTCCGGATTGAGCCGGTCCGCGTGCCAGGCGGGCGCCACCCAGAAAACCGGCCCCTCCAGCACCGCCGCGACCATGAGCGCCAGCGTGCGCCGGGCAGGCCCGCAGAGCTCGTGCACGCGCGCGGTCTCCAGCGTGAGCGCGCCCAGGACGGGCGGCGTGCACCGGCCGGGCCTGTCGGGGCGGGTCCGGTCACGGGTCAGGAGATGCGCGGCACTGGCGGGCATGGAAGCGTTCTGTGGAGCAGGGTGTTCTCTCTATGTTCTATTTTCTCCACCCCCCGCGTCAAGTGCTTGCCACGCCGCTTCCCGGGCGTAATGTCGCGCCAAAGGAGACAGCCCATGAAGATGAACACCCTCGGGCGGACGGGGATGACCGTCAGCGCCTACTGTCTCGGCACGATGACCTGGGGCACCCAGACGGGGGAGGCCGATGCCCACCGGCAGATGGACACTTCGCTCGCTGCGGGCATCAACTTCGTCGACACCGCCGAGATGTACCCCGTGAACCCGATCAGCGCGGAGACGGTGGGCCTCACCGAGACCTATATCGGCAACTGGAACGCGGCGAACAAATCCCGCCGGGGCGACTACATCCTCGCCACGAAGCATTCGGGCGAGGGCATGTCCTACGTGCGGGACGGCGCGCCCATCAGCTCCAAGACGATCCGCGAGACGCTCGAGGGGAACCTCAACCGCCTCCAGACCGATTACATCGACCTCTACCAGTTCCACTGGCCCAATCGCGGCTCCTACCAGTTTCGCAAGAACTGGACCTACGACCCGACGGGCATCCGGGCCGAGGAGGTGCGCGCGGACATGCTCGACTGCCTCGAGGCGCTTCAGAGAGAGGTGGAGCGGGGGACGATCCGCGCCTTCGGCCTTTCGAACGAAAGCGCGTGGGGCACGTCGCAGTGGCTGCGCCTGAGCGAGGATCACGGCCTGCCGCGCGTGGCCTCCGTGCAGAACGAGTACTCGCTCATGCACCGGCTCTACGACACCGACATGGCGGAGATGTCGGTGGCCGAGGACGTGGGTCTTTTCAGCTTTTCACCGCTCGCCACGGGCTTTCTCACCGGCAAGTACGCGGGCGGGGTGAAGCCCAAGGGGAGCCGCGCCGACATCAACGGCTCCCTCGGGGGGCGCTGGACGGAGCGGGGCCTTGCCGCGGCGGAGGCCTACAGCGCGCTCGCCGCCGCGCACGGCGTCGATCCCGTGCACATGGCCATGGAATGGTCCGTCTCGCGGCCCTTCCTCGTCTCCGCCATCTTCGGCGCGACCTCCCACGATCAGCTCGAGCGGATCCTCGCGGGCGTCGAGACGGGGATAAGCCCCGAGCTCATGGAGGGGATCGACAAGACCCACCGCGCGCATCCCATGCCTTATTGAGCCCGCGATGCGGCGCGTCCCTGCTTCCGTTCGCATTGATCTGGGCGTGGCCCCACGGGCAAAAGCGCCTGAGCCAAGGCGCGCATGCACGCCCACGTGAGCACGACCGCGGGGGCGCGCCGAACAGAAAGCACCGCCAGGAGGCGCAGGAAGACTGAAGAGGGAGGGCTGAGATGCCACTGGAGATGAACAGGGAGGTGTTTATCACCTGCGCGGTGACGGGGTCGGGGAGCACGCAGGACCGCTCGCCCCACGTGCCGCGGTCGCCCAGGGAGATCGCCGAGAGCGCGATCGCGGCGGCGAAGGCCGGGGCGGCGATCGTCCATTGCCACGTGCGCGACCCGGAGACCGGCGCCCCCGCGCGGGACCTCAAGCTCTATCGCGAACTGACCGACCGGGTGCGCGACGCCGACGTGGATGTCGTGCTCAATCTCACGGCGGGGATGGGCGGCGACATCGTCTTCGGCGGCACCGACGCGCCGCTTCCCGTGGCCGCGGGCACCGACATGATCGGCGCAGAGGAGCGCGTGGCACATATCGCGGAATGCCTGCCCGAGATCTGCACCCTCGATTGCGGGACGATGAACTTCGCTGAGGCCGACTACGTCATGACCAACACGCCCGGCATGCTGCAGGCCATGGGCCGGATGATGACCGAGCTCGGCGTGAAACCCGAGATCGAGGCCTTCGACACCGGGCATCTGTGGTACGCCAAGCAGCTGGTGGCGGACGGCGTGCTCGAGGCGCCCGCGCTCGTTCAGCTCTGCATGGGGGTGCCCTGGGGGGCGCCCGACGACCTGGGCACCTTCATGGCGATGGTGGGCAACGTGCCCCGCGACTGGACGCTCTCGGCCTTCGCGCTGGGCCGGCACCAGATGCCCTACGTGGCCGCGGCGGTTCTCGCGGGCGGGCATGTGCGGGTGGGGCTCGAGGACAACCTGATGCTCGACCGCGGCGTCCTCGCCACCAATGCCCAGCTCGTGACGCGGGCGCGCGAGATCATCGAGCGGATGGGCGCGCGCGTCATGGGACCGGAGGCCGTGCGGGCGAAATTGGGGCTGACAAAGCGCGCGCCGCGTGGCTAGATGTGGGGGTCATACGGTATGGAGGCCCTAGATCATGGCACCGAAACTCATCTGGCTCGCGATCGCGGCGCTCGCCCTGGCGGCATGCTCCGAGATCCGCGAACACGGCGGCCTGCAGGGGATCACGGCGCTCGAGACGGCGGAGATCGCGCTGGCTTGAGGTGGCCTGGCGGGCCCGCCCAGCCACCCCCGGGGGGTCGTCCATTGCATGGCGCCATAGGCCGGAGCCCCATGGACGACGCCCCCCTGGCCCCGCCAAGGTACGGGGCAAAAGGAAGGGGTGGTCTCCATGCCTAAGGCGGCGGTGATCGGTGGAGGCGTGATCGGCGGCGGTTGGGCCGCGCGGTTCCTGCTCAACGGCTGGGACGTGGCGGTCTTCGACCCGGATCCCGAGGCTGCGCGAAAGCTCTCCGAGGTGCTCGCCAATGCGCGGCGCGCGCTGCCCGGGCTCTATGAGCGAGCGTTGCCGGGCGAAGGGCGGCTGACATTCGAGGATGACCTTGCCGCGGCGGTGGCGGGCGCGGCCTGGGTGCAGGAGAGTGTGCCGGAGCGGATGGAGCTCAAGCACAGCGTCTATGCCGATCTCGCGCGCGTCTGCCCGGTGGAGGCCGTGATCGGCTCCTCCACGTCGGGCTTCAAGCCCTCCGAGCTCCAGGAGGGGGCCGCGCGGGCCGAACAGATTCTCGTCGCCCATCCCTTCAACCCCGTCTACCTCCTGCCGCTCGTCGAGCTCGTGGCGAGCGCGAAGACCGGCACGGAGGTGGTTGAGAAAGCGGAACAAATCCTGCGCGGGATCGGCATGTATCCCCTGCGTGTGCGCCAGGAGATCGATGCCCATATCGCGGACCGGTTTCTGGAGGCCGTCTGGCGCGAGGCGCTCTGGCTCGTGAAGGACGGCGTGGCCACGACCGGGGAGATCGACGATGCGATCCGCTACGGTTTCGGCCTGCGCTGGGCGCAGATGGGCCTCTTCGAGACCTACCGCATCGCCGGGGGCGAGGCGGGCATGGCGCATTTCATCGCGCAGTTCGGGCCCGCGCTGGCCTGGCCGTGGACGAAGCTCATGGACGTGCCGGAGCTCACGGAAGAGCTCATTGCGACCATCGCCGCGCAGTCTGACGCGCAATCGGGCGCGCATTCGATCCGGGAGCTGGAGCGCATCCGCGACGGCAATCTCGTGGCCATGCTGCGCGCCTTGAAGGCGCAGGGCTGGGGCGCAGGGGCGCTCATCGCCCGGCATGAGGCGACGTTCGAGGCACCCGCACTGGCCCCGGGACCGGTGGAAACCGTGCACCGCGCAGTGCCGCTCGACTGGACCGATTACAACGGCCACATGAACGAGGCGCGTTACCTGCAGGCCTTCGGCGACGCCACGGACCGGTTCATGGAGCTTATCGGCTGCGACGCGGCCTATATCGCGGCGGGCGGCAGCTACTTCACCGCCGAGACCCATATCCGGCATCTGGACGAGGTCCATGCCGGGGTCACGATCACGATCACGACGCAGGTCCTCGCGGGGGCGGGCAAGAAGATGCATCTCTGGCACGAGATGCGCGCGGGCGACCGGCTCCTGGCCACGGGCGAGCACATGCTGATCCATGTGAGCCTCGAGACGCGGCGCGCTTCCGTGCCGTCGGAGGCGGTGGCCGCCAGGCTCGCTGCCTATGCCGAGGATCACGCCGCGCTGCCCCGGCCCGAGGGCGCGGGCCGCGCGGTGGGGGTGAAGTGAAACGCGTGCTCATCACCGCCGGGGCCGCGGGCATCGGGCGGGCCATGGCGGACCGGTTCGACGCGGCGGGCCATGAGGTCTGGGTGACGGATGTGGATGCCGCGGCGCTCGCCACCTGTCCCGGCCACTGGCACGCGCGCGCGGCCGACGCCGCCGACGAGGCCGCCATGGCCGCGGTGATGGTCGAGGCCGGGCCGCTCGACGCGCTCTGTGCCAATGCGGGCATCGCGGGGCCCACGGCGTCGCTCGAGGAGGTGGCGCTCGAGGATTGGCGGCTTTGCGTGTCGGTGACCCTCGAGGGGGCGTTCCTCGCCGCCAAGCACGCCGCACCGGCCATGAAGGCGCGGGGGCAGGGGGCCATCCTTTTCACGAGCTCCACGGCGGGGCTCTACGGCTATCCCTTCCGCGCGCCCTACGCGGCGGCGAAATGGGCCGTGATCGGGCTCATGAAGACAGTGGCCATGGAGCTCGGCCCCCACGGCATCCGCGCCAACGCGATCTGCCCTGGCGCGGTGGACGGCCCCCGGATGGAGGGGGTGATGGCGCGGGAGGCCGCCGCCAAGGGGATGACGCGCGACGCGGTGCGCGCGGGCTACGCGTCCGGCGTTTCCCTGCGGCGGCTCGTCACCGCCGAGGACGTGGCGGAGACGGCGCTCTTTCTCGCCTCGGACGCCGCGCGGATGGTGTCGGGCCAGGTCATCGCCGTGGACGGACACACCGAAAACCCGGACCCCAAGCTCTAGAGCCCGCGACGCAGGCGCGCGATATGGGCCGGAAACTCCCGGTCCCCGATTTCGGCGGCGCGCACGAGGCGGTCGAAATGGCGGGTGATCGTTTCCACCCGGTCGCTGTCGCGGAAGGCGAGGTAGTTCGAGCCGAGATAGATCACCGCCAGGAGCGAGCCGAAGATCGTCACCGGGGCCGAAAAGAGCCGCCGCGCGTCGAAGAGATGGAGCCTGAGCCGCGGGTAGAGCTCCTCGTGGAGCGCCTCGAACCGCTCGAGCTGCGCGGCGCGGATGTCGGCGGGCAGGTCCTGGTAGTAGCCCTCCGCCTGGGCCAGGGCGCGCAGGTCGTGCACGGGCACCGCGATCTCGTAGTCCGAGCGCGAGGCCTGCATCCAGTCGAGCTTGTCCTGGCTCGCGCCGATGGCCTGGTCCGTTGTGCGCCCGAGCGAGGGCTCGTATTCCCAGCGCAGCATCTCGGTCGTCTTGAGCATGTCGGGCAGGCCCGCGGGCACGTGGCGGATCTTGTAGCCCTGCGCCTCCTGGTGCCAGGCGAAGATCTGTTCGTCCACGAGGGCGCGGGGCGCTTCCGTCACGGTCATGGCCGCGGCCACGAGGTCTGAGGCCTGTTCGGGCCGGTCCGAGAGGCCCAGGAGCCAGTCCGCGCTCACGCCGAGCGCGGCGGCGCATTCGGCCACGAGCTGCGCATTGGGCAGGCGCGGTCCGTCGTCGCGCAACAGCTGGCTGATGGTGGAGCGGTCGACGCCCGCCTGCCGGGCCAGCGCGCTCTGCGACATGCCAGAGGTGTGCATGGCCTGGATCAGGCGGTCGCGGAGCAGGCTCGCGCGGTGGCGTTTGTCGGTAATTCTCTGCATTGTTGAATATTATCACCTTTGCAGAGCTATGTGAACTGTTTGCAGAATGGTGCACGGCTGCGGGTTCGGGCACGCTTGCGCCATGGAAAGCCGCAGCCGCACCATCGTCAAAACCGTCCTCTGGACGCTCCTCGGGTTCCTCGTCATGACCGGCGTGGGGATCCTCCTGACGGGCTCCGTCACGCTGGGCGGCACCATGGCGGTGATCAACAGCCTCCTCGGATTTCTCACGTATTTCCTCTACGAACGGGTCTGGGCGCGCATCCGCTGGGGGCGCCTGTGAGGCGGCTCGAATGGCCGACGCTGGCCCTTTTCGCGCTGGTTTATGGGGGGATCGCGGCGGCGCTTTTCGCGCCCGTGGCGCTGGCGATCCCGCTCCTTGCCGTGCTCATCGCGCTGCACTGTTCGCTCCAGCACGAGGCGATCCACGGACATCCGTTCCGCGCGCCGTGGCTCAATGCGGCGCTGGCCTGGCCGCCCTTCACGCTGGCGATCCCCTATCTGCGTTTCTATGACAGCCATCTGGCGCATCACCGCGATGCGCGGCTCACCGATCCGCTGGACGACCCAGAAGCCAACTACCTCGATGCCGGGGTGTGGGAGCGGCTGCCGGCCTGGGCCCGCGGGGTGCTGAGGTTCAACAACACGCTGGCGGGGCGGATGCTCATCGGGCCCATCGTCGGACAGGTGCTCTTCATGGCGGGCGACCTGCGCCTGGGCACGCCGCGGGTGGCCCTGGGCTGGGCGCTTCATGTGCCCGCGGTGGCTGCGGTGCTCTGGGTCGTGGCGCAGGCGCCGCTGCCGCTCTGGGCCTATCTCGTGGCGGCCTATGGCGGGCTCTCGCTCCTCAAGATCCGCACGTTTTGCGAGCATCAGGCCCATGAGCAGGCGGGCGGGCGGTCGGTCATCATCGAGGATTGCGGGCCGCTCTCGCTGCTCTTCCTCAACAACAACCTCCACGTGGTCCATCACCTGCATCCGGGGGTGCCGTGGTACGAGCTGCCCGCGCAATTCGCACGGAATCGCGCGCGGTACCTCCAGACGAACGACCAGTACCGGTTTTCCTCCTACGGCGAGGTCTTCCGGCGACACTTCCTGCGCGCGAAGGACCCGGTGGCCCACCCGCTCTGGCGCCGCTAGGGGCGCGTGCGTAAGGGGGCCCCATGTGGATCCCCGTCACGCTTTTTGCGGCCTTCATCCAGTCGCTGCGCTTCGTGCTGCAAAAGCAGCTGCGCACCCGGGCGCTCTCGACAGCGGGGGCGACGTTCGCGCGGTTTCTCTTCGCCTGGCCGCTCCTTCTGGCGCTGGCGCTGATCTACGGCGCGGCGCAGGGGCTGGCGCTGCCGGCCACGCCCGCGGCGTTCTGGGTCTACGGGCTCACCGGGGCGGTGGCGCAGATCCTGGCGACGATGTGCACGGTGGCGCTCTTTCAGCATCGCAACTTCGCGGTGGGCGTGACCTTCAAGAAGACGGAGGTGCTGCAGACCGCGCTCCTGGGCTTCGTCCTTCTGGGCGAGACGATCAGCGTGGGCGTTTTCGTGGCCCTCGTCATCGGGCTCGCGGGGGTCATCGCGCTCTCGGACGCGCCGGAGATCTCGGGGCGCTGGCGGGCGCGCGTGCTCAACCGCGCCACGGCGCTGGGGCTTGCCTCCGGGCTCCTCTTCGGGGTCTCAGGCGCCACCTATCGCGGCGCCGCGCTGGCGCTCGAGGGGGGTGACGTGTTCCTCCGCGCGGCCTTCGGGCTCGCGCTCCTGACGCTGGCGCAGACGGCGATGATGCTCGTTTACCTGCGCGTCTGGGAGAGGGGGGAGATCGGCCGCGTCCTCCGCGCCTGGCGGGGCGTGAGCCTCGTGGGCCTCACCTCCATGCTGGGCTCCCTCGGGTGGTTCACGGCCTTCGGCCTGCAAAAGGCCGCGCTGGTGAAGGCGCTGGGGCAGACGGAGCTCATCTTCTCCTTCCTTTTCTCCACCTTCCTCTTCGGCGAGCGCACGACGGCCCGCGAGCTTGGCGGCATCGCGGCGCTCGCGCTCAGCGTCGTGCTCGTCGTGCTTCTGAGCTAGCCGCGCAGGCGCAGGAACAGGCTCTCCTCGTCGTCGTTCTTGAAGAACGGGACGGAGGGCGGCGCCGCGCGCGGATCGAGGGCGGCGAGCTCCGCCAGCACCACCTCGGTGATGAACGGCAGATCGAGCGCGCGCGCCTCCTCGAGCGGCACCCACCCAAGATGCGAGAGCTCATCGGAGGCCCGCGAAAAGTCGTCGAGATCGCCGGCAAGTGCGTCGGCCGCCACCGCGAAGAAGCGTGCATCGAAGCGGCGCGGGCGCCCCGGCGGCGTGATCGCGCGAAAGACGAAACGCAGGGCCGCGGCATCGGGCACGAAGGGCAAGGCACCCGCGCGCCCAGGCTGGCCGAGGGCGAGACCCGTTTCCTCCCAGAGCTCGCGGATCGCGGCCACGGCGAGGGCCTCCGCCATGCCCTCGAGCCGCGTGGCGCAGGGCTCCGCCACGGGCCGTGCCAGGGGCGTCGCGGCATCGGCGGGGTCCACCGCTCCTCCGGGGAAGACGAATTTCGAGGGCATGAAGGCGGCCTTCGCTCCGCGCTGGCCCATGAGGACGTGACGGCGACCCGCCATCTCCCGCAGGGCGATGACGGTGGCGGCGTCGCGGATCGGGGTGTCTGTCATGGGGCTCAGCTAAGGGGGGGTGGCGGGGGAGTATGGGGGCCGATCAGGGCCCGGCGAAGCCGTGCATCCGGCGCGACCATTGAAACGCCACCATGAGACCCTTGAGGCGCGGCAGGAGAAAAAGACAGAGCGCGAGGCACCCCACGGCAAGCACGGCGAAGAGCACCAGCGGCTCGGGCCGGTAGCGGGCATAGCCAAAATGCATCGCGGGCGCCATCAGGTGCCCCACGATCAGCATGGTCAGCCAGGCGGGGCCGTCATCGGCGCGCTGGTGGTGCAGGGCCTCGCCGCAGACGGGGCAGGCGTCGCGGACCTTCAGGTAGCCCTCGAACACCTTGCCCTCCCCGCAGTTCGGGCAGCGGCGCCGGAAGCCCCGGCGCACGGATCGGCCGAGGGGCCGGTCCTCGGAGAGCGCAGTCGTCATGGCCCAGCTCTACGCCTCCGCCCCCGCGCGGAAAAGAAAAATCGCCCGCCGCGCGACGGAAAGGCCGCGCTCGCCCGTGAGGAGAGATGTCCGCGACGCAGATGAGGGCGCGCGGGCACCTCCCTGGAACACGCTCATCGAGGACACGCACATGAACACGACGACACAGCTTTTGGCGGGCGCCCTGGCCCTCGCCCTTGGGATCACGGGCCTCGCGGCCGAGGCCGAGGCCCAGGGCCGCGACCGCCTTGCGCCGGACTTCTCCGAACTCGACGGCAACGGCGACGGCGAGGTGAGCCTCGCGGAGATGCGTGCCTGGGGCGATGCCCGCTTCGCGGCCGCCGACAGCGACGGGGACGGCGCGCTCACCGCCGAAGAGATCTTCGCCGTCCGCGAGGCCCAGAGCGCGGTGCGCATCGAGGCCCGCATCGCGCGCCTCATCGACCGCGCGGACGCCAACGGCAACGGCACGCTGGAGCGCGGCGAGTTCGGCCCCGGCGCAGCGCGCGTGGAGGCCCGCTTCGACCAGCTGGACGCCGACGGCTCCGGCGGGCTCTCCCCCGAGGAACTGGCAAAGGCGCGCGACGCCCGCGGCTGAGCGTGGCGAACTGGACGGGTCCGGCGCCAGCCGCTAGGCCCCTCCGCAGCCGGGGATGGAGAGATGGCGCTGGATGCAATGTCGGAGGTGAGCGATGACGCCCTCTTGGCGCGCTATGCCCATGGCGACCGGGAGGCGGCACGCTCTCTCACGCTGCGGCTGGCGCCGCGCATCCTGGGCCATGCCTTCCGTCTCCTGGGCGACCGTGCGGAGGCCGAGGACGTGACGCAGGAGGCGCTGCTGCGGCTCTGGCGGATCGCGCCGGATTGGCGCCCGGGCGAGGCGAAGGTGACGACGTGGCTCTACCGCGTGACGGCGAACCTCTGCACCGACCGGCTGCGCCGGACGCGCCACGCGCTGCTCGACGAGGTGCCTGAGATCGCCGATGGCAGCCCCGCCGCGGACCAGACGCTCCTGGCGAAATCCCGCGCCGCGGCGCTCCAGGTCGCGCTCGCGGCCCTGCCGGCGCGGCAGCGGGAGGCGGTGTCGCTCCGCCATATCGAGGGGCTGGGCAATCCCGAGATCGCCGAGATCATGGACATCTCCGTGGAAGCCGTCGAAAGTCTCACCGCGCGGGGCAAGCGCGCCCTGGCCAAGACCTTGGCCGCGCGCCGCGCTGATTTAGGATTCGAGCCGTGACGCGCCCACCCGACAAAACCCTGAGCGAGGCCGAACTCGACGCGCTCTTCCAGGCGGCGGAGGCCGAGGCACCGCTGCCGTCGGCGGCGCTTTTCTCGCGCGCTCTGTCCGATGCGGAGGCCGTGGCGGCCCAGGACTTCGCCGCAGAGCCCGTCCCCGATGGCGGCCTTGCGGCGCCGTGGTTCGCGCGGATCAAGCGCACGCTGGGCGGCTGGTCGGGGATGTCGGGCCTTGCCGGGGCGGCGACCGCCGGCCTCGTCATCGGGAGCGTGTCGCCCGACATGTTCTTCGAGGCCACCGAGCTCGTCTTCGGCCCGGCGCTCGGCGCGTCCGATTACCTCCCGTCTTTGCCCGTGGTCGGCTTCGATGAGTGAGACGCCCCCTCCGCCGAAGGGGACGGGACGGGGCACGCGCGTTGCGCTCTACCTCTCGCTGGCGTTCAATCTGCTCGTGATCGGCCTCGTGCTCGGCGCGCTCGTAACGCAGGGGCAGCGCGCCGAGGACCGCCGTCCCCCGGCGGCGGGCGAGTTCGGCTTCGGCGCCGTGATCGCCGCGCTCGCGCCCGTGGAGCGGCGGGCCCTCGGTCGGGAGATGCGGCGCGCGCTGCGCGCGGAGGGTCGCACGCGGGGCGCGCTTCGGGCGCAGCTCGACGGCGTTGTGGCGGCGCTCAGGGCGGACAGTTTCGCGCCCGAGGCGGTCTCGGCCCTCCTCGACGTGCAGCTTTCGGAGGCGGAGTTCCGGCTGGCGCTGGCACGCGACCTCTTCGTCGCGCGCCTGGCGGCGATGGATGCCGCGGAACGGGCGGCCTTCGCGGACCGGCTGGAGGCGGAGCTGGCGCGGATGCGGGGCCCGCGAGGCGCGCGCGGTCCGGACGCGGGCTGAGACCGGCCCGCCATGTCGGACTGAGGCTTCAGGCCGCCGACTGGCAGACGCGCACCATGTCGCGGCCCGCCGCCTTGGCGGCATAGAGCGCCTCGTCGGCCCGTTCGAGCAGCAGGCGGATATCGGTGCCCGCCACCAGCGTGGCGGCCTTCTCGCAGGTCCCGCCAAGCACCAGCCCCACGGAGACCGACAGCGCCACGCCCCCCGGCACGTCGCGCCGCGCGAAGGTCCGCTCCCGCGTCAGGTCGCAGATGCGCGCGGCCACGGCGGAGGCCTGCTCCAGCGTGGTGTCGGGCATCGCCACGAGGAACTCCTCTCCGCCGAACCGCGCCAAAAGGTCCATGGAGCGCAGGTTGCTCCCCAGCCGCTGGGCGAATTCGCGGAGCACCGTGTCGCCCGCATGGTGGCCGTGGGTGTCGTTGACCCGCTTGAAGAAATCGAGATCGAGGAGCATGAGCGCGAAGCTCCGGTGGGAGCGTTTGGCGGCCTCCGACATCCGTTCGAGATAGGGCAGGGCGTAGCGGCGATTGTAGAGCCCCGTGAGCGGGTCGGTGACCGCCGCCTCGAGCCCCGCCTTGACCGAGCGCCGGAGCGCCTGTTCAACTTGCCGGCGCCGTAGCAGTCGGGAGAGCCGCTGCGCCGCCTCGCCCTCCTCGAAGCCCGACGCCATGACATCGCCCGCGCCGGTATCGAGCGCCGTGATGGCGAGATCGGCATGGGCGCGCGGGCTCACCACGAGGAGCGCGGTGTGGCGGGTATCCGGGCGCGCGCGCAGGGAGGAGACAAGGTCGAACCGCTGCCGCGCCTCCACCCCGCTCAGCCCGAGGAGAAGCGCGTCGAAGGGGCCCTGCGCGGTCTCCTCGGACACGAGGTCGGCGGGGCTGAGCACGTCGATGCGGTGCTTGATGTGTTGAGCCAGCGCCGCGCGCCAGGCGCGCCCCTCCGCGGGGTTTTCGGCCACGATGCCCACCCGGCATTCAGGCAGGAAGGCCGCCGTTTCATCGGCGAAGCCAAGGGCCGCCGAGGTGTCGGTGCGCACGGCGAATTCGTCATGGGCGGCGCGGGCGCGCAAGAGGTTGCGGATACGGGCGAAGAGATCGCGGTCGTCATAGGGCCGCGAGATCACGTCGCCGAGCCCCGCGGCGAGGGCCGCGGTCCGGTCCCCGGCGGCGTCCTCGGGCAGAAGCGCTATGACGGGGATGCCGCGCGGTTCCAGGCGGCGCTGAAGCCGCAGAGCCCCGCCGCCTGTCAGGGTGTATTCGCACAGGATCACGTCGGGCCGGAAGTCGGCCGCCGCCGCGAGCGCCTCGTCGAGCGTTGCCGCGTGGCGCACGGTGAAGTATGCGGCCGCAAGTTTCACCTTGAGCACGATCCGTGTCGTGACCATGGGATCAACGATGAGCACGCGCGCGGTCATGCAAAGCCTCGGGATGAATGCGGATGCTTAACTGATGCTACGGAAGTGTTAACAAACTCTTTCCGGTTTAAGTCGATTGCCACGGGGCGGCGGGTTTTCGCCGGTATCTGACGGAGATGTGAGCGATGCAGCGCCAAGCGGCGGAGACGATGGCCCTGGGGGCTCTGGGGTGGCTGGTGGGCAACGAGGATCTATTGCCCGTGTTTCTCGGCTCCACCGGCACGAGCGAGGCGGATCTGCGCGCCCGCGCGGGGGAGGCGGAGTTCCTGGGCTCGGTGCTCGATTTCATCCTGATGGACGATGCCTGGGTCGTGGCGCTCTGCGACGCGCAGGGCTGGGCCTCTACCGATCTGGCTGCCGCCCGGGCCGCGCTGCCCGGCGGGGCGCAGGTGAATTGGACATGAGCCGGATCAAAGCCATCCTTTTCGACAAGGACGGAACCCTATTCGACTTCGAGGCCACGTGGTCGGCCTGGGCGGCGGGGGCGATCCGCGCGCTGGCCGACGGCGATGACGCTCTAACCGGGCGGCTGGCGGAGGCCCTGGGATACGACCTCGCCGCGGAGACGTTCCGGCCCGAGAGCCTCGTCATCGCCGGCACGATCGAGGAGCAGTCCGCGATCCTCGCGCCCCACCTCGATCTGCCCGCTGCCGAGATCACCGCGCGCATCGTCACGCTCTCCGAAGACGTGCCCCAGCGGGAGGTCGTCCCGCTCGGCCCGTTCCTGAAGGACATGCGCGCGCGGGGCTACGGGCTCGGCGTGGCGACGAACGATGCGGAGGCCTCCGCGCGCGTTCACCTGCGCCGGGCAGGCGCGCTGCACCTCTTCGATTTCGTGGCGGGCTACGACACCGGGTATGGCGGCAAGCCCGGCCCGGGGCAGCTCTTGGCCTTCGCCGCTGCGCAGGGCCTCTCGCCCGGCGAGATCGCCATGGTGGGCGACAGCACCCATGACCTGGAGGCGGCGCGCCATGCCGGCTGCGTGCCGGTGGCCGTGCTCACCGGCCCCGCGACCGAGAAAACGCTCTCGCCGCTGGCCGCGGCGGTTCTGCCCTCCATCGCGGTTCTGCCGGGCTGGCTTTCGGGGGTCTAGGGGTCCCGGGGGGTGTGCGGGGCTCCTGGGCGTGTCCGGGACGCAGAGGCGAAGGAAACGACACGATCCGTCGCCTTCTGACAGGTTGGCCGGGCCTCGAGCGCCCACGCTAGCCGCCAGGAGGATACCCCCCATGCCCGATGACGCCGCCCCCCCGAGACGCCGCCGTTCCGGCGGTCGCGCTGGCAACACGCGAGGACGTGGCGCGGTCATCCAGCAGATGCCCTGGCGGCTCATCGAGAACACGGACCGCCCCACAGAGCCCCTGAGCGAGGCGGGCGTCGCGGCCATCCACGACGGTGCCATGCGCATCCTCGAGGAGATCGGGATAGAGTTCTACAATGTCGAGGGTCGCGAGATCCTGCGCAAGGCGGGCTGCCTCGTGGAAGGAGATACCGTCCGCATGGGGCGCGATTTCGTGATGGAGATGGTGGCGCGCGCGCCGGCCTCCTTCACCATGACCCCGCGCAATCCCGCGCGGGCCATCACGATCGGGGGACGGTCGCTCGTCTTCGGCAATGTGTCCTCGCCGCCCAATTATTGGGACCTCGAGACAGGCAAGGTCACGGGCACGCGCGCGCAGTGCCAGGACCTTCTCAAACTCGTGCAATACTTCAACTGCATCCACTTCGCGGGCGGCTACCCCGTGGAGGCCTGCGATATCCATGCGAGCGTCCGCCATCTCGACGTGCTCTTCGACAAGCTCACGCTCACCGACAAGGTGATGCATGCCTATTCGCTCGGCCGCGAGCGCGTCGAGGACGTCATGGAGATGGTGCGCATCGCGGGCGGGCACTCCCATGAGGAATTCCGCGCGACGCCCAAGATGTACACCAACATCAATTCCACCTCGCCGCTCAAGCACGACATCCCCATGATCGACGGCTGCCTGCGGATGGCGCGGGCGGGGCAGGCCATCGTCGTCACGCCCTTCACGCTGGCAGGCGCCATGGCGCCGGTGACGATGGCGGGCGCGGTGGCGCAATCCATCGCGGAGGCGCTCTCGGCCATCGCGCTCTTCCAATACGATACGCCCGGCTGCCCCTGCGTGATCGGGACATTCACTTCCAACGTGGACATGAAATCGGGCGCGCCCGCCTTCGGCACGCCGGAATACATGCGTGCCACGCAGATGACGGGGCAGATGGGGCGCTTCTACGGGCTGCCGATCCGGTCCTCCGGGGTATGCGCGGCCAACGTGCCCGACGGGCAATCCATGTGGGAGACGTCGAATTCGCTCTGGGCCGCGGTGCAGTCAGGCACAAACATGGTTTACCACGCGGCGGGCTGGCTCGAGGGCGGACTCATCGCCTCGCCGGAAAAGTTCATCATGGATTGCGAGATGCTCCAGATGATCGAGCGGTATTTCGAACCCGCCACCTGGGCCACGGGCGAAGACGACATCGCCATCGACGCCATCAAGGACGTCGGCGCCACCGGGCATTTCTTCGGCGTCCAACACACCCAGGAGCGTTACGAGACGGCCTTCTACCAGCCATTTGTGAGCGACTGGCGCAACTTCGAAGGCTGGGAGATCGCGGGCGGGACCTGGACCGCCGAGCGCGCGCACCGGCTCTTCAAGGAGATCGTGGGGAGCTTCGAGGCCCCGCCCATGGAAGACGCGATCCGCGACGAGCTCGCCGATTTCGTGGCCCGGCGGAAGGCCGAGGGCGGTGCGCCCACCGATTTCTGAGCGCGGCCCGAAACCGCGCGCCGCCCGGGCTGCGTTGGCGCTTTCTTAACCCGCATGTGCGAGCACTGGCGAAAGCGTCGGAGTTGCGGGATGCACGGTCTGATCTTTCGGGGCCTTCAGAGTTTTGTGCGGGATACCTACGGGGCCGACACTTGGTCGGAGGTGATGCAGGAGGCCGATCTGGGCTTCACATGCTTCGAGGCCATGCTCACCTATGACGACGAGATCTCCCGCAAGGTGCTCGACCTCGCCACGGTGCGGCTGGGCAAGGCGCAGGACGACCTCCTCGAGGATCTCGGCACCTACCTGGTGAGCCACCAGAACACGCAATCGCTGCGCCGGCTTTTGCGGTTCGGCGGGGTGGATTTCCTCGATTTCCTGCATTCGCTCGACGATCTGCCGGACCGGGCCCGGCTGGCCGTGCCGGATCTCGCGCTGCCCTGGCTCGAGCTCAGGGAGATGGAGGATTTCTCCTTCACGCTGCGCTGCGGGGCGGGGCTGCCGGGCTACGGCCACGTGATGATGGGGGTGCTGCGCGCCATGGCCGACGATTACGGCGCGCTGGCCTTTCTCGAACTCGACGAGAGCTGGGAAGACTACGACGCGGTGCGCATCGTGCTCCTCGACGAGGCCTTCACAGAAGGCCGGAGTTTCGAGCTCGCCCAGGAGGCCTCCTAGCCGTGCTCGATCACATGCCCGACGCGCGGGCCTTCGACGCGCTTTGCCCGATGCATGTGGCGGTGAACGCGGAGGGGCGGATCGCGCATCTGGGGCCCACGCTCGCCAAGCTCCTCGATGCAGATGCCGAGGGGCGCCCATTTCTCGAGCTCTTCGAACTGGTGCGGCCGCGCGGCGCGGAGAGCGTGGCGGACCTGCGCGCAGAGGCGGGTGCACCGCTTCATTTCAAGCTCCGCGACGCCCACCGCACGCCCGTCAAGGCGGTGGCGGCGCCGCATCGCGGGGGGCTCATCATCAACATGTCTTTCGGCATCTCCGTGGTGGAGGCGGTGGGGACCTACAGCCTCACGAGCCGGGACTTCGCACCGACGGACCTCACCATCGAGATGCTCTACCTCGTGGAGGCCAAATCGGCGGCCATGGAGCAGAGCCGCGACCTGAACGCCCGCCTGCAAGGGGCCAAGATCGCCGCCGAAGAGCAGGCCTTCACCGACACGCTCACCGGGCTCAAGAACCGCCGCGCCATGGACCACATCATGGAGCGGTACCTGTCCACGGACGGGCGGTTCTCGCTCATGCATGTGGACCTCGATTACTTCAAATCGATCAACGACACGCTGGGGCACGCGGCGGGCGACCACGTGCTGCAGGAGGTGGCGCGCATCCTCGTAGACGAGACGCGGCGCGAGGATACCGTGGCGCGGGTGGGCGGCGATGAATTCGTGCTCATCATCCACGAGATCGAGCGCCCGGAGCGGCTCGACGCCATCGCCGAGCGGATCATCGCGCGGCTCGAGCAACCGATCACCTGGAACGGGGAGATCTGCCGCATCTCCGGCTCGGCGGGCACGAGCCGCACCAGCCAGTACGAGACGCCGAAGATCGAGGAGATGCTGCACCATGCCGACCTGGCACTCTACGCCTCCAAGCGGAAGGGCCGCGGGCGGCACACCCATTTCACGCCCGAGCTTCTGGAGCTCGACCTGCGCCAGCCCGCCGGAGACCGGGGCGCCCCCCATCCCGACCTCCGGGAGGGGTGAAAAGTCTTGGGAAGACTTTTCCGTGCGCGGCGATGGCCGCTTCGCGGCCTCTGCACTGGGTGGCGCGGGCAGGGCGTCGTGGGCCAGGGCGCGGTGCCTCGGGAGAGGGGCGCGGGCGCGGCTGGATCGGATGGGGCGGGGGTCGTGGCGGGCGGTATGCGCTGGGCGTTTCCGCGGGCTACACCCCGGCGCGGAGCACGCGTCGGAGCGTGACATATTCCCGGGCCGGGTTCCGCCCCGATGCGTTCAGTCCGCCTATGTGAAGGAAACCGCCGATGGCACTCCCTAGGGGAATCGAACCCCTCTTTCCAGGTTGAAAACCTGGCGTCCTAACCGATAGACGAAGGGAGCACGCATCGGTGTGAGGCGGGTGATAGAAAAACTCCGCCGCGGGAGCAAGCCGATTTTTCCGGAAAACCCAAAGGTCCCGCGGGCAGGGCGTCACGCCCAGGCGGCGTCCTCCAGCCGGAGCTGCGCGCTAAGCCGTCCACCCCAGCTGTTGACCTCGAGCCTGCCTGCCACGTGGATGCGGGCCGCGTCGCCTTGCGCGAGGGCGGGGCCGAGGGGGCCGTCGAACGCGCCGAAGGCGATGGCCGCCAGCCGCCCGCCCATGCCGTCGGTGAGGCTGAGCTTCAGATGGCCCGCCCCCACCTCCCGCGCGTGGCTCACGCGCAGATCCGCGAAGGCGAAGCGCGGCGCGGAGGCGGCCGCACCGAAGGGGCCCGCGCGCTCCAGCGCCTCGATGAGGTCCACATGGGCCGCGACGGGCATGAGGACGCCGTCGCAGCGGAGTGTCGCCGACGCGCCGTCTGCAGCACCCTGCCGGGCAAGCAATGCCTCCAGGCGGGCCATGGCAGGGGCGAGTTGTGCCCGGGAAAGCGACAGGCCCGCGGCCATTTTGTGCCCGCCGCCCTTCTCGATGAGGCCCTCCGAGGCCAGCCTCTGGATCGCGGCGCCGAGATCGACCCCGGGGATCGAGCGGGCGGAGCCCTTGCCCGCGTCGCCCTCGAAGCCGATGACGACGGAGGGGCGCCCGGAGGTTTCCTTCATGCGCGAGGCCACGATGCCCACGACGCCGGGGTGCCACCCGTCGCCCGCCGCCCAGGCGAGCGCGCGGTCGAAACCGCGATCCGCGGCCTGGGCGAGGGCCGCGTCGCGGACGGCGGCCTCCACCTCCCGGCGCTCGGTGTTGAGCGCGTCAAGGCGCTGGGCCAGGGCCGCGGCCTCGTGGGGATCCGCCGTGGCCAGGAGGCGCGCGCCGAGATCCGCCGCCCCGATGCGCCCGCCCGCATTGATGCGGGGACCGAGGACGTAGCCCAGATGATAGGCGCGCGGCTCGGTATCGAGGCGGGCGATGTCGCTGAGCGCGGTGAGCCCGATCCGTCCTCGCGCGGCCATGACCTTGAGCCCCTGGCGCACGAGGGCGCGGTTCACGCCGATGAGCGGTGCCACATCGGCCACGGTCGCCAGCGCCACCAGATCGAGCATCGCCATCAGGTCCGGGCCCCTCTCGCCCGCCGCGCGGAGCTGTCGGCCCGCCTCCACCAGCATCAGAAAGACCACCGCCGCGGCGCAGAGATGGGCGAGGTCGCCGCTCTCGTCCTGCCGGTTCGGGTTCACCACGGCGAGCGCCGGCGGCAGGGTTTCGCCGCCCAGGTGGTGGTCGAGCACGATGACATCGGCGGCCGAGGCCGCGGCCAGCGCTTCGTGGGAGAGCGTCCCACAATCCACGCAGATGATGAGATCATGGGCGGCGGCGAGCTCCGCCATGGCCGGGGCGTTGGGCCCATACCCCTCGTCGATCCGGTCGGGGATATAGAGCGTGGCGTCGCGCCCCATGGCGCGCAGCCAGGTGAGGAGGAGGGCCGCCGAGGCGCCTCCATCGACGTCGTAGTCGGCGAAGACGGCGATGCGCTCGCGCCCGCGGACGGCGGCGAGAAAGCGCGTGGCGGCGGCCTCCATGTCCCGCAGCGTGCGCGGGTCGGGCAGGAGGTCGCGAAGCGTGGGCTCGAGAAACGCGTCCACATCCGCCGCGGCCACCTCCCGCCGGGCGAGGATCGCGGCGAGGGCAGGGGGCAGGCCGGTCTGCTGCACGAGCGCCTCGGCCTGCCGGGTCTCCGCCTCGTTGGGTCCGACCCAGCGGCGCCCGGTGAGCGAATGGGAGACGTTCAGGAAGGCAGGGCGATCGAGCATCTGGTCAGCATCTTGGGGTTGTGCCGGGGCATGCTACCAAATGAGGGCCGCTCGCGTCCAGCGCAAGGCGCGCGAAAGCTGGGGATAAGCGCTACTGCACCGGGTTGCGGTAGGTCATGCGGCGCACGGAGCCGGTCTTGGAGCGCATGAGGATCGTCTCGGCGGTGAGGTAGCCCACCTCGCGCTTGATCCCGGGCAAGAGCGAGCCGTCGGTGACGCCGGTGGCGGCGAAGATCACGTCGCCCTGGATCAGTTCGTCGCGCGTGTAGATGCGGTCCAGATCCGTGATGCCGGCCTTCTCCGCGCGGCCCTTCTCGTCGTCGTCGCGGAAGGTGAGGCGGCCCCAGAACTGCCCGCCCATGCATTTCAGCGCCGCCGCCGCCAGCACGCCCTCGGGCGCGCCGCCGAGGCCCATATACATGTCGATGCCGGTGAGCTCCGGCTCCGCGCAATGCATCACGCCCGCCACGTCGCCATCGGTGATGAGCCGGATCGCGGCGCCGGTGGAACGCACCTCGTCGATCATGTCCTGGTGCCGCTCGCGGTCGAGGATGCAGACGGTGATGTCCTCTGTGGAGCAGGCCTTGGCGCGGGCCATGCGCTTGACGCGCTCGCCGTAGGCCATGTCGAGTGTCACCACGTTGGGCATGAAGCCCGGGCCGATGGCGAGCTTTTCCATGTAGACATCGGGCGCGTGCAGGAGCGCGCCGCGAGGGCCCATGGCGATGACGGTGAGCGCGTTTGGCATGTCCTTGGCGGTGAGCGTCGTGCCCTCCAGCGGGTCGAGCGCGATGTCGACCTCCGGGCCTTTGCCCGCGCCCACCTCCTCGCCGATATAGAGCATGGGCGCCTCGTCCCGCTCGCCCTCGCCGATGACCACGCGGCCCTTGATGTCGAGCTTGTTGAGCTGTTCGCGCATGGCGTTCACGGCGGCCTGGTCGGCGGCTTTCTCGTCGCCGCGCCCGATCCAGTTGGCGGAGGCCAGGGCGGCGGCCTCGGACACCCGGGCGAGGCCCAGCGAAAGCATGCGGTCGTTGAAATCCTTGGGGGCCATGGCGTTGGGTCCTTTAGCTTTGCGAAGAATTTTGCTGGGTGGAGGGCCACCAGGTGATGCCCTCCCTGTCGCGGAGACCGGCGCGCAGGTCGCCGTCACCCTGGTCGCGCGGGGCCTGCACCTCTGTCGCACCGGCGGCGAGGGCGGCCTCGAAGACCGCGCGCACATCGGGCACGTAGACGTGGACGTGGGCTTGGACATGGGCCGCCTGGGCGGTCTCCTGCCCCATCATCACCACGGTGTCGCCGATGCGCGCCTCGGCATGCATGGGGCTGCCGTCGGGCCGGTGAAAGACGCGCAGCCGCGTGGCGCCGAAGGCCGCCTCCAGAAAGCCCAGCGTGGCCTCGATATCGCCCACGATCAGGTAGGGGGCGACGTCGGTGTAGCCTGCGGGCTTGTAGGCCATCACACGGCCTCGATCCGGAGCGTGACGGGGCTGCCGGAGACGACGTCGGTGGCGGCAAAGCCGTCGAGCGCGGCGTCGATATCGGCGCGGGTGGTCTTGTGGGTGACGATGAGGACGGGGGCGGTTTCTTCCGTGTGGCCGTATTGGCGCATCCGGTCGATGGAGATGCCCGCCTCGCCCAGGATCGCGGCGACCTTGGCGAGCGCGCCGGGCCGGTCCTCGAGCGTCATGCGCAAATAGTACGGCGCGGGCGTCACGGCGCGCGCGGGCGTGGAGGTCGCGAGGCGCGCGGCGGTCTGACCAAAGGTGGAAAGCCGCGTGCCGCGCGCGATGTCGAGGATGTCGGAGAGGACGGCGGAGGCCGTGGGCCCTTCGCCCGCGCCCGCGCCGCGGAGCACGATCTGGCCTGCATCGGACCCCTCGAGCACCACCATGTTCGTGCCGCCGTCGAGCTGGCCCAGGGGCGAGGTGTCGGGCACGAGGCAGGGCGACATGCGCTGCTCGAGCCCGCGGCCCGTGAGCTGCGCCACGCCCAGAAGCTTGATCTTGTAGCCCATGTCGGCGGCCTGGCGGATATCCTCGATGGTGATGCGGTCGATGCCCTCGAGCTCCACGCCGTCGAAATCGACCTGCGTGCCGAAGGCGATGGCGGAGAGCAGGCAAAGCTTGTGACCCGCATCGATCCCGCCCACGTCGAGCGTGGGATCGGCCTCCAGGTAGCCAAGCGCGTCAGCCTCAGCGAAAACCTCGTCATAGGGCAGGCCCCCGCTTTCCATCCGCGTGAGGATGTAGTTGCAGGTGCCGTTCATGACACCCATGACGCGGGTGATCTCGTTGCCGGCGAGGCCTTCGGTGAGCGCCTTGATCACCGGGATGCCGCCCGCCACCGCCGCCTCGAAGCGGAGCACGCGGCCAGCCGCCTCGGCCTGCTCTGCCAAGGCCTGTCCGTGGATGGCGAGCATGGCCTTGTTGGCGGTGACGACGTCCTTGCCCGTGGCAAGCGCGGCCTCGGTGGCGGCTTTCGCCGGGCCGTCCTCTCCGCCCATGAGCTCCACGTAGACATCCACGTCCTCGCGGCGCGCCATGGCCACGGGGTCGTCTTCCCAGGCATAGTCCTTGATCGGCACGCCGCGGTCCTTGTCGCGGGAGCGGGCGGAGACGGCCACGATCTCCACGCCGCGCCCGGCGCGGGCCTCCATGAGCGCGCCGCGGCGGCGGATCATCTTGAGGACGCCCACGCCCACCGTGCCCAAACCTGCGATCGCGATGCGAAGCGGTGCTGCCATGCCCTTGGCCTCCCGGAGTTTCGTCCCCTTTAGGCCCCGCGGGAGGCAGGTGCAACGCGGCTAGCCGGGCGCACCGGTGAGCCGGGCGCGATCCCCGCCGGAAAAGACCGGGCCTCGGAGCGCGGCGGCGCGGGCCCGCAGGCGCGCGACGCGCCCGGGGAGCGGGTCCTCCGCCCCGGTCTCGGCGGCGCTCTCCGCCGCCAGCGCCGCCATCTCTACCGTCGTGAGGAAGGGCAGCGGCTCCGCCTCCGCCAGACCCGGCCCCGCGGCCACGTCGAGCTCCGGAAACTGCGTGCAGGCCCCGAGCGCGGCGGCAAGGGCGAGCGGAAGAAGCAATCGCGTCATGATCACAACCTACGGCGCGTGGCCGCAGTGCGGCAAGATGCCATTGTCTTGGGTCCCGGTAGCGGTAACGATAGGACCATGGCGCGCAAGCAGGGATCCCATTCGGATATCACCGGCCCCCGCATCCAGGCGGTGGCCCTGCGGCTTTTTGCAGAGCACGGCTATGCGGCGGTCTCCATGCGCCAGATCGCGGCGGAAGTGGGCGTGCAGGCGGGCGCGATCTACAATTATGTCCCGCACAAGCAGGCGCTCCTCTTCGAGCTCATGCGCGGGCACATGGAGGACCTGCTCTCCGCCAGCGGCGCGCTCAAGGGCGGCAGTCCCGGCGAGGCGCTCGACGAATTCGTGCGCTTCCACGTGCTCTATCACCTAGAGCGGGCGGACCTCGTCTTCATCTCCTACATGGAGCTGCGCTCGCTCGAGCCTGCGAATTTCACCCAGATCGAGGCGCTGCGCCGGGTCTACGAGGACAGGCTCGAAAAGATCCTGCGCGCCGGGCAGGGGCGGCTCTTCGACGTGGCCGACACCAAGATCTCCACCTTCGCGCTCATCGCCATGCTCACCGGGCCCACGAACTGGTTCCGTCCGGGCGGTCGTCTCGCGCCCGAGGACCTCGCGCAGCACTACGTGGACATGGCCCGCCGCCTCGTGGGTGCCCCGCTCCACGTGCGCGCCTGAGCGCGCCGTTCCGATCCCCGCTGGACGCCGTGCGAACTTGGTGCGAGCGTTCGCCAGGATAGGCGAGCGGAGGGTGCCATGAAGGTCGGGTTCATCGGATTGGGCAATGTGGGGGGCAAGCTGGCGCGGAGCCTCCTGCGCAACGGCGTGGAGCTCGCGGTGCACGACCTCGACGAGGCGCTCGTGGCGGGCATCCTCGCCGACGCCCCGGACCAGGTGGAGCGCGCCGATGGGCCCGCGGAGCTCATGACCCGCTGCGAGGCGGTCATCACCTGCCTGCCGAGCCCCGCCGCCTCCGACGCCGTCCTGACCCGGATGTTGCCGGAGGTGCGCCCGGGCAAGATCTGGATGGAGATGTCGACGACCGACGAGGCCGAGGTGAAGCGCCTCGGCGCGCGCGTCATCGCCGCGGGCGGGGCGGCCGTGGATTGCCCGGTCTCCGGCGGCTGCCACCGGGCGGCCACGGGCAATATCTCGATCTTCGCAGGCGCGCCGCGGGAGACGTTCGAGCGCATCCTGCCGCTCCTGACGATCATGGGCCGCCGCGTGCTCCATACCGGGCCGCTCGGCTCGGCGAGCGTACTCAAGGTCATCACCAACTACCTCGCCACGGCCAACCTCGTGAGCTGCGCGGAGGCGCTCACCGTCGCCAAGGGCGCGGGCATGGACCTCGCCACCGCCTACGAGGCGATCCGCATCTCCTCCGGCACGTCCTTCGTCCACGAGACCGAGAGCCAGGTGATCCTGAACGGCTCCCGCGACATCTCCTTCACGATGGACCTCGTGGCCAAGGATATCGGGCTCTTCCAGGCCATCGCCGACCGGGCGGGGGTGCCGGTGGAGCTCAACCCCGCGCTCATCGGCATATTTGCCGACGCCATCGCCCGCTTCGGGGCGCGCGAGCTCAGCCCCAATGTCATCAAGCGCTTGGAAGAGGCCACGGGCCTTGATATCCGCGCGCCGGGCTTTCCGACGGAGATGCTGGACACCGAGCCCGAGGAAGCGGGCAGCGAGGTCACCGTCGCGCGATGAACGAAGACGTCCTGATCGAACTCCATCCCTCGCAGGGCCGGCGGCTCTTTGCGGCGATGACGATGGGGATGCTCGCGATGATCCTCGTCTACCTCGCGTTCCTCGTCGCGCCGGCGTTCCTGTGGAGCGCGGCGTTCCTCCTCGGCGGGCTGGCCACGGGCTGGCTCGGCTGGTGGCAGTTCCAGAGCTCCGCGGGGGTGATCGAGCTCACCCGGGAGAGCGTGCGGATGCAAAACGGCCCCACGCTGGCGCAGGTGGCCGAGATCGAGGCGGTGGAGCGGGGGGCCTTTGCCATGAAGCCCTCCCAGGGCTTTCTCCTGCGCCTCTCCCAACCGCTGCCGCGGGCCTATGTGCCCGGGCTCTACTGGCGCATCGGGCGGCGGCTCGGGATCGGCGGGGTCACCCATGCGGGCCAGGCCAAGGCCATGGCCCAGACGATCGAGGCGCTTCTGGCGGAGCGCTAGCAGACCGCCTGCGTGGCGTCCTGCGTGCCGTTCGGCGAAAAGCAGATCTGACCGGACATCCGCGGGCGCGTGATGGCAGAGGAATAGATCTCGCGCGGGCCGAGCACCGCGTTGAGCGGCGGCACCCAGACCTTCCACGTCTCAGTAAGAACGAAGAAGCGCCCGGCCTCCAGCTGCGGCAGGCGCGAGGTATAGGGCATGGTGTTGAGCATGGTGCTCGTCATGTCCTGGAACGGCGCGTTCACCTTGTTGCTGCCGAGCATGCGCGACCAGCGCACCTCGTAGGTGCTCGTGGTATCGTCCCACCCCACGATGGTGACGCGCTGCGCCGCCGGGCCCCGGCTGTCGGTGATGAAGCCGTGCATGGCCGTGAAGGAGGACAGGTAATCGTCGGTGACGAGGCTCGTCTCGCGGCTCAGGAGGTCGCCGAAGGCATGGGCCACGCGCTCGTTCTCGAGGTCCTCGTGATAGACGTCGAAGAGGACGAGCGTGGCGATGGGACACCAGAGCAGGAACGGCAGACAAATGAGGGTCTCCACCGTCAGGGAGCCGGCCGTGTCCTGCCAGACCTGTCTCAATCGTTGGGCGATGGCGGTGATCATTGCGTCAGTCTCAGTTCCTCGATGCTCAGCGCGATGGTCTTGAACGTTTCCTCGATGTTGCCCTCGTTCACGTCGAAGTAATAGGTCGGGTCCGAGGCGCAGTTGGCCATGAGGTCCTTGGAGGCTTGGGACGGCGCGTTCATGGCGATGGTGTAGACGGCCACACCCTTCGACGCGGCGAGGTCGCAGAGTTTCTCCACCCGCCAGGTGGCCTCGGCATCGGCGTCCATGCTCATCTGGTTGTTCGGATCGGTCTCGTGCTGGTCGACACGCAGATCCTTGTAGATGTTCCACTCGCGGTTGTGCAGCCAACCTTTGTTTCTCGGCTTCTGGTAGACCTTGCCCTTGATCTGGCTCAGGCCGAAGCGGTTGAAGAGCTCCACATGGGTCAGGCGCTCGAGCCCGTTATAGACCTGGTTGGCGGTATCGGTGGAGCCGTTGTTCGACTTGTCCCAGTCCCAATTCCCTCCTTCAGCGGTGTCGGGGTAGTTCCTCAGCGTCCAACCGCTGCGGTCGAAGTGATACCATTTGTCGCTCAAGTTGTCGTTCTGGTTGCTGGTGGCGATGCGGATCGCCTTGTCGCCGCGCAGGAGGAGCGAATGCCGGTTCGTGTCCGGGTCGTAGAAGACGTTGGACCACACCTCGTCGCGGATCTGCTGGCGCACGTTGCGGGTGCCGTCGAGGTTACCGTCGGTCATCATCACGAGGACCTTGGAGGTGTTCTCCAGATTGTAGGGGAGCGGGAAGCCCGCCGTGTCGCTCGTGGTCAGCCCGTCGGCTTCGACGCCGTCGCGCGCGTCCTGGGTGGACGGATCGAGGAGCGCGAGGCCCCATTTGAACGCGGTGTCGATGCCCGTGGCGCCCTGGGGGTCGAGTGCGGTGATGCTGGCGAGGAGCGGGCCGCGCGTGGTCTGCCAGGGCAGGACGACATTGACACCGTCACCCACCACGCCGGGGCTGGCCTCGGCACGCGGGCACAGCGTCTGCTTCTCGCGCTTGAGGCTGTTCGAATAGCCCGGATGATCCTCGTCGGACCCGTTGCTGTGATTGAAGTGATAGAACTGGTCGAGCTGCTGCGCCGGATCCAGTTCGGTCCTGTCGAAATCCTCGTTGTCGAACATCACGCAGTTCGAGCGGTTGTGGATCCGCGTCATGTTGAACTCGTCGAGGAGGTCCCGGCCGACATTGACGGACATCGAGTAGGGCACGATGGAGATCGTCGTCAGGCCCTCGGCGGGGTCCTGGGCCTCGGCGGGCATGACGGTGTTGACGAAGGTGGTGGCCGCCGTGCGCAGGTTGGTGATGCGGCTGCCCTTCATGGAGCTCGACGCGTCGAGGACGAGCGCCACCTCGGTGTTGGGGACCGCTTCGGCGGCGGAGGTGCCCACGCTCACCGGCAGATTGCGCTGCCCCACGAGGCGCAGGAAATAGGTATCCATGGGCAGTCGGGTCGTCACGCGCACCTGGCGCGAGCCCACGGCGGAGCCGACGCCCACGGAGTATTGCCCGGGCTTAAAGCCCTGAAGCTGGAGGTATTCGTCGATCACCACGTTGGGCGGGCGCGTCTCATCGACCGCCGCGGCCGCCAGAACCGCTCGGTCGGTGGCGTTCTGCACCGCCGTCCGAAGGCGCTCATGGCGCATGAAATCGATCGACAGACCCATCATGATGAGCATGAGGAAGAACAGGAACAGGCAGAAAATCACCATCCCGCCCTCTTCGTCGCGGCGGAACCGGGAGGCCAAAAGGCGCAGGGATATCAAAGCAGGGCGGGTCAACTGATTTCCTCCGTTGGCTCCATGACGAGCACGGTGGTGGTGACGATCGCGTAGAACCCGTTGTTGTGCTTGGCGAGGCGCGAGCCCAGGAGCGTCGTCGGGAAATAGGGACGGAACAGCTTACAGGTGCGCATGAGCACCAGGTCGTTGGACGAGCCCGAGTCGAAGTTGCGGGGCGGGCTGTCGGGATCGGCCTGGTCGTAGCAATCGGCATCGGCGGACGACCCGCCGGTGCTGACCCAGGTGGCCGGGTCGATGCGCTCGAGCCCAACGCGCGTATAGGTCAGGCATTCGCTGAGAATGAAAGCCGCGTCGCACACCACCGTCTTGAGCTGCTCGGGGGTGGGCGCGTTGTCGGTGTTGAGCCGCACGGCGCGGGCGGCGGTCTCCGTGCCGCGCTCCAGCGCCACGCGGTAAAACTGCACCATGCTCAGTTCCACGAACATCAGGAAGATGGAAAAGACGAGGGGAAACAGCAGGCAGAATTCGATCGTGGCCGCACCGGCCTCGTCGCGCCTCAATTGCCACAGCCAATGCCGGGCAGAGCTCTGCGCTCCACGCATCTTCGAGAACATCGCACACCCTCTCTTCGGAAACCCACGTTCCCAGCGAGCTCTATGCCCAGCAGAGACGTCTGAATTTGGGCGGGATTGTGATTTTTGGGCGGAAGTTGCGGCAGGATTGCGGCGGCCGTTTTCGATGTCGCTCGAATGGCGGCAAGCGTCCGGGATTGTTGCCGATTTGGCGAGGCGCGCGGGTCGCGGAACCCCGGACTAGCGCCGCAGGCAGAATCGCCTAAGCTCGCGCCAGGGCGCATCCAAGCGTCGGACTATACCGGAGGACGTGCCATGGATCGCGCAGGCGAGCCCACCTTTCGCGAAAGCGTCGATATCATGTATTCGAGGGCCGTGGCGCTCATGGACTTGCCGCCGGGCCTCGAGGAAAAAATCCGCGTGTGCAATTCGACCTACACGGTGCGCTTCGGGGTCAAGCTGCGCGGCGACATCCACACCTTCACCGGCTATCGCTCCGTCCATTCCGAGCACATGGAACCGGTGAAGGGCGGCATCCGCTACGCGCTCAGCGTCAACCAGGACGAGGTGGAGGCGCTGGCGGCGCTCATGACCTACAAATGCGCGCTTGTCGACGCGCCCTATGGCGGCTCCAAGGGCGGGCTCTGCATCGATCCCCGCGCCTGGAGCGAGGAGGAGCTCGAGCGCATCACCCGCCGCTTCGCCTACGAACTCATCAAGCGCGACCTCATCGACCCCGCCCAGAACGTGCCCGCCCCCGACATGGGCACCGGCGAGCGGGAGATGGCGTGGATGTCGGACCAGTACGGGCGCATGAACACCACCGACATCAACGCCCGTGCCTGCGTCACCGGAAAGCCGGTGAATGCCGGCGGCATCCAGGGCCGGACGGAGGCCACCGGGCGCGGCATCCAATACGCGCTCCAGGAATTCTTCCGCCACCCCGAGGACGTCCGCGCCGCGGGCCTCTCGGGCGGGCTCTCGGACAAGGCGGTCATCGTGCAGGGCCTCGGGAACGTGGGCTACCACGCCGCGAAGTTCCTCAACGAGGAAGACGGCTGCCGGATCGTGGCCGTCATCGAACGGGACGGCGCAGTGACCAATGCCGACGGCCTCGACGTTGACGCGCTCCAGGCCTGGATCCGGGAGACGGGGGGCGTGAAGGGCTTTCCCGGCGGCGCCTACGAGGAGGACGGCGCAAGCGCCCTCGAACTGGCCTGCGACATCCTCATTCCCGCCGCGCTCGAAGGGGTCATCCACCGCGACAACGCCCCGCGCATCAAGGCGCCTCTGATCATCGAGGCCGCCAACGGCCCGGTGACCGCCGGCGCCGACGAGACGCTCCGCGCCAAGGGCACCGTCATCATCCCCGACATGTACGCCAATGCCGGCGGCGTGACGGTCTCCTATTTCGAATGGGTCAAGAACCTCTCCCATATCCGCTTCGGCCGGATGCAGCGCCGCCAGGAGGAGACGCGGCACCAGCTCATCGTGGACGAACTCGAACGGATCAGCCGTGACAGCTCCATCAACTGGACGCTCTCGCCGAACTTCAAGGAGAAGTATCTGCGCGGGGCCGGCGAGCTCGAGCTCGTGCGTTCCGGGCTCGATGACACGATGCGCGCCGCCTACCAGCAGATGTCGGCGGTCTGGCATTCGCGTCCCGACATTCCCGACCTGCGCACGGCGGCCTATCTGGTGTCCATCGGCAAGGTGGCGAAGGCCTACGAGGCCAAGGGGCTCTGAGCCCGCCGCGCCACGACCCGGCGGCATTTCGCCTGATCCCGGTGCGAAGGGCTTTTGCGTTTGCCGTCGGCTGCGGTATGAGAAGGGCAAAGACGCAAGGAGCAGTCCATGACGCCGAGCACCCGACGCAGCACCGCCACGCACACCCTGGCCACAAGTGCCATCGCGCTGGCCACCGTGCAGGCCACGATGCTGGCCCCTGCCTTGCCCGCCGTTGCCGCGCCCGCCGCAGCGGCGCCCGCGCTGGGCGATGCGGCGCTCGCCGATGACACACGCTTTCTGACGCCCGTGGCCCGGGATGCCGGCGGGGAGATCTACGAAGTGACGGGCTTTCTCCACCTCGTGAAGGTCTCCGCGGAGGTGAGCGAATTCATCCTCGTCTCCGACATGGGTGTGTGCCCGTGGTGCGGCGGCGCCGATCACGGCACGGCCCTCGAAGTGCAGCTCGCCGATCCGGCGGCGCGCCTCGAGCATGGCCAGCGCATCACCGTGCGCGGGCAGCTCGAGGACGTCCGCGGCCTCGACGCGCACATGACCACCCGCATGGTGGCGGCCTCCATCCTCTGACATCCACGCCGCCTGTGCGCGCGCCGCGCAAAAACGACGCGGGGTGTCGCAGCGGGCCTTGGCGCGGCCCGGACGATGGGGTTTCCTCTCCTTCGGCACGGGGAGAGAGATGCGCTTTTCAGCTTGGGAGATCCTGAAACAGGGCGTGACCGGCAATCGCGGCTGGACGCCCCATTGGCGCAGCCCTGAGCCGAAGGCGGCCTACGACGTCGTCATCGTGGGCGGCGGCGGGCACGGGCTGTCGACCGCGTTCTACCTCGCCAAGGAATTCGGCATCACCAACGTCGCCGTTCTCGAGAAGGGCTATATCGGCGGCGGCAATGTGGGGCGCAACACGACCATCGTGCGCGCCAACTACATGCTGCCGGGCAATTCGGAGTTCTACTCGCATTCGCTCAAGCTCTGGGAGCGGCTCGAAGCGGACACGAACTTCAACGCGATGCATTCCCAGCGCGGGATCATCAACCTTTTTCATTCCGACGGGCAGCGCGATGGTTTCGCGCGGCGCGGCAACCAGATGCTCTCCCAGGGCGACGACGCCGTGCTGCTGGACCGCGAGGGCGTGCGGGAGAAGCTGCCCTACCTCGATTTCGACCAGACCCGCTTCCCGATCTATGGCGGGCTCTACCATGCCCGCGGCGGCACGGCGCGCCACGATGCGGTGGCCTGGGGCTATGCCCGCGGGGGCGACATGCGCGGCGTCGACATCATCCAGAACTGCGAAGTCACCGGCATCGACATCGAAGGCGGCAAGGTGGCGGGCGTGCAGACCACCCGCGGGGCGATCAAGGCCAAGCAGGTGGCCCTCATCACCGCGGGCCGCTCCAGCCAGACGGCGGCCATGGCAGGCATGCGGCTGCCCATCGAAAGCCACATCCTGCAGGCCTTCGTCACCGAGGGCCTCAAGCCCTGCATCGACCACGTCGTCACCTACGGCATGGGGCACTTCTATATCAGCCAGTCCGACAAGGGCGGGCTCGTCTTCGGCGGGGACCTCGACTTCTACGCCAGCTACGCCTCCCGCGGGAACCTGCCCATGGCCGAGCATGTGCTGGAAGCGGGCATGACGCTCATGCCCATGATCGGGAAGGCCAAGATGCTGCGCTCCTGGGGCGGGATCATGGACATGACGCCCGATGGCTCGCCGGTGATCGACGTCACGCCCACGGAGGGCCTCATCCTCAATTGCGGCTGGTGCTACGGCGGGTTCAAGGCGGTGCCGGGCTCGGGCTTTTCCACGGCCCATCTCCTGGCGACGGGCCATCACCACGGGCCGGCGGCGGGCTTCCGGCTCGACCGTTTCCGCACGGGGCGGGGCCTCATGGACGAGGAGGGGACCGGTGCCCAGCACAATCTCCACTGACGCGCGCACGCGGTCTCGGCCTCTGAGGGCGGTCACGAATTTCCGAAGAAATTCGTGGGCCCGGCGGGGAGGCACGGCATGAGGATCGCCTGTCCGATCTGCGGGGACCGCGACATCCGCGAGTTCACCTATCGCGGCCATGTCTCGCTGCTCGACCGTCCGGACCCGGAGGCGGGGCCTGAGGCGTGGGACGACTATCTCCACAACCGCGAGAACCTCGCCGGCGTCGTCGAGGAGCTCTGGCAGCATAGCTTGGGCTGCGGCGCATGGCTCATCGTCGCGCGGGACACGCGCAGCCACGAGATCCTCAGCGTCCGCCTCGCGCGGGAGGCCGCCCATGCGGGTTGAAGGCAAGGGACGCATCGACCGCAGCGCGCCGGTGGAGTTCCGTTTCGACGGCGTCAAATACGCGGGCTTCGCAGGCGACACGCTGGCCTCCGCGCTTCTGGCCAATGGCGTCCGCCTCATGGGGCGCTCGTTCAAGTATCACCGCCCCCGGGGCGTCCTCACCGCAGGCTCGGAGGAACCGAACGCGCTCGTGACCCTGGGCGCGGGCGCGGGCCGCGAGCCCAATCTCCGCGCCCCCATGGTGGAGCTTTCTGAGGGGCTCGAGGCGCGCTCGCAGAATGCCTGGCCCTCCCTCAAATACGACGTGCTCAGCGCCAATGACGCCCTCGCGCCGTTCCTCGGCGCGGGCTTCTACTACAAGACCTTCATGTGGCCGCGCGCCTTCTGGGAGGGGCTCTACGAGCCCTTCATCCGCCGCGCCGCCGGGCTCGGCGCGCTCAGCGGGGCGGCCAATGACGGCCATTACGCCCGCGCCTTCGCCCATTGCGACGTGCTCGTCATCGGCGCCGGGCCCGCGGGCCTGCGCGCCGCGCGGGCCGCGGCGGAGGCGGGCGCGGACGTGATCCTGGCCGACGAAAGCTGGGAACCTGGCGGGCGGCTCCTCTCGGAGACCGAGACCATCGAGGGCCAGCCCGGCGCCGATTGGGCCACTGCGGAGGCCGAGGCGCTCGCAGCGCGCGGCGTGCGCCTCATGACCCGCACCACCGTCACCGGCGCCTATGACGGCGGCACCTTCGGTGCGCTGGAACGCCGCCCGGGCCAGGCGGTCTCGGAATGCTTCTGGCGCATCTTCACCCGCCGCGCCGTGCTCTGCGCCGGCGCGCTGGAGCGCGGGGTGGCCTTTCCCGACAATGACCGCCCGGGCATCATGATGGCCTCCGCCGTTAGGGGCTATCTCAACCGGTGGGGCGTCGCCGCCGGGCGCCGCGTGGCCGTCTTCGGCAACAACGACGGTGTCTACCGCACCGCGCGCGACCTCCGGGCGGCTGGCGTCACCGTGGCCGCCGTCATCGACAGCCGCGCGGGACCCAGCCGGGCGGAGGACGGCCTCACCGTCCACGGGGGCGCCCAGGTCGTGGGCACGAAGGGCCGCCGCGGGCTCGAACAGATCACCGTCGCCAAGGGCAGCCGCACCTTCACGATCGAGGCCGACTGCCTCGCCGTCTCCGGCGGCTGGAACCCCACGGTGCATCTCACCTGCCACATGAACGGACGTCCCACCTGGCACGAGGGCATCGCGAGCTTCGTGCCCACGGAGGGCGCGGTCCCCGGCCTCGCGGCCGCCGGAAGCGCGGCGGGCGTCATGGATACGTTCGGCTGCCTGAAATCGGGGGCCGAGGCGGGGGCGGCGGCGGCCGAGGCGCTGGGGAAGACCGCGCCCCGGCTCAAGACCCCCCGGGCGGAGGCCGAGCCCTACCGCATCGAGCCGCTCTGGGAGACCCGCGCTCCGGGCCGGTCCAAGCGCCGCGCCTGGCTCGATTTCCAGAACGACGTCACCACGAAGGACATCCGCCAGGCCGCGCAGGAAAACTACCGAAGCGTGGAGCACATGAAGCGCTACACGACGCAGGGCATGGCCACCGACCAGGGCAAGACGTCGAACGTCGCGGCCCTCGCGCTCCTGGCCGACGCCACGGGCCGTGGCATCCCGGAGACGGGCACGACGACCTTTCGCCCGCCCTACGTGCCGGTGACGATCGCGGCCATGGGGGCGGGGGCGCAGGGCAAGGGCTTCGCGCCCGAGCGGCTCACCACCTCTCACGCGGCGACCATCGCGCGCGGCGCCCCCATGATCGAGGCGGGCCTCTGGTACCGGCCCTCCTACTTCCCCGCGGCGGGCGAGAGCCATTGGCGCGAGAGCTGCGACCGCGAGGTCAGGATGGTCCGCGAGGCCGTGGGCATCTGCGACGTCTCCACGCTGGGCAAGATCGACATCCAGGGCAGGGACGCGGCGGCGTTCCTCGATTTCGTCTACGCCAACACGTTCTCCACGCTGAAGGAGGGCCGCGTCCGCTACGGCCTCATGCTGCGCGAGGACGGCCATGTCATGGATGACGGCACCTGCGCGCGGCTCGGCCCCGCGCATTACGTGATGACGACGACGACCGCCGCGGCGGGGCCCGTGATGCAGCATCTCGAGTTCGTCGCGCAGTGCCTCAGGCCCGAGCTCGACGTGAGCTTCATCTCCGTCACCGAGCAATGGGCTCAGTTCGCGGTGGCGGGGCCTCGCTCGCGGGAGCTTCTGAACAGCCTCCTCGATGCGCCCATCGACGACGAGGCCTGGCCGTTCATGTCCTGCGGGGCGGTCACGGTCGCGGGCGTCGCCGGTCGTCTCTTCCGCATCTCGTTCTCGGGCGAACACGCCTACGAAGTGGCGGTGCCCGCGCGCTACGGCGACAGCCTCTTCCGCCTCCTCCTCGCGCAGGCGGAGGCGCTTGGTGGCGGCGCCTACGGGATGGAGGCCCTGAACGTGCTGCGCATCGAAAAGGGGCACATCACGCACGCCGAAATCCACGGGCGGACGACGACCTTCGACATCGGCATGGGGCGCATGGTCTCGGCCAAGAAGGACTGCGTGGGTAGGACCATGGCCGCACGGCCCGGCCTCGTGGACGAGACCCGCGCGCAACTCGTGGGGCTCCGGCCCGTGGAGGCGGGGGCAGAGCTCACGGCAGGGGCCCATCTCTACAACGAGGGCGCGGCGCCACTGGCCGCAAATCATCAGGGCTACGTCACCTCGGTGGCCTATTCGCCGAGCCTCGGGCACCACATCGCGCTCGCATTTCTGGCGGGCGGTCGGGATCGCACGGGGGAGGTCATCCGCTGCTGGGACGGGCTGCGCGGCCTCGACGCCGCCGTGGAGGTCGTCTCCCCCTCATTCATCGATCCAGAGGGGAGCCGGCTCCGTGGTTAAGCTCATCGCGCGCAGGGCCGGCGCGGGCCATTTCCCCATCGAGGGGCCGGGCGTGCAGGCCGGCGAGTTCATGGAGATGCCCAAAGCCTCGCTCGCGCGGCGCGAGGGCCTAGACGGTGTATTGGGTGAGGCGCACGGCCTCGCCATGCCCACGCCGGGCGAGGTGACGCGCGCCCGCACCGCGTTCTGCGCGTGGTTCGATCTGGGTCACGTCATGCTCGTGGGGGAGCCGCCCGCGCCCGCGGTCACAGCCGCCACCGCGGTGACGGATCAGTCGGACGCCTGGTGCCATGTCTCGCTTCAGGGGCCGCGGGCAGCGGAGGCGCTGGGCTACCTCACGCCCCTCGATCTCCGCGACCGGATGTTCGACGTGAACCGCTGCGCGCGCTCGCTCATCGGGCACATGCCCGCCCTCGTTATCCGCACGGAGCCCGAGCAGTTCGAGCTCATGGTCTTCCGCTCCATGGCGGGCACGCTCGCCCGCGAGCTCCGCGAGGCGTTCGAGGCTTTGCCCCGCCCGCATTGAAGCCGCCGCTTTGTGCGGTAAGTTCCAGAGATGAGCTTGCCACCGGGATTCCTCGACGAACTCCGCTCCCGCACCTCGCTGTCGGGCGTCGTGGGCCGCAAGGTCATCTGGGACCAGCGAAAATCGCAATCGGGCAAGGGCGACATGTGGGCGCCGTGCCCGTTCCACCAGGAAAAGACCGCCTCCTTCCACGTCGATGACCGGAAGGGTTACTACTACTGTTTCGGCTGCCACGCGAAGGGGGACGCGATCTCCTTTGTCCGGGAGACGGAGAATGTGGGCTTCATGGAGGCGGTGGAGATCCTGGCGGGCGAGGCGGGCATGCAGATGCCCGCGCGGGACCCCAAGGCCCAGGAAAAGGCAGACGAACGCACCGAGCTCGCCCAGGTCATGGAGGAGGCGGTGAAGTTCTTCCGGCTCCAGCTCTCCCGCGGGCCGGGGGCGGCGGCGCGCGACTACCTCGCGGGCCGGGGGCTTGCAGGGCAGGCGCTCGCACGCTGGGAGATCGGGTTCGCCCCCGCGGGCTGGCAGAACCTCTGGGAGCATCTGCGCGGCAAGGGGATCGCCGCCCAGAAGATCATCGCCTGCGGCCTCGCCAAACCCTCCGACAAGGGCCGCGACCCCTACGACACGTTCCGCAACCGGATCATGTTCCCGATCCGCGACCCCCGGGGCCGCGCCATCGCCTTCGGCGGCCGCGCGATGGACCCGAGCGACAATGCGAAATACCTCAACTCGCCGGAGACGCTCCTCTTCGACAAGGGCCGCACGCTCTTCAACCACGGCCCCGCGCGGGAGGCGGCGGGCAAGGGGCAGCCGCTCCTCGTGGCGGAAGGCTACATGGACGTGATCGCGCTCGCCGAGGCGGGGTTCACGGCGACGGTCGCCCCCCTCGGGACGGCGGTGACCGAGACCCAGCTTCAGCTCCTCTGGCGCATGGCCGACGAGCCTATCATTGCCCTCGACGGCGACACGGCGGGCCTGCGGGCGGCCATGCGGGTGATCGACCTGGCGCTGCCGGTGCTCGAGGCGCCGAAATCGCTGCGCTTCGCGCTCATGCCCGAGGGGCAGGACCCCGATGACCTCCTGAAATCCGCGGGCCCGGAGGCCATGACCGAGCGGCTCGAGGCGGCCATGCCGCTCGTCCAGCTCCTCTGGCGGCGCGAGACGGACGGCAAGATCTTCGACAGCCCGGAACGCAAGGCCGCGCTCGACAAGTCGCTCCGCGATGCGCTGCGCCGGATCAAGAACCCCTCGCTCCGCGGCCATTACGGGGAGGAGGTGAAGCGGCTCCGGATGGAGCTCTTCGGCTATGGCCCGCCGGGCGGCGCGCGGCAGGCCTTCGTCCCCGGACGCCGCCGTCCCGCGCAGCCTCAGGGCAGCACGAAACGCTCCGCGCTCGCCACGGGCATGAGCCAGGAGGAACTGCGCGAGGCCGCGATCCTGGCCACGCTCATCGCCACGCCCGCCGCGCTGCCTGATTTCTACACCGAACTCGAGGACATGGCCTGCGCCGGCGCCCATGCGGAGCTGCAGTCGCTGCTCCTCGCGCTGCCGGAGGACGCCCAGCACCGTGACGAGATCGCGCAGCGCGCGGGCCGTGACGCCATTGAAAAGCTCTTCCGCCTGCCCCACATCGCCATCAATCCGGCGGTGCGCGCCGCCGGGGACCTGGAGCTTGCCCGCCTCTCCCTGGCAGAGGAATTCGCAAAGCTCGCCGCCCATCGGGGCCATGCGCGCGAGGTGGCCGAGGCCATCGAGGATCTGAACGGTCTCGCCGACGAAGGGCTGACCTGGCGCCTGGGACAGGCGGCGGAGGCCATGAATCGGGCCGGGCGGCAGGATGACGACGATGTTGCCGAATACGACACAGCACCGAACGGTGCCAAACTGAACCGCGATGAACGCAGTAAGTTCTCGGATTTGCTGGATAAATTGAATTACACCAAGGGCGGGCAGAAGGGTTCGTAGTTTGGTGAAGAATCATAGAGGGAATCGCGGTAAATACCGGTAACGAATCACCACGATATGTGATTCGCAGGAACTAGCCGCTGATTCGTGGAGGGACGCCCGACATGGCCGCCAAAGATACGAACGACGATCGAAAGCCGGACGACGACGCCAACGAGCCGCTCGTGGACATGAGCCAGGCCGCAGTCAAGAAGATGATCGCCGCCGCGCGCGAGAAGGGCTTCATCACCTATGACCAGCTCAACCAGGTGCTGCCGCCCGACCAGGTGAATTCCGAACAGATAGAAGACGTGATGTCGATGCTCTCGGAGATGGGCATCAACATCATCGAGGACGAAGAGGCCGAGGAGGAGGAGCAGAAGGGCTCCACCGAGGTCGCCACGACCGCGCAGAACCGGGAGGTGGCGCTGGGCGGGGCGGAGGCCGAGAAGCTCGACCGTACCGACGACCCCGTGCGTATGTACCTGCGCGAGATGGGCTCTGTCGAATTGCTCAGCCGCGAGGGCGAGATCGCCATCGCCAAGCGCATCGAGGCCGGCCGCAACACGATGATCGCGGGCCTCTGCGAGAGCCCGCTCACCTTCCAGGCCATCACGATCTGGCGCGACGAACTTCTCGGCGAAGACATCCTCCTGCGCGATGTCATCGACCTCGAGACGACCTTCGGGCGCCAAATGGGGGACGATGTGGACGAGCCCGTCGTGCCCGCGCCGGGCACAGAGGCCGCCGCCCCGAAAAAAGACAGCGATCCCGAGCTCGACGCCGACGGCAATCCCATCGCCACCGATGATGACGAAGACGAGGACGACGCCGCCAACATGTCGCTCGCCGCGATGGAGGCGGCGCTCAAGCCCCGTGTGCTGGAGACGCTCGACCTCATCGCGCGCGACTACGCCAAGCTGTCGGAGATGCAGGATGTCCGCATCTCCGCCACTCTGAACGAGGACGGCTCCTTCTCCGAGAAGGACGAGAAGAAGTACCAGAAGCTGCGCGCGGAGATCGTGGAGCTCGTCAACGAGCTCCACCTCCACAACAACCGCATCGAGGCGCTGATCGACCAGCTCTACGGCATCAACCGCCGCGTGATGACCATCGACAGCGCAATGGTGAAGCTCGCCGATCAGGCGCGCATCAACCGCCGCGAGTTCATCGAGGCCTATCGTGGCCGCGAGCTCGACCCCACTTGGCTCGACGAGATGTCGGGCCGCACGGGGCGCGGTTGGCAGATGTTCATGGACCGCTCGCGCGAGAAGGCCGAGGAGCTGCGCGCCGACATGGCGCAGGTGGGCACCTATGTGGGCCTCGATATCAGCGAATTCCGCCGCATCGTGCAGCAGGTCCAGAAGGGCGAGAAAGAGGCCCGGCAAGCAAAGAAGGAGATGGTGGAGGCGAACCTGCGCCTCGTGATCTCCATCGCCAAGAAATACACGAACCGCGGCCTGCAATTCCTTGATCTCATTCAGGAAGGCAATATCGGCCTCATGAAGGCCGTGGACAAGTTCGAGTATCGCCGCGGCTACAAGTTCTCCACCTATGCGACGTGGTGGATCCGCCAGGCGATCACCCGCTCCATCGCCGACCAGGCGCGCACGATCCGCATCCCGGTGCACATGATCGAGACGATCAACAAGCTCGTCCGCACGGGCCGCCAAATGCTCCACGAGATCGGCCGCGAGCCGACGCCAGAAGAGCTGGCCGAGAAGCTGCAGATGCCGCTCGAGAAGGTGCGCAAGGTGATGAAGATCGCCAAGGAGCCTATTTCCCTGGAGACGCCCATCGGCGACGAGGAAGACAGCCAGCTCGGCGATTTCATCGAAGACAAGAACGCGGTCCTGCCGCTCGACTCGGCCATTCAGGAGAACCTGAAGGAGACGACGACGCGCGTCCTTTCCTCGCTCACGCCGCGGGAAGAGCGCGTGCTGCGCATGCGCTTCGGCATCGGGATGAACACGGACCACACGCTCGAAGAGGTGGGCCAGCAATTCTCCGTCACCCGCGAACGCATTCGTCAGATCGAGGCGAAGGCCCTCCGCAAACTCAAGCACCCAAGCCGCAGCCGCAAACTCCGCTCCTTCCTCGACCAGTGAAGGTCCCTGAACAGGCTGAAGCTATCATCAGGGCCTACATTGCTGGGGCGAAAACGGGCCGCTTCGTCTGGACATATGGTGACATGGCCGAGGCGATCGGGCGTCCGCGTCGAGAGGCGCGGCTGCTTGGTCAAGCGCTTGATAAAGTTCGAGAGGTCTGCGTTGCGCGTGGCCTGCCGGATGTCGCCACCTTCGTCGTGAGCCAAGAGAGCGTCGAAGCTGGCAGCTTGGAGCCTTCGCAACAAGCGTTGAAGAAGTACGCAGGGTGGCCAGGTCTGCGGGAGCAACAAGCGAAGTGCCTCACCCATGACTGGGGAAGGGAGGGTTAGTCGATGTCTATTCTCAAGAAGCTCTTCGGTGGCGGCGAGGCATCAGCGCCGAAGGCCGCCGGTGAAGAGCACAATGGCTACACGATCTACGCCGCGCCGGTGAAATCCGCGGGCGGCTTTCGCGTGGGTGCCCGCATCGAGAAGGACGGGCAGGTCCACGAGATGGTGCGGGCCGACGTCGTCGCCACGGAGGAGGAGGCCACGTCGACCTCGCTCCTGAAGGCCAAGATGCTGGTGGATCAGCAGGGCGACACGATCTTCTAGGTCTTGTTGGCCTGGTTCGGATCGGTGGTCGTCCCCGGGATGCCGCCGTTTGCCTTGGCCTTCTTCTCGGCTTCGGGGTCCCGGTCGGGTTTTTGATCGATCCCGGTCAGATCGGCCTGGTTGGGATCCTGCGTGGTGCCGGGCTTGCCGGTTTCGCGGGGGTCGAGTTTGTCGGGCATGGTCTCTCCTCTCAGGGCTGACAAATTCCTTGCGAAGGAATTTGCAAAATCCTTCGCAAGGATTTTTGCGCTCAGTTGGTGGGCATCAGGAAGATTTCCTGAACGTTGGCGCGCGGGTCGGCCTCGAGGGCGTGGAGCACGGCGGCCGCCACGTCCTCGGCTTGGAGCTTGTCGGGCTTCGGGCTCGAAAAGAACGGCGTGTCGACCATCCCCGGCGCCACCACCGTGCAGCGCCCGCCCCAGTCGCGCATCTCCTCGGCGAGGTTGCCGCCATAGCCGTGCACGAACCATTTCGACGCCCCGTAGATGGAGCCCTTGATATGCCGGCGTCCGGCGGCGGAGCCGGTGAGCACCATGTGCCCCTTCGTCTCCTTCAGGTGCGGCAGCGCGGCCTTCGCCGTGTAGAGGAGGCCCATGATGTTGATCTCGACGAGCTTTGCCCATGCTTCGGGGTCGCCCGCCTCCGTGCCCGGCGTGTCGAGCCCCGTGCCCGCGTTGGCGAAGGCCGCGTGAAGCGGCCCGAATTTGTCCGTAAGAGCTTCGATCGCCCCCCGTTGAGCGTCGAGCGAGGTGGCGTCGCCCGGCAGCGCGAGCGCGCCATCGTCCAGCTCGCCCTGCAGCGTGGCGAGCTTTTCCTCCGAACGGGCCATGAGGCCCACCTGCCAGCCCGCCGCCACGCAGGCCCGCGCGGTCGCCGCGCCGATGCCCGAGGATGCGCCGGTGATGAAGATCGTTTTGGTCATGACTTTCCTCCGTCGTTAGGGGGGGAACGCGCGCGGGCCGGGAATGGGTCCCGCACGCAATGCGGAGAGCGTGCACGGGTGGCAGGCAGGGCAGGGCCGCACATCTCACGCATCGCGCACGGGCGAACACCGCAATGTGCGCCGGTGTTTGTTGCCTGCGGGCCCTGGGCGGCCCACGTTTGCCGCATGACAACACGCAGGTGCCCCATGAAAGCGTTGCTCGCGACCCTCGCCACAGCCCTCCTCGTCCCGACGCACGCCCTCGCCACGAAGGCGCCTGTGGAGCTGATCGAGGCGCGCATGTCCCTCCAGCCCGCCCAGACGCCGCTCGCCGCCGCCCCCGCCTTGCCCTTCACCACGCCTGCCGAGGCCGATGTCTGCGCCCTGTCGCTCCAGCCGCTGCCGGACGTCATCGCGCTCCATCTCGGCGAGGACGCGGAGGCGATGCTGGCGTTCTGCTTCACGCAGTAGGGTCGTCTTGCCCGCCACCACGCTGAGCATCGAGACCCGCGGCGCGGGGCTCACGGAGTGCACCGCCGACGTGGCACGCTTCGTGGCCGGCCAGGGGGACAGGCAGGGGGATGGGCTGCTCACGGCCTTCGTGCGCCACACCTCCTGCTCGCTTCTCATCCAGGAGAATGCCGACCCGGACGTGCGCCGCGACCTCGACGCCTTTTTCGCGCGCCTCGTGCCGCCGGCGGATGATCCCTCCATGGGCTATCTCAGCCACACGCTGGAGGGGCCCGACGACATGCCCGCCCATATCAAGGCCGCCGTTTTGCCGGTGTCGCTCTCGATCCCGGTCCTGGCCGGGCGCATGGCGCTCGGCACCTGGCAGGGCCTCTATCTCTGGGAGCATCGCGCGCGGCCGCAGACGCGGCAGGTGGCGCTGCATTTCCTCCCGGATCCGTGATCGCCACCACATCGAGTGGCAAAAATTGCCCACTACCCAAAGCGTTGACCGTCGCCTATAGTGCCTGTGGATAAGAGGGGCGAACCCCCCAGAGGCAGAGAGTGAGGGACGAATGCGCTGCCCATTTTGCGGAAACGTGGACACCCAGGTCAAAGACAGTCGCCCGGCGGAGGACCACGCCGCCATCCGCCGGCGGCGTTTCTGCCCGGCCTGCGGGGGGCGCTTCACGACCTATGAACGCGTGCAGCTGCGCGACCTCACCGTCATCAAGTCGAACGGGCGGCGGGAGGATTTCGACCGCGACAAGCTCGAACGGTCGATCCGCATCGCGCTCCAGAAACGGCCCATCGAGCCCGAGCGCGTCGACCAGATGATCTCGGGCCTCGTGCGCCGCCTCGAAAGCCTGGGGGAGACGGACATCCCCTCCGCCACCATCGGCGAGATCGTCATGGAGGCGCTCCAGCGGATCGACACCGTGGCCTACGTGCGCTTCGCCAGCGTCTACAAGAATTTCCAGGCCGCCGACGACTTCGAGGACTTCATCGAAGAGCTGCGCCCGACCCCCATCAAGGAAGAGTGAGCGACGCCCGGTTCATGGCCATGGCCCTGGCGCTCGGCGCGCGGGGGCAGGGGCGGACCTGGCCGAACCCGGCGGTGGGCTGCGTGATCGAACGCGGGGGCCGCGTCCTCGGCCGCGGCTGGACGCAGCCCGGCGGCAGGCCCCATGCGGAGGTCGTGGCGCTTGGCCAGGCCGGCGCCGCCGCCCGCGGGGCCACCGCCCATGTCACGCTCGAACCCTGCGCCCATCACGGGCAGACGCCGCCTTGCGCGGAGGCGCTCGTGGCCGCGGGCGTGGCCCGCGTCGTCATCGCGGCGGGCGATCCCGATCCACGTGTGTCGGGACGCGGCGCGGAGATCCTGCGCGCGGCGGGGATCGAGGTGACCGAGGGCGTCATGGAGGCCCGCGCCACGCGCGACCTCGCGGGGTTCTTCTCCCGCATCACTCAAGGCCGCCCGCTCTTCACGCTGAAGCTCGCGAGCGCCTTCGACGGCCGCATCGCCACTGCCACGGGCGAAAGCCAGTGGATCACCGGGCCCGAGGCGCGCCGCGCCGTCCACGCCGCCCGCGCGCGCCATGACGCGGTGCTCGTGGGGGCAGGGACCGCGCGCAGCGATGATCCGTCGCTCACCGTCCGTGGGCTGGGGCTCGCGCATCAGCCCGTGCGCATCGTCGCGTCGCGGCGCCTCGATATCCCGCTGGACGGCACGCTGGCACGCACGGCGCGGGAGGTGCCGGTCTGGCTCTGTCACGGCCCCGATGTGGGGCCGGATCTCGTCTCCGCCTGGCAGGGGCTCGGGGCGCAGACGATGGAGGTGCCACTGGCGGGCCGCCAGATCGACGTCGCCGCCATGGCCCGCGCGCTGGGCGCGGCAGGCCTCACGCGGGTCTATTGCGAGGGGGGCGGGGCGCTGGCGGCCTCGCTCCTCGATGCGGGGCTCGTGGACCGCCTCACGGGCTACACGGCGGGGCTCGCGCTCGGCGCGGAGGGGCAGCCGTCCATCGGTGCGCTGGGGCTCGACCGGCTGGGCGACGCGCCCCGCTTTACGCTCGAAAGCACGCGCCGCGTGGGCGCGGATGTGGAGCATGTCTGGGTGCGCCGGTCAGCGCCATAGATGGGCATGGGAGGCCAGCGCGCCCTGCGCCTTGGCCAGCAGCCGGAGCGGCAGCCCAGCGCGCGGGACCCTGCCGGTGCTCAACCGCGCCACCGCCACCTCCACGGGGCAGGGGCGCGCCGTCACCGGATCTAAATAGCGCGGATAGTCGATGAGCGCGGCATGGACCAGCCCATCGAGCGTCACCGCGGCCTTCCGGCGCGCGGGCACGGGCGCGAGATCCGTCGTGAGGCCCCAGCCCGCGTAGAAGGGCGTGCCGAGGCAGGTCACCGGCACCCCGCGCAAAAGCGCCTCGAAGCCCATGAGCGAGGTCATGGTCCACACCTCGTCCGCCGCGGCGATGAGCGCCACGGGATCGGCGCCCCGCGCCACCACGTCGGCGAGCCCTGACGCATCGACCGCCCCCGCGCGGAGCCCTGCCTCCACGTCCGGGTGCGGCTTGTAGATCACCACTGCCGTCGGGTGCGCCTCGCGCACCGCGCGCAGGAGCGCGAGGTTCGTGGAGATGGCCTCGGTGCCCAGCCGGATGGAGGCGTCGTCCTCCACCTGCCCGGGTACGAGGATGCGGCGCCCCGGGGGCAACTCAGGGAGCCCGGCGAGATCGCCCGCGAGGTTGTACTTGCTCAGCCCCGCCGCGACGAGCGTCTGCCGGAGGTCCCGCGCGCGCGCGACGCACCCCTCCGGCAGGTCGGGGGAGGCGGCGATGAGACGCTCGAGCCGGCTTTCGCGCGTGGGGTCGTAGTAGATGCCCAGATCGTCGAGCACGAGCGAGAGCGGCGGCACGAGCGCGGCGCCGAGCCCGCGGGAGCGCAGGAACCCGTCCTCGCAGCGCACCGCAGCGGCCATGCCGGTGGAGGCCCAGGCCATGTGCGGGCGGCCCGTGGCGCGGGCGCGGGCCGCGTTCTCCTCGAAGATCGGCGCGCGTTCGGAGCCGTAGAACCGCGCGAGCGCGCGCCGCTTCCAGAGGCGCATGCCGGACATGGCCCAGCCCTCGTTGTCCTCCCGCCAGGCCCGGGCCCGGGCCTCGAGCGCGCCGAGGACGTCCTCGATCTCGCAGAGCGCGTCGTGGTGGGGGTCGTACCAGGTTGGGTAGAGGACCATGGCCGCGGCGAAGAGCTGCGCGCGCGTGAGGCTGCGGGCGCGGCGCGCCACCGGGTGCTCGTCCTGCGTCAGGCCCCAGCCGGCATAGAAGGGCTGGCCGAAGACGCGGGGTTTCAGCCCCGCAAAGATCGCCTCGAAGCCCAGCCCCGAGCTCACCGTGTAGACCGCCCGCGCGCCCTCGAAGAGCCGCCAGGGCGAGACCGGCGCGTCGTAGAGCGAAATGAGGTTACTCTCGTCTCCCGGCCCGAAATGGCCCGCGCGGTGGCCCGCGGCGGTCTCCGGATGGGTCTTGAGGAGGATGCGCGCGCCGGGATGCTCGGTCTGGGCGAAGACGAGCATCTCCTGAAACGCTGCGCGCCCCGCGCCAAGGAGCGAGGCATCCCCCGCCGTTTGGTCGATGACCACCACGTAGCCCGGCGCGGGCGGGTCGAGCTCGGGATGGGTGGCGTTGTATTTGGACAGATGCGCGCGCCGGATCCTGTCGAGGGCGCGGCGCCCGCGGTCGAGGAGGGCGGTGTCGTCGAGCGGATGGGTGGCGAGCAGCGTCTCGAGGTCGGAGGGCTGCGCGGCGTCGAAATGCACACCCGTACGGTCGAGGAGCAGCCCGAGCGGGGCTTCGCCGTCGCGCCCGGGCCTCACCGAGCGGAGGAAGGCATCCTCCACGCGCAGGATCCCCGCGCCGGTGCGCGCGGCCACGCCCTCCCCGCGATGGGCGGTGGGGGAGCGGCCCCAGACGCCCACGAGGCCGCCCGAGGGCGGGCGGCCCAGCCGGATGTCGTAGCCGGCGAGGGAGAGGATGCGCCGCAGCCGCCGCTGGGTCAGGAAGCCGCCGTTATAGACGTAAAGCGGCTCCCGCCCCGCGGCCATGGCCGGCGCTCAATTGCCCGCCAGCGAGGTCACCGCATTGGCGGAGTTGAGCGAGCCCGTGAGCGAGGAGATGGTCTTGTTCCATGTCACGAAGGGCGCCTCGGTCACGTAGACGGTATCGCCGTCGCGGATCGCGAAATCCCGCGCCTGGAACATGCCGTTGGGCTGCGTGAGGTCGAGGACATAGGCCACCCGCTGGGTGCCGATGAGATCACCCCGGCCCACCACGGCCTGCGCGATCACCTCGGGCTCGTTGCGGAAGACGAAGACGCCCGTGGGATCGGCGATGGAGGAGGCGAGCCCGCCCACCGTGGCGATGGCCTCGAGCGCGCTGATGGTCTGGCTCTCGAAGGGCACCCGGCTCTGGGAGCCGGTGGCGCCGAGGGCCGTGAACGTCCGCCGGTCCGCCTCCACGAGGATGCGGTCGCCGCCGCGCAGCGCGATGTCGAGGGCGGGATCGTCGTAGAGATCGTTGAACCACACCCGGCCCTGATGGGAGCCGCGGATCACGGTGATCTGCGCGATCTCGGGGGCGACGGTGACGCCGCCGGCGCGCGCGAGCATGGACGACAGCCGCCGCGTGGGCCGCTCGATGGCGAAGACGCCCTGGCCGCCCACGGCCCCCACGACGGACACGGTGGCCCCGTCGCCGGCGATGCGGCGCACCTGCACCTGCGGATCGGGCGTTTGTTCGTCGAGCCGGGTGGCGATGATGCGGCGGATCGCTTCGGGCGTGTTGCCCGCCGCGCGCAGGCGGCCCGCATAGGGCACAAAGATGAAGCCGGCGCCGTCCACCTGCACCTCTTCGAGCACGGTGGCGTTCTGGCCCGCGGAGGCGAGGAGCCCGTCCTCCACGTTTTCCCAGATCGTCAGGCCCAGCACGTCGCCCGGGCGGATCGTGTCGGAGCCGATATCGGAGGCGTTGATAAAGGCCTCCGAGAAGCCGAGCGCGGGCGTGACCGCCGTGGCGCGCGTCACGCGGTCATCGACGACGACGATGAACGCGTCGCCCTGGCGCTGCACGGAACCTTCGAAGATTTCCGCCTTCGTGGGCCCCGAACGCGGCAGGCCGCAGGACGCCAGAAGCGCGAGCGCGCCCAGCGCGAGCACCCACCGGCGGGGGTGCCTTGATGTGAGAGAAGTCACTGCTCCGACCCCCTTTTTATGAAATGCTGCCTCAGCTTTTTTCAATAAGCTATCGGAATCCCGCGCAAAAAGGAAGCGCCGCGCCGCTCGGTCAGTCCTGCACGAGGCGCAACTGTTGCCTCGGCGCGGCACTCCCCTCGAGGAAGGCGGTGTAGGGATCGTCCTCGGCCAGCATCATGTCCACCACCTGCCGCAGAAGCTCGCGCCGCCCGCGCGCGGAGTAGAAGCCGCCGGGCATCTGCGAGGTCTCGAGCAGGAAGCGCCGGTAATCCTTGTAGGCGCGGTTGTCGGGCCGCGCGGGGGCGGCGAAGAACTGCGCGAGCGGCTGGTCGCTGACGAATTCGGGCTTGGCGTAGACCGCCCTGCCGAAGACCTTGAGCGGGATCCCGCGCCAGAGCACCTGCTGGCCCGCGGTGGAATTCACCGTGACGGCGGTGCGCGCGTGGTTGAGGAGCCGCGCGAGCTTGCCGCCGGGCACGGCGTGGACGCGGCCCGCCACACCGTGGGCCCGCGCCAGGCGGCGCAGCACCCGCCGCAGCGGCAGGCGCCCGCTCTCCATGGGATGGGCCTTGAAGACGAGGTGGTGATGGCGCGGCGCCCCCTCGGCGAAGCCACGGATCGTCACCTCGAGGAACTCGGCCATGTCCTTGAAGGGCGCATGCATCGTGAAGGCGCTGTCATGCTCGAGCTGCATGAGCACGAGGTGGAAGGGATGCCCGCCCCGCGTGATGCGCCGCGTGGACACCCAGCGGTCGAGCCGCGCGACGGGCTGCAGCAGCACGCGCCGCAGGTAGATCGTGAATTCCCGCGCCACCGGCAGCGCGCGATGGGTGCCGATGTTGCGGTAGGCCCCGTTCCGCGTGAGCACCACGAGGTGGTAGAGAAACCCGTAGAACACATGCTGGACCATGTCGCCCCAATGGGTGGGCGCCTCCGGCACGTCGAGGTCCGAGCGTGCCAGCGCGGCCTGCATGTCGGCCACGCTCATCTCCATGAGCCGTGAGTGCCCGTTCGCGCCGCCGCGTTCGTAGGTCACCCAGTAGGGGCGCATGTAGCCTTCCTCGAAGACATGGACGCGCAGGCCCAGCGCCCGGGCGCGGGCCACGGCCTCGGCGTGGACGGGGCGCGTATCGCCGTAGAGCACGACGTCGGTGACGGCTTTCTCCGCCACGATGGCGTCGAAGCGCGCGGGCCAGTCCGCGAGCGTGCCGGTATAGGGCAGGTAGGTCTTCGACGAGCTCCAAAAGGCGCGGTCCCCGGCATTGAAGCCCACGCGCCAGACATCGCAGCCCGCCGCGCCGAGCATCCGGCCCAGCCGGTGGAAGAAGGGCCCGTGGGGGCCCTGCAGGAACAAGAAGGTGCGCCGCTCGCCTGTCACAGGCCCTCTCTCTTCGCCTCTCGGGGCGGGGTTTGAACCATGTTTATGGCACTCTTGGGGCCAAGGGGAGTAAAATTCGCCCGCCCCGGGGAGCCCCAGGGAGGACGACGCGGCGTTGCGGCTCCCTTGCCGCGCTCCCTCGCGCGGGTTACCTGCCTTGGCGAAAGGAGGCTCCATGTTCACAGGCATCATCACCGATATCGGCCGGGTCACGGAGATCGAGCAGCGCGGCGACCTGCGCGCGCGCATTCAAACGCGCTACGATATGGCTCGCGTCGACATGGGCGCCTCCATCGCCTGCGACGGTGTGTGCCTGACGGTGGTGGAAAAAGGGCCGGACTGGTTCGACGTGGACGTGAGCGCGGAAAGCGTCTCGAAGACCAACCTGAAGGCTTGGCAGGAAGGCCACCGGATCAATCTGGAACGCTCGCTCAAGGTGGGGGACGAACTCGGCGGGCACATCGTGTCGGGCCACGTGGACGGGGTGGCGCGCATCCTGGCCATCCGGGACGAGGGGGACAGCACGCGCGTCTCCTTCGAAGCGCCCGCGGCGCTCGCCCGCTTCATCGCGCCCAAGGGCTCCATCGCGCTCAACGGCACCTCGCTCACCGTCAACGAGGTGGACGGCGCCACCTTCGGCGTGAACATGATCCCCCACACCAAGGCGGTGACGAATTGGGGCGACATGGAAGAGGGGCAGGAGATCAACCTGGAGATCGACACCCTCGCCCGCTACGTCGCGCGCCTGGCGGAGGCGTCATGACCGGCACGCGTCCCGGCATCGGCCACAATAACGGCCCCGCCATGGATCGCGGTGTCCGCTACCGCACCTACCAGTGGCGGAAGGCGCGCGAGGCGCTCGTGCCCACGCTGCCGCTCTTCGTCCTCCGGATGCGGGTGAAACGCGCCAAGGAGCTCGGCCTCGACTACTCCACCTATGCCGGCGTGCGGGCCTCCACGGGGCGCGACGTGATCGGGTTTCTGTTTTCTTCCAATGCGTTGGACCTAAAGTTGACAGCTGTCAACTTTTCCCCCGAAACCGCCGCGAAGCTCGAGGCGATAACGGGCGCTGCAAAGCTCGCCCTCGTGCATCCGCCCCTGGGGCCCGGCGCGGTGGCGCAGGCGAACCCGGTCCTCGACGTGGTGGATGCCGCGCCCGCCTTCACCGACAGCTTCCCGGAAACCCGCGAGAAACTGCGCCGCGTCATCGCCGCGCGGCGCTTGCCCGCCGACGGCGTTCTCGTCATAGGCTCCACGACGCTGGAGCGCGGCTGGTGCGCCACCGCGCGCGCCGCGGGCTACCTGCCGGCCGAGCGCTATTTTGGAGAGGCGAGATGAGCACCGAAAGCACCCTCTACGAAAACCCGGGCCCGGTGGAAGAGGCCTGGGGCGACGCGATCTCGTCGATCGAGGAGATCATCGACGATGCCCGCAACGGCAAGATGTTCATCCTCGTCGACCATGAGGACCGGGAGAACGAGGGCGATCTCGTCATCCCCGCGCAGATGGCCACGCCCGACGCGATCAACTTCATGGCCACCCATGGCCGGGGGCTGATCTGCCTCTCGCTGCCCGGTGAGCGGATCGACGCGCTGGGCCTGCCGCTCATGGCCTCGCAGAACTCCTCGCGCCACGAGACGGCCTTCACGGTCTCCATCGAGGCCCGCGAGGGCGTGACGACCGGGATCAGCGCCGCCGACCGCGCGCGCACTGTTTCCGTGGCCATCGACAGCGCAAAGGGTGCCGCCGACATCGCAACGCCGGGCCATGTCTTTCCCCTGCGTGCGCGCGACGGAGGCGTGCTCGTGCGGGCCGGTCATACGGAGGCCGCGGTCGATATCTCCCGCCTCGCGGGTCTCAATCCCGCGGGCGTGATCTGCGAGATCATGAAGGAAGACGGGGAGATGGCGCGCCTGCCGGACCTCATCGCCTTCGCCCAGCTCCACGGGCTCAAGATCGGCACGATCTCGGATCTCATCGCCTACCGCCGCCGCCACGACAACCTCGTGAAGGTGCGCACGCAGGAGACGATCCAGTCGGAGTTCGGCGGCGAGTGGCAGCTCAAGATCTACACCGACGAGACGCAGGGCGCCGAGCACATCGCGCTCATCAAGGGTGATATCGACGACAGCACGCCGGTGCTCGTGCGGATGCACTCCCTCGACCCGCTGCTCGATCTCATCGGCACGGGGCCCAAGGGCCGCGCGGCGGAGTTCTCGGACGCCATGACCATGATCGCCGAGGAGGGGCGCGGCGTCGTCGTGCTGCTCCGCGACGTGCACATGAAGCTCGCCGCCGGCGAGGAGGTCTCGCCCCAGACGCTCAGGCAATACGGGCTCGGCGCGCAGATCCTGTCGTCTCTCGGGATCCACGACATCGTGCTCGCCACCAACTCCCCCACGCCCAAGATCGTGGGGCTCGAGGCCTACGGGCTCTCCATCGTGGGAACGCGCAAGATCTCGGAGCTGGGCTGATGGCGGGACATTCGGACAACGACATGGGGTTGCCAGCGTTCGAGGCGCCGGTGAAGGGCCTCATCGCCATCGCGCCCTACTACACCAAGATCGCCGAGCAGCAGGTGGCGGCCGTCACCGCCATCTTCGAAGAGGTGGGAGCAACGCTCGAGACGGTGGAGGTGCCGGGATCGCTCGAACTGCCCACCGCCATCGCCATGGCGCACCGAATGTCGAGCTTCGATTGCTACGTGGCGCTCGGCTGCGTGATCCGGGGCCGCACCTCGCATTACGACGTGGTGGTGGAGCAATCCTCCAACGGCCTCATGCTCCTCGGCCTGCAGGGGCTTTGCATCGGCAACGGCATCATCACCGTGGAGAACATGGAGCAGGCCGAGGAGCGCGCGGACGCCACCCGGCTCAATACCGCCGGCGCGGCAGCGGAAGCGGCCTTGCACCTCCTCGCGCTCCAGCGCAAATGGGGCGGGCCCAAGGGCGATATCGGTTTCAAGGCCTCGGACGCCACGCGCATCGCATGACCCTCTCCAACAACCAGAAACGCAAGATGAAGAGCGCCGCCCGGCTCTATGCCGTGCAGGCGCTCTTTCAGATGGAGGCGTCGGGGCAGTCCGCCGATGCCGTGGAGCGAGAGTTCGAGGATCACCGCTTCGGCGCGGTCTATGACGAGGGCGAGATGCAGGAGGGCGATGTCGATCTCTTCCGCGGCCTGGTGGACCGGGCGGTCAACGAGCAGGCCAAGATCGACCAGCTTACGGATCGTGCGCTGGTGGCGAAATGGCCCATCGCGCGCATCGACCCCACGCTGCGCGCGCTCTTCCGTGCGGCGGGAGCGGAGATGCTCGGGGGCGAGGCGCCCCCGCGCGTGGTCATCGTGGAATTCATGGAGATCGCCACGGCCTTCTCGCCCGAGGGCAAGGAGGCGCGCTTCGTGAACGCGGTGCTCGATCACATGGCGCGGGAGGTGCGGCCGGAGGCCTTCGCGTGAGCGGGGCCGACTGGGTCGACGGCGATCCCGCCGCGCTCCGCGCCGCCTACATCACTGAACGCGCCCCGCTCGATGCCACCGCTCCGCCCGAGGTGCGCGTCGAGCCGGAGACGCGACCGGGCCTCGACGGCCTGCGCTTCACGCCCGCGGGCGGGGCGGCGGGCGCGCCGATCCTCTATTTCCACGGCGGCGGCTGGATGGTGGGCAGCCCCGAGACGCACCGGGCGCTCTGCGCGTGGCTGGCGCTGCTGAGCGGGCGGCGCGTGATCTCCGTGCGTTACCCGCTCGCCCCCGATCACCGCTACCCCGCGCAGCGGGAGGCCGCGCGGGGGGCGCTCGCAGCGCTTCTTCAGGCCGAGGGCGGGCCGGTCTTCGTGGCCGGTGACAGTGCGGGCGGCGCCATGGCGCTTTGGGCCGCGGAGGCCCGCGCCGCGGGTGAGGTGCTGGGCGTGGCGGCGTTCTATCCCGCCTTCGGGGTCACGGCCTCCCCGTCCATCGACCGCTTCGGGCCGGGTCACGAGGCGCTCCACTCGGCGGCGATCGCGGCGATGTACGCGCGGCTCGGGGCACGCCCGGCCCAGGTGCAGGACGATGTGCCGCAAGGGGGCGCGCCGGTGCTCGTCCTCGCCGCCTCCCACGATCCGCTCTACGACGACAGCGCGGCGCTCTTCGACCACCTCTCGGCGCGCGACGTCACGTTCTGGACAGCGGAGGGGGAGGCCCATGCCTTTCTCCATCACGGCGGCGCGCGCCCGGTCGTTCGGGATTGGCTGCGCCGCGTGGGCCGCTGGATGGCCGAGCACCCCTAGGCCGGGCGCAGGACCGCGGCGAGAGGCGCCCAAGGCATTTCGGAGAACCTTTGGTGCCTCGGGATGCATCGGTGCCGGGCAGCGTTCTCGCGTGTGCGGCGATCACGGCAACGCGCCCTACCGCCGCCGCCGCCCAATTTTCTTCGAAAGAAAATTGCCAAGGCTTTTCAAAAAGCCTTTTTTGGCGGCGGGACGACGATCTGTGAGGCAGGGGACATTGGGGCGCGGCGTCGCAGGGGCCGTCGCGCACCCTTCTCCCCCGATGGTGCGGCGCGTCGTATAGGGTCGCACGCGCGCCCGCCGGCAGCGTGGCAGAAGTGGCGGGCCCGCAATCGCAGCCGTGCGGCGCGCAAAATTCCCGAGGACCTGTAAATACAGGTGGGCGCCAGGTAACATAGCCAGGGCTATGACAGAGCCAGCTCCCTCGGAGTTGCTTAAGGCCACCGGAATTTAGCCGTCACGAGAAGGGCAGAACCCGCCGTGACAGCAGATAGGCCCCGAGCGCCCGCGGGGCAAGGGAGGCGCTGCGCCGACCGATTTCGGTGTCTTATCATGTCTCGACAGATTGGGGGTACTTGGATACTGCACCTCCAAGGGCGCGGGTGCGGCGCCCGCCGCAACCGAAGGCGCACGATATGACGAGCGGGATCTCAGAGCATCTGGACAAAGCGGCGGGCCTCGCCACGGCGGGCTACGCGGTGGGCCTGCATATCCGGTTCGCCGCGCCCACCTACCTCTTTCGCACCTACGACGCCGCCTGGAACGAGCATTACAGCGCCTCGGGCCTCGTGATGCGCGATCCGGTCGTGGCCTGGGGCATGTCGGAGACCGGCGCCGTGCGCTGGTCGGCGCTCGCCGGTCAGGATGCGGCGGGCGTTCTGCGCGAGGCGGCCCGCTTCGGGCTCGCCCATGGCGCGACGGTGGCCTGCCTCGAGGGCGGCTCGCGCACGGTGGCCGGGTTCGCGCGCTCCGATACGGAGTTCACCGACGCAGAGCTGGCCGAGCTCGAGGCGCTGGTCGCTGCGCTACACCGCCTGACCATGGAGGGCGCGACGCTCTCCGCGGCCGATCAATTGGCGATCCAGACGCATTCCGTCACCTCCTGAGGCGCATTGGGGCTTGCGCGTGTTCATTATTTGTTCACAATTCCCGGCATGCCCCTCACCGCCGCAGATCCCCCCGTCCTGAAACCCGGCCAGCTTCTGGCGCGGGGCGTGTGCCGGCACCTCTTGAGCTATGACTTCGTTTCCGTGGAGGAGCTCACCCCCACGCCGGGCCTGCGCGTGGACGTCATGGCGCTCGGCCCCAAGGGCGAGGTCTGGGTGGTGGAGTGCAAATCCTCCCGCGCCGATTTCCAGGGCGATCAGAAGTGGCAGGGTTACCTCGACTGGTGCGACCGCTATTTCTGGGCGGTGGACGAGGCCTTCCCCGCGGAGCTCTTGCCGGAGGAGACTGGCCTCATCATCGCCGATGCCTATGACGCGGAGATCGTGCGCATGGGGCCGGAGGCGAAGCTCGCACCGGCGCGCCGCAAGCTTCTGACGCAGAAATTCGCGCGCCACGCGGCGCTGCGCCACCACGCCGCCCGCGATCCCGACCTGACGCTCGTCTGGGGTTAGCGCCGCTCGCGTCCGCGCGCCTCGGCGGCCTGGGCGGCGGCGAGGAGCTCCTCGGCGATCTCGCGGGCCTCGCCGGGCTCGAAATCCATGGGGATCTCCGTCCCGCCCGCCTCGATGAAGAGGCGCACCATGCCCTGGTCGGTGGGGCCGATCTGCAGGTTGGCTTCGATGTCGCGTTCGTCGTTGATGCCCATGGCGCCTCTCCTCGGGGACGCGGGCTTTTATCCCCGGGCGTGCTTGACCCGCAAGCCCTCTGCGGAAAGGGTTCGGCCATTGCCGCCCCGATCATCGCCCCGATGCTCGCCCCGATGACCCCCCCGAAGCCCACGACGATGCCCGTCACGCTCCGACCCTACCGCGCCGACGATGCGGCCTGGCTCACCGCCGAACATGCGGCGGCCTATGCGCGCGACGAGGGCTTTGACGACACGTTCGGGCCGCTCGTGGCCGCGATCCTCGCGGACTTCGAGGGCCATGACCCGACCTCGGAGCGGGGCTGGATCGCCGAGGACGGGGCGGGGGCGCGGCTGGGCTCGATCTTCTGCGTCCGGGGGCCCGCGCCGGGGACGGCGAAGCTGCGCCTTTTCTACCTCACGCGCGCGGCACGGGGGCAGGGGCTGGGGCGGCGGCTGCTCGCGGCCTGCACGGATTTCGCGCGGCAGGCGGGGTACGGGCGGATGACGCTCTGGACCCATGCCTCCCACCGGGCGGCCTGCGCGCTCTATGCGCGGGCCGGGTTTCGGTGCGAAAGCTCCGTGCCCGTGCGCGCCTTCGGCGTGGCCCTGGACGAGCAGGTCTGGACGCTCGATTTGTAAGGCCGGGGCGCCGCTCCGGGCTTGCAATGGGCGGGGGCTCTGAGTATGCCACCCGCCACGTGCCGACATAGCTCAGTAGGTTAGAGCGCTTGATTGTGGATCAAGAGGTCCCCCGTTCGAGCCGGGGTGTCGGTACCACTTCCCTTCGTTGTCCTCACGACCCGTCGCCCGGCGGCGCGAGCAGGATCGCGCGCAAAAGCTCGGTGCCCGAGGCATCGTAGATCAGGAGGTTCTGCGCCTCGGTGACGACGAGGATGTTCTCGGCGGTTTGCGTGATCGCGATGACGCGCGTGCCCTCCGGCAGCGCCAGCTGGGCCGGGGCCGGGATCGGGCGGGGCGCATCGCCGAGCCGGATGACAAGAAGCGTCACGATGAGTATCACGCCAACGATCATCGTCGCGGTGAGCACCGTCACAAGGCGCCGGAGAAAGCGCAGATTGGCCGCGTCACCGGGCGAAAGCTCTGATTTTTCGTGAGGTTCTTCGGCCATGGCCCCTGTGCCGCTTGTCTTTCAGATCGGGGCGGACCCGCCCGGGCGCCTTGATAAGGCGCTTGCGCGCGATGCGCCAGCGGAAGCGGCGCTGTCAAGGTCGCGGCTGGCAAAGCTCCTGGCGGAGGGGGCGGTGCGCGTGGACGGGAGGGTGGCGCAGGACGCCAAATCCCGGGTGGTTGCGGGCGCGACGGTGGAGATCGCCGTGCCCCCGGCGGCGCCGCTAGACGTGGCCGCCGAGGCCATCCCGCTCGAGATCGTGCACGAGGATGCGCATCTCCTCGTCGTCAACAAGCCCGTGGGGATGGCCGTGCATCCCGCGCCGGGCACGCCCCGGGGCACGCTCGTGAACGCGCTCCTCCACCACGCGGGCGCGAGCCTGAGCGGGATCGGCGGCGTGGCGCGGCCCGGGATCGTGCACCGGATCGACAAGGATACATCGGGCCTCCTCGTCGTGGCCAAGAGCGATGCGGCCCATCACGGGCTCGCCGCGCAATTCGAGGCCCATAGCGCCGAGCGGCGCTACCTCGCGCTCGTTCACGGCGTGCCGGAGGCCGCCGATCCGCGGCTCCGCGGGCTGCGCGGCGTGAGTTTCGAGGCCGGAGAGGTGATCAAGATCACGAGCGGGCTCGCCCGGCACCGCACCGACCGGCAGCGGCAGGCGGTCTATTTCGACGGGCAGGGCCGCCACGCGGTGACGCGGGCGCGCGTGCTCGACCGCTTCGGCGCACCGGTGGTGCTCTCCCTGTTACAATGCCGGCTCGAGACCGGGCGCACGCACCAGATCCGCGTGCACCTTGCCCATGCGGGCCACGGGCTGGTGGGGGACCCGGTCTATGGCGGGCAGCGGAAGATCAAGGCGGGCGCGCTCAGCCCCCAAGGCCTTGATGCGGTGCAGAAATTCAGCCGCCAGGCGCTCCATGCCGCCTCGCTGGGCTTCGTGCATCCGGTGACGGAGGCGCGGCTTTCCTTCGAGGTGCCGCTGCCGCCGGACATGGCGGCGCTCATCGCGGCTGTAACGCACAGCACGGGTGCGTGAGAGCCATTTCCGAGCGGAAACGCACAGTGTAGTTTTGCGTTTACCCGATGACAACGCAGGCGTGATCTTGACCGCCGCGCTGGCACGCACCATCTATGTTAAAAGCCGTCACATTCCGGCGGACGAGACGAACGGAGGACAGACCATGGCCAATTACGCAAACCTCCCCGCGCCCACGCCCGAGGGCGGGCTGAACCGTTACATGCAGGAAATCCGCCAGTTCCCGATGCTGGAGCCGGAAGAGGAGTACATGCTCGCCAAGGCCTGGGTGGAGAACGAGGATACCGCCGCCGCCCACAAGATGGTGACCTCCCATCTGCGGCTCGCGGCCAAGATCGCCATGGGCTACCGCGGCTACGGGCTGCCCCAGGCCGAGGTGATCTCGGAGGCCAATGTGGGCCTCATGCAGGCGGTGAAGCGCTTCGACCCCGAGAAGGGTTTCCGCCTCGCCACCTACGCCATGTGGTGGATCCGCGCCTCGATCCAGGAATACATCCTGCGCTCCTGGAGCCTCGTGAAACTCGGGACCACGTCGGCGCAGAAGAAGCTCTTTTTCAATCTGCGCAAGGCCAAGAACCGCATCGGCGCGCTGGAGGAGGGCGATCTGCGCCCCGAAAACGTGGCGCGCATCGCCCATGACCTCGGCGTGACCGAGGACGAGGTGGTCTCCATGAACCGGCGTCTGTCGGGCGGGGATGCCTCGCTCAACGCCATGGTGGGGTCCGAGGATGACAGCGCCACGCAGTGGCAGGACTGGCTCGAGGACGAGGATGCCGACCAGGCCACCGATTACGAGGAGCGCGACGAGCTGACCGCGCGCCGCGAGCTCTTGGCCGAAGCCATGGAGGTGCTGAACGACCGCGAGAAGGACATCCTGGTCCAACGCCGGCTCTCCGACGAGACGGTGACGCTCGAGGATTTGAGCGGGCAATACGACGTCAGCCGCGAGCGCATCCGGCAGATCGAGGTCCGCGCTTTCGAGAAGCTGCAAAAGCGCATGCGCGAGCTCGCGCGGGGGAAGGGCATGCTGAGCGCCTGATCCTGGGTGAGCGGGCAGCCGCCTCGCGTCCGCCCCCGAATTGCACCCGAATTGCACCTGGGATTGACCCCGGGCTCGCGCGCTTCCGCAGGTGGGTGCGCCGCGGGGCAGGCATGCCTCCGGCGGAAGTACGACGCACAAAGAAGGGCGGATCCGCGCGCCAGGGGCGGTGCCTGCGGCGGAGGTCTGCGGAGAGGACGGAAGGGGGTTGATCGCCCTCCTTTTGGCGTCATGCTGGTCGCGAGAGGAGAACGGCATGGCACTGAGGTGGGGGATACTCGGGGCGGCGAAGTTCGCACGCGAGCATATGGGACCGGCCATCCACCTCGCCCGCGGGGCGGAGCTCGTGGCCGTGGCCTCCCGGGACGCGGCGAAGGTGGCACCGTTTCAGGAGATGGCGCCGGGCTGCCGGGCGGTGGCGGGCTATGACGCGCTCCTCGCCGATGGAGAGGTCGACGCGGTCTACATTCCGCTGCCCAACCACCTCCACGTCCCCTGGGCGCTGAAGGCGCTCGAGGCGGGCAAGCATGTGCTGGTGGAAAAGCCCGCCACGCTCAAGGCCGCCGAATTCGACGCTCTCATCGCCGCGCGCGAGGCCGCAGGCACGCTCTGTGCGGAGGCCTACATGATCGTGCATCATCCCCAGTGGCACCGCGTGCGCGCCATGGTGGCCGACGGCGCCATCGGGGCACTGCGGCATGTCGCAGGGGCCTTCTCCTTCGACAATTCCGCCGACACCGCCAACATTCGCAACACCGCCGGAATGGGCGGCGGGGCGCTCCGCGACATCGGGGTCTATATCTTCGGATCCGCGCGCTTCGTCACCGGCGAGGAGCCAGAGGTGACTGCCGCGCGCCTCCGCATGGAACAGGATTTCGACACCTTCGCCGATGTCCAGGCGATCACGCCCTCGGGCATCACCTATTCGGCCTATGTCTCCACCCGCATGCATCCGCGGCAGGTGATGGAGTTCCACGGGACCGAAGGCCTGATCCGCGTGACCGCGCCCTTCAATCCCAATGTCTTCGACGGGGCGCGCATCGAGCTGCACCAGCCCGATCTGGGGCTGCGCATCGAGCGCTTTCCGGGTGCCAATCACTATGTGAATCAGGTGGAGGCGTTCTGTGCCTCCGTGGCGGACGGGGCCGCCTATCCCTGTCCGCTGGAATTTTCGCGGGGCACGCAGGTCATGATCGACCGGGTGCTCGAGATCGGGGAGGTGCTGTGATGGACGACAAAGGCGAATTCGACGATGTGATGCCCGAGGCACCGGGCAAGCGGGAGGTGCACGTGATAGAGGAGGGGCTCGGGCCGCGCTTTGTCTCCTCGCTCATCATCTGGGTGATGATCCAGCTTGCCCAGACGCTCATCGCGGTCACCACGGTGATCCAATTCATCTTCCTCCTCATCGACGAGAAGAAGCCCAATCCCCGGCTCGCGGGCTTCGGCGAGGATGTGGGGATCTGGGTGGCCAAGGCCACGCGCTACCAGGCGGGGGCGAGCGAGGTGAAGCCCTGGCCCTGGACGGAGCTCGATTGAGCCCGGCCTAGGGCGGGCCGCGGCGGAAGACGCCCGCGATGTGATCGAAAACGAGGCGGATGCGCGCGCTGGTGTGGAGCTCCCGGTGCGTCGTGAGCCAGACCGGGTAGGTGATGGCCCGCGCGGGGAGGACGCGCTCCATCCCCTCCGTGCGGGCCGCCACGCCGTCATCCATCACCGTGATCCCGAGCCCGGCCTTGGCGAGTTCCCAGCAGACGAGGCCGCTTTCGCACAGGAACGGGAACTGGTCGGGGGTGAGCGCGATGTCGAGCGCCGCCATGTAGCCGATGAAGCGCTCCGGGTCGTCGAAGCCGATGATGTCATGGGTGGCGAGATCGGCCGTCGTTTCGGGTCTGCCGCGCGCGTCGAGATAGCCGGGCGCGGCGTAGAAATGCCCGGTGCTCTCGCAGAGCTTGCGGGCCACGAGGTTGGGCTCCGTGGGGCGCACGTGACGGATGGCGATGTCGGCCTCGCGCCGTTGCAGGTCGCGCAGGTCGTTGGCGGCCACGATCTCGATCACGAGGCCGGGCGCCGCGCGGCGCAGCGGCACCAGCATCTCCGGCAGGAGGAGGGCGGAGAAGACATCGGAGGCCGTGATCGCCACCCGTCCCTCGATGGCGTGGCTGAGCCCGCTGGCGGCGAGGCCCGCCTCGTCGGCGGCGGTCTGCATGGCGGCGATGTGGCGCGTGAGGGCCGCGCCCGTGGGCGTGAGCACGAGGCGCTTTCCCACGCGCTCGAAGAGGAGCACGCCGAGCGCGGTCTCGAGCGCCGCGATCTGGCGCCCGACAGTGGGCTGCGTCTGTCCCAGCACCCGGGCGGCGGCCGAAAAGGAGCCTGTCTCCGCAGTGACATGGAAGGCGCGGGCGTGGTTCCAGTCGAAATCCTTCATGCGAAAATGCATATCACACAGGCAGATTCAGGCAATTCTGCCGGCGGTCTCATGCGTGTATGTTTCAGGGGAAGGAGATCGCCATGACCGCCGCCACCCTCACCGCCCGGGCCCAAGCCAAGACGCCCCCCACCCGCGACGCAGCCTTCTGGGACCGTATCGCAGAGAAATACGCCCGCGATCCGATCTCGGACATGGCGGGATACCTCGCCACGCTCGAGCGCACGAAGAGCTATCTCGGCCCGGATATGAACGTGCTCGAGATCGGGGCGGGCACGTCGTCCACCGCGCTCGCGCTCGCGCCGCTCGTGGCGCGCTACCATGCCACCGATATCTCGCCTGAAATGGTGCGCATCGGCCGCGGCAGGGCCGCGGAGGCCGGGACCGACCTCGAGATCTCGGTGGCAGGTCCCGACGATCCCGCCCTGCGCAGCGGGAGCCATGATGCCGTGCTCGCCTTCAATTTCGTCCATCTCGTGGCCGATGTGGAACGCACCCTCGGGCATGTGCGCGAGATCCTGCGCCCGGGCGGGCTCTTCATCTCGAAGACGGCCCTCCTCGCGGAGACGGGGCCCGCGCGGCATGCCATGCTGCGCGTGGCGCTCCCGGTGATGAAGCTCTTCGGGAAGGCGCCCGGCCACGTGCAGTTCCTGCGCGGCGAGGGGCTCTTGGCGGCGATCCGCTGGGCCGGGTTCGAGATCGTGGAGGAGGCGCAGGACGGCGCCGCCTTCCCGCGCCACTACATCGTGGCGCGGAAGCCCGGCTAGCCTTCCATCGCTTCGAGTTCGTCGATGAAGCCCTCGATCATGCCGAGCCCCTTCGACCAAAAAGCAGGATCCGAGGCGTCGAGCCCGAAGGGCGCCAGAAGCTCCTTGTGGTGCTTCGACCCGCCCGCCCTCAGCATCTCGAAATACTTGTCCTGGAAATCCGCGCCGCCCTCTTCGTAGACGGCGTAGAGCGCGTTCACGAGCCCGTCGCCGAAGGCATAGGCGTAGACGTAGAAGGGCGAGTGCACGAAGTGGGGAATATAGGCCCAGAACGTCTCGTAGCCTTCCATGAAATTGAAGACGGGGCCGAGGCTCTCGGCCTGCACCGACATCCAGAGCGCGTTGATGTCGTCGGGTGTGAGCTCCCCCTCGGCGCGGGCGGCGTGGAGCTTGCATTCAAAATCGTAGAACGCGATCTGGCGCACGACGGTGTTGATCATGTCCTCCACCTTGCCGGCCAGGAGCACCTTTTTCTGCTCTTGCGTTTCGGCAGCCGCGAGGAGCTTGCGGAAGGTGAGCATCTCGCCGAAGACACTCGCGGTCTCCGCCAGGGTGAGCGGCGTGGAGCTCAAGAGCTCGCCTTGCCCCGCCGCCAGCACCTGGTGCACCCCGTGGCCGAGCTCATGGGCCAGCGTCATCACGTCCCGCTGTTTGCCCAGGTAGTTCAGCATCACGTAAGGGTGCGCCGTCGTCACCGTGGGATGCGCGAAGGCGCCGGGCGCCTTGCCGGGCTTCACCGGCGCGTCGATCCAGCCCTTGGAAAAGAACGGCTCGGCCAGTTCGGCCATGCGCGGGTCGAAGGCCGCGTAGGCAGACATCACCATCTCCTCGGCCGTGTCCCAGCCCACGACGGTCTCGTCCTCCATGGGCAGCGGCGCGTTGCGGTCCCAGACCTCCAGCGTGTCGAGGCCGAGCCACTTCGCCTTAAGCGCGTAGTAGCGGTGCGAGAGGCGCGGATAGGCGGCGACGACCGCATCGCGCAGCGCCTCCACCACCTCGGCCTCCACCTGGTTGGCCAGATGCCGCCCGGTCTGCGGCGTGGGCATCTTGCGCCAGCGGTCCTCGATCTCCTTCTCCTTGGCGAGCGTGTTATGCACCCGCGCGAAGGTCTTCACATGCTCCTGGAAGGTCGCCGCGAGCGCCCGCGCGCCCGCCTCGCGCTTCGCCCGGTCCTGTTCGGACAGGAGGTTCAGCGTCCCCTCGATCCCCAGCACCTCGCCGCCCACGTCGAATTCGAGGCCCGCGATCGTCTCGTCGAAGAGCTTGTTCCAGGCCGAGGCGCCCACGGTGGACTGATCGTGGAGGAATTTCTCGAGCTCGTCGGAAAGCTGGTGCGGCTTCATCGCGCGCAAGCGGTCGAAGACGGGCTTGTAGCGTGCCAGATCGGCATTCTCAGCAAGGAGCGCCGCGAGGTGGTCATCGGGCAGCCGGTTGAATTCGAGCGACCAGAAGACGAGCGGCGTCGTGGCCACCGTCATGCGGTCCTGCGCGTCGGACATGAACTTCGTGCGCCCGGCATCGGTGGTGAGCTGGTAGTAGCGCAGCCCGGCGAAGGACATGAGCTTGCCGCCCACCACGTCGATCGCCTCGTAGCGCTGCACCGCCTCGAGCATCGCGCCCGCGTCGAGTTCGACGAGCTTGCCCTCATAGGCCTCCGCGAAGGCCGCGCATTCGCCCTCGAGCCATGCCATGTCCGCCTCGAAGGCCGGATCGTCCTCGCCCGCATAAAGATCGCTCAGATCCCATTCGGGCAGGTCGCCCAGATCCTTGGTGCCGTGGCTCGGGTTCGCGTCGTGATACATGGGGGCCTCTTCCTGGTTTCGACATATGTGTGCCGTTCCCCGGGCGGGGGCAAGCGGCACGGTCCGAATGCCTCCGGCGGAAGTACGGGGCACAAAGAAGTCGGGGCCGCGCCCGGAGGCTTGGCAATCGCGCGCGCCCTTCTTTGTGCCTCCGTACTTCGGGGGTCCGGGGGCTGGCCCCCGGTCCTAAAGGTCGAACAAGCGCTGCGGGTTCGTCACGAGGACCCGCTGGCGCACGTCGTCCGAGGCCACCGCGTCGAAGGCATCCAGCAGGGCCGCCGCCGCGGGCATCCGGGCCTCCGCAAGCATCAGGTGCGGCCAGTCCGTGCCCCAGAGGAGCGCGTCGGGGTTGGCGGCGATGGCCGCCTCCACGAACGGGGCCGCGCGGTCATAGGGCGCGGGGCAGAGGCGGTAGAGCGCCGAGAGCTTGAGGTGGACATGGCCCTCGCCGAGGAGGCGGAGCAGCGTCTCAAACCCCGCGTCCTCGGTGCCGCGCGACAGGTCAGGCCAGCCCAGATGGTCGATGACGAGGGGGAGGCCGAGGGCGGGGATGTCACCCGCGATCTCCGCCATGTGTTCGTGGCTGTGGAGCAGCATCTGGATGTGGAGGCCGTGGGCGGCAAGCATCGGCGCCATGGCCTTCGCGCCCGCCCAGCTCAGCACGCCGCCATGGACGTAGTTCAGCCGCACCGCGACCATGCGGGCCTCCGCGAAGGCCGCGATGTCGCCCGCGCTGGCATCGTCGGGGAGGAGGCCCACGCCCTTCGCCACGGGCCCGAGGCGGCGGACCGCTTCCATCGTCAGGCTGTTGTCTGTGCCGTAGAGGATGGAATGGACGAGCACCGCCTTCTCGAGGCCGAGGGCCGCCATGAGCGCGCGGTACCGCGCGAGCCAGCCGTCGAGGGCGGCGTCATCGGCGGGGTCCTCCACGCGGCCCTCCCAGAGGGGGAAGTCGCTGCCGACGAGGTGGAGGTGGCTGTCCACCGCGCCCGCCGGCGCGCGGCGGCGCGGGGCCGTGGGAGCAGGGGGCATCTGTGCGCGAGGCATGGGATCACTCCGTGGGGGGCGCATTCTACGATCGGGGCGCACCGTCAGCCGTAGGTCTCGAGCATCGATGTCAGATCGTCAAACGTGTTGGCCTCCGCCAGCGGCTTGTCCTTGCGCCACCGGCTCATGCGCGGAAATCGGAGCGCGACGCCGGATTTGTGCCGTGTGGAGGCCTGGATCCCTTCGAAAGCGATTTCGAAGACGTGGTGCGGCGTCACCTGCCGCACGGGGCCGAAACGCTGCAGCGTGTTCTTCTTCACCCAGGCGGTGATCTCCCGGAATTCCTTGTCGGTGAGGCCGCTATAGGCCTTCGTGAAGGGGACGAGGTCGTTGCCTTTCCACACCGCGAAGGTGAAATCGGTGAAGAGGTTCGCGCGCCGCCCGTGGCCCGCCTGCGCGTAGATCATGACCGCGTCGATGACGAGCGGGTCGACCTTCCATTTCCACCAATCGCCTTTCTTCCTCCCGCTGAGATAGGGCGAGGCGCGGCGTTTGAGCATCAGCCCCTCGGCGTGATGGTCGCGGCTGCCTTCGCGGATCCGCGCGAGGGCCTCCCAGCTGTCGAAGGACACAGAGGGCGAGATCTGGATGGGCGAGCCCTCCGGCATGTCCGCCACCAGCGCCTCAAGCTGGGCGCGGCGGTCGCGGAGCGGCGTGTCGCGGAGGTCCTCGCCCTGCCATTCGAGGAGGTCGTAGGAATGGAGCACCACGGGCGCCTCTGCGAGGAGCTTCTTCGGCACCGTCTTCCTCCCGATCCGCTTTTGCAGCTGCGCGAAGGGGAGGGGCGCGCCATGCGCCCAGGCGAGCACCTCTCCGTCGATCACCGTGCCCTCGGGCAGGAAGTCCCGCGCCTGCGCGAGTTCGGGGAAGCGGTCGGTCATGAGCTCTTCGCCGCGGGACCAGAGGTGATGCTCGCCGCCGCGCACGATGAGCTGCCCGCGGATGCCGTCCCACTTCCACTCCGCTTGCCACTCATCCGGGCTGCCCAGGCTCTCGGGCGGGTCGTCGAGCTGGTAGGCGAGGTAGAACGGGTAGGGGCGGGAGAGGTCGGCGGCCGAGTCCTCCTCCTCGATGAGGCGGGTCCAGGTGGTCGTCTCGGGCGTCCACGCGCCCATGAGTTTGTGGGTGATGACGGGCTCGTCCTGGCCGGTGGCCTGCGCCAGCGCGCGCGTCATGAGTTTCTGGCTCACCCCCACGCGGAAGCCGCCGGTGAGGAGCTTGTTGAAGAGAAACCGCTCGGTGGTGTCCAGCTCGTCCCAGGCGGCGAGCACGATCTCCTTGCGCTCGGCCTCCTCCAGCGCGGGCAGGGACTTGATCACGCCGATCCAGTGGCTGAGCGAATGGTCGCTCGCGCGCGCAGGCGGCGGCAGGACGAGGGCGATCGTTTCGGCGAGGTCGCCCACCACAGGGTAGGCCTCCTCGAAGAGCCACAGCGGGATGCCCGCGCGCTCCGCCGCCCAGCCGCGCAGGAAGGGCGTGGTGAGCGTGCGCTTCGGGCGGCGGCCCGAGAAAAGCCCGATGCACCAGAGGCGGTCCTCCTCCGGCGCGGTCTCGAAGTAGGCCTTGAGCGCGGCGACCTTGGGCAGCGTCTTTGTCGTCTGGTCGATCTTGGTGAAAAGCGCGGCGAAATCCTTCATGCCAGCGCCCCGATGAAGGTGCCCGCGCGGGCCACGGCGTCGTCGGCAAGGGGCGAGGAGCCCGCCATGAAGTGCCAGGCATGGGGCATGGCGCGCACCTTTTCGAGCGTCACGGGGACGCCTTGGGCGTGGAGGCGGGCGGCGAGCGTGTCGCTGTCCTCCTCCAGGAACTCGCCCGCCACGCAGTGGATGAGCGTGGGCGGCGCGCCGGTATAGTCGCCGTGGACGGGGGCGAGGCGCGGGTCGCTCGGGTCGGCCGCGCCGGCATAGGCCGCGCCGATGCGGTGGAGGAGGATTTCCGGGAAGAGGAGGTCGTCGGCCTCCGGCACCGGGCGGGCGGGGTCGACGATGGTGGCGGGGCTGAAGAGCACCGTGCCGCCGAGGGGGCCTGCGCCGCGGCGGAGGAGGTGCAGGAGCGCCACGAGCGCGAGGCAGCCGCCCGCGCTGTCCCCGCCGAGGAAGAGCGGGCCGAGGTCGCTCCGCCAGCCGAGGGCGGCATCGGCGGCGGCCTCCACGTCCTCGGGCGCGGCGGGGAAGGGATGCTCCGGCGCGAGGCGGTAGGCGGGCGCGAGGATCGCGGCATTGGCGGCCCGCGCGAGGTGGGTCAGGAGCACGAGATGCGTGCGCGGCGTGCCGAGCACGAAGCCGCCGCCGTGGATGTAGAGGAGCCGCCGCTCCGGCGCCTCGGGGCGCACCTCCAGCGCGCCGCCGGGGCCGAGCGCCAGCGGGCGCCACGTGACGCCGCGCGCCCGGGCGGGCAGGCGCAGCGCCGCGGCGGTCCGGAACCCGCGGCGGTGGCTCGCCCAGCTCGCCTCTCGCCTCAGCATGGGCCGGACCATGGTTTTCGCGCCCCAGGCGAGGGCGCGGTCGCGCCAGTGCCGCGTCTGGCCGTCCCAGGGGAAGGTGGCGGTCATGCGGCCTCGGTGGCGCTGTCGTCGGAGGCGTCGAGGCTGTCGCCCTCGTAATCGGTCTCCACGATGGCGGCGTCGTAGCCCTGCGCGTCCAGCCACTGGCGGAAGACGGAGGTGTAGCCGTGGGTGACGAAGATCCGCTCCGCGCCCGTCTCGCCGATGGCCGTGTTGAGCCCGGCCCAGTCGGCGTGATCGGACATGACGAAGCCCCGATCCGCCGCGCGCCGCCGCCGCACGCCGCGCAGCGCCATCCAGCCCGAGGCGAAGGCAGTGGAGGCGCCCGTGAAGCGCCGCGACCAGGAGGAGCCCAGCGCCGAAGGCGGGGCCACGATGAGCGCGCCGGGGTGATCCTTCGCCTTCACATCCGGCGTGACGCGCAGCGTGTCGGGGAGCGCGTAGCCCTGGCCGCGGAGCACCTCGTTCGTGTTCTCCACCGCGCCGTGGGTGAGGATCGGCCCGATGCCGGGATCGAGGGCCGCGAGGATGCGCTGCGCCTTGCCCAGGCTGTAAGCCCCGATGATGGACGGGCGGCCCTCGTCTGCGTTTCTCCGCCACCAGGTGTTGAGCGCCGCGCGCACCTCCGCCTCCGGCGTCCAGTTGAAGACGGGCAGGCCGAAGGTGCATTCGGTGATGAAGGCGTGGCAGCGCACGGGCTCGAAGGGCTCCGAGAGGCCGTCATCAACGACCTTGTAATCGCCCGAGGCCACCCAGACCTCGCCCGCCACCTCCACGCGGATCTGGGCGGAGCCCGGCACGTGGCCGGCAGGGAAGAAGCTCACCTCCGCATCGCCCATGCGGCGCACCTCGCCATAGGCCACGGTGTCGAGCGCGATGTCGCCCAGGCGGTAGCGGATGACGGGGGCCGCGCCCTCGGTGCTCAGATAGCGGCCCATGCCCCAGCGCGCGTGGTCGGCGTGGCCATGGGTGATGAGCGCGCGATCCACCGGACGCCAGGGATCGATGTAGAAATCGCCCGCCGCGCAGTAGATGCCGCGATCCGTGAAGCTCAAGACCATGGCCGTAGGGTAGCAGGCGATGGCCGCTTGCCAAGCAGCGCGGGCCGTGATGCTCTCGCCCGCGACCGAGGGAGGGCAGAATGGGCATCAAGGATTTCAAGGCGCGGATGCTGGCGGGGGAGATGCTCGCGGGCACCTTCCTCAAGACGCCGGCCTACGAGCTCGTGGAGGTGCTGGCGGGCTCGGGCCTCGATTTCCTGTGTCTCGATGCCGAGCATGCGCCCTTCGACCGCGCGCGCATGGATGCATGCCTGGCCATCGGGCGGGCGCTCGATTTCCCGATCCTCGTGCGGCCCGGCGCCAATACCGCGCCCGACATCCTCCATGCGCTCGACGCGGGCGCGGTGGGCATCGTGGCCCCCCATGTGGACAGCGCGGAGAAGGCGGCGGCGCTGGCCCGGGCCGGGCATTTCGGGCTCGGCGGGCGCGGCTATGCGGGCTCCACGCGCTGGGCGGGCTTTGCCACCCGCAAGATGCCCGACATCCTCGAGCAGAGCGCCGAGACGGTGCTCATCGCGCAGATCGAGGAGCCCGCGGGCGTGGAGGCCGTGGAGGCCATAGCCGCGACGCCGGGCATCGACGGGCTCTTTCTGGGGCCCGCGGACCTCTCTGTGGGATACGGCAAGGAGGACCAGACCTCCGAAGAGCTGGCGGCGGCCTACGCGCGCTGCGGCGCGGCGGCGAGGGCCCACGGCACGGCCTACATGACCTTCGTCGGCAACGCCGTGCAGGCCGAAAGCCTCGCCCGCCACGGGCTCACCATGTTCTTTGTCGCCTCCGAGCACAGCTGGATGCGCGCGGGCGCCGCGGCGGAGGCCATGGGCATCCACAAGATCAAGGGCTAGGCCGGCGCTTGATCAGGAGGCTTTGGCCAGGCTCGCCGCGCGGAAATGCTCCGCAGACGCGTCGAAGACGGCCTCGCGCACGGCTGGCTCTTCCATCATGACCTCGTGCTCGGCGTCCTCGAATTCGATGAGGCGCCCGCCCGGCCAGTCGGCCATGCGCCGCTTGATGCGGGCGGGGTCGACGATGCGCTCGTTTGTGCCCAGAAAACAGAGGCCCGGCATGTCGGGCGCGGGCCGGGTGGAGAGCGTGCGCATCTCGCGCAGCGCCTCGCGGAGCCAGATGATGGAGGGAGAGCCCAGGGCGATCTCGGGATGGGCGCGGGCCTGGCGCGCCATGTAGTCCCACGTGTCGCGGTCGTTGGTGAGGGTGTTGTCCTCGAACGCGCCCTCGAGCACGTAGACGAGGTCATTGGTGCCGGGCGATTTCAAGTTGCCGAGGCCGATGGGCGGCAGCACCGAGCTCAGCGTCCAGGCCACGGGCCGGAGCCCGGCGGCGATCTGCACGCCCCACATGGGGGCCGAGAACGCGCTGGCGGCCACGTCGAGCCCGTCGAGCACCGCGCGAAGCCCGATGCAGCCCCCCATGGAATGCCCCAGGAGAAACCAGGGCCGCGGCAGGTCGAGCTGGCGCGCGGCATCCATGACGGCGGCCACGTCGTGCTGGTAGTCCGGAAACCTCAGGACATGGCCGATGCGGCCATCTTCGAGCATGCGATCCGCGATGCCCTGGCCGCGCCAGTCCACCGCCACGGACGCGAAGCCGCGGGCGTGGAATGCGGCCGCCGACCGGCCGTATTTCTCCACGTATTCGGTGCGCCCGGGAAAGATGAAGACCGTCCCGTGGGGACCGCCCTCGGGCCAGACGCCCATGCGGATGCGCAGCCCGTCGGAGGTGTGCAACCAGTAGGCCACCCCGCCCTCGGGCCCTTCGGCGACATCGGCATGGTACGGTGCCGCCTCCATGGGTATTAGCCCAAAACGCCCGCGAGCTTCATGGCCATGCCCATGTCGCCATCGACGCTGAGCTTGCCGGTCATGAAGGCCGTCGTGGGGTTCACGTCGCCGTCGAGGATTCCCTTGAAGGTGTCGGCATCGGCCTTCAGCGTCACGTCGGCTGCGCCGTCATCCGCGCGCACCCCGTCGCTGTCGACGATGATCGAGCCCTCGCCGGCGATCTCGAACTTCGCGGTGCCGTCGAATCCGCCGCCCACTTTTTCCTTCAATGCGGCCACGGCCGTGTCGATCATGCTCATGTCTTACTCCTTGACTGCACTCAGGCTGGTATTTGTCCTATCCGTGGCTACATTCAATCGCGTGACGCCACCGTTTACAAACATCCGCCGATATATCGTTGCGGCACTTCTCGCCGGGGTCGGGTTTTCCTTACCCGTGAGCGCGCAGCAGGCGGAGCTCGACCCGCTTTTCGAACGATTGCAGAACGTGGACCCCGCCGATTACGCGCCGCTCGAGCAGAAGATCTGGCAGGAATGGTCGAAATCGGGCTCACCGGCGATGGACCTGCTGCTCGACCGGGGCGAGGCGGCCATCGCGGCGGAGAACTACGCCGAGGCGATCGAGCACCTGACCGCGCTCACCGACCATGCGCCAAATTTCGCCCAGGGCTTTCACGCCCGCGCCACGGCCTATTACAACGTGGGCAAGTTCGGGCCCGCGCTCGCCGATCTCGAGCGCACGCTCGCGCTCGAGCCGCGCCATTTCGGGGCCATGACCGGGCTCGCCGTGATCCTCGAGGATCTCGACATGCCAGCCGAGGCGCTGGAGATCTATTATGCCGTGCGGGCTATACATCCCCACCGCGAGAACCTATCGGCGACGATAGAGAGATTGGAAAAAGCGACGGCGGGCCAGCGGCTCTAACGACTGGCCCCTGTTTGGGGGAGCGCCATGGCTGAGATGGGGCGGATCACCGCCGTCTTGGGGCCTACCAACACCGGCAAGACGCATTACGCGATCGAGCGCATGATCGCCTATCCCACGGGCATCATCGGGCTGCCGCTGCGCCTCTTGGCGCGGGAGGTCTATGACCGCATCGTGAAGCTGCGCGGGCCCTCGGTCGTGGCGCTCGTGACCGGCGAGGAACGCATCGTGCCCGACCGCGCGGCCTACTGGGTCTGCACGGTGGAGGCGATGCCCGAGGGGCTCGGCTGCGATTTCGTGGCCATCGACGAAATCCAGATGTGCGCCGATCCCGACCGCGGCCATGTCTTCACCGACCGGCTGCTCCATGCCCGCGGCACCCACGAGACGCTCTTCATGGGCGCCGACACCATGCGGTCGGCCATCGCGGCCATGGTGCCCCGCGCGCAATTCCTGAGCAGGGAGCGGTTTTCGGAGCTTACCTATACGGGCGAGAAGAAACTCTCGCGGATGCGCCCGCGCTCGGCGGTGGTGAGTTTCAGCGTGGAGAACGTCTATGCCATCGCGGAGCTTCTGAAGCGTCAGCGAGGCGGGGCGGCTGTGGTCATGGGCGCGCTCAGCCCCCGTACGCGGAACGCGCAGGTGGAGCTCTACCAGAACGGTGACGTGGACTTCATGGTGGCCACCGACGCCATCGGCATGGGGCTCAATCTCGACGTGGAACACGTGGCGTTCTCCGGCACCCACAAGTTCGACGGGCGCCGCATGCGGCCCCTCATGGCGGGCGAGCTGGGCCAGATCGCGGGCCGCGCGGGGCGTTACAGGACCAACGGTACCTTCGGCGTCACCGGCGAGGCGAGCCCGCTCCACGAGGACGTGGTGGCCGCCATCCAGGACCACCGCTTCGCGCCGGTCAAGAAACTGCAATGGCGCAATGCGCGGCTCGAGTTCGGCGCGCCGGAGCGGCTCATCCAGAGCCTCGAAGCGCCCACCTCCGACCCCTGGCTCACGCGGGTCCGGGAGAGCGATGACCTGGCCGCGCTCAAGGCGCTCACGTCGGAGGCGGAGGTGCGCGCGCGCGCCACGACGGGACCCGCCGTACGGCTTCTCTGGGATGTGTGCCGGGTGCCTGATTTCCGGGGCATCTCTCCCACGGAGCATGCGGGGCTCCTCGCGCAGATCTACAAATACCTCCACGAAGCCGGCGAGATCCCCAACGACTGGTTCCGCCGCCAGGTGGCCCGCATCGACCGTACCGAGGGCGACATCGACACGTTGTCCAAGCGGTTGGCGTTTATCCGCACATGGACCTACGTCGCGCAGCGCGCGGGCTGGGTGGAGGACGAAACCCATTGGCGCGGCGAGACCCGTGCCGTAGAAGACCGCCTGTCGGACGCGCTGCACACCGCGCTGACCGCGAGATTTGTCGACCGCCGCACGAGCGTGCTCATGCGGCGGTTGAAGCAGAAGGAGAAGCTCTTGGCCGAGGTGAACGATCAGGGCGAGGTGACCGTGGAAGGCCACGTCGTGGGCAAGCTCGAAGGGTTCCGGTTCCGCCAGGACGACAGCTCGAGCGCGGGGGAGGCCAAGACGCTCCGCTCGGCTGCGCTCCAGGCGCTGGCGCCGAAATTCCACCTGATGTCGGACCGGTTCTACAACGCCCCCGATACCGAGATCGACTACACCGAGCAGGGCGGCCTCATGTGGGGTGACCAGGCGGTGGGGAAGCTCACCCCGGGCTCGGACGCGATGAAGCCGCAGGTGAAGGCCTTCGTCGACGACGAGGCGGGCCCGGACGTGGCCGAGAAGGTCACCCGCCGGCTTCAGCATTTCATCGACCGCAAGATCGCCGCGCTCTTCGAGCCGCTTCTGGCGATGCAGCGGGACGAGGCCTTGACCGGCCTCGCGCGCGGTTTCGCCTTCCAGATGGTGGAGGCCATGGGCATCCTGCCCCGCGCGGCGGTGGCCGAGGACGTCAAAAGCCTCGACCAGGATGCGCGCGGGCTTTTGCGCAAGCACGGCGTGCGCTTCGGGCAGTTCACGATCTTTCTGCCGCTTCTCCTGAAGCCCGCGCCCACGCGGCTGCGTCTCGTGCTGATGTCGCTCGCAAAGGGCGTCGATGTCTTCCCCGAAAGCCCGCCGCCGGGGCTCGTGTCCATTCCCACCGACACCGGTGCCGAGGACTGGTTTCACACCGCCGCGGGCTATCGCGCGGCCGGTGAGCGTGCGATCCGCATCGACATGCTCGAGCGCCTCGCCGACATGATCCGGACGCAAGACACCCGCGGCGGGTTCGAGGCCAGCGCGGACATGCTGTCGATCACCGGCATGACGCTCGAACAATTCGCCGATCTCCTGCAGGGTCTGGGCTACCGGGCCGAGAAGGGCGAGCGGGTGAAGCCCGCGAAACCCGCGCCGGAGCCCGCCGCGCTCGCGCCGGAAGAGCCCGCCGCGCCCGCGCCGGAAGAGCCCGCCGCGCTCGCGCCGGACGCAACGGCCGGTGTGCCCCATCCGCCCGCGCCGCCACCGCCGGCGCCACCGCCGGGTGACGCGCCCGGAGAGGTGCCGGATGACGCGCCGGGTGACCTGCCGCCGACCCCGCCCGCCGATCTGCCGCCCGCCGATCTGCCGCCGAACGAGCCCGAGCCACCCGCGCCGCCCGCGCCGGACACGCCGCCCGTGGAAGAGCCCCCAGTCGAGGACCCGCCCGCCTCGGCCAAAGGTGAACTGCAAGACGCGGCGGAGGGGGCGGACGCCACCACCGAAACCGCGCCGGAGATGGAGGTCTTCTTCACATTCACCTGGGGCGGCGGACGCCATCGCGGGCCCCGGACCGAAAACGCCAAGCCCCGCGGCAAGAGCGCCAAGCCCCAGGGCCGCCGCAAGGGCGCGCCCAAGGGCGGCATGGGCGACAAGAGCGGACAAAGCGTCCGTGGGGGCAAGGGCGGAAAACCCCAAAACCGGGGCCCGAAGACCTACGAGGCGCGGCCGCAGAAAAAGGACAAGATCGACCCCGACAATCCCTTCGCCGCCGCCCTCATGGGCCTCAAGGGCAAGGAGTGAGTGCGGCCCCCGACAGCATCCGCGTCGACAAATGGCTCTGGCAGGCGCGGTTCTTCAAAACCCGCTCGCTGGCCGCGCGCGTGGTCTCGGACGGCAAGGTCCGCGTGAACGCCACGCCGATTTCGAAACCGTCCCGCGCCATCGGGCCGGGGGATGTGTTGACCTTTTCCCAGGGGCGGGAGGTCCGCGTCATCGAGCTTTTGGCCATCGGCATCCGCCGCGGCCCGGCGCCCGAGGCGCAGGCGCTCTACAAGGATCTGGCCCCGCCGCAAAAGCGTCCCCCGCTTGCCACGCCGAGCCCGGGCCACGATCGCGCCGGACGCCCGACAAAGCGCGACAGACGCGCCATAAGTCGGCTTGAAGGCTCCGTCTTTGACGACTAGGTCGTAGGCGAGAGACAAGGACCGCAACCCCCATGACCTATGTCGTCACCGACAACTGCATTGAGTGCAAATTCACCGATTGTGTGGAGGTCTGCCCGGTGGACTGTTTCTACGAGGGTGAGAACACCCTCGTGATCCATCCCGACGAATGCATCGATTGCGGCGTTTGCGAGCCCGAATGCCCCGCCGACGCCATCCGCCCGGACACCGAGCCCGACATGGAAAAGTGGGTCGAGTTCAACCGCAAGTATTCCGAGCAGTGGCCCAACATCATCAGCAAGAAAGACCCGATGCCCAACGCCGAGGCGCGCGACGGGGAGGAGGGCAAGTTGCAGAAATACTTCTCCGAGGCACCCGGAGAAGGGGGCTGAGAGCTCCGCAACGCCCTGACAGCGCATAGCTTTTGCACGGAATGCTTACGTTTTAGCGATTCGTGTGCTATATGTAATGTGATGAAAACGTAAACGCCCATCCCTTGCTGCCGCACTGGATGGTTTTTTTGACCCATATCATGCCGTGCACCTCCAGCGCCTGCGCTGGTGCAGGGCTTTGTGTCGTCTGAGGGCCAGCGCCCCTGCTTGAGGAAGGACCCACATGAGCAAAAGCAAGAAAAGCCAGTTCAGCCCGAACGATTTTGTCGTCTACCCCGCCCATGGCGTGGGCAAGATCGTCTCCATCGAAGAGCAGGAAGTGGCGGGCATCTCTCTCGAGCTCTTCGTGATCTCGTTCGAGAAGGACAAGATGACGCTGCGCGTGCCCACGCACAAGGCGACCGAGGTGGGCATGCGCCCGCTCGCGCCGCCAGACGTGGTCAGCCAGGCCATGAAGACGCTCAAAGGCAAGGCCAAGGTCAAAAAGGCCATGTGGTCGCGCCGGGCGCAGGAGTATGAGCAGAAGATCAATTCCGGCGATCTCATCGCCATCGCGGAGGTCGTGCGCGACCTGCACCGCCAGGACGATCAGCGCGAGCAATCCTATTCGGAGCGTCAGCTCTACGAGGCCGCGCTCGAGCGTCTCACGCGCGAGATCGCGGCGGTGAACGGCGCCGAAGAGGCCACCGCGGGCGAGGAGGTGGCGGAGGTTCTGACCTCCCGCGCGGCAGCCTGAGCTTCGATCCATAACACGTTGAAAAGGCGCTCCATTCGGGGCGCCTTTTGCGTGCTAGGCCAGGGCCACGAGCGTCAGCCACCCGGCGAGCTGCGTCAGCTGCTGCGCGGCGCCGAGGATGTCTCCTGTCTGGCCGCCGATCTTGCGCAGGGCGAGGCTGCGGATGCCCAGCGCCACGGCCAGGATCACGATCCCCGCCGCGAGCCCGTCCCAGCCGAGGGGCAGGAGCGCCCCCGCGCCGAGGGCCGCGGCCATCCAGACGGCCGCCACCGGCGGCTGACCCACCGTCGCACTGACCCCGCCGGGCCGCGCCGGGGGGAGGCGCATGAGCGCGGGCATGACCGCACGGGAGGCCACCGGCAGCGCCACCAGCGCCCAGAGCGGCGCCGCCTGGACGAGCTCCGCCACCGCAAGCCACGAGGCTAGCACCACGAAGATCAGCGCCAGGACGCCGTAGGTGCCGATGCGGCTGTCCTTCATGATCTCGAGCCGCCGCGCCTGCGTCCAGCCGCCCCAGAGGCCGTCGACGCTGTCGGCGAGCCCGTCCTCGTGGAGCGCGCCGGTCATGACGGTCCCCGCCCCGAGCGCGAGCGCCGCCGAAAGGCCCGCCGGGAGGCCGAGCCAGGACGCGGCGGTGACGACGAGCACGAGGCACGCGCCCACCGCGAGGCCGGCGAGGGGGTAGGCCCAGGCGCTCCGCGCGCCCCGCGCGGTGGCCCAATCGCCATCCACGGACACAGGCAATCGGGTCAGGAGGCCCAGGGCGGCGGGCACGTCGCGCAAGGCGATGACGCCGTCCTGTCCTGCCATGCCGCTCTCCCGGTTGCTCTGCCTCCCGGCAGGGGTAAAGAGGCAGGGAGCACCGTTCAAGAAGAAGGCGTCCATGGCCCCGTTCACAACCCTCGCGCAATTCGCAGACCTCCTCGCCCAGGCGCCTGACGCCGACGACGGCGCCCGCGCCGCCGCCGCCGCGCGCAACGCAGAGCTCACGAAGCCGCCGGGCGCCCTCGGGCGGCTGGAGACGCTGGCGATCTGGCTGGCGGGCTGGCAAGGCACCGACCGCCCGCGCCTCGCGCGTCCGCAGATCCTCGTCTTTGCGGGCAATCACGGCGTGGCGGCCCGGGGCGTGTCCGCCTTCCCGGCGGAGGTCACGGCGCAGATGGTCGCCAATTTTGACCATGGCGGCGCGGCGATCAATCAGCTCGCGGCGGTCTTCGGGGCCGAGATGCGGGTGTTGGCGCTCGATCTCGAGACGCCCACCGCCGACTTCACGCAAGCCCCCGCCATGGCGGAGGAGGCGTGCGTGGCCGCCCTCGCCGCGGGCTGGGACGCGGTGGACGGCGAGGCCGATATCCTCGTCACCGGCGAGATGGGTATCGGCAACACCACCGCCGCCGCCGCCATCGTCACCGCGCTTTATGGCGGCGACTGGGTGGGGCGGGGCACGGGCGTCGACGCGGCGGGCCTCGCCGTGAAACGCCAGGTCGTGGCCGATGGCGTGGTGCGCCATGGCGGGGGCACGGCGCTTCAGACGCTGGCGCGCCTCGGGGGACGCGAGCTCGCGGCCATGGTCGGGGCCATGGCCGCGGCGCGCGCGCAGTCGGTGCCGGTGGTGCTCGACGGCTTCATCTCTTCTGCCGCGGCGGCGGTGCTGGCGGAAACGCGGGAAGGTGCGCTCGATCACTGCATCGCCGGGCATGAAAGCGCGGAGGCCGCGCATCCCGCCCTGCTGCGCAAGCTCGGGAAGGAGCCGCTTCTGTCTCTCGGGCTGCGTCTAGGCGAGGGCTCCGGCGCGGCGCTGGCGCTCGGCGTGCTCAAGGGCGCGGTCGCCTGCCATTCCGGCATGGCCACCTTTGCGGAGGCGGGCGTCAGCGACGGCTAGTGCTCCTTTTCCGCGGCGGCGACGATCTGGGTGTCGATCTCCCGCTCGAGCTCCTTGGCGCGGGTGATGTAGGCCTTGTTCTGCGAGAGCGGCACGTCCGGTTTCCAGAGCTCGGCGAGCTCCGACAGGACGTGGCGATCGTGGCGGTAGAACGTCTTTTCGTGCTCGTAGGCGTCGAATTCGGAGACATCCATGGCCTGCAGCACGTAGCGCCCTGCGCGGAGCGAGCTGTCGAAGGTCTCCCGCACGGTTTGGGAGGCGCCGGCCTGGACGAGCTCGTAGGTGTGCACCCGGTCGCGCGCGCGAGAGATGATATGGAGGTCCGGGCGCACGCGCCGGGCATAGCTCACCAGCGTCCTGGCCGCGTCATCGTCATCGACGGCCACGACGAGGACCTTGGCCTCCTTGAGGCCCGCCGCCTCGAGAAGGTCGGGATTGGTGGGATCGCCGTAATACCCCTTGAAGCCCAGCGCGCGCATGAGCTGGATCGTCTCCAGATTGGTGTCGAGCACGGTGGCGGTGAGGCCCGCGGACTGCACCATGCGGTTGACGATCTGGCCGAAGCGGCCCACCCCCGCGATAATGATCTTGCCCTCGGCATCGATGTCGTCGGGCTCGGGATGCTCCAGATCGCCCAGCCGGTGGGAGAGCCGCTCGTAGGCGATGAAGAGGAGCGGCGTCATGAGCATCGAGAGCGCCACGATGAGAAGCAGGATCTGCGAGAGACGGTCGGGCAGGACGCGCGTCTGCTCCGCGAAGGCGATGAGCACGAAACCGAACTCCCCGGCCTGCGCGAGGGAGAGCGTGAAGAGCGCATGGGCCCGGCCGCGCAGCCCGAAGGCCCAGCCCAGCACGTAGAGCACCGCGCCCTTGAGCGCGATGAGGCCGAGCGTGGCCCCCACGATCACGAGCGGGTCGGTGGCAAGAAGGCCCAGATCGACGCCCGCCCCCACGGTGATGAAGAAAAGCCCGAGGAGAAGCCCCTTGAAGGGCTCGACGGCGCTTTCGAGCTCGTGACGGAACTCCGAGGAGGCCAGCACCACCCCCGCGAGGAAGGCGCCGAGCGCCGGCGACAGCCCCACCATGTTCATCAGTACCGCGATGGAGACAACGATGAAGAGCGCGAAGGCGGTGTTGAGCTCGCGCAGCCGCGTCCGCGCGATGAGGTGGTAGAGCGGCCCCGTGAGGTAGCGCCCCACCAGCGCGATGCCCGCCACCGCGCCCAGCGTGGCCAGCGTCACGCCCCAGCCCGGCAGCCCGTCGAGGAGGTAGACGGCGCTGTGCGTATCGGCGGCCCCGGTCCCGCCCGTGCGCGAGATCGAGCCGTCCGGCGCGCCGATGACGTCCGGCACCACCGCCAAGAGCGGCAGGAGCGCGAGGAACGGGATGACGGCGATGTCCTGGGCGAGGAGCACCGAGAAGGCCGAACGCCCGCCCGCCGTGGCGATGAGCCCCTTTTCGGTGAGCGTCTGGAGCACGATCGCGGTGGAGGAGAGCGCGAAGATCAGCCCGATGGCGAGCGCGGTCTGCCAGGCGAAGCCCAGCGCGAGCGCGCTCGCGGTGATGAGCCCGCATGAGACCCCGATCTGCAGGCCCCCGAGCCCCACGAGCCGCGTGCGCATGGTCCAGAGCGTCTTCGGATCGAGCTCGAGCCCGATGATGAAGAGCATCATGACCACGCCGAATTCCGCGAAATGCTGGATGTCGTCGATATCGCTCACGAGGCCGAGCGCCGGCCCGATGCAGAGCCCCGCCACCAGGTAGCCCAGCACCGAACCGAGCCCGAAGCGCATGGCCAGCGGCACCGCCACGAGCCCGGCACCGAGATAAAGCGAGGCCTGCAGCAGAAACTCGCTCACAGCGGCAGCCCCGTATCGGCCTTGGGCTGGTCCATGACGATCTGGCTCTGCACCCGCGCGACGGCATGCATGGGCAGGATTACCTCATGAATGAGCAGGTTGAGCCGGGCGAGGTCGGGCGTGAACACCCGCAGAAGGTAGTCCGCTTCGCCGGTGAGGGTCCAGGCGCTGATGATCTCGGGCCGGGCGCGGACGGTGCGCAGGAAATCGGCTGCATGGGCGGGCACCTGGCTCGCCATCTGGACCTGCACGAAGGCCTGCACGTCGAGCCCGAGCTTCGCAGGCACGAGCCGTGCGGTGTAGTGCCGGATATAGCCCGCCGCCTCCAGCCGCTGCCGTCGCCGCCCGGTCTGGGAGGCCGACAGCCCGAGCCCGTCGCCGAGCTCCTGCGTGGTGAGCTGCGCGTCGCGCTGGAGCGCGGCCAGGAGCCGGATATCTGTGGGATCAAGGTCGGTCATGGTGAAACTCTGCATACCTGGCCCGGTGATTGCAAAATTTCTGTGAAATTTCTGCGCGCGGGCCCGCTTTTGCGCGGATGCTGCGGCGACATGCGCGCATATCTTCATCAACTATAGGAGCACAGCATGGGTCCCTTCCCGCACGACGCGCCCCGCGCCACCATCACCGAGGACAATCCCGCAGGCACGGACGGGTTCGAATTCGTGGAATTCGCCCATCCCGAGCCCGAAAAGCTGCGCGAGACGTTCCGCGCCATGGGCTACACCCACACCGCCACGCATAAATCGAAGGCCGTGGAGCTCTGGCAGCAGGGCGACATCACCTACGTCCTGAACGCCGAGCCGGGCACCCATGCGGCCGCCTTCATCGAGGATCACGGCCCCTGCGCGCCCTCCATGGCCTGGCGCGTGGTGGATGCGGACCACGCCTTCGCCCATGCCGTCGCCAACGGCGCGGAGCCCTATGACGGCCCGGGCAAGACGGTGGACTGGCCCGCCATCAAGGGGATCGGCGGATCGCTGATCTACTTCACCGATCGCTACTACGACGAAAACCCCTACAACGCGGAATTCGACTGGGTCGCCAAGGCCCATCCCGAGGGCGTGGGGTTCCACTATCTCGACCACCTCACGCACAATGTCTTCAAGGGCAACATGGACACCTGGTTCCGCTTCTACGGGGACCTCTTCAATTTCCGCGAAATCCGGTTCTTCGACATCGAGGGGAAGTATACCGGCCTCCTGTCGCGGGCGCTCACCTCGCCCTGCGGGCGCATCCGCATCCCCATCAACGAGGATCGCGGGGAGACCGGGCAGATCGTGAACTACCTCAAGAAATACAACGGCGAGGGCATCCAGCACATCGCCGTGGGGGCGCGGGACATCTATGCGGCCACCGACGCCATCGCGGCGAAGGGCGTGGCCTTCATGCCCGGCCCGCCGGACACCTATTACGAGCTGTCCCATGACCGCGTGCAGGGCCACGCGGAGCCCATCGACCGCATGAAGCGCCACGGCATCCTCATCGACGGGGAAGGAGTGGTCGACGGCGGCGAAACGAAGATCCTGCTGCAGATCTTCTCGAAGACCGTGATCGGGCCGATCTTCTTCGAATTCATCCAGCGGAAGGGCGATGACGGCTTCGGCGAGGGCAATTTCAAGGCGCTCTTCGAATCGATCGAGGCCGAGGAGATGGCCAACGGGGATTACGACGACGCCGCCTAGGGCGCGGGCGCCCCGGACCTGATCCGGGGCCTCACCCGCCGGGCCGCGCGGTGCGGCATTCGGTGCGCGACGGGGGCCGCAGGCTCATCCCGCCAGCTTACCCCGCCTGTTCATCCAGTGGGGATCTCGAGCGTGATGTTGCGCCCGCCTTTTACGTAGCGGATCGCGCTTTCGCCGATGGCGGAGACGCGACCGCCATCCATCCTGTCGCCCACCTGCACCTTCACGAAGCGTCCGTTGGCGAGCCGCACGAGCGCGCTGCGGTTGGCGGGCGTGCCGTAGACGCCGATGAGGTTCACCCGGCGCAGGTTGATGGCGCTCTCCGTGGTGGCGGCCCGCGCCACGGAGGCACGCGTCGTGCCCGAGGGCCGCGTGGCGCGGGGCACTGCCGGGGCCGCCACGGCCACCTGGGTGGGCTGGGAGGCCCGCGCCTGCTCCACAAGGGCCGCGATGTTGCGTGGGCGCGGCTCCGGGCGCAGGGATTGCGCCACCGCGAGGTCCGAGGGCGGCGCGTCAGGCACGGCCACTTCCGCAGCTGCCTTCGCCGTTTCCGGGCGCAGGCGCGGGCGGAGCCCGGCGATCTCCTGTCGGGTGCGGCCACCGAATTGGCTGCGCTCGGCGGTTTCGGCCAGCGTCCCGGGCCGGAGCCGGGGGCGGACGCCCGCGAGGGCCAGCCGCGCGGCGGTGTCATCCGCCACGCCCGGCACGCGCAGGGGCGCCGTCACGGGCGGCCGCCCCGCGAAGACGGTGAAGCCCTGGGGCGAGACCGCGCCCTCCTCCGTGGCGATCAGGAGCCCGCGTTCATCCACCCGGAAGCGCAGACCCGGCGGCGGAGGAACCGCTTGCGAGGCGGGTCGCGTGTCGGCGCGGTCGCCCGAAAGCGCGGGCAGCGCCACGGCATCCGAATTCGCGATCCGGCGGTCGATCGAGGTGACGTAGAAGGTATCGAGCCGGGTGGCGGTGGGCGCGGTCGAGGGCTCCGGCGCCTCGGGCCAGATGCCCGTCTCGGCGTAGAAGCGTTCGAGTTCGGGGCCCGTGAGGGGCACCGCGTCATCCTCGGGCGCGGTTTCGATGTCCAGCACCTCGCGATCGGGCAGCGGGTCCGGCAGGGCCGCGGGCGGGGGCGCCGCCGACGGCTCCGGTTCCACGAGCGGTGCGGGCGCGATGAGGGCGAGGTCGATGGGCGCGGCGCGTGCGAGCCCAGCCTCGTCGGGCCCCTCGAGGGTCACGGGCGTTACCGCCTTTGCCGGGGGAACGGGTCCGGCGGGCGCGGTGACGATGGCTTCGGGCTCCGGCTCCGGCTCCGGCTCTGGCTCAAGCTCGCGCGCGATGACGGCCTCCGCAACGGCCTCCTCGATCCTCTCGGGCGCGGCGGGCTCGAACCACCTCGAAAGCGCCTCGCGGTCAACGGCGGCCAGGGCGCCCACCGCGAGGAGCGCGAGGATGAGAAGCACCGTCAGCACGAGGCCCAGATGGCGCGAGCGTCCCCGCTCCGCCACGAGCGTCTCCGCGCCCGGGTCGGGGGTCTTGGGGGCGGTCGCCATGCGCTTCGGGGCCGCTGGCGCCGTCTTCCGCGGGGGCGGCGGGCTGCTCTCGTCCGCCGCGCGGAGCGATGAGGCCAGCGCCGCGGCCTCCGGTATCTCCTTCTTGGCGCGCGTGGGCGTGGGCATCGCCGGGGACTCTGTGGACGCCGGGGAAATGCGGGGCGCGCGCGGCTCGGCTCGGAGCGCCATGTCGGGCGTGAGCGGCAGCGCCGTCCCCGCGCGCGCGCCCTTCGCGGTCCCGGACGCCGCCTCCGAAAGGTCCCGGCGCGTGGTCTGGAAGCTCGGGGGCGCCTCCGCCGCGCGGGTCTCCGGCGGCGGGGTGGTGCTCTCCTCCGTCTCTGCGGGAGCGGCGGCTTTGCTCCGCGCGGGCTCGGGCGGCTCCGACGTGCGCCGGTAGGGATCGGGGTCCCGCGCGGGCGGTGTGGGCCCCGGATCCCGCGCCGCGCCGAAAAAGGCCTCGCAGTCCGACCAGCCCTCCTCCGGCAGCGCAACGAAGGCCACGGGCGCGAGGCCGTGCTCCCGCGCGAAGGCCTCCGCCTCCTCCAATGTCTCATGCGCTACGGCGGCCACGCGCGTGGTCTCACCATCGGTGCGCCAGTCGAACCGCAGCTCCGAGAGCGGGTAGGGCGTTGCCCCCTCCAGCGCCTGCGCCACGCTCTCCCTGTCCTGCGCGCCATCCTCCAGCGTCAGGAATTTGAGCTGGTCGTTGGGCAGCACGAGTTTCGTGGCGAACACCTCGCCCATCTCCGCGGCGGCGGCCTCGCCCGCGCGGCGCAGGGCCGCCAGCGCGTCGCCGAAGTCGGACCTCGCGAAGGAGGCCTCCCCGAGTCGATACCACCCCAGCTGCGTCCACTGATCGAGCGCGATCCCTTCAACGGAAAAATGGACTGCGAATTCAGGCGCTTTGGCCACGCGCTTCACTGCCTCCCGAGCGGGTGTGATCGGAGACCCATGCCCCCGTCGCCGTGCGCGCACGCTAGCCGAGTGCGGGGGGATTGGGAAGAACGCGGCAGCGCGCGCGGCGGAAAACGCCGGAACGCCTCGCCTGCATGTCGCGCGTTGGATTGGCGCGCCGCCGCGGCGCTGCTAGGGAGCCCGGGAAAGCGAGGGTCCATGCTCACACCGTTCCATCTGGCGATCAATGTCCACGACCTCTCCATCGCGCGGGGCTTTTATTGCGGCCTTCTGGGGGCCGAGGAGGGCCGCAGCACGGAGACCTGGGTGGATGTGAGCTTTTTCGGGCACCAGCTTTCGCTCCATATCGGGCCGCCGCTCGCCACCGCGCGCACGGGGCGCGTGGGCGAGGCGCTCGTGCCCATGCCGCATTTCGGCGTCGTGCTGGGGCTCGCGGACTGGCGCGCGGTGGCCGACAGGCTGGAGACCGCGCAGATGGATTTCATCCTGGCGCCGCAGGTGCGCTTCGAGGGCGAGGCCGGGGAGCAGTGGACGATGTTTTTCGAGGATCCGTCCGGCAACCCGATCGAGCTCAAGGGCTTTGCCGACGAAGAGGCGATCTTCGCGCATTGATCAGCGCATCCAGAAGCCTTCGCGCTTGATCGTGTTGCGGATCTGGCGCTCCTTGCGGGGCAGGTTCTCCTGATCGAAGAGCGCGCGGACCTTCGCGCCGCGCCCCTGGTAGATCATGCGTTTCATGGCCTCGTGCTCCTTCAGGACCTTCTTGATCCTGTTGGGCGCAGTGATGCTTTCCAGGGCCGCCACCACGCGGTCGGGCTCCCGTGCGTAAAGGAGGGGCAAGAGCCGGTAGTGGCAGGTCGTCTCCCCGTCGAGGTAGCCGGCTTGCAGCGTGTCGCGCCCGCCGCCCAGGGCATGGATCACGAGCGGCAGCGCGATCTGGTCGAGCCAGGGGTCGAGGCTCTGGCAGACGAGCGCCTCGGGCGGGTCGTCGCGGATGGCGGTGGCGTAATCGGTGAAGAGCGCACCGAAGCGGCGCGGGCAGGGGCCGAAGAAATAGCCCGCGTTGAAATAGAGGTAGCGCGCCCAGTATTCGTCGGGCTGGCTCAGGTCGAGCGAGCTTTGAAAATCGAGCCCGAACGCCTCGTAGAGCGATTTCCAGATGGCGGTGTAGCCCGGCCCGTAAAGCTCGATCTCGGGCCAGGTGCCGGTGCGGCGGAGCGAGGCGGAGGGGCGGTCGAAATCGAAGGGCACGGCGGCGAGCTCGCCGGTGACGAGCGTGTCGCTGTCGAAAAAGACGAAGGGCTCGCCCTCGGGCAGGGCCTTGAGCACCTCGATCTTGTTCCCGTTGGGGTAGGCCGCGCCGAAATGCGCGCTCTCGAAGGGCAGGATTTCGGCGCCGTGCTCCGCGAGGAGGTCGCGGACGGGGCCGGAGGCGATGCGCGGATCCTGGGGCCAGAGCGGGCCGGGCTGCGGCTCTCCCACGAAGAGGCGGCCCTCAAAGCCGGGGCTGAAGGCGCGCAGCGAGATGACGAAGAGTGCGGCCTCGTAGGAAAGCCGCCCCCGCTGCCCGATGACGACGACGTTGAAGCCCGTCACCGTCTCAGCCCTCGCAGGCGGGGAGCGTCTCGAAGTAGCCGGGCGGATACCACTTCGCGTTCACGATATCCTCGTTGAAGCCTTCGCGGGCGGCCGGGTTGTTGAATTCCACCGCCACCGTGCCCGGCGGCGCGACCTCGAGCACCTGACCCTGTTCGGGGATGGTGATGAGGATGTTGCCGTTGGGCAGGTACTGATGCTTGCCGCGAAAGGCGCTCTTGAAGGGCACGTCGAGCGCGGGGATGGGATTGGTGACCTCCCGCGTCGCCGGGTCGATCACCATGATCGAGGAATTCGCGCGGAAGCGGCTGTTGTTGTAGACCGAGATCGTCCCGTCGGGGAGGAAATCGGGATCGTGCTGTTTGAGCCACGGGCCCTGCTGGGACCATTTCGTCTCCCCCGTGGCCGGGTCGATGACCGTCACGAGGTCGAGCTCGCGGATCGAGAGCATCAGATCGCCCGCCTCGAACATGGGGAAGGCCGCGGCCATCTCCGGCATCAGCTCCTCGGCGTCGTTGGGGTGAAAGATGTCGCGGGGGTCCCGGTCGTCGGGCGTGAACCGGGCGCCGGGCAGGAAGGAATAGAGGAGCGCGGAGGCCGCGTCGCGCATCACCACGTCCTCGGTGAAGGAGAGGCGCACCATGTCCTCGCCCGTTTCGGGATCGAATTTCAGGATGTCCTGGATCTGCCCGTAGGCCGTGAGTTCGCCCCACCACGTCCAGATGCCGCCATCGGCGGCGGGCTCGAAGGAATGGTGGTAGAACCCCTCGCGCTGCCAGATCGGCACGCCGCAGGCGTCGAGCCGCGCTACGGTGCCGATCCAGTCGAAGCTCACGAGGACCGAGCCGTCGGGCAGCATCTGCATGGCGTGCGGCGCGTTGGAATTGTGCTCGGCGCGGGGCTCGAAGGTCATTTCGTCGATGGGGATCGTGTGCAGCAGCGTGCCCGCCGCGTCGTGAAAAAAGAGGCCGTAATGCCCCGCCGCCACGTCCCAGCCGAGCAGCGCGTAATGGCCCGCACCCATGGACGCGGCGGCGTCATGGACCGTGACGCGGTCGCGCGAGGCGCCCTGGGGCGCGGGCGCGCGGCGGGCATCGGGGATGACCTCGCCCTCGAGGATGAGCGAGCGGACGATGCCCACCGCGTCGCGCACCGCGCTCAGCGGCCAGGCATTCGTCCGACCCGCATAGGCACCGAGACCGAAGATCAGCCCCGCAACGATGAGGATACCTGCCGCCTTGGAGACGGCGCGCGCGATTTTGTCGTCTTGGTCCTGGGTCATGTTGCCTCTGTGCTCTGTTGTCGGTCGTGCCGAGCTTGTCTTTTGATACCCTATGCCCGCAAGGCTGGCGCGGGACTAGCGTTTTTGCTGGCGCGATTGCGGGAAGTGCGCGCATATTGATGCCGCAAAAATGCGCGGATTGTCCGGTATCGGCACCCGCGAACCGAAACAGCGCCCGCTCGGAGGCATAGCAATGAAACATCTTCCCCTCATCGCTCTTTTCGCGCTCGTCGCAGCGCCGGCGCAGGCCTATGTGGGCCCCGGCGCGGGCGCTGGCGCGATCCTGGCGTCCATCGCCGTCGTGGCGGGGATCGTCCTGCTCTTCGCGGGCTTCCTCTATTTCCCGATCAAGCGCGCATTGAAGGCGCGCAAAGCAACCTCCCAAGACTGAGGTGACCGTGGGCCTCGCGCCCTGGGCCATTGCCCTTCTGGCAGTGGCCGGTTTTGCCGTGGCGCTCTGGCGCGCGCGGGTGTTTTCCGTGGTGGGCGGGCTCGCAGGCGAGGTGACGTCGGGCCTTGCGGCGATGTTCGATCCCGCGCTCGACGACCTCGCCAAGGAGCGCGCGGTCCAGCAGGCGGGGTTTTCCCTCCTGCGGCGGGCGTGGGCCATCCTGTGGCGCTTTGCCGTGGCCATCGGCGCGGCGGCGGTTCCGATCTACGCGGCCGGCCTTCTTGGGCTGGCATCCGTGGAGGCGTCCATGGGCGTGCTGCTCCGTCTCGATTTCATCGTGGTGGTGTCGGTGGCGGCCTGCCTCGTGGCGTGGCTCCTGACGCGCGGGCGCGCGCGGGAAAGCGGGGCGGGGGACGAGACGCTCCACAACCTCGCCTTCGCGAGCCCGGCGGTTCAGCGCGGTCTCGCCCGGCTGGAAAGCCGCCTCTTCGCGCGCCGCATCGCCGCCGCGGAGATGGGGGCGCCGATCTTCGTCACCTCGCTCGCGCGCGGCGGCACGACGGCGCTCCTCAATGCGCTGGCCACCGTGCCGGGCACGGCGAGCCTCCGCTACCGCGACATGCCCTTCGTCACCGCGCCGCTCCTTTGGAACGCGCTCTCGGGCCGGCGGCAGGTGGCGCGCGCCGAACGCGCCCATGGGGATGGGATGGAGATCGACCTCGACAGCGCCGAGGCCTTCGACGAGGTGCACTGGATGCTGGGCTGGCCCGAGGCCTACCGGGGGGAGACGATCCCGCTCTGGACCGAGGCCGATCTAGAGAGGACCGCCGCGCTCGACGCGGCCTTTCGGTCGGTCACGGCCCTGCGCGCGCCGGGCGGGCGCTACCTGTCGAAGAACAACGCCAATATCGCGCGGCTCAGCGTGCTGACCGGGATGTTCCCCGGCGCGCAGATCGTGATCCCGCTGCGTGGGCCCGCGGCCCATGCGGCCTCCCTCCTGCGCCAGCACAGCCGTTTCATCGAGCGCCACGAGACCGACACCTTCGGGCGCAAATACATGGCCGATATCGGCCATTTCGAGTTCGGCGCGCTGCACAAGCGGCTGGATTTCACGGGCGATTTCGAGGGTCTGACGCCCGACATGCCCGATTACTGGCTGGCTTACTGGATCGCCGCCTTCCGCCACGTGGCGGGTCACAGCGGCGACGCGATCCTCATCGACCAGAACCGCCTGCGCGCGGCCCCGAACGAGACGATGCAGGCCCTGCTCGCGCGGCTCGATCTGCACGCCGACCGGGATTTCAGCCCGTTCTTCCGCGCGACCCCCGACGATGCGCCCACGCATCTCTTCTCCGACGCGCTCCTGGCCGAGGCCGAGGCCCTCTACGCGCGGCTCGCGGCGCATTCGCTCTAGTCATGGGGCTTGAAGTGGTGGGCGACCCTGGAATCGAACCAGGCGTGCGTCTCAGCGAGGGAGCGCAGCGGCCCCCAACACCTGGCTGATCGACGCGGGTAGGACGCTCCGGGGGAGCGTTCGGGGCGGACATGAGGGGAAAATTGGTGGGCGACCCTGGAATCGAACCAGGCGTGCGTCTCCGCGAGGGAGTTACAGTCCCCTGCCACACCTTGCGGCCTGTCGCCCACGTCCGCGCGTGCTAATCGGGCGGCCCGGGCGGGTCAATATCAAAAAGCCCGCACTGGTTTCTTGCCCGCACGGGCGCTAGGCACGCCCCATGAAGAAGCCGAAATGGGTCATCGAAAAGGAGCGGGGCAAGCGGGCCTCGGAGGCGGCGACGGTCTGGCTCTTTGGCATTCACGCGGTGCGCGACGCGCTCCTGAACCCGCGGCGGGAGCGGCTCCGGCTCGTGCTGACGAAGAACGCGGCCGACCGGCTCGCGGACGCCGTCACGGCGAGCGGGATGGCGCCCGAATTCGCCGATGCCCGGAAGTTCCACGTTCCCATAGATCAGGGCTCCGTCCACCAAGGGGCCGCGCTCGAGGTCAGGCCGCTCGAATGGGGCAGCGTCTCGGACGTTTGCGCCCCGCGCGGGGATCCGAGGCCCCGCGTGCTCCTGCTCGACCGGGTTTCGGACCCGCACAATGTGGGCGCGATCCTGCGCTCGGCGGAGGTCTTCGGCGCCCGCGCGGTCATCGGCACGCTGCGCCACGCCGCGCCGGAGACCGGCGCGCTGGCCAAGACGGCCTCGGGCGCGCTCGAACGTCAGCCCTATCTGCGGGTGCGCAACCTCGCGCAGGCCATGGGGGAGCTGAAGGAGATGGGATATCACGTCGTGGGCCTCGACGGGGAAGCCGGGGACGATACGGTGGGCCTCGCCGGCGAGGGGCCGCTCGCGCTCGCGCTCGGCGCGGAGGGGCCGGGGCTCCGCGATCTGACGAAGGCCACCTGCGACCGGCTGCTCAAGGTGCCGGCCACGGGCGATTTCGGCTCGCTCAACGTCTCAAATGCGGCCGCGATCGCTCTATATGCCTCCCGTCATGGATAAAAAAGTCGCCACCTGCTGCTATTGCGGCACCCGGGCCGCGCTCGTGCTGCGCGGGTCGCACCGGCACGAGCTTGCCTGTTCGTCCTGCGGCGCGCCGCTTCACGATCTCAAGATGTTACCGAAACGGGACGCCAAGGCCTCCGGCGAGGTCAAGCGCAGCCGCCCGCCGAAACCGGACAAGCGGGACCGCTACGAGGACTACCGCAGGCCCAAGAAACGCAAGCGGAAGAAAAGCCTGGGCTCCAAGATCATGGAAGAGCTCTTCGACGTGATCGAGGACATCATCGATTGAAACAAACGCTCGCACGGCGGTGTCGTGGCCTCACGGGTCGGTGAGCGGGCTTCCTTCACCCGCCCGGCGCGCGCATCTTCGTGGCATCAGACCCCATCCCGACCGACCCCGGAGAGAGCCCATGATCACCCGTCGCACCTTCCTCGCCGCCAGCGCCGCCGCACCGATCGCGCTGTCCCTCGCCACGCCCGCCCGCGCCGAGGAGCCGCCGGTCTTTGCCAACGGGGGCGTGGCTATCAACGGCTATGACCCGGTGGCCTATTTCACCGAGGAGCGCCCGGTGGAGGGCTCCCCGGACTTCGCCGCCGAGCATGACGGCGCGACGTTTCACTTCGTCTCCGCGGAGAACCGTGACCTCTTCGCCGCCGACCCGGCCACCTACGCGCCGCAATATGGCGGTTACTGCGCCTATGCCGTCTCCCGCGGGTACACCGCCTCCACCTCGCCCAATGCCTGGACGGTCCACGAGGGCAAGCTCTACCTGAATTTCAACCGCGCCGTGCGCGCGCTCTGGTCCCGCGACATCCCCGGCAACATCACCGAGGGCGACCGGAACTGGCCCAGCGTGCTGAGCAGCTGACGCGCTCATCACGGTTTGCTGACAGGGCCTAGTGACCGCGCGAATGGTGCTTATCTATGGATTGTCGCTAGGGATGGAACACCCGGCGACCTTCACTGTCCCTCGTTCCGTACTCCACGCCCGGGAACCCACCCCGGGCGTCTTTTTGCCTAACGCCGCGCCTTTTCCTCGAGCCCCGAGGTGCCCTCGCGGCGGGCGAGCTCGGCCTCCACGTCGGCGAGCGTCACGTCCCGCGCGGCCAGCATGACGAGCAGGTGGTAGAGCACATCGGCCGCCTCCGCCGTCAGGGCCGCGCGGTCGCCCTTCACGGCCTCGATGATGGCCTCCACGGCCTCCTCCCCGAACTTCTCCGCGCATTTCTCCGGCCCCTTGGCGAGGAGCTTCGCGGTCCAGGAGCTGTCGGGGTCGGCGTCCTTGCGGGCGGCGATGGTCCGGGCGAGATCGTGAAGGCTCATGCCGCCAGCCTCATGGGCAGGCCCGCGGCGGCCATGTGCGCCTTCGCCTCGGCGATGGTGAAATCCCCGAAATGGAAGATCGACGCCGCCAGCACGGCGCTTGCGCCGCCTTCGGTCACGCCCTCCACGAGGTGATCGAGCGTGCCCACGCCGCCCGAGGCGATGACCGGCACGTCCACGGCCTCCGAGATGGCGCGCGTGAGCGGCAGGTTGAAACCCGCGCGGGTCCCGTCCCGGTCCATGGAGGTGAGGAGGATCTCGCCCGCGCCCTTCTCGGTGACGGTGCGCGCGAAGGCCACGGCGTCGATGCCCGTGGGGCGGCGCCCGCCATGGGTGAAGATCTCCCACCGGTCCTCGGCCACGGATTTCGCGTCGATGGCGCAGACGATGCACTGGCTGCCGAAGCGGTCGGCGGCCTCGGAGAGGACGTCCGGATTGGCCACGGCGGCGGAGTTGAAGCTTACCTTGTCCGCGCCCGCCAGCAGCAGCGCACGCACGTCCTCGTGGGTGCGGACGCCGCCGCCCACGGTGAGCGGGATGAAGCAGCTCTCGGCGGTGCGGCGCACGGTGTCGAACATCGTGCCGCGGTTCTCGTGGGTGGCGTGGATGTCGAGAAAGCAGAGCTCGTCGGCGCCAGCGGCGTCATAGGCGCGCGCGGCCTCCACGGGGTCGCCCGCGTCGCGCAGATCGACGAAGTTGACGCCTTTGACCACGCGCCCATCGGCGACGTCGAGGCAGGGGATGATGCGAACCTTCAGCATGGGCGCGGCTTAGCCCATCGTGCGCGGCGCGGGAAGCCTCAGGCCAGCGCGCCGAGCGCCTCAGCGAGGTCGATGGCCCCGTCATAGAGCGCGCGACCGGATATGGCGCCCGCGATGACGCCCGTGTCGCGGAGTGCGATGAGATCCGCGAGGGAGGAGACCCCGCCCGAGGCGATGACCGGCACCTCCACCGCGCGGGCGAGCGCCTCGGTGGCGGCGATGTTGGGGCCGCCCATGGCGCCGTCGCGGTCGATATCGGTGTAGATGATGGCCGCCACGCCCGCATCCTCGAAGCGCTTGGCGAGGTCGGTGACCATGACGTCGGTCTCCTCCGCCCAGCCGCGCGTGGCCACGCGGCCCGCGCGGGCATCGAGCCCCACGGCCACCTGGGCCGGGAAGGCGCGCGCGGCGGCGCGCACGAGGGCAGGGTCCTCCACCGCCACGGTGCCCAGGATCACGCGGGCGAGCCCCTTGCCGAGCCAGGCCTCGATGGTGGCCATGTCGCGGATGCCGCCGCCGAGCTGCGCGGGCACGGTCGTGGCCGCAAGGATCGCCTCCACCGCCGCGCCGTTCACGGGCGCGCCGGCAAAGGCGCCGTTGAGATCCACGAGATGCAGCCACTGGCAGCCCGCCGCCTCGAAGGCGCGGGCCTGTTCGGCGGGCGCATCGCTGAAGACGGTGGCCTGGTCCATCTCCCCGCGCAGGAGGCGCACGGCCTGGCCGTCCTTCAGATCGATGGCGGGATAGAGGATCATGGCGCGGGTCCTTCTCGTGGGCTCGCGCCCTAAAGCACGGGCCGCACCGGGATGCAAAGGACCTTACGTCAGACTTGATCGGCACGCAGCCTCACGGCACGCTTGCGCTCAAAGGGAGGAAACCACCATGAAATCCATCTTCGCAGCCGCCGTGCTCGCACTCTTCGGGTCCGCTGCCGCGGCCGACGATGTGCTGGGCCTGTGGAAGTCCGAGCCCGGCGAAACCGGCGGCTTCATCCACGTCAACCTCGCGCAGTGCGGCACCAAGATCTGCGGCACGATCACCGAGGTGATCGGCAACGACAACACGTCCATCGTGGGCCGCCAGATCATCGCCGACATGTCGCCCAATGGCGGCGGCGCCTATTCCGGCGGCACGATCTGGGCGCCCGACAACGACCGCACCTACCGCTCCAAGATGCAGCTTTCGGGCAATTCGCTGGAGGTCGAGGGCTGCGTCCTCGGCGGCGCGATCTGCCGCGGCCAGACCTGGACGCGGCTGAACTGAGGGCTCGGCCCCGTCAGAGACGAACGGCGCCCCATCCCGGGCGCCGTTTTCATTTCAGACAGCGGGCCCTCCCGCCTCCCTTCTTTCCCCGGATCACGTCCGGGCGCGACCCTTCGGTGGCCTCGCTTCGCTCGGATGCCTCCGGCGGCCCTCCGGGGGAAGTACGAAGCACAAGGAAGACGCGCGCTCCGTCCTTCTTTGTGCGGTGTACTTCGGGGTCTGGGGCAGAGCCCCAGGCGGTCAGGGCCGCCAGGCGAGGAAGTTGGCGATGAGGCGCAGGCCGGTCGTCTGGCTCTTTTCGGGATGGAACTGCGTGCCGATGCGGTTCTCGCGCGCCACGATGGCGGTGACCTCGCCGCCGTAGTCCACATGGGCGAGGCGGTCAGCGGCGCGGCCCATCTCCATGTGGTAGCTGTGCACGAAATAGGCGTGATCGCCCGTGGCGATGCCCGCGAGCACCGGATGCGCGGCGCCGAGGACGAGGTCGTTCCAGCCCATATGCGGCACCTTGAGGCCGGGCGCGTCCACGGCCACCACGCGGCCATCGACCCAACCGAGGCCGGGCGTGCGCGCGTATTCGGTGCCCTCCCGCGCCATGAGCTGCATGCCCACGCAAATGCCGAGGAACGGCACGGCGCGGCGCTCCACCGCCTCCACCAACGCCTCGAAACAGCCCGAGGCGCGCAGGGCGCCGGCACAGGCGGGGAAGGCGCCGTCGCCCGGCAGCACGACGCGGTCGGCGCGCGCCACGTCCTCGGGGCGGTTCGTGACGATGACCTCGCCCGCGCCCGTCTCCCGCGCCATGCGCTCGAACGCCTTGGCGGCGGAGTGCAGGTTGCCGCTCTCGTAATCGATCAGTGCCGTCAGCACTTCAGAGCGTGCCTTTCGTGGAGGGGATCGCGTCGCCCTTCTTCGGGTCGGGCTCGAGCGCGTCGCGCAGGCTCCGCGCCACGGCCTTGAAGGCCGCCTCGGCGATGTGGTGGCTGTTCACACCGTGGAGCCTGTCCACGTGGAGCGTGACGCCGCCATGGGTGGCGAGCGCCTGGAAGAACTCCCGCACGAGTTCGGTGTCGAAGCTGCCGATCTTCGCCGTGGGCATGTCGCAGTGCCACACGAGGTGGGGCCGCCCCGAGAGGTCGAGCGCGCAGCGCACCAGCGCGTCATCCATGGCCAGGTGGCAATCGCCGTAGCGGCGGATACCGCGCTTCTCGCCCATGGCCTGCGTCAGCGCCTGGCCGAGCGCGATGCCCACATCCTCCACCGTGTGGTGATCGTCGATGTGGAGATCGCCGGTGCAGCGCACGCGCAGGTCGAGGAGCGCGTGGCGCGCGAGCTGGTCGAGCATGTGATCGAAGAAGCCCACGCCGGTGGCGTTGTCATAGGCACCGCTGCCGTCGAGATCGAGCGTGACCTCGATCTCCGTTTCCGCGGTCTTGCGGGTGATGGTGGCCTGCCGCATGGGCGTCACTCCTTCTCTGCCCGCGCTCTATGGCAAAGGCTGCGGCGCGGGGCCAGCCCCTCGCGGGCGCAGATGCCCCTGGCCGTGGCTGCCGGGCGGCCTGTTGCGCGGTGAGGACAATGCGGCGCTGGAGATCCCGCGAGGGTTCCCAAGGATCGCCGCGGTCAGAGGCGGTGACCCGCCACCTTCGAGAGTTCCGCGCCGGTCAGGAGCCCGGTATGGGCATCGGGGTGGCTGACGACGGAGGAGGAATTGTAGGCCGCCAGTTCGAGCGCCGCCCGCACGCTCGCCCCCCGCACCAGGGCGCCCGATAGCGTGGCCGCGAAGCTGTCGCCCGCGCCGGTGGTGCCCTGCACATAGGTCTTGACCACCGGCTGCGAGGTGACCTCCCCCGCGCGCGAGACATGGGCGCCGCGCGCGCCGTCGGTGATCCCCACATGGGAGGGCCCGAGGCTGTGGATGCGGGCGAAGTAATCGCTGAAGCCGAGCCGGAAGCCCCCGATCTCGAGCGTCATCGCATCGTTGTCGAGGGCGGGCGCGATGCCCCCGTCCCAGCCGGTGCGCTCCACGAGCTTGGGGATGAGTGCGCGGGCCTCGGCCTTGTTGCAGATGAAGAGGTCCACGTTCTTCAGGCTGTCGAAGAAGGCGCCGGTCTTGGTGGTGAGCTGCCGGATGCCGGGATTTATGGCCACGAAGGCGCCCGCGGCACGGGCGCGCTTCACGATCTCGGGGAAGAGGTCGGCGGAGGCATTGCTCAGCCCCGCCACATAGACGAGATCCGCGCCCTGGAAGGTGCCCGGGGGGATGTCCTCCTCGGTGAGGTATTCGTTGGCGCCGCGATGGGTGAAGATCGCCGCATCGTGGTCATGGGAGGCGATGAGGAGGGAGACGGCGGTGGCGTGCTCATCGTCGCGGCACACGAGCGAAAGGTCGATGCCCTCGCTTTCGAGCTTTGCGAGGATCGATTGCGCGTTCACGTCCTGCCCGATCTTGACGAGGGCCGACGTCGCGAAACCCTGCCGTTTCAGACAGATCGCCGCGTTCACGCCGCCTCCGCCCAGGTAGGTCTTGATATTTTCGGCATCGACCTTCCGGCCCGGTTCCATGAGGAGGAAGGAGGCGGTCTGGTTGGTGAGCTTCATCTGTTCGATGTCGGTGTCGGCGATCGTGGCGATGATGTCGATGGTCGCCGAGCCCACCGTTACTGCGTTCACCATGTATCGCTCACAATCCATGCGTCGCCGCGGCGCTCCGCCGGGCCGGTTTCAGCGCTCGTTCTGGAAGATAAGGAAGATGACTGCAAGGAAGCTGCGGCGGCGGCCGGGTGCCAGCGGGCAGGGGCCTCGCGCGCGAAAAGGACCGCGGCGCCGCCTGTCATCGGCAAAGACGAGGCCAGCTGTCGGCAGCGACGAGGCCGGCCATCGGTTACGACCAAGTCGGCCATCGGTAACGACCAAGTCGGCAATCGGTGGAGAAGTGTTTGGAGCGGGCGATGAGATTCGAACTCACGACCCTTACCTTGGCAAGGTAATGCTCTACCCCTGAGCTACGCCCGCATCCATTGGGTGCACGCGGGATACAAAGAAGGGCTGGGGCCCGCAAGGGCTTTTTTCCCAGGGACGCGCGGCGCCGTCACGTCAGGAATTCGATTAGATCCCAGCGGTTGCCCCAGGGGTCGCGGAAGACCGCCACGCGGCCATAGGGCTCCTCGCGCGGGGCCTCGTCGAAGACCACGCCCGCCGCGGTCATCCGCGCATGATCGGCCGCGAAATCCTCGGTTTCGAGGAATAGCCAGACCCGACCGCCGCCCTGTGCACCGATGGCCGCGCGCTGCGCACCCGTGGCGCGGGCGAGGATGAGGGAGCTGCCTCCGCCGGGCGGGCAGACGCGGACCCAGCGCTTGCCGTCGCCGAGCGCGGTGTCTTCCGCCACCCCAAATCCCATGGGCCCGGTGAAGAACGCGAGGGCTTCGTCGTAGTCCGGCACCAGCAATGAGAGCGCGTGGAGCCGCGTCACGCGAGCTCCACCAAAAGGTCCTTTGCGTCGATCTGGGCGCCCGGCGTCACGTGGACCGCGCTCACCACGCCGTCGCGGTCGGCATGGATGCCCGTCTCCATCTTCATCGCCTCGATGGTCAAGAGGAGGTCGCCCTGTTTCACCTTCGCGCCGGCCTGCGCGGCCACGGAGGCCACGACGCCCGGCATCGGTGCGCCGATATGGGCGGCGTTCGCGGCGTCGGCCTTCGGCCGGCTCGCCTTCGTGGCCTGCACGGCGCGGTTCGGCACGCGGATGACGCGGGGCTGGCCATTGAGTTCGAAGAAGACCTTCGCCTCCCCGTCCTCGTTCGTCTCGCCCATGGCCTGCATGCGGATTTCGAGCGTCTTGCCCGGGTCGATCTCGGCGGTGATCTCGTCGCCGGGTTCCATGCCGTAGAAGAATGTCTTCGTGGGCAGCGTCCGCACGGGCCCATACGTGCGATGGCGGCCCATGTAGTCGAGAAAGACCTTGGGATACATGAGATACCCGGCGAGATCCTCGTCATCGACGAGCTTGCCCTCCATCTCCTGGGAGACGTCTCGGCGCACCTCCTCAAAGTTGACAGCTGTCAACTTTGCGCCCGGACGCTTGGTGGAGGCCCGTTCGCCCTTGAGCGCCTTTTTCTGGATGCCCTTCGGCCACCCGCCGGGGGGCTGGCCCAGATTGCCGCGCATCATGTCGATGACGCTGTCGGGGAAGGCCACGTCGGTCTCGCCCTCCACATCGGCGCGCGTGAGCCCTTGGGAGACCATCATGAGCGCCATGTCGCCCACGACTTTTGAGCTCGGCGTGACCTTCACGATGTCCCCGAACATCTGGTTCACGTCGGCATAGGTCTGCGCCACCTCGTGCCAGCGCTCCTCGAGCCCCAGCGACCGCGCCTGGGCCTTGAGGTTGGTGAACTGCCCGCCCGGCATCTCGTGGAGGTAGACCTCCGAGGCGGGCGCCTGGAGGCCGCTTTCGAAGGCGGCGTAATGACCTCTCACTGTCTCGAAGTAGTTGGAGATGTCGCGGATGGCGGCGATGGAGAGCCCGGTATCGCGCGCATCGCCCTGCAGGGCTTCCACGACCGTGCCGAGCGTCGCCTGGGACGTGTTTCCGGAGAAGCTGTCCATGGCCGCGTCCACCGCGTCGACGCCCGCCTCGGCGGCGGCGAGGATCGTGGCGGTGGCAATACCCGCCGTGTCGTGGGTGTGGAAGTGGATCGGAAGGCCCACCTCCTCCTTCAGCGCCTTGATGAGGATGCGCGCGGCGGCGGGTTTCAGGAGCCCCGCCATGTCCTTGAGGCCCAGGACATGGGCGCCCGCGGCCTCGAGCTCCTTGGCCATGGCGACGTAGTACTTGACGTCGTATTTCGACCGCTCCGGGTTCAGGATGTCGCCGGTGTAGCAGACCGTGCCCTCGCAGACCTTCTTGTTCTCGATCACGGCATCCATGGCCACGCGCATGTTCTCGACCCAGTTCAGGCTGTCGAAGACGCGGAAGACGTCGATGCCGGTCTCCGCCGCCTGACGCACGAAGAATTGGACGACGTTGTCGGGGTAGTTCGTGTAGCCCACGCCGTTCGCCCCGCGTAGCAGCATCTGCGTCATGATGTTGGGCACGCGCGCGCGGATATCGCGGAGCCGCTGCCACGGGCATTCCTGGAGGAAGCGGTAGGCCACGTCGAACGTCGCCCCGCCCCAGCATTCGAGGCTGAAGAGGCCCGGCAGGTTCGCGGCGTAGGTCGGCGCCACGCGGATCATGTCGATGGAGCGCATGCGCGTGGCGAGCAAGCTCTGGTGCCCGTCGCGCATCGTCGTGTCGGTGACGAGGAGCTGTTTCTGCTCCTTCATCCAGTCCGCCACGGCCTGCGGGCCGAATTCGTCGAGGATCGTCTTCGTGCCGGGGGTATAGCTCTCGGTGAGCGGCGCGGGCGGGCGCGGGTCCTTGACGTCGGCGCGGGGCTTCGGGCGGCCTTGCGTCTCGGGGTGCCCGTTCACGGAGATATCGGCGATGTAGGTGAGGATCTTCGTCGCCCGGTCGCGGCGCTTGCGGAAGGAGAAGAGCTCCGGCGTCTCGTCGATGAACTTCGTGTGGTACTCGTAGTTCAGGAATGTCGGGTGCTTGAGCAGGTTCTCGACGAAGGCGATGTTCGTCGACACGCCCCGGATGCGGAACTCGCGCAGCGCGCGGTCCATGCGCGCGATGGCGGCCTCGGGCGTGGGGGCCCAGGCGGTGACCTTTTCGAGGAGCGAGTCGTAGTAGCGCGTGATGACCGCGCCCGAATAGGCCGTGCCCCCGTCGAGGCGGATGCCCATGCCGGTGGCCCCGCGATAGGCGGTGATGCGGCCGTAATCGGGGATGAAGTTGTTCGAGGGGTCTTCCGTCGTCACCCGGCACTGGATCGCGTGCCCGTCGAGCTTCACGTCGTATTGCGACGCGACGCCCGTGGCCTCGATGAGGCTTTTGCCCTCGGCGATCTTGATCTGTGCCTGCACGATGTCGATGCCGGTCACTTCTTCTGTGACGGTGTGCTCCACCTGTACGCGGGGATTAACCTCGATGAAGTAGAATTGGCCCGTGGCCATATCCATCAGGAACTCCACCGTGCCCGCGCATTCGTAATTCACGTGCTCGCAGATCTTGCGACCAAGGGCGCAGATCTCCTCCCGCTGGGCGGGGGAGAGGTAGGGGGCGGGCGCTCGCTCCACCACCTTCTGGTTGCGGCGCTGGACGGAGCAATCGCGCTCGTAGAGGTGGTAGATCTCGCCGTTCTTGTCGCCGAGGATCTGCACCTCCACGTGGCGCGCCTTCAGGATCATCTTCTCGAGGTAGCCCTCGCCGTTGCCGAAGGCGGCCTCGGCCTCCCGCCGGCCCTCGAGCACTTTTTCCTCGAGCTCGTCCTCGGACAGGATCGGCCGCATCCCGCGCCCGCCGCCGCCCCAGGAGGCCTTGAGCATGAGCGGGTAGCCGATCTCCTTGGCCTCCTTGCGGATGGCCTTCATGTCCTCGCCCAGCACCTCGGTGGCGGGGATGACGGGCACGCCCGCCTCGATGGCCACGCGGCGCGCGCTGGCCTTGTCGCCCAGGGCGCGCATGGTCTCGGCCTTGGGGCCGATGAACACGATCCCGGCCTCCACGCAGGCATCCACGAAATCGGGGTTCTCGGAAAGAAGGCCGTAGCCCGGGTGGATCGCGTCGGCGCCCGACATCTTGGCCACGCGAATGATCTCCTCGATGGAGAGGTAGGCCTGCACCGGCCCCAGCCCCTCGCCGATCCGGTAGGCCTCGTCGGCCTTGAAGCGGTGAAGTCCCAGCTTGTCCTCCTCGGCGAAGACGGCCACCGTCTTCTTGCCGAGCTCGTTGGCCGCGCGCATGACGCGGATGGCGATCTCGCCCCGGTTGGCGATGAGGATTTTCTGGAATTCGGCCACGTAGATGCCTCCGCTGTCGTAGGTACGCGCGTCGTTATGTGGTTTTAGGGCCTCCGGCAATCAGTGGAAGTGGGGAGGGCTCCGGGCAAAATCGCCGTTTCGGACACCTTGCTAATTGCGCATCAGCCTGCGGGGCAAATCGCCCAAACTGTGGGCGCCGATCTGGGCCATGGAGAGCTTCATGTCGTCGGTGAGGATGTGGACGAGGTGGTCGATCCCGCGCGCGCCGAGGGCGGCCACCGCGTAGTGCCAGGCGCGGCCGAGCATCACCATGTCGGCCCCGAGCGCCAGCGCGCGCATGATGTCGGCGCCGGTCGTGACACCGCTGTCGAAAATGAGCGGTGCCTCGGGAAGCGCCGCGCGGATGCACGGGAGTTGATCGATGGCGGCAGGCCCGGGTTCGAACTGCCGTCCCCCGTGGTTCGAGACCCAGATCGCGTCGGCGCCCTCGTCCATGAGACGCCGCGCGAGGTCGGGGTCGAGGACGCCCTTCATGATCAGGTCGCCCTCCCAGACCTCGCGCACCCATCGGAGCGTGTCCCAGTCGGGCTTGCCACGGATGAGATGCCCGGCATGGCGCAGCGAGGAACGCGCGCCGTGGCTCTCCAGGTAGCTTTCGGCCAGCGCGATGCGCGGCACCCCCTCGCGCAGCGTGCCCAGCGACCAGCGCGGGTGGGAGAAGAGCTCCCACACGAAGCGCGGCGTGATCTTGGGCGGGAGCGTGAGCTTGGCGCGCCTCTGGCGCTCCCGGCGGCTGTCATCGGGCACGTCGAGGGTGAAGACGAGCTTGGTGAAGCCCGCCGCCTTCGCCCGGCGCAGCACGTCGCGGCGGATCTCCTCGTCCTCGGGGCAGTAGAGCTGGAACCAGCCCATGGTGCCCGCATGGGGGCCCACATCCTCGGGGACCTTCGTGGCCACTGTGCTCATGCAATAGGGGATTTCGTGGCGCAGCGCGGCCTGGGCGAGCAGGCGCTCCGCGCCGGGCCAGATCATCCCGCTCATCCCGATGGGGGCGATGCCGAAGGGGCGTGCGTAATCGGTACCCATGAAGGAGGTGGTCCAGTCCGGGTCCACGTCGCCCACGAGCACGTTCGGCATGAAATGCACCGCGTCGAGCGCCGCGCGGTTGCGGTGCACCTGCAGCTCCCGGCCGGTGCCGCTGTCGAGATACTCGTAGGCGAAATGCGGCAGGCGCCGTTTCGCCAGACGCTTGAGGTCGTCGAGGGCGGGATAGGAGAGATCGAGGTCCATGCCCGCACCCTCCTGCGCCGCTGCGCCGCGTGCAAGCGAACAATCTGCGAACTTCCCCTTTCAGGCCGCGCACGCTACATTCCCCGCCATGAGCAGTTACGACGATTTCGACGCCTTCGAGGAGGCCGCAAGGCCGAGCCTGTCCCAGCAAGCCCTGGCCGCGCAGGGCGGGGGTGTCGGACCCTACATGGACGGCCTGAACGCGGCGCAGCGCGAGGCGGTGGAGGCGCTCGACGGACCGGTGCTCATGCTCGCGGGCGCGGGCACGGGCAAGACGAAAGCGCTCACCACCCGGATCGCCCATCTCCTCCACACCGGGACCGCGCGGGAGAACGAGATCCTCGCTGTCACCTTCACCAACAAGGCCGCGCGGGAGATGAAGTCGCGCGTGGCGGGCCTCCTCAGGCGCGAAGACGCAGGCATGCGGTGGATGGGCACGTTCCATTCCATCTCCGTGCAGCTCCTGCGCCGCCATGCGGAGCTTGTCGGGCTGAAATCGAATTTCACCATCCTCGACACCGACGATCAGCTCCGGCTCCTGAAGCAGCTCATCGTGGCGAGCGATATCGACGAGAAGCGCTGGCCGCCGCGGATGCTGTCGGGGATCATCGACAGCTGGAAGAACCGCGCGTGGACGCCGGAGAAGGTGCCCGCGTCAGAGGCCTCGGCCTTCAACCACCGCGGGCCCGAGCTCTATGCGCAGTACCAGGCGCGGCTGAAGGAGCTGAACGCCGTGGATTTCGGCGATCTGCTCCTGCACTGCGTCACGATCTTCCAGACCCACGCCGACATCCTCGAGCAGTACCAGCGCTGGTTCCGCTACATCCTCGTGGACGAGTACCAGGACACCAACGTCGCGCAGTACCTGTGGCTGCGTCTCCTCGCGCAGTCGCACCGCAACATCTGCTGCGTGGGCGATGACGATCAGTCGATCTATGGCTGGCGCGGGGCGGAGGTGGGCAACATCCTGCGCTTCGAGAAGGATTTCCCGGGCGCCAAGGTCGTGCGGCTGGAGCAGAACTACCGCTCCACGCCCCACATCCTCGCCGCCGCCTCCGGCGTCATCGACGCCAATGAAAGCCGGCTGGGCAAGACGCTCTTCACCGAGGCGGAGGAGGGCGAGAAGGTCCGCCTCATCGGCCACTGGGACGGCGAGGAGGAGGCCCGCTGGATCGGGGAGGAGATCGAGGCCGCCCAGAAGGGCACGCGCGGCATGCATCCCTTCGGGCTCGAGAAGATGGCCATCCTCGTGCGCGCCTCCCACCAGATGCGCGCCTTCGAGGACCGCTTCCTCACCATCGGGCTGCCCTACCGCGTCATCGGCGGCCCGCGCTTCTACGAGCGGATGGAGATCCGGGACGCCATGGCCTATTTCCGCCTCGCCGTCTCGCTCGACGACGATCTGGCCTTCGAGCGGATCGTGAACACCCCCAAGCGCGGCCTGGGCGACAAGGCGGTCCAGACGATCCAGGTCATGGCGCGGTCCAACGGCGTGTCGCTTTTCGAAGGTGCAAAGCTCGCCGTGCAAGCCGGGCAGATCAAGGGCAAGGGCGGATCCAACCTGCGGGACCTCGTGGAAGGCCTCGACCGCTGGAACCGGCAGGTCCGCGACGAGGAAGACACCCATGTCGAACTCGCGCAGATGATCCTCGATGAGAGCGGCTACACCGCCCATTGGCAGAACGAAAAGACACCCGAGGCGCCCGGGCGACTGGAGAACCTGAAGGAGCTCGTGAAGGCGCTGGAGAATTTCGAGAACCTGCAGGGCTTCCTCGAACACGTCTCCCTCGTGATGGACAACAACGAGGATGACGGGGGTGAGAAGGTCTCCATCATGACGCTCCACGCCGCCAAGGGGCTGGAGTTTCCCATGGTCTTCCTGCCGGGCTGGGAGGACGGGCTCTTCCCGTCCCAGCGCTCGATGGACGAAAACGGCCTCAAGGGCCTCGAGGAGGAGCGGCGCCTGGCCTATGTCGGCATCACGCGGGCCGAGGAGGTCTGCACGATCTCGTTTGCCGGCAACCGCCGCATCTTCGGGCAGTGGCAATCGGCCCTGCCGTCGCGCTTCATCGACGAATTGCCGGAGGATCACGTGGAGGTTCTCACCACGTCGTCGGCGCTCCACCAGTCGGGATATGGCATGGGGGGCGGCTCCATGATGGGGCAGGCCTCGCCCGTGCTGCAGGCCGCCGCGGAGTCCGACCTCCATGACCGGGCGAGCCGGGCGGATGTCTACAATTCACCGGGCTGGAAGCGGCTTCAGGCGCGCAGCCAGCGCCGCGGCATGAGCCAGCCGCAGGAAAGCCGGAACATGGTCATCGACATGACCGCCACCTCCTCCTTCACCGTGGGGGACCGCGTCTTCCACCAGAAATTCGGCTACGGCGAGGTGATGGAGATCGAGGGCGACAAGCTCGAGATCGAGTTCGACAAGGCAGGCTCGAAAAAGGTGGTGGCGAAGTTCGTCACCAGCGCCGACGCGGCCGACGACGTGCCGTTCTAGGGCGAGGTCCTGCCGTCACCGGTGCTGCTGCGGAGGAGGATAGGCGGCGGCATCCGGGGGGGAGAGAGAGGGATGCCGCCGCTGATGCAGATCGCGATTCAGGGGGAGAGAGAGAGAGAAGAACCGCGGTCTGAATGTGCAGGGTGAACGCCGCCCGCGCGAGGGGGGTTCCCGAAAAAAATGCGTCCCCGCGCGAAACGGGCGGATAATTGCGCGCGCACCATTCTCGATGCGGGGTCTCTGCAAATGAAAAGCGGCGACACTCAGGGAGGAGAGAGTGCCGCCGCCTTCTTAAGAGCGACCGGATGGGAGAGAGCCGGGCGCTCCGTGACTGGCATCAGACGCCGTAGACGGTCTCGTGGGCCACGCCCTTGATGCTGGCGCGGGAGAGGCCGAGGTCCTGAAGCTCGCGGTCCGACAGGCCCATGAGCTCGTCATAGGTTTCGCGGTACATGCGGAAACGGGTCCAGGCCTCGGCAGCGTCGGCCATGCCGGCGCGCAGCCTCGCGACGAAGCCATAGGGACGATGGGAAAGAGTGTTGCTTGCGTAAGCCATTGTCATCTCGTGTGTTATCAGCGGCCCATCCGCTGATGGAGTTCGGGTTTCAGCGGCCCATCCGCTGATGCCGCTAACATATGCCTGTGCTGCGGATGCAAAACCGACGATGCCGCAAGCCCGCCATGCGGCGCCTGCATAACTCGCGCGCCCTCCCGACCCTTGACGCTCGGCGGCGATTGCATAGGGCTTTCAACGGGTTCAACCGCCGGAGGTGCCATGACCCGCGATGACGTTCTCTCCGCCCTGCGCGCCATCCGGTTACCCTCCGGCGGCGATCTGGTGAGCCGGGACATGGTGCGCGCGCTGGGCATCGACGGGGGCAAGGTCCGCTTCGTGATCGAGGCGGCGACGCCCGAGGAAGCGGCGGAGCTCGCCCCCGTCCGCGACGCCGCCGACCGCGCCGTGCGCGCGCTGCCGGGCATCGAGGAGGTGTCGGTGGTCCTCACGGCTCACGATCCCAAGAAGGCGCCGCCGGGCCTGAAGGTCGGGCGCCACCCGCAGCGGCAATCCGGACCGATGAAACCCGCGGGCGTGGACCGCATCCTCGCCGTGGCCTCGGGCAAGGGCGGCGTGGGAAAGAGCACCGTGGCCTCCAACCTCGCCGTGGCCCTGGCGCGACAGGGGCGCCGCGTGGGCCTCCTCGACGCCGACATCTACGGGCCCTCGCTGCCGCGCATGATGGGGCTGTCGGGTCGCGTGGGCTCGCCCGACGGCAAGGTGATCGAACCCATGCACGCCCATGGCGTGACGGTGATGTCCATCGGGCTCATGCTCGATCCCGCCAAGGCGGTGGTCTGGCGCGGGCCCATGCTCATGGGCGCGCTCCAGCAGATGCTGGGGCAGGTGGCCTGGGGCCGGCTCGACGCGCTCATCGTGGACCTGCCGCCCGGGACCGGCGACGTGCAGCTCACGCTGTGCCAGCGCACGGAGCTCACCGGCGCCCTCGTGGTCAGCACGCCCCAGGACGTGGCGCTCCTCGACGCGCGCAAGGCGCTCGACATGTTCGCCACGCTCAAGACGCCCGTGCTCGGCCTGATCGAGAACATGTCCACCTTCCACTGTCCGAAATGCGGATACGAATGCCAGATCTTCGGCCATGGCGGCGTGGCCGCGGAGGCGGAGGCCCTGGGCCTGCCGTTCCTCGCAGCGTTGCCCATCGACCTCGAGACGCGGCTCGCCGGCGATGGCGGCACGCCGGTGGCGGCGGGCGAGGGGGTGATGGCCCGCGCCTTTGCCCAGCTCGCCGACCGGCTGGTCAAGGGTGGCATGGCCTAGGGCGCGGCATGGGAAATCGTGGGCGCGGCCTGAGGTCCGTGGGCGCCACCGCCTGAGCGGCTCCCCGCTCTGGGCGACTCCCGCACGTTTTTTGCCCGGTCTCGGGCCTCCTCGATCCCGAACAGCGCTTTGATGTGCCGCCAGAGGCCTGGATGGTCGCGATCCTGCTGGAGGGCGCGGGAATTCGTGGCACTTTTTTCGGGCGCGCGATCAATCAATTTGTGGTGTTGCGAGGTTCCGTAACCACAAGATGTGACCCAAGCTCTTCCCAAATCGACACCAGATGTAGTTTTTCAGCCACAGCAAATCCCACAGTTTGTGGCGATGTCCCATAAAATCCCTTGCGTGCCATCGTTTCCCATGGCATCCCTTCCTCATCGAAGGCGAGCACGTACACAACCGGGGCAACAAGAACCCCACCAGCGGAAACAAATCGCAGGTTTCATACAGGCACTCGCATTCGAAAACAGAGATCCGGCGCGCGAGCGAGCAGACATCCCCCCAGGTGGCGCGCGCAGTCGGACATCCCGCCAAGCGGGACGAGGACGGCGGATCAGACAGTGGCAGCAGTCTGATCCGCCGCTTTCGTTTGCGGGGCAGTGCACGGGCTCGATTAGGGGGCCCGAGAGGTGAAGAGGGGCCAGCGTGGCGCGCAGGTTCAGAGGTGAAAGCCACCACAAGGTGGACACGAAGGGCAGGGTATCGATCCCGGCCCATTTTCGCCGCGTGCTCGAAGCCGCCGACCCCGATTACACGCCCGGCGCCAACCCCGAACTCGTGATCGTCTACGGCGATCACCGCCGCAAGTTCCTCGAATGCTACACGATGGAAGCCATCGCCGAGGTCGACGCCAAGATCGACGCCCTCCCGCGTGGCGCGCGCGAACGCAAGGTGCTCCAGCAGCTCTTCCACGGCCAGTCGCTGCCCACCAATGTGGACGAGACGGGGCGCATCGTGCTGCCCGCCAAGCTGCGCCAGAAAATCGGCCTGGCGGGCGAGGCGTTCTTCATCGCCGCGGGCGATACCTTCCAGATCTGGAAGCCCGAGACCTACGAGGCCGAGGAGCTGTCGAAGACGGAGGCCTTCCTCGACGACATGCCCGACGACTTCGATGTGATGTCCTTCCTGGACGGCCCGGGGGAGTAAACGGGAATGTCCGCTGCCGCTCCTCACATTCCCGTCCTCCTCGATCCGATCCTCACGCACTGCGCGCCCATCGCGGGCACCTGGGTCGACGGCACGTTCGGGGCGGGCGGCTACACCCGCGCGCTGCTGGAGGCGGGCGCTGACAGGGTCATCGCCATCGACCGCGACCCGGCCGTCTTCGCCCTGGCCGCGTCCTGGGCTCCGGCGCTGGGCGACCGGCTCACGCTCGTGGAGGCGACATTCTCCGATCTCGACGCCCATGCCGAGGGCGTCGATGGCGTTGTGCTCGATCTCGGTGTGTCGTCCATGCAGATCGACGAGGCCGCGCGCGGCTTCTCCTTCATGAAGGACGGCCCTCTCGACATGCGCATGGGCCAGGCGGGGAGATCGGCGGCCGATATCGTGGCCGAGGCGAGCGAGGGCGCGCTGGCCGACATCCTCTTCCATTACGGGGAGGAGCGTGCCTCCCGCCGCATCGCGCGGGCCATCGTGCGGGCGCGCGAGGCCGCGCCCATTCTCAGCACGCTGCGCCTGGCGGAGATCATCGAGGGCGCGCTGCCGCGCCCGAAACCCGGCCAGTCGCACCCGGCCACGCGCAGCTTCCAGGCGCTGCGCATCGCCGTGAACGCGGAATATGACGAGCTATTCGCGGGCCTCATGGCCGCCGAGCGCGCGCTCCGGCCCGGCGGGCTTTTGGCCGTCGTCAGCTTCCACAGCGTCGAGGACCGCATCGTGAAACGCTTCCTCCAGCTCCGCGGCGGCAAGGCGCCCGCGGGGAGCCGGTATGCGCCGGAGGTCGCGCACCCCGCGGCGCCCTTCGCGCTCGTCACCCGCAAAGCCGTGGAACCCACCGCGGCGGAAGTCGCCGCCAATCCCCGCGCGCGCTCGGCCAAGCTCCGCATCGCGCGCCGCACCGACGAAAACGCCCCGCCGCCCGAGCCCGCCTCGCTCGGGCTGCCGCAGCTGCCGGAGACGCGCCGATGAGAGCCATGCTCTATTCCCTGGCCGCCATGGTCGTCATGGTCCTCGCCTTCTGGGCCTATTCGGAGAATTACCGCACCCAGGAGGCCATCGGCGCGGTGGAGAGGCTCCACCGCGACATCGCCGCCGCCCGCGCCCGCGTGGCGGTGCTCAAGGCCGAATGGGCCTATCTCAACCGCCCCGACCGCCTGCGCGACCTGGCGGAGATGAACTTCCTCACGCTCGAGCTCTTGCCGCTCGCGCCCGACCAGTTCGGCGAGATCGACCAGATCGCCTATCCGGTGGAGCCGCTTCCGATTTCGGGGGCCATCGACGTCATGGAGGTGCGCCCGTGACCCGCGCGCCGCTCCGCCCGCTTGCGCGCATCCTCGGCGCGCGCGCCGCGGGCCAGGATCCCGACGTCATCGAACGCGAAAACATCCGCAAGCGCCACGAGGTGATGCGCGACAAGCAGCGCATGATGGCCGAGGGCCGGCTGCTCGTGCTCGGGCTCTTTTTCGTGGCGGGCTTCGCGCTCATCGGCGCACGGATGACGCTCTTGGCGGTCTCGGAGCCCATGGAGCCGCGCACCGCCGCCTCCACCACGCAGATCGTGGCCCAGCGCGCCGATATCGTGGACCGGCAGGGCCGCGTGCTGGCCACGAATTTCGACACTCATTCGCTCTATGCCCATCCCCAGGATCTCATCGACCCGGAGGGCTCGGCCGCCGCGCTCCTCGAGATCTTCCCGGACCTGGCTGGCGACAGGCTGCGTAAGGATCTCACCGGGGATCGGAAGTTCCTCTGGCTCAAGCGCCGCATCAGTCCGGAGCAGAAGCAGGCCGTGCATGATATCGGCGATCCGGGGCTCCTGTTCGGCCCGCGGGAGATGCGGCTCTATCCCAACGGGGCGGTGGCGGCCCATGTGCTGGGCGGGGCGTCCTTCGGCAAGGAGGGGGTGCAGAGCGCGGAAGTGATCGGCGTGGCGGGCGTCGAAAAGCACTTCGACAGCTACCTCCGCGATCCAGCCAACAATGGCGCGCCGCTCGAGCTCGCGCTCGATCTCAGCGTGCAGGCCGCCGCCGAGCGGGTGCTTGCGGGAAGCATGTCGCTCTTCAATGCCAAGGGCGCGGCCAGCGTGCTCATGGATGTGCATACCGGCGAGGTCCTTTCCCTCGTCTCGCTGCCGGATTTCGATCCCAATGACCGGCCCCGCCCGCTGAGGGAGGGCGATCAGGCCGACAGCCCTCTCTTCAACCGCGCGCTGCAAGGCGTCTACGAGCTGGGCTCGGCCTTCAAGATCTTCACCGCCGCCCAGGCCATGGAGCTCGGCATCGCGGGCCCGGAGACGGAGGTGAACACCCAAGGCCCGCTCCGCTGGGGCAAATTCCGTATCGGGGAATTCCAGAACAAGAACTACGGCCCCACGCTCACGCTGAGCCGGGTGATCGAGAAATCGTCGAATATCGGCACCGCCCGCCTCGCCCAGGAAATCGGCTCGGAGCGGCAGAAGGCGTTTCTCGGCGCGCTGGGCTTCCTCGCGCCCACGCCGCTCGAGATGGTGGAGGCTGCGGGCGCGGCCCCGCTCTACCCCTCGAACTGGTCGGAGCTCTCCACGATGACGATCAGCTACGGCCACGGGATTTCCACCTCGCCCATGCATCTGGCGGCGGGCTACGCCACGCTTCTCAATGGCGGGCGCAAGGTGACGCCCACGCTCCTGAAACAGGGCCGCGCGCGGCTCGGCGCGCAGGTCGTGTCGCCGGAGGTCTCGGCGGCGGCGCGCAGCATGCTGCGCCGCGTGGTGACCGAAGGCACGGCGAGCTTCGGCGACGTGGCGGGCTATGCCGTGGGCGGCAAGACCGGCACCGCCGACAAGCCCCGCCCCCGCGGCGGCTACTATGACGACCGCACGATCACGACCTTCGCCAGCGTGTTTCCGGCCCACGATCCCCAATACGTGCTCGTGGTCACGCTCGACGAGCCGGTGGAGACCTCCGGGACCGAGCCGCGCCGCTCGGCGGGGTGGACGGCGGTGCCGGTGGCGGCGGAGTATATCCGGCGCGTCGCGCCGCTCCTCGGCCTCCGGCCGGAGATTGAACCCGCACCACTGGCCAGTATAACGCTCTCATCCAGTGACTGAGAAAGGGGCCGCGCCCCGCCATGACCGCAAAGCAGCTGAGCGATTTGGGCCTCACGGGGCAGGGGGGTGAGAACCCCACCGTCGCGGGTCTCGCCGTGGATAGCCGCCTCGTGGAGCCTGGATTTCTCTTCGCCGCCTTGCCGGGCAGCCGCGTCCATGGCGGCGAGTTCGTAGAATACGCGCTGCGCATGGGGGCGGCTGCGATCCTGACGGATGCCGACGGCGCGCGGCTCGCGGCCGAGGCGCTCCAGGCCTACCCCGCCGCCCTCGTCGTCACCGAGGACCCGCGCGGCGCGCTCGCGGCGGCCGCCGCGCTCTGGTCGGGCGCGCAACCCGCCACCATGGTCGCCGTTACCGGCACCAACGGCAAGACGAGCGTGGCGAGCTTCACCCGCCAGCTCTGGTCGGTCATGGGCGAGGACGCCATCAATCTCGGCACCACGGGGGTCGAGGGCGCCTACGAGGCACCGCTTGGCCACACCACTCCCGAGCCCATCACGCTCCACCGGGCGCTGGCGGCGGCGGCGCGGGCGGGCGTGACCCACGGCGCCATGGAGGCCTCCTCCCACGGGCTCGAGCAGCGGCGGCTCGACGGCGTGCTCCTTAAGGCCGCGGGGTTCACCAACTTCTCCCAGGACCACCTCGATTACCACGGCACCTTCGAGGCCTATTTCGACGCCAAGGCACGGCTTTTTCGCGACGTCCTGCCCGATGATGGCACCGCCGTCATCAACATGGACGACCCCAAGGGCGCCGCCGTGGCGGAGATCGCGCGGGCGCGGTGCCAGAACGTGCTGCGCGTGGGGCGCTACGCGGAGGCCGACCTCAAGCTCACCGCCCAGCGCTTCGACGGCACGGGCCAGGACATCCGCGTGACCTACGGCGCGGCCTCCTTCACCGCGCGGCTCGCCCTCATCGGTGGCTTTCAGGCCGAGAACGTGCTCATGGCCGCGGGGCTCTGCATCGCCACGGGCGCGAGCCCGCGGGAGGTCTTCGGCGCCATGGCGCATCTCAGGACAGTGCGGGGCCGGATGGAGCTCGCCGCCACCCGCGCCAATGGAGCCGCGGTCTTCGTCGATTACGCCCATACCCCCGATGCCGTGGCCACGGCGCTTCGCGCCATGCGGCCCCACGTGCTCGGGCGACTTCTTGTCATCGTGGGCGCGGGCGGCGACCGCGACGCGTTGAAACGCCCGCTCATGGGCCGCGCGGCGGCAGAGCATGCCGACATGGTCTTCGTCACCGACGACAATCCTCGGAGCGAGGATCCCGCCCTCATCCGCCGCGCGATGATGGAGGGTTGCCCCGAGGCCACCGAGGTGGGCGACCGCGCGGAGGCGATCCTGCGCGCGGTGGACGCGCTCGGCCCCGGCGACACGCTCCTCATCGCGGGCAAGGGTCACGAAACGGGCCAGATCGTGGGCGACGCCGTGCTGCCCTTCGACGATGTGGAGCAGGCCTCCATCGCCGTGGCCGCCCTCGAGGGCGGGCTCGCATGAGCCTCTGGAGCTCCGCCGACGCCGCCGCCGCAACTGGCGGCGAGACCGGACGCTGGGAGGCGACGGGCGTGAGCATCGACACCCGCACGCTCGAGCCCGGGGATCTCTTTGTCGCCCTGAAGGCCGCGCGCGACGGGCACGATTTTGTGGCTGAGGCCCTCGAGAAGGGCGCCGCGGCGGCGCTCGTCTCCCGCATTCCCGAGGGCGTGGACGCGGCGCGCTGCCTCCTCGTGCCGGACGTGCAGGCGGGGCTCGAGGCGCTGGGACGCGCCGGTCGCGCGCGCACCGGGGCGAAGGTCGTGGCGATCACGGGCTCCGTGGGCAAGACCTCCACCAAGGAGATGCTGCGCGACGTGCTCACACCCCAGGGCAAGACCCATGCGGCGGAGGCGTCCTACAACAACCACTGGGGCGTGCCGCTCACGCTGGCGCGGATGCCGGCCGATGCCGCCTATGCCGTCATCGAGATCGGGATGAACCATCCCGGCGAGATCGCGCCGCTCTCACGGCTCGCCGCGCCCCATGTCGTGATGATCACCGCCATCGCCGCCGCCCATCTCGAGGCGTTCGACAGCCTCGCCGGGATCGCCCGGGAAAAGGCGTCCATCATAGAAGGCCTGGAGGAGGGGGGCACGGCGGTGCTGAACTCCGATACCGATCACGCCGACATCCTCATCGCCCGCGCACGGGAGGCGGGGGCCCGGGTCATCCGCTACGGCGCGGAGGGGGAGCAAAAGCTCACCTCGCTCGCGATCCGGGGCGACCGCACCGTGGTGGGCACGACAATCGAAGGCGACCCGGCGCTGGTGAAGCTCAACGCCGCCGGGCGCCATTTCGGGATGAACGGGCTCGGCGTGATCGCCGTCATGGGCGCGCTCGGCGCCGATGCGGGCCGCGCGGCGCTCGATCTCGGCCTCTGGTCGCCGGGGGCGGGGCGCGGCACGCGGGAGGTCCTCGACCTCGACCCGGCCGATCCGGCGCTCTCCTTCGAACTGATCGACGATGCCTTCAACGCCAACCCGGCCTCCATGGCCGCGTCCTTCGAGGTCCTGGCCGCCGCCACGCCCACCGACGATATCGGGCGCGTGATGCGCGGGCGGCGCGTGGCGATCCTGGGCGACATGCTCGAGCTCGGCCGGAGCGAGGCGGAGGCCCATGCCGCGCTCGCCGGGAACGCGCATCTCAGGCGCGCCTTCGTGCACTGCGTGGGCCCGCGGATGCAGCACATGCACGACGCGCTCGACGCCAGCCAGCGCGGCCGCTGGTTCCGAACCGCCGACGAGGCCGCCGCCAACGCCCACAGGCTCATCGACGCGGGCGATGTCGTTCTGGTGAAGGGTTCAAAGGGCAGTCGCGTCAGCCTCGTCGTTGACGCGCTGCGCAAGCTAGGGCATCCGCGCGAACAATGAAGAAAGATCGGGGGCAGGGCAGATGCTCTACTGGTTGACGGCACTTTCGGACGGGGGCGATTTCTTCAACCTCTTCCGCTACATCACGTTTCGCGCCGGCGGGGCGTTTCTGACGGCGCTCATCTTCGCCTTCATCTTCGGGCGACCGCTCATCAACCTGCTCCGCAAGAGCCAAGGCAAGGGCCAGCCGATCCGGGAGGACGGCCCGGCCTCGCATTTCGCCAAGGCCGGCACGCCCACCATGGGCGGCGCGCTCATCCTGGGCGCGCTGATCGTCTCCACGCTCTTTTGGGCGCGGCTCGATAACGGGTTCGTCTGGCTTGTGCTTTTCGTCACCGTGGCCTTCGGCGCGGTGGGCTTCGCCGATGATCTGGCGAAGGTGTCCAAGCAGAACGTGAAGGGCGTGCCGGGGCGGCTCAGGCTCGGGATCGGCTTCATCATCGCCACGCTGGCGGCGGTGCTCGCCTTTTATCTCCACCCCGCGGAGCTTCAGGGCCAGCTCGCCTTTCCCGTCTTCAAGGACACGCTCCTCAATCTCGGCATCCTCTTCATTCCCTTCGCGCTCATCGTCATCGTGGGCTCGGCAAACGCGGTGAACCTCACCGACGGCCTGGACGGGCTCGCGATCATGCCGGTGATGATCGCGGCGGGCACGCTCGGCATCATCGCCTATGCGGTGGGGCGGGTGGATTTCACGCAATACCTCGATGTCCACTACGTGCCCGGCACGGGGGAAATCCTGATCTTCACCGCCGGGCTCATCGGCGGGGGGCTCGGGTTTTTGTGGTACAACGCCCCGCCCGCGGCGGTCTTCATGGGCGATACCGGCAGCCTCGCCCTGGGCGGCGCGCTCGGCGCCATCGCCGTGGCCACCAAGCACGAGATCGTGCTCGCCATCGTGGGCGGCGTCTTCGTCGTCGAGGCGCTCTCGGTCATCATCCAGGTGGCCTATTTCAAGAGTACCGGGCGGCGCATCTTCCTCATGGCCCCGATCCATCACCACTACGAAAAGAAGGGCTGGGCGGAGCCGCAGATCGTGATCCGGTTCTGGATCATCTCGCTCATCCTCGCCATGATCGGGCTTGCCACCCTCAAAGTCCGATAGGAGCCCCAGCCATGCGCGCGCTTGCCCTCGCCCTGCTCATCGCGGCCCCGGCCGCCGCAGAGACCGTGATCGTCACCTCGCCCTGTCAGCCCGGCGCCACGCCGGTCACGGCCGCCGATATGGGCCCCTATCTCGCCGGGACCTGGCAGATGCTGGCGCCCGGCACGGGCTTCACGACGGGCACGAACATCGGTGAAGTGGTCCTACGCTATGACGCGGCCAGCGAGGTGCTTTTTCTGGAAGGCGCGGGGCTCAGTGTGCCTCTCATCCCGCTCAACCTGGCGCGCGAGGCCGGGGACCCGCCGCCCGCCCAACCCGATTTCGACGCCTCTCTCGAGGCGATGACGCCCGCGGGCCTCACCGCCGAGGAGATCGAGCTCGTGGCCGATTGCGAAAATCCCGTCCGCTATTGGTGGAGCTTGTCGATGGGGGGCAACCGGAGCTGGGGCGCGATGGCCTTTCTCTTCGAGGACGCGGCCTCGGGCTTTGTCGCCAACAGCGCCGGCGGGTCACGCCGGATGCAATTTACGCGCTAAAGGCGCGCGCAAGGCGCCCCATACGCCCGGGCAATCGCCGCCGGGGCGGACAGGCTGGGAGACACGCATGATCGTTGCCACAGGTTTCCAGGGCAAGCAGGTGGCCGTTCTCGGCCTCGCGCGGTCGGGCCTCGCCGTGGCGCGCGCGCTCGAGGCCGGCGGCGCCGACGTGATCTGCTGGGACGACGGCGCGGCGGCGCGGGAAAAGGCGGAGGGCCTCGGCCTCCACGTGGCCGATCCCACCCGCGGCGGCGTCATGGAGCGCCTCGCCTGCCTCGTGACCTCGCCCGGCATCCCGCACCTCTACCCCGCGCCCCATCCGGTGATCGCGACAGCACTTGCCGCGGGCGTGCCGGTGGACAACGATATCGGCCTCTTCTTCCGCTCCTTCGCCACCGCGGACTGGGCGGAGTTCGCGCGCATGCCGCGCGTCGTGGCGGTGACGGGCTCCAACGGGAAATCCACCACCGCAGCCCTCATCCACCGGATCCTCGAAACCTCCGGCCGCCGGGCGCAGCTCGCCGGCAATATCGGGCGCGGCGTCTTCGATCTCGAGCCCGCCGAGGAAGGCGAGGTCGTCGTGCTCGAGCTCTCCTCCTACCAGACCGAGCTTGCCCGGGCGCTCACGCCCGACGTGGCCGTCTTCACCAATCTCTCTCCCGATCACCTGGACCGCCACGGCGGGATGGGAGGCTATTTCGCGGCCAAGCGGCGCCTCTTCGTGGAGGGCGGGCCCGACCGCGCCATCATCGGCGTTGACGAGGGGGAGGGCCGCTTCCTCGCCAACGCGCTCGCCCAGAGCCCGGCCGATGATCGGGTCATCCGCGTGGCCACCGCCCCGCTCGACGGGGCCGGTTGGTCGGTCTTCGTCAAAAAGGGCTTTCTCATCGAACATCGCAAGGGCCGGCAGGTGGCGGCGATCGACCTCCGCGGGCTCAAGACGCTGCCCGGTATCCACAACCACCAGAATGCCTGCGCCGCCTTCGCGGCCTGCCGCGCGCTCGGCCTCGGCCCGCGCGAGATCGAGCGCGGCCTCGCGGACTTCAAAGGGCTGCCCCACCGCTCCGAACTCGTGGCCGAGGCGAGCGGCGTGCGCTACGTCAACGACAGCAAGGCCACCAATGTCGAAAGCGCGGCCAAGGCGCTCCACGCCTTTCAGAGCATCCGCTGGATCTGCGGCGGGCTGCAAAAGGAGGGCGGTCTGGAGGCGCTCCACGCCCATCTCGGCCATGTCGCGCGGGCCTACGTGATCGGGCGCGACGCGGAGCGCTTCGCGCTCGACCTTCCGGGGCTCGACAGCGTGGTCTGCACCTCCATGGCGGCGGCGGTGGAGCAGGCCATGGACGAGGCCCGGCCCGGCGACACCGTGCTCCTGGCGCCCGCGGCGGCGAGCTTCGATCAATACAACGATTTCGAGGCGCGGGGCCGGGACTTCACCGACACGGTCCGGGCCCGGCTCGCGGCCAGAACGGGCTGAGGCGGCGCACGCCAACCGCGCCGATCCCACCTGGGCGGCGGCGTTCTCCCCCCGGGGCCCGCCGGTCTCACGTCCGACACGAGACGAAGACGGCCAGCGCCTCCCGCGCGTCGGGTGCCCAAATCTCTTCGAAGAGATTTGCAAGAGTTTTCCAAAAACTCTTTGGCGCTCAGGCCGCCCGGATCGCTTCGCCCGCGGCCCAGCCCGAGGCCCAGGCCCACTGGAAGTTGTAGCCGCCGAGCCAGCCGGTCACGTCCACCGCCTCCCCGATCACGTAGAGACCGCGCGCCGACTTGGCCTCCATCGTCTTCGAGGAGAGCGCGGATGTATCCACGCCGCCGCGCGTGACCTCGGCGGTGCGGTAGCCCTCCGTACCCTGGGGCCGGAGGCGCCAGTCCGAGAGCCGCGCCGCGATCTCGCCCACTCGCGCATCCGACAGATCACCGAGCCGCGCGCCGAGATCCTCCGCGAAGGCCCCCGCGGAGAGGTGATCGAGAAGCCGCGCGGGCAGGTGCGCCCCGAGCACCGTGCGCACCTGGCGCTTCCCGTTCTCCTGCCGCGCGGCCCGGAGCACCTCGGCCAGGTCGCACGCCGGAAAGAGATCGACGCCGATCTCCTCGCCATCCTCCCAGTAGGACGACAGCTGCAGCAGCGCGGGCCCTGAGAGCCCGCGATGGGTGAAGAGCATCCCCTCCTCGAACGAGGCCCGCGCCGAGCGCGCCGATACCGGCGTGGAGACCCCGGAGATGTCGGCAAAGCGTCGGTCGGCAAACGTGAAGGGCACGAGGGCGGGGCGCGTCTCTGTCACCGGGAGCCCGAACTGCGCGGCGATGTCGTAGGCCAGGCTCGTGGCGCCCATCTTCGGGATGGATTTGCCCCCCGTGGCCACGACGAGCGCATCGCAGGTGACCTCCCGCGTCTCGCCCTCCCTCTCGAGCTGCAGGCGGTAGCGGCCATCGGCGTGGGACAGCGCGCGCAGCGCGGTGCCTAGCCAGAGCGCAGCGTCGCCCATTTCGGCCCGCAGCATCTCCACGATCTGGGTGGATTTACCGTCGCAAAAGAGCTGGCCCAGCGTCTTCTCGTGCCAGGCGATGCCGTAGCGGTCCACGAGGTCGATGAAATCCCACTGCGTGTAGCGCGCCAGCGCGGACTTCGCGAAATGCGGATTGGCGGAGATGAAGCGCTCCGGCACCACGCCCAGATTGGTGAAATTGCAGCGCCCGCCGCCCGAGATGCGGATTTTCTCGCCCGGCGCCCTGGCGTGGTCGATGACGAGCGCGTCGCTGCCCAGCCGCGCCGCGCACATCATGCCGGCGGCGCCCGCGCCGAGGATCACTGTCTTGACATGCATCGCCGCGATCTGCCGCAGATCCGCGCAGGGGCCAAGCCCCTTTTTTCTAGCGGTCATCCGGGTTTCCGCCTATGGTTCGCGCAGATCGCGAAAAGCGGCGAAGCAGGCAGTAGGTCAACCATGACAGAAATGGTGCACGGCGCGGTCCCGGTCGCGTCCATCGATCCCATCATTCCGCGCTGGTGGCGCACGCTCGACAAGTGGTCGGTGGCGTTCGTCATGGGCCTTTTCGCCATCGGCATGCTGCTGGGCCTCGCGGCCTCGCCGCCGCTCGCCGCCAAAAACGGCTTCGCCGCGTTCCACTACGTGGAGCGGCAGGCGGTCTTCGGGGGGCTGGCGCTCGTGACGATGATCATCACCTCCATGATTTCGCCCAACGTCGTGCGCCGCCTGGCGGTGCTCGGCTTTCTCGTGTCCTTCGTGGCGCTGGCCCTCCTGCCTGTGTTCGGGACCGATTTCGGCAAGGGGGCAGTGCGCTGGTATTCGCTGGGCTTCGCCTCGCTCCAGCCCTCCGAATTCCTGAAGCCCGGTTTCATCGTCACCGCCGCCTGGCTCCTCGCAGCCAGTCAGGAGATCAACGGCCCCGCCGGTCGCAGCTATTCCTTTGCGCTGGCCGTGCTCATCGCGGTGCTTCTCGCGATGCAGCCCGATTTCGGGCAGGCCGCGCTCATCCTCTTCGGCTGGGGCGTGATGTATTTCGTGGCTGGCGCGCCAATGCTGCTCCTCATTTCCATGGCGGGCTGCACGATCGCGGCGGGCGCGCTGGCCTACGGCCAGTCCGAGCACTTCGCGCGCCGCATCGACGGCTTTCTTTCCCCCGACATCGACCCCACCACGCAGCTCGGCTATGCCACGAACGCCATCCGGGAGGGCGGCTTCTTCGGCGTGGGCGTGGGCGAGGGGGAGGTGAAATGGTCGCTGCCTGATGCCCATACCGATTTTATCATCGCCGTGGCGGCGGAGGAATACGGCATGGTCCTCGTCCTCGCCATCATCGCGCTCTATGCCGCCATCGTGTGCCGCGCGCTCCTGCGCCTCGTGCGCGAGCGTGACCCTTTCATTCGCCTCGCGGGCACCGGGCTCGCGGCCATGTTCGGCGTGCAGGCGATGATCAACATGGGCGTGGCCGTCCGGCTCCTGCCCGCCAAGGGCATGACGCTGCCCTTCGTGAGCTATGGCGGCTCCTCCCTCATCGCGGGCGGCATCGCGCTCGGCATGCTTCTGGCGTTCACGCGCACCCGGCCCCAGGGGGAGATCGGCGACATCCTGAAAGGCCGCGGGAGATGAAACGCCTCGTCATGGCGGCGGGCGGCACGGGCGGGCACATGTTCCCCGCCCAGGCACTGGCCGAGGAGATGCTCACGCGGGGCTGGGAGGTCACGCTCCTCACCGATGCCCGCGGCGCCCGCTACGTGGGCGCCTTTCCCGAGGCGGTGGAGATCGAGACGGTGAGTTCGGCCACCTTCGCCCGGGGCGGGCTCGGCGCCAAGATCGCCGTGCCCTTCCAGATCCTCGGCGGCATCGTCGCGACGGTGCTGGGATTTCGCCGCGCGCGGCCCGCCGCGGTCATCGGCTTCGGCGGGTATCCCACGATCCCGGCCATGGGGGCGGCCACGCTCCTCAAGCTGCCGCGCCTGATCCACGAGCAGAACGGCGTGCTGGGCCGCGTGAACCAGATATTTGCCAAGCGCATGGATGCCGTGGCCTGCGGCACCTGGCCCACGGAGCTGCCCGAGGGGGTCGCGGGCCACGATATCGGCAATCCGGTGCGCGGCGCGATCCTGGCGCGGGCCGGGGCATCCTATATCCCGCCCGGCGACTACCCAATGCAGATCCTCGTCCTCGGTGGCTCCCAGGGCGCGCGCATCCTCTCGGACATCGTGCCACCGGCCATCGCCGCGCTCCCCAACGACATCCTCCGCCATCTCCGCGTCAGCCACCAGGCGCGGGAGGAAGACCTCGAGCGGGTGGAGACCTTCTACGCCGATCACGGCGTGACGGCAGACGTGCAGCCGTTCTTCACCGATGTGCCCGCGCGGCTCTCGGAAGCGCAACTCCTCGTCTCCCGCTCCGGCGCCTCCACCGTGGCGGATGTGAGCGTCATCGGCCGCCCGGCCATCTTCATCCCCTTCGCCGCGGCCAGCGCCGATCACCAGGCCGCCAATGCCCGCGCCCTCGTGGAGGCCGGCGCGGCCCGCATGATCGAGGAGCGCGACCTCGAGATTGCTCCCCTCACGGAAGAATTGACGGCCATCCTGAGCGACCCTAAACGCGCGCTCGCCATGGCGCTCGCCGCGCTCGACGCGGGCAAACCCGACGCCACCGAGCGCCTCGCCGCGCTCGTCGAAGAGATCGCAGGACAAAAGACATGAACGCAGCCACCAAACTCCCCGGCGATGTCGGCCCCATTCATTTCGTGGGCATCGGCGGCATCGGGATGTCGGGCATCGCGGAGGTGCTGCTCAATCTCGGCTACACCGTGCAGGGCTCGGACCTGAAGCATTCCAAGATCACCGACCGGCTCGCGCGTATGGGCGCGCACGTCTTCGAAGGGCAGCGGGCCGAGAACCTCGAGGAGGCGGAGGTGGTCGTGATCTCCTCGGCCATCAAGCCGGGCAATGCCGAGCTCGACGAGGCGCGCCGCCGGGGCCTGCCGGTCGTGCGCCGCGCGGAGATGCTGGCCGAACTCATGCGCATGAAATCGAACATCGCCGTGGCCGGCACGCATGGCAAGACGACGACGACGACCATGGTCGCCACGCTCCTCGACGCCGGCAATTTCGATCCCACCGTGGTCAATGGCGGCATCATCCACGCCTTCGGCTCGAACGCCCGCACGGGGCAGGGGGAATGGATGGTCGTGGAGGCCGACGAGAGCGACGGCACCTTCAACCGGCTGCCTGCCACGATCGCCATCGTCACCAATATCGACCCCGAGCACATGGAGCATTGGGGCGACTTCGACACGCTCCGGCAGGGTTTCCTCGATTTCGTGTCGAACATCCCCTTCTACGGCCTCGCCGTCTGCTGCATCGACCACCCGGAGGTCCAAGCCCTAGTGGGCCGCATCACCGACCGCCGGGTCCTCACCTACGGCTTCAACGCGCAGGCGGACGTGCGCGCGGTGAACCTCCACTACAAAGGCGGGCAGGCCCATTTCGACGTGGCGCTCCAGGCCGAGGAGCGGGTGATCGAAGGGGTCACGCTGCCCATGCCGGGCGATCACAACGTGCTCAACGCGCTCTCGGCCATTGCCGTGGCGCGGCACCTGGGCATGAAGCACGACGAGATCCGCACCGCGCTCGAAAGCTTCAAGGGCGTGAACCGCCGGTTCACCAAGGTGGGAGAGGTGGGCGGCATCACCATCATCGACGATTACGGCCACCACCCCGTGGAAATTGCCGCCGTGCTCAAGGCCGCGCGGCAGGCCAGTGACGGCCGCATCATCGCCGTCCACCAGCCCCACCGCTACACGCGGCTTTCCTCGCTCTTCCCGGATTTCTGCGCCTGTTTCAACGATGCCGACGTGGTGGCCATCGCCGAGGTCTTCGCCGCCGGCGAAGAGCCCATCCCCGGGGCGAGCCGGGACGACCTCGTGGCCGGGCTCATCCGCTCCGGTCACCGCCACGCCCGCGCCATCGAGAGCGAGCCCGACCTCATCCGCCTCGTCAAGGAGCAGGCCAAGGAAGGCGACATGGTCGTCTGCCTCGGCGCCGGCACGATCAGCGCCTGGGCCAACAACCTGCCCGCGCATCTCGCCCCGTGATCCCGGCTGTCCCCGCGACACCCGTCATGCGCCTATCCCGCGCCATCACCGCCACCCGGCGGCTCGCGTTGCCGTGGATCCCGGCGGGGCAAGCTGCCGGGGCGCAGGCAGGCCTGGCCCTGCACCGGGCGTGGAGGAGAGGGACGCGCCCATGAGCCTCGTCGCCGCCGCCCTCTGGCTCATCGCCGCCAACCTGCGCGCCATGTTCCCGAGCCGCGACCACCACTGGCGCTTCGCCTACGCCATGATCGCCGTGGGCATCCCCATCCTCGGTTGGGCGACGTATGACTACGGCCCCGTCAGCGGCCTCCTCCTGCTCGCCGCCGCGGCGAGCGTGCTGCGCTGGCCGTTGATCTACCTCTGGCGCTGGATTCGGTCGCGGTAAGGGTGTCGAATGGTCCGCGATGACGCGGAAATCCCGGTGTACAAAACGCTTCACGCGCCTCTGGGAATTGTACAAAAGGTGGCAAGATCGAGCGGGGGTTGAGATGGAGTTACCGGAGGTGCGGGGGCGGGTGACGCGCGGGCGGTCCTTGGCGGAGCTCACTTGGCTCCGCGTGGGTGGGCCATGCGACGCGCTGTTTCAGCCCGCCGATGTGGACGATCTGGCCGCGTTTCTACAGGCGCTTCCGGCGGAGACCCGTGTCTTTCCCCTCGGCGTGGGGTCCAACCTCATCGTGCGCGATGGCGGCCTCCGGGCGGTCGTTGTGAAGCTCGGGCGCGGCTTCACCGAATTGAAGATTGAGGGAAATCGCGTCACGGCGGGGGCGGCCATGCTCGACGCCATCGTGGCGCGGAAGGCCGCGGCCGCCGATCTCGACCTCACGTTCCTGCGCACGATCCCGGGCTCCATCGGGGGTGCCGCGCGGATGAACGCGGGGTGCTACGGCACCTACACGGCGGATGTTTTCGCGTCTGCCCAAGCGGTTACACGGCAGGGCGCGATCGTCACGCTGAGCCGGGCGGATATGGGGTTCGCCTACCGCCAGACCGATCTTCCCCCCGATACGATCCTCACCGAAATTACGCTCGAAGCGCCCGACGGCGACGGACCCGAACTTGACCAGCGCATGGCCGACCAGCTCGCCAAACGCGACGCAACGCAGCCCACGAAGGAGCTGAGTGCCGGCTCCACCTTCAGAAATCCGGCTGGGTTTTCCTCCACCGGCCGCGACGACGACACCCACGACCTCAAGGCCTGGAAGGTCATCGACGACGCCGGCATGCGCGGCGCCACGCGCGGCGGCGCACAGATGAGCGAGAAACACTCGAACTTCCTCGTCAATACCGGCACCGCCACCGCCGAGGACCTCGAAGGTCTGGGCGAGGACGTGCGAAAAAAGGTTTACGAAAACAGCGGTATAGAGCTAGAGTGGGAAATCATGAGGGTGGGTCAACCCGCCCCGACCACAGGCGCGTAAACACGCAAAACCAAACGATAATTCCGCCGCACGAACGGTGGAAGCGAGAGGCAGTAGAGGGCGATGTCGAGCAGGGCATCCCAAAGGGTCGCCGTCCTGATGGGCGGGCCGTCCGCAGAGCGCGAGGTGTCGCTCTCCACCGGCTGCGGCTGCGCCGATGCGCTGCGCGGCGAAGGCTATGACGTCATTGAAATCGACGCCGATGACACGGTTTTCGTCAAGCTGGCGGAGGCGGAGCCCGACGCCGTCTTCAACGCGCTCCACGGGCGTTGGGGCGAGGACGGCGCGGTGCAGGGCATCCTCGAATGGATGCGCCTGCCCTACACGCATTCCGGCATCCTCTCCTCGGCGCTGGCCATGGACAAGGAGGAGACGAAGGCCGCCTATCGCCGCGCGGGCCTGCCGGTGGTGCCGAGCCTGCTCGCCCCCGCCGACGAGGTGCGCGCCCGCCACGTGATGACGCCGCCTTACGTCGTGAAGCCCAATAACGAAGGCTCTTCGGTTGGCATCTACATCGTGCACGAGGCCGCCAACGGCCCGCCGCCGCTCGACGACACGATGCCCGCGGAGGTCATGGTGGAGGCCTATGCGCCGGGCCGGGAGCTCACGACGACGGTGCTCGGCGATCGCGCGCTCACCGTCACCGACATCCTCACCGACGGCTGGTACGACTACGCCGCGAAATACGCCGAAGGTGGCTCTCGCCACGTCGTGCCCGCCGACATTCCCGCCGAGATTTTCGAGGCCTGCCTCGACTATGCGCTCCGCGCCCACAGAGTGCTCGGCTGCCGCGGGATCAGCCGCACGGATTTCCGCTGGGACGAGGCGAGGGGCCTGGACGGGCTCGTGCTCTTGGAGACGAACACGCAGCCCGGGATGACGCCCACCTCGCTCACGCCGGAGCAGGCGGAGGCCTGCGGGATCAGCTTCGGCGCGCTCTGCGCCGCGCTCGTGGAGGACGCGTCTTGCGATCGCTGATGCCCGATCCCGCGTCGCGCTGGGGCTACCGGCTCCAGCGTATCTGGCTCACCCCGCTCCTTCGCGCGCTCTTCAAGATCGGGCTGCCCTGCCTTCTCGCCGCGGGCGCGCTCTACACGCATTTCTCCCAGCCCCACGTGCGGCTGGCGATGGAGGAGACGCTGCGCGACGCGCGGAACTGGGTCGAGGAGCGTCCGGAGTTCATGGTCCATTTCCTGGCCGTGGAGGGCACGAGTGCGGACACCGCCGAGGTCGTGCGGCGCGCGGTGCATGTGGATTTTCCGGTGTCTTCCTTCGATCTCGATCTCGAGGAGCTGCGACGGGGTGTGGAGGCGCTTGCCCCCGTGAAGTCGGCCGCGCTGCGCGTGCGCCCCGGCGGCATTCTCGAGGTCGACGTGACCGAGCGGGTGCCGGTGCTTTTGTGGCGGACGCGCGCGGGTCTCAAGGTGATCGATCTGGATGGTGTCGTTCTCCGGGACGTTGGCGGGCGCAGGGAGGCGCCGGGCCTGCCGCTGGCGGTGGGCGCGGGCGCGGACCGCGCCGTGGCCGAGGCGCTCGCGCTGGTGGAGGCCGCAGGGCCCGTCGCTGCGCGGCTGCGCGGGTTGCGGCGCATGGGGGAGCGGCGCTGGGACGTGGTGCTCGACCGCGGTCAGGTGATCCAGCTCCCGGAGGAGGCGCCCGTGCGCGCGTTCGAGCGGGTGATCCTTCTCGATCGCGCGCAGGACCTGCTCGCCCGCGACATCACCCATGTCGATCTTCGCAATCCGCGCCGGCCGACCCTGCGCCTGGCCCAGCACAGCCTCGAAGAGCTGAGAGAAATCAGAAGTATAGAGCTTGGAGCTAACGTTAATGAGTGATCTCTATTCGGCCCAGCGGGCCATGCGGAACATGCGCAAGGCGGCCATGCAGCGGGGCGTCATCGCCATCCTCGACGTGGGCAGCTCGAAGATCGCCTGCCTCGTCCTGCGCTTCGACGGGCCGGACCGGTTTCGCGAGCAGGACGGGCTCGGCTCGCTGGCCGGGCAGAGCGCCTTTCGCGTCATCGGGGCCGCCACGACCCGCAGCCGCGGGGTCCGCTTCGGCGAGATCGACGCCATGGCCGAGACCGAGCGCGCGATCCGCACCGCCGTGCAGGCCGCGCAGAAGATGGCCAATGTCCGCGTCGACCATGTCATCGCCTGCTTTGCCGGGGCCGAGCCGCGCTCCTACGGGCTCAACGGCGAAACCGACCTCACCGAGGAGAAGGTGAGCGAGCAGGATGTGAGCCGGTGTCTCGCGGCCTGCGACGTGCCCGAATACGGGGTGGGGCGGGATGTCCTCCATGCGCAGCCCGTGAATTTCGCGCTCGATCACCGGTCGGGGCTGGGTGATCCGCGGGGGCAGATCGGCACGAAGCTCGCCGCCGACATGCACATGCTCACGGTCGAAAGCATCGCCGTCCGCAACCTCGCCTACTGCGTGAAGCGTTGCGATCTGGAGCTCGCGGGGCTCGCCTCCTCGGCCTACGTGTCGGGCATCTCCGCGCTGGTGGAGGACGAGCAGGAGCTCGGCGCCGCCTGCATCGATTTCGGCGGCGGGGCCACGGGCCTCTCGATCTTCATGAAACGGCACATGATCTACGCCGACAGCGTGCGCATGGGCGGGGAGCACGTGACCTCCGACATCTCCATGGGACTGCAGGTGCCGAAGCCCACGGCGGAGCGGATCAAGACCTTCTACGGCGGCGTGGTGGCCACCGGCATGGACGACCGCGAGATGATCGATATCGGCGGCGATACCGGCGATTGGGAGCATGACCGACGTCAGGTGAGCCGGTCCGAGCTCATCGGCATCATGCGCCCACGGGTGGAGGAGATCCTGGAGGAGGTGCGCGCCCGGCTCGACGTGGCGGGCTTCGATCAGCTCCCCTCGCAATCCATCGTTCTCACCGGGGGCGGCAGCCAGATCGCGGGGCTCGATGGGCTCGCCTCGCGCATCCTCGGCCATCATGTGCGCCTCGGCCGACCGCTCCGTGTGCAGGGGCTGCCGCAGGCGGCTACGGGCCCCGCGTTTTCGAGCTCCGTGGGGCTCAGCCTCTTTGCCGCGCACCCCCAGGACGAATGGTGGGACTTCGAATTGCCCACCGACACCTATCCCGCGCGCTCCCTGCGCCGGGCGGTCCGTTGGTTCCGAGAGAATTGGTGACGCTGCATGTGGTACGCAGATCGACATCCAGTGAAATATGGCAAAATTATGCCAACATTATGTGTTCAATTTCCACTTTTTTCGTGACCATAAGGCGACATGCGGCTAGGCTTGCCGCGCGAGACGAGGAAAGCCCGGGACGCGAGCGCGCTTAAGAGGCCCACACAAACACAGGCGGAATGACGATATGACACTCAATCTCTCGATGCCCGGCCACGACGAGCTGAAGCCGAGGATCACCGTTTTCGGCGTGGGTGGCGCCGGCGGCAACGCGGTCGACAACATGATCGAAAAGGCCCTCGACGGCGTGGATTTCGTCATCGCCAACACCGACGCCCAGGCCCTGGCAGGGGCCAGCGCGCCGTCAAAGATCCAGATGGGCGTGAAGGTCACCGAGGGGCTCGGCGCAGGCGCGCGGCCCGCCGTGGGCTCCGCGGCCGCCGAAGAAAGCATCGAGCAGATCGTCGATCACCTCGCCGGCGCGCACATGTGCTTCATCACCGCAGGCATGGGCGGTGGCACTGGCACCGGCGCGGCCCCGATCATCGCGCAGGCCGCGCGGGAGCTCGGCGTTCTCACGGTGGGGGTGGTGACGAAACCTTTTCAGTTCGAGGGTGCCAAGCGGATGCGCCAGGCCGAGGAGGGTGTCGACGCGCTCCAGAAGGTCGTGGACACGCTCATCATCATCCCGAACCAGAACCTCTTTCGCCTCGCCAACGAACGCACGACGTTCACGGAGGCCTTCTCCATGGCCGACGACGTGCTCTACCAGGGCGTGAAGGGTGTCACCGACCTCATGGTCCGCCCCGGCCTCATCAACCTCGATTTCGCCGATGTCCGCTCCGTCATGGACGAGATGGGCAAGGCGATGATGGGCACGGGCGAGGCCGAGGGCGAGGACCGCGCGATCCAGGCCGCCGAGAAGGCCATCGCCAACCCGCTCCTCGACGAGATCAGCCTGAAGGGCGCCAACGGCGTTCTGATCAACATCACGGGCGGCTACGACCTCACGCTCTTCGAGCTCGACGAGGCCGCCAACCGCATCCGCGAGGAGGTCGACCCGGACGCCAACATCATCGTGGGTTCTACGCTTGACACCGCCATGGAGGGCGTCATGCGGGTGAGCGTCGTGGCCACGGGCATCGACGCCGCCAACACCCACAGCGACATCCCGCTGCCCCGCCGCTCGCTCTCCTCGCCGATCCCGGCCCCGGTGGAGCCGGAGGCCGAGGAAGAGGCGCATATCGCCGCGCAGGAGGCCGCCGAGTTCGTCGAGGCCGAGGTCGAGGACACGCCGCAGGAGCCCGCGGAGGTCGCCGACCTCTTCGCCCCGCGCGAGGAGGCAGTGGACGACCTGCCGCCGCCCGCCTATCAGCCTGAAGCCGCCGCCTTCGAGCCCGAGATGAGCGAGGACGACCCCGCTGGCGCCTTCATGGCGCCGTCCCGTCCGGCACCGGGCACGCCCAGCCCGGAGGCCATGCAGCGCCTCCAGAACGCGGTGGCCAAACAGCCGCAAACCGTGGCCGCCTCCGCGCCGGCCTCCGCCGACCGCCCGCGGTTCGGGATCAACTCCCTCATCGGGCGCATGACGGGCACCGGTGATGCCGAGGCGCAGACCATGCGCAAGCAGCCGCCCGTGCAGCACGCCGCGCACCCGCCCGCGCAGTCCTACGAGGACGAGCCGGAGCAGAGCGCGGACCAGGAGCGGATCGAAATCCCGGCGTTTCTCCGGCGGCAAGCGAACTAACGGCCCTGTAACAGTCAGAAACAAGCCCGCCTCAACCCTGCGTTGGGGCGGTTTTTCTTTCAAATACAGAGATTTACGGCGGTGGCAGAAATCCGCCAAGGAGTCTCGCTTGTTTCACGCGGTTGCAAAGCGTGAGTTGAGCGCCATGGGCCAAATTTTTACCTCTGCGTTAAGAAATCCATAGCCCTCGCAGAGACCTGATGCAGACCACGCTCAAAGCGCCAGTGACATTCAACGGGATCGGATTGCACTCCGGCAAGCCCGTCCGAATGATCGTGCGCCCGGCATCGGCCCACCACGGCGTCTGGTTTCGCCGCGTGGACCTGCGCGAAGGTGACACGATGGTTCCGGCGCTGTGGAGCGCCGTTGAGCGCGGGCCCCTCTGCACCCGGATCAGAAATGCCAGCGGCGTGGAGGTGTCCACGATCGAGCACCTCATGGCCGCGCTCGCGGGTTGTGGGATCAGCAACGCGCTCATCGACCTCGACGGGCCCGAGGTTCCCATCCTCGACGGCAGCGCGGCCCCCTTCGTCAACGGCTTCCTCGCGCGGGGGCTGAAGGAGCAACCGGCGCCGATGCGCGCGATCAAGATGCTGCGCACCGTGCGGGTCACGCAGGGCGAGGCCGTCGCGCAGCTCGAGCCCGCCGCGGGCTTCGCCATGGATTTCGACATCGACTTTGCCGACGCGGCCATCGGCCGGCAGCGCAAGACGCTCGACCTCGCCAATGGGGCCTTCGTGCACGAGCTGTCCGACAGCCGCACGTTCTGCAGCAATGCCGATGTGCGTGAGATGCACGCGAAGGGCCTCGCGCTTGGCGGGACACTCCGCAACGCGGTGGTGTTCGAGGGCGCGCAGATCCTGAGCCCCGGCGGTCTGCGCCACGGGGACGAGCCCGTACGGCACAAGATGCTCGACGCCGTGGGCGACCTCGCGCTCGCCGGGGCGCCGATCATCGGGCGCTACGTGGGCCACCGCGCGGGTCACTCGTTGACCAACACGCTCCTGCATGCCGTTTTCGCGGATCCCCAATGCTTCCGCATGGTGGATTGCGACACCTCCATAGAGGCGCGCCTCCCCGGCGCGGGGCTCACCCGGGCGGATGCGGTGGCGCTCCCCGCCTGAGGTGGAATGGCAATTTGCGTTGTCCCGCAAACATGCTAACCCGGCACGGTGCCCGGAGCTGCCTTTCACGGGCCGCCGAGGCGATGAGGACGTGTCTTATGGTTTTGAGGGGGATCGCGCTGGCCATCACCATGGGAGCGCTGGCGGCCTGCGGCCTCGACGATCGGCCCACGGTCCCGTTGGAGAATTTCTCGGCCAAGGAGATCTACGACCGCGGCGAGTTCGAGTTGAGCCGCGCCCGGCCCGAGGATGCGGCGTTCTATTTCGGCGAGGTGGAGCGCCTTTATCCCTATTCCGAATGGGCCAAGCGCGCGCTCATCATGCAGGCCTTCGCGTTCCACCGTGGTACAGACTACCCCAACAGCCGCGCCTCGGCGCAGCGCTACCTGGATTTCTATCCCGCCGACAGCGACGCGGCTTATGCGCAGTACCTTCTGGCGCTGAGCTACTATGACCAGATCGACGAGGTGGGCCGCGACCAGGGCCTCACATTCCAGGCGCTACAGGCGTTGCGGGTGGTGATCGAGCGCTACCCGGAGAGCGAGTATGCCGAAACCTCGCTCCTCAAGTTCGACCTCGCCTTCGACCACCTGGCCGGCAAGGAGATGGAGATCGGGCGCTACTACCTAAAGCAGGGGCATTACGGCGCGGCCATCAATCGCTTCCGCGTGGTGGTGGAGGATTTCCAGACCACCACCCACACGGCCGAGGCGCTCCATCGCCTGGTGGAGGCCTACCTCGCGCTGGGGCTCGATGACGAGGCCCAGACCGCCGGTGCGATCCTCGGCTTCAATTACCGCGGCTCGGACTGGTACGAGGACAGCTTCTCGCTCCTGCGGGGGTCCGGGCTCGATGCTCAACCCATCGGGGACAACTGGCTGAGCGCGATCTACCGCCAGGTCATCCGGGGCGAATGGCTCTGACAGGGAGGGGTGGGGACCACACCCACCCGGCGGGACATGCTGCGCGGACTTGATATCCGGGACATGCTGATCATCGATCGGTTGGAGCTTGAGTTCCAGCCGGGTCTCAACGTGCTGACCGGTGAAACCGGTGCCGGGAAATCCATCCTGCTCGATGCGTTAGGGTTCGTGCTGGGCTGGCGCGGACGCGCGGACCTCGTGCGGCAGGGCGCTGAGCAGGGCGAGGTGACGGCGTGGTTCGACCTGCCCTCGGGCCACGGGGCCCATGCGGTTCTCGAGGAAGCGGGCTATGCCAGCGCGGAGGGCGACCTCGTGCTGCGCCGCATCAACCGGAGCGACGGGCGCAAGACGGCCTTCGTCAACGACCGCCGCGCGTCGGGGGAGCTGCTGCGCGCCCTTTCGGAGAGGCTGGTGGAGCTCCACGGCCAGCACGATGACCGGGGGCTCCTGAACGTCCGCGGCCACCGCGCGCTGCTCGACGCGTTCGCCGCCGTGGGGCGGGAGACGGCCGCGGTGTCGGAGGCCTGGCAGGACCGGCGACGCACCGAGCGCGCGCTCGCCCAAGGGGCGGAGGCCGCGGCGGCCCTGGCGGCGGAGGAGGACTTCCTGCGCCACGCCGTGGACGAATTGACGGCGCTCGCGCCCGAGGCTGGGGAGGACGCATCGCTCGATGCCCGGCGGCGGCTGATGCAGGCCGCCGAGCGGATCGGAACGGATGTGGCCAAGGCAGCCCATGTGCTCGGCGCTGAGGGCGCGGAGGGGATGGTGCGCGATGCCACGCGCTGGCTCGAGGCGGCGGAGGACAAGATCCCGGAGGAGGCGGCGGCCCCCCTTGCCGCGCTCGAGCGGACCATGGCCGAGCTGGCGGAGGCGCAGGCCGGGGTGGAGACGTTGCTCGACCGGCTCTCGTTCAACCCGGCGGAGCTCGAAGCAGTGGAGGAGCGGCTCTTCGCGCTGCGCGCGCTGTCGAGAAAGCACGGCGTTGCGCCCGACGATCTGCCCGCACTCCTCGAAGAGCTCACCGGCAGGCTCGAGGCCTTCGAGGCGAGCGCGGGCGATATCGCGGCGCTGGAGGCGGCCTTGGTCACGGCGCAGCGCGCCTATGTGGAGGCGGCGGATATGTTGAGCCGGGCGCGGCGTTCCGCTGCGGCGCGGCTCGATGACGCCATGGCAGCGGAGCTGGCGCCCCTGAAGATGGAGCGCGCGGTGTTCAAGACGGTGCTGAGCGAGGCCGAGCCCGGGCCCTCGGGCACCGACGAGGTGGCCTTCACGGTGGCCACCAATCCGGGAGCGCCGCCGGGGCCGCTGAACAAGATCGCCTCGGGCGGGGAACTCAGCCGCTTTCTCCTGGCGCTGAAGGTCTGCCTGACCGGGGGCAGCGCGGGTCAGACCATGATCTTTGACGAGATCGACCGGGGCGTGGGCGGGGCCACCGCCGATGCCGTGGGCCGCCGCCTCGCGCGGCTTGCCGAAACGAGCCAGGTGCTCGTCGTCACCCATTCCCCGCAGGTGGCCGCCCTCGGCGCGCATCACTGGCGCGTGGCCAAGCGGGTGGAGGACGAAATGACGTTTTCGCAGGTGGATCCGCTCGCCCCCGAGGCGCGGGTGGACGAGATTGCGCGCATGCTGGCGGGCGACACGGTCACCGACGCCGCGCGCGCGGCGGCTCTCGAGCTGTTGCGCGGCTGACGGGCCGGGCCCGGTCGCTCCGACGGAGCGCCATGCTTGGGCGCGCCTAGTTCTGCCGGACGAGCTTTCCCGGGTTCATGATCCCCTGGGGATCCAGCGCGCGCTTGATCTCTCCCATGAGCCCCCAGGCGGGTCCGTGTTCGGCGTCCATGTAGCCGAGCTTGCCCATGCCCACGCCGTGCTCGCCCGTGGCCGTCCCGCCGAGCGCCTGGGCCCGCGCGACCATGCGGTGCTGGAGGTCGAGCGCGATCTCCTTTTCCTCCGGCGCGTCGGGATCGATGAGCAGGATCGCGTGATAATTGCCGTCTCCCACATGGCCGAGGATCGGCCCGGGGATGGGGCTTGCAGCGATGTCGACGGATGTGGCCTCCACCGCCTCGGCCAGCCGGGAGATCGGGACGCAGACATCGGTCACCACCGCGCGCGCAGACGGGCGGGAGGCGAGGATCGCGTAATAGGCCGCGTGGCGCGCGGACCAGAGCGCGCTCCGGTCCTCGGGCCGCTCGGACCACCTCACATCGGAGCCCGCGTTTTCGCGCGCGATGGCGCCGAAGGCCTCGGCCTCCTCGGCCACCGCCGAAGGCGCGCCGTGGAATTCCACGAAGAGATGCGGCGCTACGGGGTCATTGCGCCCCGAATGAGCGTTGACGGCGGCGATGGCGGCCGCGTCGAGAAGCTCGATCCGGGCCATGGGGATGCCATACTGGATCGTTTCGATCACCGTCTCCACCGCCGCCCCTACATCCGGGAACGCCGCCACCGCCGCCGCCACGGCCTCCGGCTGCCCGTGGAGGCGAAGCGTGAGTTCGGTGATGAGGCCGAGCGTGCCCTCGGCCCCCACGAAGAGCGACGTGAGGTCGTAGCCCGCCGATGACTTTCGCGCCGCCGTGCCGGTGCGCAGGATGTTGCCGTCCGCGGTCACGACCTCGAGGGCGGCCACATTCTCGCGCATCGTCCCGTAGCGCACCGTCGTCGTGCCCGAAGCGCGGGTGGAGGCCATGCCGCCAAGGGAGGCATTGGCGCCCGGATCCACGGGAAAAAAGAGCCCGGTGGCCCGCAATTCGGCATTGAGCGCCTCGCGGGTGAGGCCGGGCTGCACCACGGCGACCATGTCGCTCGGCGACACGCTGAGCACGCGCGCCATGCGGCTGAAATCGACGCTCACGCCGCCGCGCGGCGCGCTCGTATGCCCCTCGAGCGAGGTGCCCGTTCCGAAGCCGATGACGGGGCAGCCATGCTCGGCACAGATGCGCACGATATCGCTGACCTCAGCCGTGGTTTCGGGATAGACGATGGCGTCCGGCGGCATTTCCGCGAAATGCGACTCCGAGCGGCCATGGAGCGCCAAATCGGACTTGGAGCATGTCAGGCGATCCCCTAACCTTTCGCGCAGGGCAGCAATGGCGATGTCGATGCGCATGGCGCCTCCGTCCCGTTCGGAGCGCCACCATAGGGGAGGTCGCCTGGGGGCGAAAGGCGCAACGGTCGCGCCAGTGGTAAGGAGCGCGATGGACCGCGTCCTCGCAGATATTTCGGAGGCCACCCGGCGCAGCTGGGCCATCCTGCGCGCCCGCGGGCCGAGTCAGATCCAGTTCTGGTTCATCGCGCTCATGATCGGCATCGCGGCGGGGCTCGCGGCCGTGGGATTTCGGCTCGCCATCATCCGGCTGCAGGGCGCGATCTACGGGACCTCGGACCTCGCCATGCTCCATTCCTGGGCGCGGGAGCTGCCCTGGTACTGGGTCCTCGTCACGCCGATCCTCGGCGGGCTCGCGGTGGGCCTCATCCTCGACCGGTTCACGAACGACGCGCGCGTGCGGTCCGTGGCAGACGTCATCGAAGGCGCGGCGCTCAAGGATGGCCGCGTGGAAGTGCGGGCCGGGATCGCCTCGGCGGTGGCGTCGTGGATCACGCTCTCCTCCGGCGGCTCCACGGGACGGGAGGGGCCGGTCGTCCACCTCGCCGGGGTGATCGCCACAAAGGTGTCGAATTTCATCCGCGCCGACGGGATCACGGGCCGCGACCTCCTGGGCTGCGCGGTGGCCGCGGCGGTGAGCGCGTCCTTCAACGCCCCCATCGCGGGCGCACTCTTCGCGCTCGAGGTTATTTTGCGGCACTTCGCCGTTCACGCCTTCGCGCCCATCGTCATCGCCTCCGTGGCGGGCACGGTCGTCTCCCGCGCACAATTCGGCGACATCACGGAGTTTTCGCTGCCCACGCAGAACATGCTCGCTTTCTACGTGGAGCTTCCGGCCTTCCTGCTGCTCGGGCTCACCTGCGGCGTCGTGGCGGTTCTGCTCATGCGTACGATCTTCTGGTTCGAGAATCTCGGAACGGCGGCCCACGGGCGCACGAAACTGCCGCGCTGGACCCGGCCAATGATGGCGGGGGCGCTCCTGGGGGGGATCGCGATCTTTTACCCGCACATCATCGGCGTGGGCTACGAGACCACGACAGCAGCGCTGTCGGGCGAGCTTTTGCTCCACGAGGCGATCGTGTTCTGCATAATCAAGATCGCGGCGGTGGCCATCACCATGGCAGGACGCATGGGCGGCGGGGTGTTCTCCCCCTCGCTCATGGTGGGCGCGCTCACGGGCCTTGCCTTCGGCATCATCGCCACGGGGGTATTTCCGGACGTGTCGGGCTCCGAGACGCTCTACGCGCTCGCCGGCATGGGCGCGGTGAGCGCCGCGGTGCTCGGCGCGCCGATCTCGACGACGCTCATCGTCTTCGAGCTCACGGGGGACTGGCAGACGGGGCTCGCCGTTATGGTGGCCGTGTCGCTGTCCACCGCGCTCTCGGCCAAGCTCGTGGACCGGTCGTTCTTTCTCAGCCAGATCGAGCGGCGGGGCGTCCACCTGGCGGCCGGACCGCAGGCCTATCTCCTCGCCACCTTCGGCGTCATGCAGATGATGCGGCGCCCGGACCATCCGCGCGCGGCGCCGGAGGCGCGCTGCCTCGAGCTCATCGGAGAAAGCCTCTACGTCACCGAGACCGCGACGCTCGAGACGGCGATGCCGATCTTCGAAGCCACGAACGAGGTGTTTCTACCCGTGGTCTCGCTCAAGGACGGCAAGCCCAACCTCATCGGAGCGCTCTTTCAGGTGGACGCCCTCAAGGCCTACAACCGCGCGCTGGCCGCCACGGCGGCCGAGGAGCATTCCTAGATCTTCTCGACCGTCACATCAGCGTGGCCGAAGGCGAGGTGCCCGGCGATGTCGGCAACGCCGTCCTTGGGGCTCTCGTAGCTCCAGACCGCGTTTTCTAGAGTCGTGCTCTTCGTGACGATGTGGAAATAGCTGGCATCGCCCTTGTGCGGGCAATGGGTGGTCTTGTCGGAGGGATCGAGGAACGCCATGGCGATGTCGCTGCGCGGGAAATAGACCACCTCCGGATAGCTGCCCTCCGCGAGCTCCAGCGCCGCGCTCGACTCCCCGAGGACCGCGCCGCCCACGCGCACCGTCCAGGTGCCCGGTGCTTTGCGGATTTTGATGTGCTCGGCCATGGCTGCTCTCCCGATTTGGACGTGTTTTGTCGCGCTCTTGTGACAGGTTTGTGTCAGAGAGCCAATGTGGCCCGCGCGATCCAGGCGGCGGCCCGGTCCGAGAGCTGGCCCGCCACCCGTTCGGCGCATTGCACATGGTAGGCGTTGAGCCAGTCACGCTCCGCCGCGCTCAGCATGTCCCGGACAATGAGGCGCGTGTCGATGGGCACGTAGGTCAGCGTCTCGAAATCGCGCCACGGGCGCGGGTCCGCGCCGGGGAGGGGGGGAGCCTCCCGCACGACGATGAGGTTCTCGATGCGGATGCCGAAGGCCCCTTCCCGGTAATATCCGGGCTCGTTCGACAGGATCATCCCGGGGTCGAGCGGGACCGTGGAGGCCCGCGAAATCCGCGCGGGTCCCTCGTGCACCGACAGATAGGAGCCCACGCCGTGCCCGGTCCCGTGGTCGAAATCCTGCCCGGCCTCCCAGAGCGCGGCACGGGCGAGGGCGTCGATATGCGCGCCGCCGACCCCCTGCGGAAACCGCAGCCGCGAGAGCGCGATCATCCCCTTCAGCACGCGTGTGAACGCCTCCATGGCCTCGCGCGCAGGGGCCCCCACGGCGACGGTGCGCGTGATGTCCGTGGTGCCGTCCACGTATTGGCCGCCGGAATCCACCAGGTAGAGCTCGCCCTCCCGGAGCGTCCGGTTGGTCTCTTCGGAGACGCGGTAATGGGGCAGGGCTGCGTGGGGACCCGCGCCCGAGATCGTCTCGAAGCTGATGTCCCGGAGGGCATTCGTGGCGCGCCGGAACCCTTCGAGGGCTTGGGCGGCGTCGATCTCGGTCACGACGGGTGGGGTCTGCACGTCGAGCCAGGCGAGAAACTCCACCATCGCCACGGCGTCGCGCTGATGCGCGGCGCGTGCGCCGTCGAGCTCGGCGGCGTTCTTTCGCGCCTTGGGCAGAAGGCAGGGATCGGGTCCCTCGCTCACCGTCGCGCGAAGCGCCCCCGCCACCGCCGCGGGGCAGCTCTCTGGATCGAGGCGGACCGTGCCGGTGAGCGCCTCCACCGCCGCCAGAAACGCGCCCGGCGGATGCACCTCCGCCTCCAGGTCGAGCCCCGCGACCTTCTCCGGCGCCACGAAGAGCTGCACGCGGCCCTCCGCGGTAAGGATGGCGAAGCTCTGCAGGATCGGGATGCGCGGGATGTCGGCGCCGCGGATATTGAGCAGCCAACATATACTGTCGGGCAGCGTGAGGATGGCCGCGTCCTCGCCCGCGCGCCGCAACTCCGCGGCGAGCCGCGCGCGCTTCGCCGCGCTTTCCTCGCCTGCCAACTCCAGCGGATGTGCGAAGGCGCGCCCCTCGGGCCGCCCGGGGCGATCCTGCCAAACGGCGTCGACGAGGTTTTCGGTGGCGACAAGCGTCATGCCCGCCGCCTCCAGCGGTGCCAGACCCTTGAGCTGCCGCGGCGGATGGAGCCAGGGATCATAGGCGATCCGCGCGCCCTCGGGCGCATGGGCGAGGATCCAGTCGCGGAGCGAGGTCTCCGGCCAGTCCACTGGCGTGAACGCGTCGGCCACCTGAGCCTTCACCTGGACGCGGTAGCGGCCATCGACGAAAACGCCGGCCGTCTCCGCGAGCACGACACAGAAGCCCGCCGACCCGGTAAAACCCGTGAGCCAGGCCAGCCGCTCATCACAGGGGGCGACATATTCCCCCTGCCAGGCATCCGCCCGCGGGACGATGAACGCGTCCACACCGGCTTCCGCCATCTTCGCCCGCAGCGCCGCCAGCCGGGGCGGGCCCTGGTGCGGCGTCGTCGTGCTCTCGAATGCCTGAAACATGGCGCGCTTCCCGTCTTCTTTGTGCCCCGTACTTCCCCCGGAGGGCCGCCGGAGGCATGAACCTTCGCGACAACCCGTGCGCAGCGTCAGCTTGCGCGCTTGATGCCCATCACGCGCGCCCGGGCCCGGGGATCGCTGTCGAAGAGCGAGGCGAGCTGTTCTGTCATCGCACCGGCGAGCTGTTCGACATCCGTGATCGTCACCGCGCGGTCGTAGTACCGCGTCACGTCGTGGCCGATCCCGATGGCGATGAGCTCCACCATCTTCTTCTTCTCGACCATGGCGATGACGTCGCGCAGATGCTTTTCGAGGTAGTTCGCCGGGTTCACGCTCAACGTGGAATCGTCCACCGGCGCTCCGTCGGAGATCACCATCAGGATCTTGCGCGCCTCGGCCCGGTTCACCATCCGCTTGTGCGCCCATTCGAGCGCTTCGCCGTCGATGTTCTCCTTCAAAAGCCCTTCCTTCATCATAAGCCCTAGGTTCGGCCGCGCGCGGCGCCAGGGGGCGTCGGCGCTTTTGTAGATGATGTGGCGCAGGTCGTTGAGGCGCCCGGGCTGCTGCGGGCGCCCCGCGGAGAGCCAGCCCTCACGGCAGAGCCCGCCCTTCCAGGCACGCGTGGTGAAGCCGAGGATCTCCGTCTTCACCGAACACCGTTCCAGCGTCCGCGCCAGCACGTCCGCGCAGATGGCGGCGATGGAGATCGGGCGCCCCCGCATGGAGCCTGAATTGTCGAGCAGCAGCGTCACCACCGTGTCTCGGAACTCGGTGTCCTTCTCGACTTTGAAGGAGAGCGGCGTCGTGGGGTTGGCCACGACGCGCGCGAGGCGGCCCGCATCGAGCATCCCCTCCTCGCGGTCGAATTCCCAGCTCCGGTTCTGCTGCGCCTGCAGGCGGCGCTGGAGCTTGTTGGCGAGCCGGCTCACCGCCCCTTTCAGCGGGTCGAGCTGCTGATCGAGATAGGTCCGCAGCCGCTCGAGCTCCGCAGGCTCGGCCAGGTCCTCGGCGCGGATTTCCTCGTCGTTTTCCGTGTCATACACCGTGTAGTCCGGGTCCGCCTCGGAATGGGGCGGCGGGGCGGGCGGCTCGAGCGGCGCGTCGCCCTCGGGCATGTCGGCCTCTTCGGCCATCTCCGCCTCGGCCATGTCGTCCATGGTGACGGAGGCTTGCGCGGCGTCCTGCTGCTGCTCCTGGCTCTGCTCGGGGGCGGCGTCGACGTCATCCTCGCTGTCGCTGTCATCCTCGCCGGTGCTATCGGGCTGGTCCTGGTCCTCCGGGTCGCCCTCCGCCTCGTCCTCCTGGCTGTCGTCGAGCTCGTCGGGGTCATCGCCCAGCTGATCGCCATAGCCCAGGTCTGAGATGATCCGCCGCGCGAACTTCGCGAACTGCGCCTGGTCGGAAAGCATGTCCTCGAGGCCGTCGAGCGTCCCACCGGCCTGGCCTTCGATGTAGCCGCGCCAGAGGTCCATGACGTTGGCGGCGTCCGAGGGCAGGTCCCGCCCCGTCGCCAGATGCCGGATCAGGTAGCCCGCGGCCACGGCGAGCGGGGCCTCGGCGGCCTCCTTGATGTCGCCATAGCCCTTGCGCATCGCCTCGTTGGCGATCTTGTGGTCGATGTTCGAGGCCGTGCCGGGCATCGCCTGTGCGCCCACCGCCTCGCAGCGCGCGGTCTCCATGGCCTCGTAGAGGTCGCGCGCCATGTTGCCGGGCGGCAGGTAGCGGGCGAACGTTCCCGCATCGTGGTACTTGTGCCGGAGTGCCAGCGCATCGGCCGTCCCGCGCGCGAGCAGCACCTCGTCCCGCGTCATGCGGCGCGAGACCTGCGGCAGGCGCAGCGTGTCGGTCGTGGCCCCCGGCGGGTCCACGGAATAAGAGACCGTCAGCTCTGCATCATCGGCGATGACCTTGGCGGCCTCGGCCACGGCCTTCTTGAACGGATCGGCTGGGTTGTCGGATTGTTTGGACAAAAGGATCAGCTTTCGCTGAGATCGAGCCGTCGCTCGATCCGGTCGAGGCGCAGCTGGATCGCGGCCATCGCGCCGTCTTGAGCCACTTCTGACTGCATGAAGGCGGCCATGTGGCCTTTGACGCCGCGGAGGTCCGTCTTCACGTCCTGCACGTCGCTCGAAATCTCACCGAGCTTGGTTTGCATGGCTTTGAGCGTCTCCAGAAGCAGCTCGTTGGTGACGTTGTCTTCAGGCATCGGGGTTTTCCATGGGATGCGGCGCGAGATATTTACCTTTACAGGTTAAGCGTTCGTCGGCTCTGCGCCAAGCTATGGCTTGGTTGACATTCACTCACCCCGCTACGTTCGCGGCGCTTTCAGGCAGCTCCTCGTCGAAGCATTTCTGGTAGAATTCGGCCACCGTCGCGCGTTCGAGCTCGTCGCATTTGTTGAGGAACGACAGGCGGAAGGCGTAGCCCACGTTGCGGAAGATCTCGGCGTTCTGCGCCCAGGCGATGACCGTGCGGGGGGACATCACGGTGGAGAGGTCTCCGGCCATGAAGGCGGTGCGGGTCATGTCGGCCACGGTGACCATGCGCTCGATGGTCTTGCGACCCTTCTCGTTGTTGTAATGCGGGTTCTTGGCCAGCACGATCGCCGACTCCGCGCCTACGCTCAGGTAGTTGAGCGTCGCTACCAACGACCAGCGGTCCATCTGGCCTTGGTTGATCTGCTGTGTGCCGTGATAAAGGCCCGTGGTGTCGCCGAGGCCCACGGTGTTCGCGGTCGCGAAGATGCGGAAATAGGGGTGGGGCGTGATCACCTTGTTCTGATCGAGCAGCGTCAGCTTGCCGTCGGTCTCCAGCACCCGCTGGATGACGAACATCACGTCCGCGCGGCCCGCATCGTATTCGTCGAAGACGATGGCGCAGGGGTTGCGCAGCGCCCAGGGCAGGATGCCTTCCTGAAAATCGGTGACCTGCTTGCCGTCCTTGAGCTTGATCGCGTCCTTGCCGATGAGGTCGATCCGGGAAATGTGCGAGTCCAGGTTCACGCGCACCGCCGGCCAGTTCAGCCGCGCCGCCACCTGCTCGATATGCGTGGATTTGCCCGTCCCGTGGTAACCCTGGATCATGACCCGGCGGTTGTTGTGAAAGCCTGCGAGGATTGCCAGCGTGGTATCAGGGTCGAATTTGTAGGTGGAATCCACCTCCGGCACGCGCTCGGAGCCATCCTCGAAGCCGCGCACGACCATGTCCGAGTCGATACCGAACACGTCGCGCACCTGCACGTCGCGCGTGGGTGTCATGTCGAGATCGAGGGAGCCGTCGGCCATGGGGAAAATCCTTCGTGTCTTGGCGCAGTCGAGTCTGCCTGCCCCATTCCGAAACCGGGAGCAAGGGCCGCACGCCCGCTTCTGAGACGCGTCGCTTGTGTCACCGCGCCATTGGCCTTTTTATAGCTCATCAGAGCAGACCGCCCAGAGAGGCCGCACCGCGTGCGCGAAATTCGCAATATTCTTCTCTTGTCGGTCGAGGACCTCAACGACTGGATCACGCCGCTGGGCGGGCACCCGGATGCCTACACCCCGAACATGGCGCGTCTCGCCGCGCGCGGGACATGTTTCGACAGCGCCTACGCCGCCTCTCCGGCCTGCTCGCCATCGCGCACCGCCACGCTTTTCGGGCAGGGGCCCTGGCGGACGGGGATCTACAGCAATGACGAAAGCTGGGCGATGGCGTTCGAGCCGCGCCGCCGCCTCTCGATCGCCGGGCGCGCGCGCGAGGCAAGCTGGCGCACGGCCATGGCCGGCAAGGTCTATCACACGGGCGCGTCGGGTCAGGATTGGGCCGATTGGGACGTGGCCCACCCGCGGGGGGCGGAAGGGTTTGCGCCGATCTCGGCTGCGGTGCGGCAGGGAAACCTCAGGCCGCCGGACGACTTCGGGCCCTGCGGAGAGGCCCGGCTCGAGGATGACCGGCTCCTCGATGCCATGCTCGCGGAAATGGCGCCCGGCTCGGAGAGGCGGTTCTGGGCCCACGGGATCTACCGCCCCCACCTGCCGTTCGTCGTGCCCGAGCGGTTCTTCGACCTGGTGCCCGCGGAGCCCCGGGGGGCGCCCGGGCTCGGGAACCGGGCCTTTGACATCGAGGACGAGACCGAGCTCGCGCCGCTGCCGCGCTACGCAAATGCCATGGCGCGGCGCTGGACGGGGCGCATGCTCTCGAAGACGGGGGAATACACGGCGTTCGTGCGCGCCTATCTCGCCAGCGTGGCCTATGCCGATCACCTCGTGGGGCGGTTGCTCGATCATCTCGATTCCACCGGGCTCAGCGAGACGACGCTCATCCTGCTCTGGTCCGATCACGGCTGGCAGTTCGGGGAGAAGCTCGCCTTCCGCAAGTTCTCGCTTTGGGAGAGGGCGCTGCGCGTGCCGCTGATGATCGCGGGGCCGGGCGTGCCGGTGGGGCGGGTGCGGGAGCCGGTCTCGCTCCTCGACGTCTATCCCACGCTGCTCGAGGTGCTGTGCGCGGCACCGCCGCATCCCCTCGACGGGCAGAGCCTCTGGCCCATCATGCACGGCGCAGCCGGACGGGGCCACGCGCTCTCCTCCTTCCGGGTGTCGGCGAAGGATCACCCCGCGCGGCCCCGCATTTCGCAATCGGTGCGCAGCGCCACCCATCGGCTCATCCGCTACTACGACGGGACCGGGGAGCTCTATGATCACCGGATCGATCCCTTCGAGAAGCACTCGCTCCTCATGGGGGACAGGACGCTCGAGGCGCAGACCCTCCCGCGGGAGGCGGCGGACCTCATCGCGCTCTTGCCCGAGCCCGTTGCCCCCCGGACCGCCGCCGACCTGCCGCCCGCGCGCCGAGCATGAGCGCGCGTTGCATAGGGGCGGGTTCACCGCTAGACCGGCGGCCATGACGACGCGCGCTGACATCGAGAGCTACCTCGCGCGCATGGCCCTGCGCGACCGCGCGGCCTTCGACCTGCTCTATGACGCGACCTCCGCGAAACTCTTCGGCGTGTGCCTCCGTATCTTGAATGATCGCCCGCAGGCCGAAGACGCCTTGCAGGACGCGTTCATGCGCATCTGGGAACGGGCGGACCGCTACCGGGTGAACGGGTTGAGCCCCATGACATGGCTCATCACCATCACGCGGAACGTGGCCATCGACCGCCTGCGCGCGCGCCGGTCGGCGGCGGGCGGCGCGGACACGACCGTGGGCGAAGAGGCGCTTGAGCGCGTCGCCGATGCCGGGCCCACACCGGAACAGGCGGCGATGGCGTCGTCGGAGGGAGAAAAGTTACGGGCCTGCCTGGGAGAGCTGCCCGCCGATCGCGCCGAGGCCGTGGCGCGGGCCTACATGATGGGGGACACCTATCAGGAGCTCGCCACGCGCTTTGACGTCCCACTCAACACCATGCGCACCTGGCTCAGGCGCGCGCTGATGACCCTGAAGGAGTGCCTGACGCGATGAGCGACGGGACGGACCAGACACAAGGCGGAGAGCGCGACGACGATCGCGCCCTCGCGGCCGAGTACGCGCTGGGCCTCCTCGAGGCCGAGGACGCGCGCGTGTTCGAGGAGCGCATGGCGCGCGACCCGGCGCTGCGCGCGTTCTATGCGGACTGGTGCGAGCAATTCGTTGGCCTCGCTGAAGGCGAGGATGTGCCGCCGCCCGCGGGCGTGAAGGCCGCGCTCGACGCGGAGCTCTTCGCCCAGACCAGCGCGACCACGTCGCTCATGCGCTGGGGCTTTGGCGCGTTGGTGGGTGCGGCGGCCGCGGCAGCCGTCGCGTTCGTTTCACTGAATTACGTGATCCCGGCGCTCGATCAGACGGTGCTCGAGGCCAGCCTCGAGGGCGAGGTGGGCGTGAGCGTGAGCGCGCGCTACGAGAGCGCCTCGGGGGAGCTCGTCGCGGCGCGCCTCTCTGGCAGTCCCGGCGCGGGGCGTGACCACGAGCTTTGGTTGATCTTGCCCGATCAAGCGCCTGTATCCCTTGGGCTTTTCGGCGCGGATGGTCGGGCGATCGCCGATCTCAGCGGCGCGTCGCCAGACGTGCTCGTGGGTGCCGTGCTCGCCGTCTCCGACGAGCCCACCGGCGGCTCCACCACCGGCGCACCCACGGGCGACGTGCTCGCCATCGGGCCGCTCACGCTCCTGTGATGCCTCTGCTGACGCTTTCCTGAAACTCTTGTCTCCACGCGCCGTGACTTCCGGCATCACGGCGTCCTGGAGCTCTTTCCATGGCGCCTCAACAGGAGACGACCATGACTTTCAGATCTTTCGCCCTCGGCGCAGCGCTTTCCCTCATCGCGGGCTCGGCTTTCGCCGCAGCCCATGCCGACGCCGACGGCAACCCCATGGTGGGTGGCGCGGCCATGTTCGAGACGCAGAACATCGTCGAGAACGCCGTCAATTCCGCCGATCACACCACCCTCGTCGCCGCGGTGCAGGCCGCGGGCCTCGTCGAGGCGCTGAGCGGGCCGGGCCCCTTCACCGTCTTCGCGCCGGTCAATGATGCCTTCGCAGCCCTCCCCGAGGGCACCGTCGAGACGCTGCTGATGCCCGAGAACAAGGAGATGCTCACCAAGGTCCTCACCGCCCATGTGGTGGCCGGTGACCTGTCTGCGGCGGACATCGTGTCTCGCGCGCGGGCGTCCTCGGACGGATTCTTCCACTTCAACACTCTGTCAGGCGATGCACTTTCCGCTCAGGTGAAGGGCTCGAATGTCTTTATCTATGACGAAAGCGGTCAGGCCGGGCGCGTGACCATCGCCGACGTCAATCAATCCAATGGCGTCATTCACGTGGTGGATACGGTGCTCTTGCCGAAATAACGGTCAACGCACCGGGCGCGCGGCCCGGGCGGGAGAAACCGGGCCGCGCGACTGAAAGGACGAACGATGTCGATCATAACCCGCCGTACCCTCCTGGCCACCGCCGCCGCATTCGCAGCCCTGCCTGCGCGCGCCGCCGACGGCCCGTTCGAAATCACCCGCACCGAGGCCGAATGGCGCGCGCGCCTGACGGCGTTCGAATATCGCGTCCTGCGCGAGGAGGCCACGGAACGCCCGTTTTCCTCGCCGCTGGACAAAAACGACGCCGCGGGCATCTACCACTGCAAGGGCTGCGACCTCCCGGTCTATTCCAGTGAGGCCAAGTACGACAGCGGCACGGGCTGGCCGAGCTTCTGGCAATCGCTGCCCAATGCCATCGGCACCAAGGTCGATCGCAAGCTCTTCCGCGCCCGTACTGAATGCCATTGTCGCCGCTGCGGAAGCCACTTCGGCCATATCTTCAACGACGGCCCGGCGCCCACCGGAAAACGCCATTGTCTCAATGGCGTGGCCTTACTGTTTCGGGCCACCTGACGTCTCACTTTGCCAAAGTTTCGTCGCATGTTGTCTCTAATCGCAGCGCCATACGAGTTTGACTGTGTGTGTGCGAATGAGACGACCCAATCCCAGCCCCGCTGAGAAACAAATGCTGGGGGCCTATGTCCTGAGCACCGCGGCGGGGGGGCTTCTCGGCTACAGCGCCCTCGGCGGCCTCCACAGCATGGTGGAGATCGCCGGGCCCGGCATCGGCGGGGTCCTGTCTGCGCTGGCCTCCTGTGCCGGGGGGCTGGGCAGCGCGTTCTTCCTGCGCGAGCATTTCGGCCACGGGGGGACGCTCGGGATCGTCACCGTGCTGGCGGGCGGGTTCTTCGCCACCGCGCTTCTCGGGATCATCGCCGGCACGATCCTCTTGCCCATCTTCGGCACGATGTTCGGCCCCTGGCTCATCCTGCTCACGGCGGTGACGAAGCCCTGGCTGGCGGCGCCCTGGCTCTGGGCGCTCTTCCGGATGCATCAGGCGCGGGAGGCGTATCTCGTCGAAAGGGAGACGATTTTCCGCAGGTTGCCGCGGATCGACCCTACTTGAAGTTGCGGCTGTCCTTGATCTGATCCCAGGCCCAGACCACCTCTGAGAGCTGCTCTTCCTGGCTCCGGTCGCCGCCGTTCATGTCGGGGTGGAGCACCTTGATGAGCGCCTTGTAGGCCTTGCGCACCTCGGCTTTCGTGGCGTTGTCCTTGACCTCGAGGATCTCTACCGCGCGCCGCTCCGTGGCGGGCAGGCGGCGGGAGCCGGTGGAGGACTTGCCGGGGTTGCGCGTGGCGTTCGAGCCCAGCACCTGGTGGGCATCGTCGATCCCCAGCCGGGCCCAGGCGCGTTCCTCCGCCGATTGCTTGAAGGGTTTCGTCTCCCGCTCCCACACGCGGTCCTTGTCGACTTGGTCCATGTAGTCCTGCTCCGTGGAGCCGTCGAAGGCGTTCCATTTCAGATTGTACTCGCGGACATGCTCTTTGCAGAACCACCAGTAATCGTCTGGAATGTCGGGACTTTTCGGGGCGCGGTAGAGGCCGCGCTCGTTGCAGCCGGGCTTGTCGCAGACCCGCGTGGAGGTCTCGAACGCCCCGGACATCCCCCGGCGACCGCGGGAGTTCTTCTTCTTCGCGGACGACACAGACATGTCGAAGCCAAAGGGATCGTCCTTGGACATGGGGGCTCCTTTCCGACTCGGCTCAGCGAGTTTAAGGTTTCACCGCCGAGTTGAAAGAGCCGAGGGCGAAAAAGATGGGGATGATCGAGACGATGGAGGCGAAACTCCGCACGGAGCTCTCTCCGGAGGCGATTGAAATCATTGACGAAAGCGAGGCGCATCGCGGCCATGCCGGCTTCCAGGAGGGGGGCGAAAGCCACTTCCGACTGACGATTTCCGCCGCCACGCTCACCGGCAAGAGCCGCGTGGCCCAGCACCGCGCCATCTATGCCGCGCTCGGCCCCGAGGTCATGGAGCGCATCCACGCGCTGGCCATCGACGTGCGGAAATAGGCGCCGAGATTAACCCTATTGAACGGACCGTGTGACCTGCGCACGGTGTGGTCACGAAACGCCCCTGCGACGCAATTCGGGCCGCAGCGCGGGATGTCACATCCCGTACACACCGCGTACACAACCTGTACATACACGATCCGCGAACATGGACCGGGTTAAACGGACCGGTTCTGTGCGCGAAAGTTCTTATAAAGGGGTGAGCCCGGTGGCCCGGCACGATCACTCGGCGGGTGTGTTGCGCTTCTTGCGTTCTGCGTCGATGCGGCGGTCGAGACGGCGACCGCTCACTTCCAAATACGCGATGATTATGCAGATGTAAGCGACCACGGCGCCGGGCACAGCGATTTCAATGAACGTCATCGAGTGCCTCCTTTCTCATGTATCCGAGTATATAGTGCGAAGCCCCGTGCCACACCAGACCAAGCGCGCCCCAGAGCACAGCCGTCAGGGGCGACAGCAGGGTGAAATCGACGAGCGGTCGTAGGATTGCGAAGCCAATCAGACCGATACCGATTGCGTTTACGAAGCCGGCGGCCAGCTTCACGCGCTCATTCTCGATGACGATTTCGTCGCGCACCCGCCGCACCATTTCAAAGCCCCAGCTTCGCCTTCACGATCTGGTTCACGGCTGCGGGGTTGGCCTTGCCGCCGGTGGCTTTCATGACCTGGCCCACGAACCAGCCGGCGAGTTTGGGGTTCGATTGCGCCTTTTCCACCTGGGCAGGGTTGGCGGCGATGATCTCGTCCACCGCCGTCTCGATGGCGCCCGTGTCGGTGACCTGGCGCATGCCGCGGGCCTCCACGATCTCGGCGGGGTCGCCGCCCTCGGTATAGACGATCTCGAAGAGGTCCTTTGCGATCTTGCCGGAGATGTCGCCGCGCTTGATGAGGCCGATGATGCCCTTGAGCTGATCGGGGCTCACGGGGCTCTCGGAGAGGTCCTTGTCATCCTTCTTCAGCCGCCCGAAGAGATCGTTGATGACCCAGTTGGCGGCGAGTTTGCCGTCGATCTCCGCCACGTCCTCGAAGAAGGCGGCGGCGTCGGTCTCGGCGGTGAGCACGGCGGCGTCGTAATCGCTCAGCCCGAACTCGGCGATGAAGCGCGCCTTCTTGGCGTCGGGCAGCTCGGGGAGGTGGGCGGCGATGTCGTCGACCCATCCCTGCTCGATCTCGAGGGGCAGGAGGTCGGGGCAGGGGAAGTAGCGGTAGTCATGCGCCTCTTCCTTCGAGCGCATGGACCGCGTCTCGCCCTTCACGGTGTCGAAGAGGCGGGTCTCCTGGGTGACGTCCTTGCCGTCCTCCACGAGCGCGATCTGGCGGCGCGCCTCGTACTCGATGGCGGCTTGGATGAAGCGCATGGAGTTCATGTTCTTGATCTCGCAGCGCGTGCCGAGGTGGCTGAAATCGCCGCTCTCGCGGTATTTCTCGTAGGCGCCGGGCGTGCAGATGGAGACGTTCACGTCCGCGCGCAGATTGCCGTTTTGCATGTTGCCGTCGCAGGTGCCGAGATAGCGCATGATCTGCCGGAGCTTGGCCACGTAGGCCGCCGCCTCCTCGGGCCCGCGGATGTCGGGGCGGGAGACGATCTCCATCAGGGCCACGCCCGTGCGGTTGAGATCGACGAAGGACATGTGGGGGTCCATGTCGTGGATGCTCTTGCCTGCGTCCTGTTCGAGGTGGATACGCTCGATCCGCACGAGGCGGGCCGTGCCGTCGCCGAGCTCCACCAGCACCTCGCCCTCGCCCACGATGGGCTCGTAGAGCTGGGAGATCTGGTAGCCCTGGGGCAGGTCGGGGTAGAAGTAGTTCTTCCGGTCGAAGGCGCTTTTCAAGTGGATTTCCGCCTTCAGCCCGAGCCCCGTGCGCACGGCCTGGGCCACGCATTCCTCGTTGATGACGGGCAGCATGCCGGGCATGCCCGCGTCCACGAAGGCCACGTTGGAATTGGGCTCCGCGCCGAAGGCCGTGGACGCCCCGGAGAAAAGCTTCGCCTTCGTGGCCACCTGGGCGTGGACCTCCATCCCGATGACGAGCTCCCAGTCCTGCCTGGCGCCCTGGATCGTGCGCGGCTTCGGCGGTGTGAGGTCGAGCATGGCGGTCTCCACGGGATGAGTGACCCGCGCGGTGTAGCGGGACGGCGGGGGACGCTCAAGCCGCCTCGCGCGTCCCGAACGAGTGGCCGCGGACGTGCCCCGGGCGTGCCGCGGGCCGCGTGACGCGGGGTTAGCGGTTGGTGCTCTCCCGCGCGGTGCGTAACGTCGCCCCAAAGGGAGAGATGTCATGCGCCGGATTTTGATGGGATTGAGCGTCCTCGGAGTGCTTCTGGTCGCGCTCCTCGCGGTGATCGGGATCAACACGGCCCTCTACCGGCTGCCGCCCGCGCCAGAGGGGCTGCCGGAGGTGACGGTGGCCCAGGTGGACGCCGACGCCGTGGCCGCGCGACTGGCCGAGGCTCTGGCGATCCCCACGATCAGCTATCCGGATAGGGCGCTCTTCGATTACCCGGAATTCGACCGCTTCCTCGACTGGATGGTCGAGACCTATCCCGGCGTCCACGCCACGATGGAGCGGGAGCTCATCAACCGCTCCCCGCTCTACCGCTGGCCGGGCACTGATCCCACGCGCGCGCCGGTGCTCTTTATCGGGCATTACGACGTGGTGCCGGTGCCGGACGCGACCCTCGACAATTGGGAGGTCTCCCCCTTCGCAGGTGTGATCCGGGACGGCTACGTCTGGGGCCGCGGGGCCCTCGACGACAAGGGCTCCGTCATCGGGCTTCTGGAGGCGGCCGAGGCCGCCATCGCCGCGGGCTTCCAGCCGGCGCGGGACGTCTACTTTGCCTTCGGCGAGGACGAGGAGGTGGGCGGAGAGCTGGGCGCCGTGGCCACCCGCGCGGTGCTCGACGCGCGCGGGCTCGACTTCGCCTGGATGCTCGACGAGGGCTCCATGGTCTTCGATGGTGTCCTGCCCGGCGTGGCGCAGCCCGTGGCCTCCATCAACGTGGCCGAAAAAGGCTACCTCACCCTCGATCTCATCGCCACGGGGCAAAGCGGGCATTCCTCGCTCCCGCCGTCGGAGACCGCTGTGGGCATCCTCGCCCGGGCGGTGACGGCGCTCGAGGAGACCCCCGTTCCGGGCGGGCTCACGGATGTGACGGCGGAGTTCTTTGACGGCGTGGCCCCGGCCTTTTCCGGCGTCAACCGCGCGCTCTTTGCCAATCAATGGCTTTTCCGCCCGATCCTCGAGGCGGAACTGGGCAAGGCCAACACGACGAACGCGCTCCTTCGCACGACGACGGCGCCCACCATGCTCTCCGCCTCGCCGCAGGAGAACGTGCTGGCGGGGGAGGCCGTGGCCACGGTGAATTTCAGGCTCCATCCCCGCGACAGCATGCGCGGCGTCATCGCCCATGTCCGCGCCGTCATCGACGACCCGCGGGTGCGCGTGGTCCCGCGCGCCAATGCCATCGAGGCCTCCGAGGTCGCCTCCGCTGGGGCGGAGGGATTCCAGCTCATCCGCGCGGCCACGGAGGCTGTCTATGGCGAGGTGGTGGTCGTGCCCGGGCTCACCGTGGGCGCCACCGACAGCCGGCACTACGCGGGCATCGCCGAGGACGCCTACCGCTTCCTGCCGCTTCTCTTCGGGCCCGACGACGTGGCGCGCCTCCACGGCGACAACGAGCGGGTGGGGGTGGAGGCCCTGGCGCAGATGGTCCAGGCCTACCGCGCGATCCTCGAAGGGCTGTAGGGCTGTAGGCGGCGCAGACTGCAGCTTTCGCGGGGCGCGGCGCTAAGCCAGGCCCGCTGCCCGCGTGCCTAGAACAGGGCCGAGGCGGGACGCATCTTACGCGAGACGAGCGTCAGGTCGGGATCGCCCAGGCGCAGTGTCTCCCGGCGGAGCACCTCGATCGCGTCATCGGAATTCCGCGGCAGTGCCGCCGCGGAGATCGGCTCCCCCACGGTGATGTGGTAGGGCTGCCGGCCCTTGTTGAGCGTCTCGTAGAAAAGCGTGATGTCGCGCAGCGTCGGGTGCAGCAGGTCGAAGAGGTAGAACAGCGCCGAGTTCCGCGAGCGGATGTTGACCGGGATCACCGGCAGATCGAATTTCCGCGCGATCATCGCCGCCGACGCCATCCAGGGCCGTTCGTAGAGGCGGATTCCGCGCCGCTTGGCCAGCCGGCCCGACGGAAAGATGACCCCGAGCCGGCCTGCATCCACGGCGCGGCGCGTGAAGGCCATCGTCTCCCGCATCTTGGCGTGGCTGCGCTTGTCCACCCGCCACTCCACCGGCGCGATCATCGTCTCGAATTGCGGCATGACGCGGAGGATGTCGCGGTTGGCGAAGTAATAGGCGTCCGACCGGATGGAGGAGAGGGCATGGTTGAGCATGATCGCATCGGCGATGCCCGTAGGATGGTTGGCCACGATGAGCGCGGCGCCCGAGGCGGGGATGTGGGAAAGCCCCTTGGAGACGACGTTCTGCGCCAGCATCCCCTGCAGCTCGACCATCATCGCCTCGGCGCTGAGCGGTTCGAGCTCCTCGCCCAGTTCGATGGTGCGCTGATATCCCAGAAGCTTGTCGAGCACGGGTTTGCCGAGGGCCGGCAACAGTCCCCGGCGAAAGAGCCAGGGCGCGCGTTCCTCGATCAGCGGTTCAATGCGGTCTTCCATCGGCATCATCCATCACGAGAAGGTCACGGCCATGTGACACCATCTAAGCCAGGGTCGCGGCGCAGAAAAGAGCCCGTGTGCCCCGGTATCGGGTTGCGCATGAAACGGCCAAACGCGGTGCCGGGTTCCTTATCCCATGAGACGCGTGACCATCTCGCCCGTGTCGCGGGACAGGCCCTGGGTCCCGGCGATCCGCGCCAGCGCCTCGCGCATGAGCGCCCGGCGGTCGGCGTCGTAGCGCTTCCACGTGGAAAAGGCCGACGTCATGCGCGCCGTGGTCTGCGGGTTCACGGCGTCGAGCTTGATCAGCCAGTCCGCGAGGAGCGCGTAGCCCGCCCCGTCGGGCCGGTGGAAACCCGCGGTGTTCGACGCAAAGCCGCCCAAGAGCGCGCGGAACCGGTTCGGGTTCGACATGGTGAAGTCCGGGTGCTCGGTGAGGTTTGCGGTGATGTCGGCGGCCTCTGCGTCGGGCGCGAGGCTCGCCTGGAGGCCGAACCACTTGTTGATGACGAGGCGCTCGTGGCGCCAGCGCGCGTAGAAGGCCTCGAGCGCCGCGGCGCCCGCGCCGATCTTCACCAGAGCCGCGAGCGCCGCGAGGCTCTGGGTCATGTTCTCGGCGCCGTCGAATTGCCGCTGGGCCGTGTCGCCCCCGTCCACGCGCGTCAGCAGGCCAAGAAGCGTGTTGCCCAGCGCGCGTTTGCCCGCGGGCCCGGCGTCGGGGCTATAGGGGCCGGTGACCTGCATCTGGGGATAGAGCGCGCGCGCTGTGTCCTCGAGGTAGATGGCGCGGGCCCTCGCGAAGGCCTCGAACGTGGCGTGGATCGCGGTGGGGTCCGGCGTCTGCCCATCCTCGAAGAGCGTCTGGGCGATCTCGTCCTCCGACGGCGGGAGGATCGCCATGGCGCGGAAGGCGGGATCGAGCGTCTCGTCCTCGAGCGTCGTCTTCAGCCCGGCGAGGTAGCTCTCTCCCGGGGCGGTGCCGTCGGCCAGCATGGCAAGCACCGCTTCCTTGGTCAGCGCGCGGCCCGCCTCCCACCGCACGAAGGGGTCGGTGTCGTGGGCCAGGAGAAGGGCGCGTTCCGAGGCCGGTTGCGGGAAATCGAGGATCACGGGCGCGGAGAAGCCGCGCAGGAGCGAGGGCACGGGCTTCGGTGCCGCGCCCTCCGTCGCGCCCTGCGCCGCGCCGTCGCGGCGCCAGCGCGTGCCGTCATGGACGAAGCTCACGCTTCCCTCGTCGCCGGTGAGTTCGAAGACGAAGCTTTCCACATCCTCCGTGCCGTCCGCGCCGAGGAGGCCCAGGCGGACGGGGATGTGCTGCGGCGCCTTCTCGTCCTGGCCCGGCGTGGGCGCCGTGCGTTGCGTGAAGATGAGCGTGTAGGTCCCGCCGTCATGGACTTCCTCCACCGTGACGCGCGGCGTGCCGGCCTGGCTGTACCACCGCTTGAACTGCGTGAGGTCGCGGCCCGTGGCGTCCTCGAAGACCTGCAGCCAGTCCTCGATGGTGGCCGCGTCGCCGTCATGGCGCTCGAAATAGAGGTCGAGCGCGGCCTTGTAGCCCGCATCGCCCACGAGCGTGTGGAGCATCCCGATGAGTTCGGCCCCCTTTTCGTAGACCGTGGCGGTGTAGAAGTTGTTGATCTCCACAAAGCTCTCGGGCCGCACGGGATGCGCCAGGGGCCCGGCATCCTCGCGGAACTGCGCGGCGCGGAGCCCGATGACATTGTCGATCCGGCAGACGGCCGCCGAGCGCATGTCGGCCGAGAATTGCTGGTCCCGGTAGACGGTGAGCCCCTCCTTCAGGCAGAGCTGGAACCAGTCGCGGCAGGTGATGCGGTTGCCCGTCCAGTTGTGGAAGTATTCATGGGCGATGATCGCCTCGATCCGCTCGAAATTGCTGTCGGTGGCGGTCTCCGGCGAGGCGAGGACGGCGGAGGAATTGAATATGTTGAGGCCCTTGTTCTCCATCGCGCCCATGTTGAAGTCGTCGACGGCCACGATATTGAAGATGTCCAAATCATAGGGACGATTGTAGACAATTTCGTCCCATTTCATCGATTTTTGTAAAGCCTCGAGGGCGAAGGCGGTCTTGTCCTGATCGCCGTCGCGGACCCAGATGTTGAGCGCCACGTCGCGGCCCTCCATCGTCGTGAAGCCGCCCGCGGTGGCGTGAAGCTCGCCCGCCACGAGCGCGAAGAGATAGGCCGGTTTCTTCCACGGATCGTGCCATTCGGCAAAGCCCGCGCCCGCCGCGCCCGGGTTTCCGTTCGACAGGAGGACCGGCAGGTCGCTCTCGATGCGCACGGTGAAGGGCGCCATGACGTCGGGCCGGTCGGGGTAATAGGTGATCTTGCGAAAGCCCTGCGCCTCGCATTGCGTCGAATACATGCCGTTTGAAATGTAGAGCCCCTCGAGCGCCGTGTTGGCCTCCGGATTGATCTCCACCTCCGCCTCCCAGAGGAACGGCGCGTCGGGCACCGGGCAGGTGAGGCTTTCGGGGCCCACCTCGACGTCCGCGGGCGCCCCGTCGATGGTGGCCGACAAAAGCGTAAGCCCCTCGCCGTCGAGCACGAAGGGCCCCGGCGCGTCGGCATTCGGGCGAAACGCGATGCGCGACAGGACCCGCGTGCGCGTCGGGTGGAGCTTGAACGTCAGCTCCACGCTGTCGACCCAGTGCGCGGGCGCCCGGTAATCCTTCAGGTAGATCGTATCCGGGGAGTGGGTGGGGGCCGCGTCGCGCATGGGAGGTCTCCTTTGATCCCCACCGTAGCGGGCGGCGGGGCGCGAGCAAGACCATGCTGACAGGACGCTGTCAGGAGGGGTGTGCGATGCCATGCCCATCCGCCAAGGAGAGGAGACACCCATGGCCTACCAACCCGAACACGCCACCGTCTGGGGCGAAATCCGCGTCCGCGATCTCGATGCCGCCGCCGCGTTCTACGCCGCCGTCACGGGCCTCACCATGACGCGCTGCGAGGATCCGATGCCCATGGCCTTCTTCGAGGCCGCCGAGGGCGGCGTCGCCGGTCATCTGAGCCTGGGCGAGCCTGCCGCCGAAGGAGCAGGGCCCGTCGTCCACCTCGCCGCCGAAGGCACTCTCGACGCGATCTCGGCCCGCGTCGCCGACGCCGGCGGCCGCGTCACCTCGGACCCTATCCCGGTGCCCGACGGTCGGTTTATCTATGTCGCCGACCCCGACGGAAACACCGTGGGCCTGTTCGAGAGGGCATAGATGCGCCGGGCCGACCGCCTCTTCGAGATCGTCCAGCTCATGCGCGGGGGCCGCAAGGTCACCGCGCGGGGCCTTGCCGAACGGCTCGAGGTGTCGGATCGCACGGTCTATCGCGACATCGCCGACCTCATGGCCACGGGCGTGCCCATCGAGGGGGAGGCGGGCTTCGGCTACGTGCTCCAGGAGGGCTACGATCTGCCGCCGCTCATGTTCACCCGCGCGGAGATCGCGGCCCTCGTGGCGGGTGCGCGCCTCGTGCGGGCCTGGGGGGGGCTCGAGATGGCCCGCGGCGCCGAGGAGGCCATGGCCAAGATCGACGCCGTCATCGACGACGACCTGCGCGCGCGGGGCCGCCGGCTGCAGGTCCATGCCTTCGGGATCGACATGGCACCGGAGATCCGCGCGGCGCTCGACGTGATCGAGGCGGCGGTGGAAAGCTCCGAGACGCTTTCCTTCGACTACCGCGACGGCGCGGGCGCCGAGACGCGGCGCGTGGTGCGCCCGCTGGGCATGTGGTTCTGGGGCCGGGTCTGGACCTTCGTGGCGTGGTGCGAGCTGCGCGAGGATTTCCGCATGTTCCGCGTGGACCGCATGGGCGCGCTCGCCCGCGGCGCGCGCTACAAGCCCGTGAAGGGCCAGACCCTGCGCGATTTCTACCAGCGCGACGACCCCCGCGGGGAGGCCTGTCCGGAGCTGGCTGCGACCTTGCGGCAGCTTTGAATTCCCGCGCCGCTGGCTAGGTCAGGGTCATGGCGACGATCCTGTGGTTCAAGAGAGATCTGCGCGTGGAGGACCACGCCGCGCTGGCGGCTGCCGCCGATGGCCCGGCGGTCGCACTCTACGTCGTGGAGCCGGGCTACTGGGCGCTGCCCGACACCTCCGCCCGGCAGTGGGAGTTCATCACTGAGTGCCTGGAGAGCCTGCGGGAGACCCTCGATATCCCCTTGCTGGTGCGCGTGGGCGAGGTGCGCGACGTGCTCGCGAGCCTCGCGCGCGAGGAGCCGATCGACGGCCTCGTTTCCCACGAGGAGACGGGCAATGCCTGGACCTACCGGCGCGATCTGGCCGTGAAGGACTGGTGCGCCGCGCGCGGCATCCCCTGGCGCGAGCTGCCGCAATCGGGCGTGGTGCGCCGCCTCGCGGGCCGCGACGGTTGGGCCGCGCGGCGCGAGCGCTACATCCGGCAGCCTCTCATCGCGCGCCGCAGTCTCCACGGGCCGTCGCTCGAGCCCGGCGCGATCCCCACCTCCGCGGATCTGGGCCTCGCGCCGGACCCGTGCCCCGACCGCCAGCCCGGCGGGCGCGCGGCGGCGCTGAGCCACCTCGGCGGCTTCCTCACCGAACGCGGCCGCACCTACCGGAAGGCCATGTCCTCGCCCGTGGAGGGGGAATGGGCCTGCTCGCGGCTCTCGCCCTACCTCGCGCTCGGCGTCCTCTCGGGCCGCGAGGCCGCGCAGGCCGCTGCCGCCCGCAAGGCCGAGGTGAAAGGCACGCGGGAGGGCTGGACCGGCTCGCTGCAAAGCTTCACCTCCCGCCTCGCCTGGCGCGACCACTTCATGCAGAAGCTCGAGGACGAGCCCGGCATCGAACACCGCGCGCTCCACCCGGCCTACCGCGACATCCGCCAGGGCTCCGACCCGGAGCGGTTGGCAGCTTGGACCGACGGGCGCACCGGCATCCCCTTCGTCGATGCCTGCATGCGCTACGTCACCCATACGGGCTGGCTCAACTTCCGCATGCGCTCGATGCTCATGGCCGTGGGCTCCTACCACCTCTGGCTCGACTGGCGTGACACGGGGATGGTGCTCGCGCGCCGCTTTACCGATTACGAGCCCGGCATCCACTGGTCGCAGAGCCAGATGCAGTCGGGCACGACGGGCATGAACACGGTGCGCATCTACAACCCCGTCAAACAGGGCAAGGACCAGGACCCGACAGGCGTCTTCACGCGCCGCTGGGTGCCGGAGATCGCCCATCTCGACGACAAGCTCCTCCAAGAGCCCTGGCGCGCGGGCGGGGTGGCGGGCTACCCCGCGCCGATCGTCGACGTGGCGGACGCGGCGCGCGCGGCCCGCGAGAAGGTCTTCGCCGTCCGAAAGGGTCGCGCCTTCCGCACGGAGGCCGATGCCATCGTCAACAAACACGCCTCCCGCAAGAAGGACCGCGGCTTCCAGCGCGATCCGCAGCCAGGCGAACCGCGCCGCCGCTCTTCCAAAGCGTCCGATACGACCCAAATGTCGCTCGACCTATAGCCCCGCCTTCTTTGTGCTCCGTACTTCGGGGTCTGGGGCAGAGCCCCAGGACTGCCAAATGCCCAAGCAACGCAAGAAATCAGATCTTCCCACGAAAACCTGCGCATCGTGCGGGCTGCCGTTCACGTGGCGCAAGAAGTGGGCGAAGGTTTGGGACGACGTGAAGTACTGCTCGGAGCGCTGCCGCCGCGAGAAGTCAGTCAAGAAATCCTGACCCGACAGCGAAATCTTCCTGACGCGGGCCCGGGGAAACCCTGTTGCCGATAGGAAACCCGGGGCCTACTTTGCGCGGCAATCAGAAATGGGAGCCGACCTATGACAGAGCGCGTCGCCAGCCACGACCTTCAGATCGCCAAGCCCCTTTGGGACTTCATCGAGGAGCGGGCGTTGCCGGGCACAGGCGTCACGAGCGATGCTTTCTGGGCGGGGCTCTCGCGCCTGGCCCATGATTTCGGCCCCCGAAATCGCGCCCTCCTCGACAAACGCACGCAGATGCAGGCCGAGATCGACGCCTGGCACAAGGCGCGCCGGGGTCAGCCGCACGACGCCGCGGCCTACGAGGCGTTCCTGCGGGAGCTCGGCTACCTCGTGCCCGAGGGCCCCGATTTCGAGATCGAGACCGCCAATGTCGACCCCGAGATCGCCGCCACGCCTGGGCCGCAGCTCGTCGTGCCCATCATGAATGCGCGCTTCGCGCTCAACGCCGCGAACGCCCGCTGGGGCAACCTTTACGACGCGTTCTACGGCACAGATGCGCTGGGCGATCTGCCATCGGGCAAGGGCTACGATCCCGTGCGTGGCGCGCGTGTCATCGCGAAGTCGAAGGCCTTCCTCGACGCGGCTCTGCCGCTGGAGGGGACGACCTGGGCCGAGGTGACGGACGTGGCCGCCGCGCCCTTGCAGGACAAAAGCCAGTTCCTCGGCACGATGCAGGACGGCGCCTGGAGCGGGTTTCTCTTCGAAAACAACCGCCTGAAGATCGAAATTCTCGTCAACGCCGACCATGACATCGGCAAGGACGACCCCGCCAATATCGCCGCCGTCAACCTCGAGGCGGCCATCTCCACCATCATGGATTGCGAGGACAGCGTGGCGGCCGTGGATGCCGAGGACAAGGTGCTTGCCTACGCGAACTGGCTCGGGCTGATGAAGGGCGATCTCGAGGAGACCTTCGAGAAGGGCGGCCAGACCGTCACGCGGAAGCTATATGGCGACGCCACTTATCAGGCGCCCGACGGGTCGGACTTCACCGTGAAATGCCGCTCCCTCATGCTGGTTCGAAATGTCGGCCACCTGATGACCAATCCCGCCGTGCTCGACCGGGACGGCAAAGAGATCGGCGAGGGGTTCCTCGATGCGCTCTCCACGGTGCTTATCGCCATGCACGACCTCGGGCGGGATGGCGGCAATTCCCAGACCGGCTCCGTCTATATCGTAAAACCCAAGATGCACGGGCCCGAAGAAGTGGCGTTCTCCAACGAGATCTTCGGCGCGGTGGAGGAGATCCTCGGCCTGCCCGCCAACACCGTGAAGATGGGGATCATGGACGAAGAGCGGCGCACCTCCGCCAATCTCAAGGAATGCATCCGCGCCGCGAAGTCCCGCGTGGCTTTCATCAACACGGGCTTCCTCGACCGCACGGGCGACGAGATCCACACCTCCATGGAGGCCGGTCCCATGATCGCCAAGGGCGCCATGAAGGCCACGCCATGGATCGCCGCCTACGAGGATCGCAACGTCGATATCGGGCTTGCTTGCGGCCTGAAGGGCCGGGCGCAGATCGGCAAGGGCATGTGGGCCATGCCCGACCGCATGGCCGACATGATCGACCAGAAGATCGGCCACCCGAAATCGGGCGCCACCTGCGCCTGGGTGCCGTCGCCCACGGCCGCCACGCTGCATGCGATGCACTACCACGCCGTGGACGTGATGGCCGTGCAGGACGGCCTCCGCGCTGGCGGGGCGCGGGGCAAGCTTTCCGATTTGCTCACGATCCCGGTGGCCGACCGCCCGAACTGGTCGGACGAGGAGATCGCCTCGGAGATCGAGAACAACGCGCAGGGCATCCTCGGTTACGTGGTGCGCTGGGTGGACCAGGGGGTGGGCTGCTCGAAGGTGCCCGACATCCACGACGTGGGCCTCATGGAGGACCGCGCGACCTGCCGGATCTCCTCCCAGGCGCTGGCGAACTGGCTCCACCACGGCGTGGTGAGCGAGGCGCAGGTGATGGCGGCCATGAGGAAGATGGCCGAGGTCGTCGACCGGCAGAATGCCGATGATGCGTCCTACGAGGCCATGGCGCCGGGCTATGACGGGGTGGCCTTCCAGGCGGCCTGCGATCTCGTCTTCGAGGGGCGCGTGCAGCCCGCGGGCTATACCGAGCCAGTGCTCCATCGCCGGCGGCTCGAGAAGAAGGCGGCCTGAGGCGCGCTTGAAGGTAGCGGGAGCGAGGGGCAAGCCCCTCGTGCCCCCGAGGTATTCTTGGAAAGATGAAGGAGGGGCCACGGACCCTGATGGGAGGATAGAATGACGATTTCACTCAGCCGGGCGCGGCGGATCGTGCGAGGCGTGCTGGCCCGCGGGCAGGAAATGGAGCTGAAGCCGCTCTCGGCCATCGTGCTCGATGCCGGCGGCAACGTGGTGGCCTTCGAGCGGGCGGACGGCTCCGCGCCCGGGCGCTTCGCCATCGCCCATGGCAAGGCCTACGGCGCTGTGATGCTGGGCATGCCGGGCTCCGCGCAGATGGCGCGGGCCGAGGGGCAGGCGTATTTCATGAACGCGGTGAACGGCGTCTTCGGCGGCGCCGTGGTGCCGGTGCCGGGCGGCGTGCTCCTGAAGGATGCGCGCGGGCGCGTCGTGGGCGCCGTGGGCGTCACGGGGGACACCTCCGACAACGATGCGGCGGCGGCCGTGGCGGCTGTGGAATCGGTGGGGCTCACCGCCGAGGCCTAGGTCCTCACCACGGTGTCGCTTCGCTGTCTGGGTCGAATTGGCCGAAGCGGTGTTCGCGGTGCCAGGCGAGGTAGGCTGGATGCGGATGATCCGTCCGCGCGGCGGGCAGGTGAATACACGCCCGGTGCGATGAGGCGATCCGCGACCTCGGGCGGCACCTTGTTGCGTGAGATAAGGATGCGACCGTCGCCGCCCACTGATACGAGCCCGCGGTCAAAAATGCAATGAAGCGTGCCGGAGAGCGCGAGCCCGTTCGACACTGTGTCGTTGCCTCCGTCTTCCACGGGAACGATATGCGCGGCCTGCACCTCTGGTCGGCCGCCGCCATTACGCAGCCGCAAGCCCGACAGTGCGCAGCGATAGTCGTATGCTTGGCGCACGCGCCGTCGAAAGACGACATCTCGATAAGGCCGGCGGGTAAGGCGCTCCACAACCGGGCGTTTGAAGCTGCCCACGGGCTCGGCGAGCCCGGGCAATGCGCCCTTCCGCTCAGGGTCGTATCGGCTTGCTTCCTGTTCCTCGAGGGTATCGGGCAGGCCGAGCTCAACAATTCGCGCGAATTCTGCATCGGGCAGGCGCCGCACGGCGAGCTGCACGGCGCCGCCTTTCTTAAAGCCGCCTTGCGCGGTGGTGAGGGCCGCTTCGAGCGGTCTGCCGTCGATCACACGCGGTACGGGCGCGTCGAATGGCAGAAAGTCGGCCATCTCGGCGAAGTAGCGTCGCGGCAACTCCGGATGGGGCGTGATACCCGCAATACGCGCGCACGCGAAGTAACCGCGGGGGCCCGCCTTCGCAGGCTCCTGATAAACGATCCAATCGCCCACACCTTGCTCCATCGCCTTGCGGTACTGGAGCGGGAAATCATAGCGGGTCTCTGGCCGGTCGTCGTAGATGGAGGAGGCCTTGTGGAGGAGCACGAGCTTCGTCATGGCGCCATGAGGCACGGTCGCCAGGGGCCGTGCAAGGAAAGATGCCCAGCAACCGAGCACATGCGAGCACGCACAGCGCGTTGTGCGCGGCGATGCCTGTTTCCTCGGGACATTCCGCGCTATGTCAAGGATCCAAGGAGAGGATCATGCGGCGCCCGCACATCGGCATCATCGGCAACAGTTATCTCATCAACGATGAGTACCCGGCCTTTGCCGCGGGCACGATGAACGTGGAAGCGGTGCACGAGGTCTGCGGCTGCCAGCCCGCCATCGTGCCGACGGATCCCGCCTTCCTCGGGGCGGACGAGCTCGCCGAGACCTATGACGGCTTCGTTTTCACTGGCGGGCGCGCCAACGTGCACCCTTCTGAATACGGCGAGGCGGAGACGGAGGCCCACGGCACCTTCGACCGGGCGCGAGACCAGGTGACGCTGCCGCTCATCCGGAGCCTCGTGGCCCGTGGCCAGCCCATGCTCGCCATCTGCCGGGGGTTTCAGGAATTCAACGTGGCCATGGGCGGCTCGCTCTACCCGGAGATCCGGGAGCTGCCGGGGCGCGACAATCACCGGATGCCGCCCGACGGCACGCTCGAGGAGAAATTCGCGCTGCGCCACGACGTGACGCTCACGCCCGGGGGGCCCTTCGCGCGGCTCTTCGGCAGCGAGGTGGTACGCACGAACACGCTCCACGGGCAGGGGATCAAGGCGCTGGCGCCGACGCTCGTGATCGACGGCACCGCACCCGATGGCACGCCGGAGGCGATCTACGTGGCCGGTGGCGCGGGCTTTGCGCTGGGGGTCCAGTGGCATCCCGAGTATCGCGCGGCCGAGGATCCCGTTTCGCGGCCGCTTTTCGAGGCGTTTGGCGACGCCGCGCGCGACTGGGCAGCGGGCATCCGTCCTCAGGCGAGCAGGGCCGCCTCGTAGCGCTTGAGCGCGCGGCGCGCAGTGGGCCGTGGCCCCGCGCTTCGCAATTCGGGAAAGACCGAGAAGAGCTCCTCGCGGGCCGCGCCCTCGAGGGCGTCCATGGCGCTGTCGCCGGCAAAGAAGCTCTCGGTGGCCGCGCCGTTGGCGAAGACGAGCTCGTGGCGGTCGAACATGATGTGGATGTAGGTGACTTCCGCGCGCGGGCTCTGGCGCACGGCATGCCCGTCGAGGAGGTGTTTGGCGGCCACGAGCACCTCGCGCTCGCCGAAAAGCAGCTCTGACTTGAAGCCCGAGAAGAGCAGCCGGTGCTGCGGCGAAACAAGGAGCGGTGCCGTGGCCCCGGAGAGGACGCTGGGCGCGACCTCGATGGGGGCGAAATCTGCCATGGCGGGCACCGTGCGCTGCCCAACCCAGCGGATCGGCTGGATGCCGTTGTCGCGCGTGAGGACGAGGTCGCCAGGGCGCAGGCTCTCCACCGGGCGCGCGCCGTGGGGCGTGGCGATGGTGGTGCCGGGGGTGAAGCAGATGATGTTCTCGATATTCGAGAAGGTGACGACGGTGCCGTCGGTGAGCGTGATCGTCCCGTTCTCGGAATTGCCGGGGTCGAACGTGACGTCCGAGAGCGTGGCCTGGTCGCCGAGGTCGATGGTGTCGCCGTCCGTCTCCCCGGCCTCGCCGCCATCGATGAGGATGCCCGCGCCGGCCTCGCCAAAATCGCCGAGGAGGAAGAGGTCGTCGCCGTCCTCGCCATAGGCTTCGTCGCCGTCGGCCACGGCGAAGGTATCGGCGCCCGCGCCGCCGAACATCGTGTCGGCCCCCGTGCCGCCGTCGAGCGTGTCGTCGCCGGGCGCGTTGGGGATCGTCTCGAAGGTGATGTCGGTGAGCCAGGCGCGCTGCGCGCCGCCGCTCGCATTGCCGTAGTCGAGCTCGAAATAGGAGACGGGGCCCTCGATCTCCACGAGGATGGAGCCCGATTGCGAGTTCGCGCTGCCGTTGGCGACACCGGCCGTGACCTCGCTTCCCGAGACGGTGTTGTCGGTGTCTTCGGGCGTGATGGTGACCGTGACCGGGTTGCCGGCGGCGTCGAAGGCGGTGATCTCCACCGTGTCGATCCAGCTTCCGGTGTCGATATCGTTGACGCGGAAGGTGACGTTCTCGACCTCGTCGGTCGTGTCGCCGTCCTCGGTGGCGGCGAAGTCGATGCGCACCGTGGCTGTGTTCGCGCCGCCGTCGCCGGCCAGTTCGAGCGAGGAGAAGTCGCTGAGCCCTTCGCCCGCTTCGGTGTACTGGTCCGTGGCGGTGTCGATCTCCGCGCCCGACAGCGCGCCGTTGTCGGTGACGGTGGCGGTGACGGCCATCTGGCCCGTGAACTGCGTGAAGCCGTCGCCGAGGTCGTAGCCGTTGGAGCCCGCTTCGCTCCATTGCAGGGTTTCGGTGCGGCTGACGGTCGGGTCTTCGTCGCCCCGGAGGACATCGGCGCCCGCGCCGCCGTCGAGGCTGTCGCTCCCCGATCCCCCGACGAGGCTGTCGGCGGCGTTGCCCCCGTCGAGCGTGTCGTCGCCCGACCCGCCGCGGAGCGTGTCGGCCCCGCCGTTGCCGGAGAGGTCGTCGTTGCCGTCTCCACCGAGGAGGCTGTCGCGCCCGGACCCGCCGGACAGCTGATCGTCGCCGTCCCCGCCCAGCACGGTATCGGCCCCGCCGCCGCCATCCAGCGTGTCGTTGCCGCCATTGCCGTCCACGGTCTGGGCGGCGGAGGTGCCGTCGAGGTCATCGTCGGCGTCGGTGCCGGTGAGGTCGTTGACGAAGGCCGAGCCGTCATAGCCGTCGGTGCCCGTGACCCCGGCGGAGGTGATCGTGTCCACGGGTCCGAAATCGGGGACGAAGTACACGTTGCCGTCCGTGGCGAGGAAGTACTCCCCCGGCTCGCTTTCATCGGTGAAGGTGGAGCCGTTCCACGTGCCCGACCATTCCCAGGTGCCCGGACCCAGCAGGACATTCGTGGTGAAGGAGGTGAGCGGATCCACGATGCCGTCACCGGCACCGAGCACACCGTCGCCCAGTTGAACCAGATATCCTTCTGGCATGCTCGTTTGCCTCTTCGTGCGGTTTTTTCCGCCTCGTACCGAGGTTTGTTTAAGCGAGCGCTAAGACTGTTTTGCGCCGGAAATGTGGTGTCTGTGGGGCCCGAATTCTCGCCTAAGTTTAGGCGCTGCCTCCGGAAATCTCGATGGTTGTGCCGGTGATGGAGCTTGATAGCGGGTCGCAGAGGTGGAGAACGCTCGCGGCGACCTCCTCGGCGGCGATGAGGCGGCCATGGGGGTTCTGGTCGGTCATGACCTTGAGGGCCGCAGCCGCGTCGAGACCCATGCGCGTGGTCAGCCGGTCGATGTTTTCGGTGACGATGGGGGTGTCCACGTAGCCTGGGCAGATCGCGTTGAAGGTGACGGCGGTCCCGGTGAAATCGGTGGCGAGGCCGCGGACGAGGCCCACGAGCCCGTGCTTCGAGGCGGTGTAGGCGTGGGCGCCTTTCAGGCCCCGGAGCCCGGCGATGGAGGAAATGGCGATGACGCGGCCATACTCCTCGGTGTCCATGCGCCTCAGCCCCTCGCGGATCGTCCAATAGGCCCCGTCGAGGTTGGTGGCCATGATTTCCCGCCAGAGGCTCGGGCCCTTGGAGAGGATATTCTGCCCCTTGGCGATCCCGGCATTGGCGACGATGATGTCGATTTTCTGCGTGTCTGCAATGACTTCGACGACGGAGCTCTCATCGCTCACATCCATGACGCGGGGGGTGAAGCCCTCCCTCGCGGCCTCCTCGAGCACGGCGCGGCGGCGCCCGGCGATGATGACCTCCGCGCCCTTCGATTTGAGCGCGCGCGCCGAGGCCAGCCCGATGCCCGTGCCGCCGCCGGTGATGAAGGCTGTCTTGCCGGTGAGATCCATATGCGCCGTGTAAAGGAAGAGCGACGCCGGCAGAAGACCGGGTCTGCGCCCAAAAATCAGGCGCATGCCCGGCGGCGTAGCATGCGCCGCGCAACTATCCTGCGCGCTGCGGTTGGATTCCCCACGAGATGCCGCTAGACGCCCACCGAACTTGTGCCATGTCAGGCAGACGCAAAGCAAAAGGTGGGACACGTGAAGATCGGAACGCCGAAAGAGATTTTCGAGGGCGAGGCGCGCGTCGCGATGACGCCGGACAGCGCCGCGCAACTCCAGAAGCTGGGCCATGAGTGCCTGATCGAGACGGGCGCGGGCGCGCTCGCGGGCTTTTCCGACGCGGCCTACGAGGCGGCGGGCGTGAAGGTGGTCAAGAAGGCCACCGACCTCTTCAAGGGGGCCGACATCGTCGCCAAGGTGCGGCCCCCGAGCGACACGGAGACGAAGCGCCTGCGCGAAGGGCAGACGCTCATCTCGTTCTTTTACCCGGGCGCCAACGAGAAGCTCATGGAGCTCGCCAACAAGCAGGGCGCGACCGTCATCGCCATGGACATGGTGCCGCGGATTTCCCGCGCGCAGAAGATGGACGCGCTGTCCTCCATGGCCAACATCGCCGGCTACCGCGCTGTTATCGAAGCAGGAAACAACTTCGGCCGCTTCTTCACCGGCCAGGTCACGGCGGCGGGCAAGGTGCCCCCGGCGAAGGTCCTGATCGTGGGCGCTGGCGTGGCGGGGCTTGCGGCCATCGGCACGTCGACGTCGCTCGGTGCGATCACCTACGCGTTCGACGTGCGCCCGGAAGTGGCCGAGCAGATCGAGTCCATGGGCGCGGAGTTCGTCTTCCTCGAGTTCGACGAGGAGCAGACCGATGGCGCAACGACGGGCGGCTACGCGGCCCCGTCGAGCCCCGAGTTCCGCGAGGCGCAGCTCGCCAAGTTCCGCGAGATGGCCCCCGAGATCGACATCGTCATCACCACCGCGCTCATCCCCAACCGGGACGCGCCGGTGCTCTGGACGAAAGACATGGTCGAGATGATGAAGCCCGGCTCCGTCATCGTGGACCTCGCCGCCGAGCGCGGCGGGAACTGCGAGCTGACGGTGAAGGACGAGAAGATCGTCACCGACGGCGGCGTGACCATCGTGGGCTACACCGATTTCCCCTCCCGCATGGCCACGCAGTCCTCCACGCTCTACGCCACCAACATCCGCCACATGATGACGGACCTGACGCCGGAGAAGGACGGCGTCGTCAACCACGACATGGAAGACGACGTGATCCGGGGTGCCACGGTGACCCATAAGAGCGAGATCACCTTCCCGCCGCCACCGCCCAAGGTGAACGCCATCGCGGCGCAAAAGCCCAAGGAGGCGGTGAAGGAGAAGACGCCGGAGGAAAAGCGCGCCGAAGAGGTCGCCGCCTTCAAGAAGCAGACGCAGACGCAGGTGGGCCTCCTGGCCCTTGGCGGCGCGCTCATCCTCCTCGTGGGGACGGTGGCCCCGGCGAGCTTCATGCAGCATTTCATCGTCTTCGTGCTCTCGGTCTTCGTGGGTTTCCAGGTGATTTGGGGCGTGTCGCATTCCCTTCACACGCCGCTCATGGCCGTCACCAACGCGATCTCCTCGATCATCATCTTGGGCGCGCTCATCCAGATCGGATCGACGGGTGCGCTCATCACCATCCTCGCCGGGCTCGGCGTGCTCATGGCGGCCGTCAACATCTTCGGCGGCTTCCTCGTGACACGGCGCATGCTCGCCATGTTCCAAAAGTCGTAAAGGGACAGGCACCATGGACTTCGGATTCACCATCGCGGCCTACGTCGTCGCTGCAGTTCTCTTCATCCTTTCGCTCGGCGGCCTGAGCGGCCAGGAGAGCGCCAAGCGCGCCGTCTGGTACGGTATCGCGGGCATGGCCATTGCCGTCCTGGCGACGCTCTTTGGCCCGGGGCAGGGGCTCTGGCTCGCCTCGCTCGTGCTCATCGCCATCGGGGCGGCCATCGGCTATCAGCTCGCCACGCGGGTGCAGATGACGCAGATGCCCGAGCTCGTGGCGATCATGCACTCCCTCGTGGGTCTCGCGGCTGTCTTTGTGGGCTTCAACGCCGACATGATGATCAACGCGCAGGCCGCGTCGTTCGCCGCCAACGACCTCGTGCTCGGCGCGCCCGGTGCCTATGACGCGATGCCCGCGGAGATCATCGCCGGCCTCTCCGCCTTCGGCGATCTTATCGCCAAGAAAATCTTCGTGGAGATCACGATCCTCCGCGTGGAGCTCGTGCTGGGCATCTGGATCGGCGCGGTGACGTTCACCGGCTCCGTCATCGCCTATGCCAAGCTCGCGGGCGGCTCCTCCATGTTGCCCTTCAAGGTCGACACGGGCGCCAAGCAGCTTCCGGGCGGGCACATGCTCAATGCCGCGGCGGCTGCGCTCTCGGTGATCTTCATGTTCATGTATCTGGGCGGCTCGGGCTCGTGGACGCTGGTGATGCTGACGCTGCTCGCGCTCTTCATCGGCTACCACCTGATCATGGGGATCGGCGGGGCGGACATGCCGGTCGTCGTCTCCATGCTCAACAGCTACTCAGGGTGGGCAGCAGCGGCGATCGGTTTCAGCCTCGGCAACGACCTTCTGATCGTGGTGGGCGCGCTCGTGGGCTCGTCGGGTGCGATCCTCTCCTACATCATGTGCAAAGCCATGAACCGGAGCTTCGTCTCCGTCATCCTCGGCGGCTGGGGTGGCGCCTCGGCGGGGGAGCAGATGGCCGTGGAGGGCGAGCAGATCGCCATCGAGGCCGACGGCGTCGCCAGCGCGCTCAACGAAGCCGACAGCGTCGTCATCGTCCCGGGCTACGGCATGGCCGTGGCGCAGGCCCAGCAGGCGGTGAGCGAGCTCACCAAGAAGCTGCGCGCCAAGGGCAAGACCGTGCGATTTGCCATTCACCCCGTGGCGGGTCGTCTGCCCGGGCACATGAACGTGCTCCTGGCGGAGGCCAAAGTGCCCTATGACATCGTGCTCGAGATGGACGAGATCAACGACGATTTCCCCGAAACAGACGTGGCCATCGTCATCGGCTCCAACGACATCGTGAACCCGGCCGCCCAGGACGACCCGAACTCGCCCATCGCCGGCATGCCGGTCCTCGAGGTCTGGAAATCGAAACAGGTCTTCGTGTCGAAGCGCGGGCAGGGCACCGGCTATTCCGGGATCGAGAACCCGCTCTTCTTCAAGGAGAATACGCGGATGTTCTACGGCGACGCGAAGGCCTCGCTCGACAAGCTCCTGCCGATGATCGACTGATCCTCCGTCCGTCGGAGGCACGGGAAGGGCGCCCGCCGATGGCGCCCTTTTTTGTGACCTGGAAGGGCCTTTCCCAGCGGGCCGATCGCGATCATGTCGACGTGAGCGACACTGGGGAGGCCCGACGCCTTGCCCAAAGACACGACCTCCAAGGCGCGCCAGATCGAGTACCGAGGCAGGATCGCTCCATGTCCGCGAGACGGACGAGGGGCGCGCTTGTCTTCTGTGGCCGTCGATCTTCACGGACGGGAATGTCTATGACGGGATCGCCGCCCACCTGCCTGGCCCGAGGCAGATCCGCATCATTGGGCCGGGCCATGGCCGTTCCGGCGCGCCGCGGGCGATGTCGCTTTCGGCGCAGGCGCGCGGGATGCTGGCGGTGGCGGAGTGTCTAGGGTTGCCCGCCCCGTTGTCGGCGACACGTCCTGGGGTGACCTCGTAGCCTCCCATGCCGCGCGCGCGGCGCCCGACCTGGTGAGCGCCGCGCTCCTCATCAACACGCCGCTGGAGCACGGCGCGGGCGCGTCCTTCATGCAGCGTTTCATCGCCGCCGGGGCCCGTTGGGCCCCCGGCCTCGGGGTCTTCCGGCAGGGCGTGGCGCGGAGCTTTTTCGCCGACCCCAGCCTCGCGGACAGCCCGGACTACCGCGCGGCATTCCATGCCATGCTGAAGGCCGCCGATGGCCGGGCCATGGGCCCGGTGGTCCGCGCGGTGCTCCTCGACGCTCCGCCGCTCCGCCCGCTTTTGCCGGGCATCACCGTGCCCACGCTCATGATCGCCGGGCGCGAGGACGGCATGTATCCCGCTCAAGGCCTGCGCGGCGGCAGCCACGCTGCCCAAGGAGCACTTTGCGGAAGTGCCCGGTCGCCACATATCGGTCGCCGCCGCCCCCTCCGAGACGCCGCAAGCGATATTGGATGTCCTGCAATCCCACCCCGGCTGAGCACTGCCCAAGAAACCGGCGGGGCGCCCACGCGGTGCCGATCGCGCGACCGTATGCCGATGTATTCTGCTAACATTCAGTAAAGGCGCGTCTTTTGCCTCGCATCCGCGGCAAAGATGGTTATCTCTCGGAAAACGACGAGGGGCAGCCATGCCAGCCATCGAAGACCACCCGCTGCGCTACAAGCTGGCGAACGAGATCCACGCGCGTCCGTTCCCGGCCATGTCGGCCCCGGCGACGGGTGCGTATCTGGCCATCAAACAGGCCGAGAACGCCTCCTCCCGCGACCGTGAGGGGGATCGCCGTCACCTCATCAAGCTCCTCGACCGCTTCGGCGCCGATCACCCCTCGCCCGGGGCCACGCATTACTTCGGCAAGGTGGGGCGTTATTCCCTGAAATGGGAGAGCCACACGGAGTTCGTCACCTACACCGCCATCTCCGAGGGGCTCGGAAACCGGCCCTTCGACCCCGTCGATTTCGAGGCCTTCCCGGACGATTGGCTGGCGGAGGCGCCCGGCGCGCGCCTCACTTCCGCGCTCATCCGCATCCAGGAAGAGCCCGACCACGGCACGCAGGCGGACCTGATCGAGGATTGGTTCGTCTCCGAATCCCTCGCGGTGAGCGACGTGGTCGACAGCTCGGCCACGGTGGCCTCCGATTTTCGGATCGATCCGGCGGGGCACATGCGCTTTGCCATCTTCACCACGCCCGAGACAGGCTCGCGGCGGATCGGGCGCGTGGTCCAGCGGCTCTGCGAGATCGAGACCTACAAGGCCATGTCCATGCTTGGCCTCGCCCGGGTTCAGGCCATGTCGCCGCGCCTGGCGGAGATCGATTCCGGCTTGCTGCAGCTTTCCGACGAGATGTCGAACGGGAAAGGGAGCTCGGAGGCCACGCTGAAAAAGCTCATCGCGCTCTCCTCGGAGCTCGAAAACCTGAACGCCAAGGCCTCCTACCGGTTTGCGGCGACGCGGGCCTACGAGGCCATCGTGAACCAGCGGATCGAGGTGCTGCGCGAGGAACGCTTCAACGGACGCCAGACCTTCAGCGAGTTTATGATGCGCCGCTTCGACCCGGCCATGCGCACCGTCCGCGCCACCCAGCAGCGCATGCGCGACATGTCCGAGCGCGCGCTGCGCGTGGCCGATCTCCTGCGCACGAGCGTCGACGTGGAGCGGCAGGCGCAGAACCAAGACCTGCTGGAGAGCATGGACAAGCGCGCCGATCTGCAGCTCAGGCTTCAGAAGACGGTGGAGGGGCTCTCGGTCGTGGCGATCAGCTATTACGCGGTCAATCTGGTCGTCTACGCGCTCGGCCCCGCGGCGGTGCCGGCGGGGATATCGAACGTCGTGCTCTTCGGCGTGGCCACGCCCGTGACCGTGCTGGGCGTCTGGTGGCTCGTGCAACGGATCCGGCGCTCCGTCGACACCTGAGGAGCGTCAGGTGGTGGCAGTGGTGATGCGCGGCACGGCGCGCTTGCGCAGCCCCGTCTCGCCCGCCGCCCACCAGGCCAGCGCCGCACCGCCCACATTGGCGAGAATGGCCGCCAAGAGAACGCCCACATAGCCCAGGACGGTCACGCCGAGCCACGCGAGCGGCAGGTAGAGCGCGAAGACCCGCGCGAGCGAGATGCCCATGGAATAGAGCGGCTTGGACCGGGCGTTCATGGCCGCATTGGCGGTCACCAGCATGCCGTAGCCGAAAAGGCTCCAGCCCACGAGGCGCAGGTAGAACGCTGCCTCCGCCGTGCCCGCCGCCCCCCCGGTCACGAGGGCCGCGAGCGGCGCGGCAAAGAGCGCGAGCCCCCCGCCGAGGAGGAGCGCATAGGCCACGCAGAAGGCGAAGCTCTGTCCCATCGCCGTGCGTGCGCGTGCGCTGTCGCCCTTGCCCCAGTTCTGGCCCACCACGGGCCCGATCCCCGCCGAAAGCGCCAGGAGCGGCACGAGCGCCACCGATTGCACCCGCGTGGCCGCGCCGAAGCCCGCCACGGCGTCGGCGCCCACGGTGGCCACGGCGGCGGTGACGGCGGCCATGCCGGCGGGGTTGATGGCGTTCGAGAATGCCGCGGGCGCGCCGACGGAGAAGATCTCCCCCATGCTGGTGCCGAGACCCTCCAAGGGGCGCTGCCCCAGGGCGATGTAGCCCGCGCGAAGCGCGATGGTGAGCGCCAGCGCCACCGCTCCGGCGCGGCCCAGCAGCGTGGCGAGCGCCGCGCCTTCGATGCCCAGTTCCGGCAGCGCGCCCAGTCCGAAGATGAGGACAGGGTTGGCGGCGATGTTCACCCCCGCGGCGACCACCATGGCCGTGGCGGCGAGCCCGCCCTTGCCATGGGCGCGGAAGACGGAGCCCAGTTGCATCATCACCACGAGGAAGGGGAAGGAGAGCGACCAGATCGGCATGTAGGCCAGCACCGCCGTGCGTTCTTCACCCCGTGCGCCCATGAGCGAGAACAGCGCGGGCGACACCATCCAGAGCGCGAGCGCCACGAGTGTGGAGAGGAGGAGCCCGAGCCCAACCGCGTGGAGCGCGCGCCGGCAGGTGGCCGCGCCCGCGTCGCCGCGCCCGATGCCCTGGCTCAGCGCGGCATTGGCGCCGGCGGACAGGCCGATGGAGAGCGACGTCACGGCGGTCGTCACCGGGTAGATGAAACCCACGGCGCTGAGTGCGGCATCGGAATAGCGTCCGAGGAAGACGGCATCGGCGATGCCGACCGACAGAACGGCGAAGATGCCCAGCGCCATGGGCGCCGACATCGCGGTGAGAGCGCGCCACACGGGGCCCTCGGTGAGGTCACGGGTCTGATCAGCCATGGCGAGACAACGCGCACCGCCGGTCCGCGTTCCCACCACCGCTCTCTCACACGTCCCGCGCCCGACCCGGGGCCTCGCGGTTCAGGCCTCCTCCTCGGCCCAAAGCCCCCATCGCCGCGTTAGCCCCCCCACGCCCCGGGCCTGACCCGGGGCCTGTTGGTGAGCGGAGCCGCATCGTCAGGCGGCGCGGCGCAGCGCTTGGGCCATGCAGTGAATGCCGCCGCCGGTCTTCGAGATCTCGTCGGTCTCCACCGCGGCGATGTCGAAGCCGTAGGCCTCGAGCGCATCGATGAGATGCGTGGAGCTCGCCGGGGCGATCACGCGGTCCCGCCCGAGGCTCATGAGGTTGCAGCCGAGATTCATCGTGTCGCGGAAGGGCACGTCGATGATCGCGTGCCCCTTGCCACGGAGCCAATCCACGATGGCGGGGTCGGTGCAGGCGGTGCAGACGGCGGTGAGCTTCTCGGCGATGGGCACGACCATGAGGTCGATGTGGACGTAGAACTCGTCGATGAAGGCGAGGCGCACCTCCCAGCCCTCCGCCTCGAGCCAACCGGCCACCTGCCGGGCGCCTTCCTCCTGGGTGCGGGCGCCGCCGCAGCCGATGAGGACGCAGCCTTCCTCGATGACGTTGAAATCCCCGCCCTCGAAGGTGCCCGCGGTCACCATGTCGTAGATCGGGATGCCCAGCGCCTCGTAGTGTCGGATGGCCGCGTAGTTCTCGCCGCGCCGCCACCACTGGCTCATGGCGGTGATGATGGCGCCGTAGGGCGTCATGACGGAGCTGTCGCGGGTATAGACCTGCATGGTCAGTTCGGGCTCGGGCGGGGGCATATGGACGCGGACGCCGAACGCCTCGTAGGCGCTCACGAGCGCGGCGTGCTGCGCCTGGGCGCGCTGGATGTCGCAGGGTGCGTCGCGCAGGTGCTTGCGCGAAAGCGACGAGGTTGCCCGGTGGTAGAGATGCGCGGGCGAGCCCAAAAGAACATCGGTCAGCGGATCCGTCTCGTTGCGGAACCCCCAATGGGCGAGGGGAGCCGTAGCGCCCGCGGGCGCGCGGCGCTGGAGCGTGAAGGGGTCTGTCATGGGTGCGAGTGAACACCGGGGCGGCGCATCTGCGCAACACCTGCGGCACGAGGGACGGCTTGACGCGGACGTGAATCGCAACCAATGGCACTGATCATGCATTTTTCAGGCAATCGCGCGGCGACAGGGCCCGCGCACCGAAAAGGATGACGCGCATGTTGACCCGCCGCCATTTCATCGCGACCACCACGGCGCTTTTCTCGCCGGCGCTGCCGCTTCTGGCGCAGGAGGACGGCACGCTGATCGAGGCGCCCGAGCTCCTTCAGGAGCCCGCGCCGCGCCCGCCGGTGTCGAACCGCGCGATGTGGAGCACCTGGGACGCGCGGGTGACCCCTGCCGAATACGACCCGGCCACCTCCAACCCGTGGGGCTTTCATCCCCGTTTCCTGCCCACGGTGGTGGCGGCCAATGACGGGCTGACGCCCGGCGACATCCATGTGGATGCCATCGCGCGCTATCTTTATTTCGTGCGCGGGGACGGCACCGCGCTGCGCTACGGCGTGGCGATCGCGCGGGGCGATCTCTACGAGCCGGGGGTCTTCCGCATCGGGGCCAAGCGCAAATGGCCCACCTGGCGGCCAACGGATGCGATGATCGAGCGGGAGCCCGAGGTCTACAAGCAGCACGAGAACGGGATGGATGGCGGGCCGTCAAACCCGCTCGGCGCGCGGGCGTTCTACCTCTTCGACGGCGCGCGCGACACCTATCTGCGCATCCACGGCACGCCCTCGCCGCGCTCCATCGGCGGGCGCGCGTCGTCGGGCTGCGTACGGATGGTCATGGCCCATATCATCGGGCTCTATGACGAGGTGGAGACGGGCGCCATGGCCCACCTCTACCCGGCGGAGGCCTGAGGCCGCTCAGCTTTCTCCAGCGGCGGCGGCTTCCAGCGCCCGGGCCTCTCTGTCCTCGCGGCTGAGCGCGCAGATCGGGCTGCCGGCGGGCGTCCGCAGGGGCAGGAGCGTCGTCTCCACCACGTTGGAGTGCTCGTACCAGTAGCACCCGTCGTCCAAAAGCCGCGCCGTGGCCACGAAGCGCGGATCGGCGATGGCGACCACTTCTTCGGGCAGCGATGAAACGCCCATGCCCGGCCCACCGGGCGGCAGCGGCTCGCAGGCGAGGAGCCCTAGCATTGCCACCGTCAATAGCGCGCTGCGGACCATGTCACATCCCTCCATACCCGACCTCACTGCCGTCCCGTGCCCGTTGGTACGGTCCCGGGGCGGGCCGTTGCAAGGCCTCTCTCACCGGCCCCTAATCCGCGGATCGAGCGCGTCGCGCAGCCCGTCGCCCAGGTAGTTCACGCACAGCACCGTCAGCGAGATCATCAGGCCGGGCCAAAGCACGCGCTCGGGATAGAGCACCATGCGGTCCACGCTGTCATTCAGAAGCCGCCCCCAGGTGGGGAAATCCGGCGGGAACCCGAACCCGAGGAAGGAGAGCGCGCTCTCGGTGATGATGGCCGTGGCGATGCCCAGCGTGGCCGAGACCATGATGGGCGAGAGCACGTTGGGCAGCACGTGGCGCAGGATGAGCTTACCCGGCTTCGTGCCGACGGAGCGGGCCGCGAGGACGAACTCACGCTCCTTGAGGGCCAGCACGTCGCCCCGCACGATCCGCGCTGTCTGCATCCAGCTCGTGATGCCGATGAGCGAGACGATGAGGACGAAGGTGCCGCCCTCGATGCCGAACACGCCCGCCAAGGGCTCCCGGAAGAGGAGCGACCCCACAAGGATGAGCGGGAGGAGCGGCAGCGCAAGAAAGAGGTCCGTCAGGCGCATGAGCGGCGCATCGAGGCGGCGGAAATAGCCCGCCGTCACGCCGATGAACGCGCCGAGCACGATGGACAGTGCCATGGCCAAGAGGCCCACCGCGATGGAGACACGACCCCCATACATGAGCCGGGCGAGATTATCGCGGGCGAGGTTGTCGGTGCCGAGCGGGTTTTCCCACTGGATCTTGGCGCCGCTGTCCCAGAGCGCGACATAGAGCGGGCGCGCATCGCGCTGCTGGATCATGTCGAGCGTTGAAGGGATCGCCTGCGGGTCCGCGCGCCAGACGAGCGGGCCGAGGAAGGTCCCGAAGACGATGATGGCGAGGATCGCGAGCGAGACCATCGCGCCGCGGTGCCGCCGGAACTGGCTCCAGACCTCGGCCCACTGGCTCTTAGGGGCGGTCGTGGGGACGGGATCGGCGAGCGGCGTGTTGTGCGAGGCGTCAGTCATAGCGGATCAATCATACCTAATTCGGGGATCGAGCAGGCCGTAGAGGACGTCTGCGATGAGGTTGAAGAGGACGATGAGCACCGCGAAGATGAAGGTCAGCGTCTGCACCATGGGAAGATCGTTGGCTTCGATGGCGGTGATCAGAAGCTGGCCGATCCCGTTCACCTTGAAGACCTGCTCGGTGATGATCGCTCCGCCGAAGATTTGCGGCACGCTGAGCGCCATGACGGTGACGACGGGGATCATCGAATTGCGCAGGACGTGGGTCATGACGACGGAGCGCTCGCGCAGCCCCTTGGCGCGGGCCGTGCGCACGTAGTCCTGGTTGAGATTGTCGAGCATGGAGGAGCGCATGAAGCGGCTCGTCTGGCTCGTGATCTGAAGCGCCAGCACCATGACCGGCAAGAACATCTGGTTGAGTTGGCGGACGAATGTCTCCCATGAATTCACCACCAGCGTCGTGTCATAGATCGACGGGAACCAGCCCAGCTGCACCGAGAAGATCACGATGACGAGCACGCCCGAGAAGAACGGCGGCACGGAAAAGCCCACCATGGTGACGAAGGTGCCCAAGTTGTCGAAGAGCGAGTACTGGCGGTAGGCGGAATAGATGCCCACCGGGATCGCGATGGCGAAGCCCACGATATAGGCCACCCCCACGACCCAGAGCGTCTGCGGCAGGCGCTGGACGACGATGTCCATCACCGGGGAGCGCGTCTGCCAGGAGATCGCGCGAAACTGCCCCTCGCTGAACGAGGTGCCGAGATAGTTGTCGATCATCACCTGCGGCTCGACCACGAAGAACTGGTAGAGCCATTTCGGGAAGCTGATCCAGATGGGCTGTCCCACGCCGAGGGCTTCGCGCATCTGCTCCTTTACTTCCGCGGGTACGGTGAGCGGCACCTGCGCCATGGGATCGCCTGGCGCGAGCTCGAGCAGCCCGAAAATGACGAGCGAGATGAAGAAGAGCGTGGGGACGGCGAGGACGAGGCGTCTGATCGTGTAGGTCAGCATGGCAGGGCCTTCCTGGCAGGACTCATTGGCGGACGGCGATCGTGGCGGCGGCGCCGGTGAGCCCGAGGGCCGAGGCGCGATTGAGAAGGCGAAGGCCCGTGGGCCCCGTCGCGAGCCGGCGGGCTTGCGCGGCGAGCAGGGCGTAGGCGGCAAGGACGGCCCACCAGACGAGAACGACGATGGCCACAAGCGCGCCGATCGTGGGCCAGCTCAGCCCGCCAGTGTCGAAGACGGAGGGAAGTATCGCGACGTAGAAGCCGATGGCCTTGGGATTTCCGAGGGGCAGGAGCGCGCCGATCCAGAAGCCGCCCTCGGCGTCAGCGCCGGAGCCTGCGTCTGTAGCCCCCGGCGCCGCGCGCCAGAGCTGCCATGCCATGTAGAGAAGATAGGCTACGCCGGCCCACTTGATGACGGCGAAGGCCGGGCCCATGGCCTGTGCCAGTGCGGCAAGGCCAGCCAGCGCGAGGAAGAGCAGGACGAGATCGCCCACGACGAGCCCGGTGACAAAGGGCAGTGTCCGCGTCACGCCGCGCGCCGCCGCCCGCGCCATCACCGCCGCCACGGCCGGGCCGGGCGACACGCTATCGAGCGTGAATACGATGAGGAATGCGAGGACGAGCTCGGTTTGCATGGGCCTGCGTGATGTGTGTCGTGGAAGAAATCCACGCCCCGGGCGTGACCCGGGGCCTCTACCAGCGTTCTGGCGGAGGCCCCGGATCGGGGTCCGGGGCGTGAGGTGCGTGCGGCGGGCGTTACCCGTCGGTGCGGTGCCAGTCGGCCACGTTCCAGAGCTCGCTGTCCCAGACGTTGAGGACAACGCCGCCCAGCGTGTTGGCATGGGCCGACAGGCGACCACGGTGGACGAGCGGGATCATCTTGCCGTTCGTCACCGCCAGGTCATTGAGCTCACGGCCGATGCGCGCGCGCTCTTCGAGGCCCGCGGTGGCCTGAAGCTCGGCGTGGAGCGCGTCGTATTCCGGCAGGCAGAAGCGCGTGATGTTCTCACCCTGCCACTGCGTCTCGGGCCGCGGGGCCTTGTCGCAGAGCGCGTTGCCCAGATAGGCCTGCGGATCGGTGCCGTTGAACGTGTTGGCGTACATCTCCACGTCCGCGTAGAACTTCTGGAAGGTGTCGGGCGAGCCCGGGTCACCGCCGAAGAAGACGGAGGCGTTGACGTTCCTGAGCTCGGTCTCGATCCCGATCTGGCTCCACCATTCCTTGATGAGCGCCTGGAAGTCCTGGCGGACGGCGTTCGTGGAGGTCTGGTAGAGGATGGTCATCGGCACGCCGTCGGGCGTCTCGCGGATGCCGTCGCCGTCGGTGTCCATGTAGCCCGCTTCATCGAGCATGGCGTTGGCGCCCTCGATGTCCTGCACATCGCAGGTCAGCGCGTCGGAGTTGAACGCGGCAGGGGCGGGGACCCAGTTGCAGGTGACGCGGCCCGCCTGGCCGTAGCCGATTTCCACGAGGAGCGGCCGGTCGATGGCCATGGACATGGCATTGTAGACCGCCGGATCGCCGAGGAACGGATGCTCGGAGCCGCCGGTGGGGTCGTCCTTCACCGACCGAAGCTCGCCGCGCGCGGGATCGGGGTTGGAGTTGTTGAGCATGATGCGCTCCACGAGGGGGCCGAAGCCCGCCACGGGCGTGCCCATGCCGCCTTCTTCCATCTGCGCGATCACGTCGGGCGCGAGCTGGAGGTTCCAGGCGTAGTCGAACTCACCCGTTTCCATAACAGCGCGGCCTGCGGCCGTCGCGTCGCCACCGCCCTTGAACGTCACGCGGGCGAAGGCAGGCTTCGCCGGGTCGCGGTAGTTCGGGTTGGCTTCCATCGTGATCACGTCATTGGGTTTGAAATCCGTGACGACGAAGGGGCCGGTGCCGATGGGGTTGAAGTTCTCTTCGGTGCAGGTCGAGGCCGCCGCACCCACGCAGTCAGCGAATTGCGCCGCCTGCAGGATCGGGCTCTCACCGCCCACGAAGGGGCCGTAGGGGTTCGGCGTTGGGCCGGAGAAGTTCACGACCACGGTGAGGTCATCGGGCGTCTCGACGCTCTCGACGCCTTCGAACTTCGTCACCTGCGCGCAGCCGCCCTCGGGGTCGGTGCAGTAGCGATAGGTGAATTCCACGTCCGCGGAGGTGAAGGGCGTGCCGTCCGACCAGGTGAGGCCCGGCGTGATGTTCCAGGTGATCGAGGTCAGGTCTTCGCTCACGCCGCCATTGTCGACGGTGGGCACCTCGGTGACGAGCCAGGGGACGAGTTCGCCGCGCTCGTTGTAGCGGGCGAGCGGCTCGATGATCATGGAGGCGGATTCCACGTCCTTCGTGCCCCCGGAGAGGAACGGATTGAGGATCGATGGCGCCTGCCAGTAGATGATGCGCACTTCGCCGTCCGAACCGCGTTCGGCGAAGGCTGCCGGCGCGAACGCCACGGCGGCGGCCGCACCCAAGAGGGCGGATTTCAAGGTCATTTCTAACTCCCGGTTGGTTGTCGTGCCGCGCGGGCCCCGCTCGTGTTGCCACCGCAAAGCGCTGCATCGAAAGATGCGCCCGTGGTCGCGATGGCAGGGTCCCCCATGACACTCATGCCATCATGACGCCCCGCTTTTCCTGCGATTGCAAGCATTGCCTCGGGACAAGCGGCTGATTTTTCACCTTTTGCCTGATTTGCGCGCGGAAGCGCCGGGGAGCTGTTTGACAGCCGGGCAAAGCGCCGCCACGCTCACACAACGCTTGGGGAGGGACCATGCTCGATCAGACATCCGACCAGACACCGGTCGCCGACATCCGCAACCTTCGAGTGGAATTCCAGACAAAGGACGGCCCCGTGGTGGGGGTCAAGGACGTCAGCTTCACGATCAATCCGGGCGAGACGGTCTGCGTGGTGGGCGAGTCGGGCTCGGGCAAATCGGTTTCCTCGCTCTCGCTCATGCGCCTCGTGGAGTTCGGCGGTGGCGATATCACGAACGGCCAGCTTCTCTTCGACCGCGGCAAAGGCCCCGAGGACATGGCGAAGCGCTCGCTCATGTCCATGCGCGGCCTGCGGGGCAATGAGATCGGGATGATCTTCCAGGAGCCCATGACCTCGCTCAATCCGGTCTTCACGGTGGAGCGGCAGCTCACCGAGGGCCTCATCGTTCACAAGGGGCTCTCGAAGGAGGCCGCCAAGGCGCGCGCGCTCGAGCTCCTCAAGCAGGTCCGCATTCCAGAGCCCGAGCGACGCCTTACGCAGTATCCCCACGAGCTTTCGGGCGGCATGCGGCAGCGCGTCGTGATCGCCATGGCGCTGGCCTGCGAGCCCAAGCTCCTGATCGCCGACGAGCCCACCACGGCGCTCGACGTCACGATCCAAGCCGAGATCCTCGCGCTCATCGACCGGCTCAAGCGCGAGACGGGGACGGCGGTGATGTTCATCACCCACGACATGAGCGTCGTGGCGCAGATGGCCGACCGCGTCGTCGTGATGTTCCGCGGTGAGAAGGTGGAGGAGGGGCCGGTGGCCGAAATCTTCGCCCGCCCGCAGCACCCTTACACGCAGGCGCTCCTCGCGGCTGTGCCACGGCTGGGCGAGATGACGGGCAAGGACCTGCCCGAGCCCATGAAGCTCCTCGGCAGCGGAGAGAGCGAGGTCCTGCCGATCCCGGGGCAGGAGACGGTGCTGCTCGACGTGCGCAATCTCGTCACGCGGTTTCCGGTGAAGGGCGGCTTCTTTCGGCGGACGGTGGCCAACGTGCACGCGGTCGAAGACGTGAGTTTTTCGATCAAGAAAGGGCAGACGCTCTCGCTCGTGGGCGAGTCGGGCTGCGGAAAGTCCTCCTGCGGGCGCGCGCTCCTGCGGCTCGTGGAGCCGCTTTCAGGCGAAGTGCGGCTCGACGGCGTCGATGTCATCGCGCTTTCGGAGGAGGAGCTGCGGCAGGCGCGCAAGGACATGCAGATGATCTTTCAGGATCCCTTCGCGTCGCTCAATCCGCAGATGCAGCTCGCCGACCAAGTCGCTGAACCGATTGACAATTACGGGATGCTGAGCGGGCAGGCCAAGGCCGATCGCGTGGCGGAGCTCTTCGACCGGGTGGAGCTGCCGAGGAGCTTCATGCGCCGCTTCCCCCACGAGCTCTCGGGCGGCCAGCGGCAGCGCGTGGCCATCGCCCGCGCCCTCGCCGTGAACCCCAAGCTCATCGTCGCTGACGAGGCCGTGAGCGCGCTCGATGTGAGCGTGCAGGCGCAGGTCCTCAACCTGCTCATGGAGCTTCAGGCGGAGCTCGGCATTTCCATGCTCTTCATCAGCCACGACATGGCCGTGGTGGAGCGCGTGAGCCACATGGTGGGCGTCATGTATCTGGGCCGCATCGTGGAGATCGGGCCGCGCCGCGCCGTCTTCGAGGACCCGCAACACCAGTACACGCAGAGCCTGCTCAAGGCCGTGCCCGTGGCAGACCCCACGAAGCGCAAGAGCGAGCGGGATCTGAATTTCCGCCCGATCCCGTCGCCGATTCACCCCATCGATTACGAGCCCGCGCCCTCGGAATATGACGAGGTGTCGCCCGGCCACCTCGTGCTCCAGGGGGAATGGGCCGGGTACGCACGTGCCACGTGATCGCCGCGCCCCGGGCCTGACCCGGGGCCTCCCGCGTCGCGGGCGGAGGCTCGGGACGGCGCTTTTCTTGAACTCACAGCGGATGCTGCCACCATGCCAGCCATGACCTTGACCGCGCGCGACATGCTCGATCGTCTCATCGCGTTCCCCACGGTGAGCCGCGACACGAACCTCCCGCTCATCGATTTCGTGGAAGACTACCTCGACGGCCACGGCATCTCCTGCCACCGCGACTATGACGAGACGGGGGAGAAGGCCTCGCTCTTCGCCCATATCGGGCCGGAGGAGCCGGGTGGCATCGTGCTTTCGGGCCATACCGACGTGGTGCCGGTGGACGGGCAGGACTGGGTGACCGATCCCTGGACCGTGACCGAGAAGGACGGGAAGCTCTACGGCCGCGGCACGACGGATATGAAGGGTTTCGTGGCGCTCGCGCTCGCCGCTGTCCCGCAGATGAAGTCGCTCAGGCGGCCCATCCAGCTGGCCTTCAGCTATGACGAGGAGGTGGGCCTCCTCGGCGCGCGGCCGCTGGTGGCTGCCATGAAGGAGAAACTGCCCCTGGCGGAGGCGGTCATCGTGGGCGAGCCCACGGGCATGCGCGTCGTCAGCGGCCACAAGAGCTGTGACGCCTGCTTCGTCGATGTGCGCGGCTACGAGGTCCACTCCTCGAAGATGCATGAGGGCGTGAGCGCCACCATGGTGGCCGCGCGTCTCGTGGAGTGGCTACGCCAGCGCTCAGACGAGAACCGCGCAAAACCCGTCCATCCCGACGATGCGCTCTTCGATCCGCCCTACACCACGCTCCACGTGGGCATGCTCAATGGCGGCACCGCGCACAACATCACTGCGCGGGACTGCTCCTTCAGCGTGGACGTGCGCAACGTGCCCTCGGAGATGGACGGGCGACATTTCAAGGATTTCAAGGCGTTCTGCGACGCGGTGGATGCAGAGGTGAAGGCCGTGCACCCCGCCGCGGGCGTCACCTGCCGGATGCTCGCCCCCGGGCCGGGCGTGAGCCCCGAGCCAAACGGGCCCGCCGAAGAGCTCGTGCGCCGGATCACGGGCGACAATGGCGAGCAGGTCGTCGCCTACGGCACCGATGGCGGCTGGTTCCAGGCGGGCGGCTTCAGCACTGTCATCTGCGGTCCGGGCGACATCGCGCTCGCGCACCAGCCCAACGAGTACATCACAGTGGCGCAGTTCGAGGCGGGCAAGGCCTTCCTCCAGAAGCTCATCGCGCAGTGTCAGTGACGGGGCCAGTGACCGGCGTGGAGAAAGAGGTCATCTACGGGTTCGATCCGCTCTGCGGCTGGTGTTTCGGCCTCATTCCCGCCTGGCACGCCGCGCGCGCCGCCCATCCCGACCTCGCCGTGGAGGTCTTGCCCGGCGGGCTCATCACGGGGCCGCGCGTGGGCCCCTACAAGGATGCCGCGCCCTACATTCGAGGAGCCGCGCCCCGCATGGCCGCTGCGACCGGGCAGCATGTCTCCGACGCCTTCTTTGCGCTCATCGAGGCCGAGGACAGCCCCGTCAGCGCCTCCGCCCCACCGTCCCACGCGCTGCTGCAAGCTCCGGCCGAGGCGCGCCTCGATTTCGCCCACGCCCTGCAAGAGGCCCATTTTCGCGGCGGGCAGGACATCACCTCCGCCCCGGTCCTCGCGGCGGTTGCCGCGGCTCAGGGCCTGACGATCGACGCCCACGCCGCCGCGCGCGCCTCCGAGGACACGGAGCCTGTCCGCGGGGCCTTTCAACGCAGCGCCACGCTGGCCATCACGTCATTTCCCACCACATTGATCCTGAGAGACGGGGTCGAGACCGCGCGCATCGACGGCATCTACGACCCCGAAGAGTTCACAGCCACGCTGAGCCGCGCGCTCGAGGAGTAAGAGAGACCATGCCCATCAAAAACCGCTTCGCCGAACTCCTGCCCGACATCACCGCCTGGCGCCGCGACCTCCACGAACATCCCGAGATCCTCTTTGAGACGCACCGCACGAGCGGGATCGTGGCCGAAAAGCTCCGCGCCTTCGGCTGCGACGAGGTCGTAGAGGGGATCGGGCGCACCGGCGTCGTGGGCCTCATCAAGGGCAAGGGCAGCTCTGGGCGCACCATCGGGCTCCGCGCCGATATGGACGCGCTCCCCATCCTCGAGGCCACGGGGCTCGATTACGCGTCGAAGACGCCGGGCGCGATGCATGCCTGCGGCCATGACGGGCACACGGCGATGCTCCTCGGCGCGGCGCAATACCTGTGTGAAACCAGGCAGTTCGACGGCGACGTTCTCGTGATCTTCCAGCCCGCCGAAGAGGGCGGCGGCGGCGGCAAGGAGATGGTCGATGACGGCATGCTCGACCGTTGGAACGTCGAAGAAGTCTACGGCATGCACAACTGGCCGGGCCTCGAGGCGGGCAAGTTCGCAATCCGCCCCGGTGCCTTCTTCGCCGCCGCCGACCAGTTCACCATCACCGTGACCGGCAAGGGCGGCCATGCCGCCAAGCCACAGGAGGCCGTGGATACCACCGTGATGGCCTCTCACATCGTGATCGCGCTGCAGAGCATCGTGAGCCGCAACGTGGACCCGGTGAAACAGGCGGTGCTTTCGGTCACCTCGTTCCAGACCTCGTCGAATGCCCACAACGTGATCCCGCAGACGGTGACCCTCCGTGGCACCGTGCGCACCCTCGACGGCGACATCCAGGATCTCGTGGAGGCGCGGCTCGCCGCCGTGGCCGAAACCACCGCCGCGGCCTACGGCGGCGAGGCCCTCGTCGATTACCAGCGCGGTTACCCGGTCATGGTCAACAGCGACGAACAGACGGATTTCGCCGCGGACATGGCCCGCAAGGTGGCCGGGGATTGTGCGGATGCGCCCCTCGTCATGGGCGGCGAGGATTTCGCCTTCATGCTCAACGCGCGGCCCGGCGCCTATATCCTCATGGGCAACGGGGACACCGCGAGCGTCCATCACCCGGAATACAATTTCAACGACGACGCGATCCCCGCGGGCTGCAGCTGGTGGACGGAGATCGTCGAGCAGCGGCTGCCCCTCGCGAGCTAAAGCCCCAGCGCCTCAACGATCTGGGCCTCGATCCGGTCGAGGCCCTCGGCCTGCCGGGAGGCCACGTCCCGCACCGCCTCGCGGCGGGCATGGAGCAGCGGCGGATGCGAGAGCATATTGGCCACGGTGCTCGCCAGCGCCTGGACACTCGCCACCTGCTGCACGGCCTTGCGCGTGTCGAATTCCTCGAAGGCCTCCGTGAAATTCTGGATGTGGGGCCCGGTGAGGATCGCCGCGCCGTGCTGCGCGGGCTCGTAAGGGTTATGACCGCCCACCTTCGTCAGCGACCCGCCGAGGAAGACGATGGGCGCGGCAGCGTAAAGACTGCCGAGTTCGCCCAGCGTGTCGATGAGCCAGACCGGCCCGCCGGGGTCCTCTCCCGCGCTCCGGCGGGGGGCAGGCCAGCCGCGATTTGCGATGAGGCGCGCCACCGCCTCGCCCCGTTCGGGGTGCCGCGGGGCGAGAAGGAGCGTGGCATCCGGATGCTGCTCGAGCACGATGGCCTGGGCGTTGAGAATGAGCTCTTCCTCGCCCGGATGGGTCGAGGCCGCGACCCAGGACTTGTGCGGGACCTCCGCCATGAGCCCCGTGTCGGTGGGGAGCGGCGCGGCCATGCTTTTGAGATTGCGTGCCTTCTCTGCCCGCGGCGCGCCGAGACGGGCGAGCGCGTTGGCGAGGAGGTCCGTCTGCGTCAGCACGAGCGCGAAGCCCGAGAGGAGCGCGCGCGCCGTGGCCGGGCGCTTTTGCCAGCGTTTCAGGGATGTCTCTGACATGCGCGCATTCACCAGCGCCCGGGGCAGGCCGCGCGCCTCGAGCGCCTGGATCATGTGCGGCCAGAGCTCGCTCTCGATGAAGAGCGCCGCGTCCGGGCGCCAATGGTCGAGAAAGCGCGCCACGGCTGCGCTGGCATCGAGCGGCGCAAAACGATGAAACGCGCCTTCGGGGAGCCGCGCCGCCATGAGCTTGGCGGAGGTGGGCGTGCCCGTCGTGACGAGGATCCGTGCCCTCTTGGTCAGCCGCGTGATGAGGTTGAGCGCGGAGAGGCTCTCGCCCACGGAGGCGGCATGGACCCATAGGAGCTGGCCCTCCGGTCGGGGGCTGTCGCCATGGCCAAGCTTCTCGGGAAGCCGGTCTTCCATGCCCGCCGCCGAGAGCTTCTTCCGTTCGCTGCGCATCGCGAGGGGCAGCAAGGCCCGCGTCGCGAGGCCATAGATGCGCAGGAGGGCGGTCACGGCCTAGCCGCCGGTATGGGACATGTGCCGGCTCATCTGCCCGTCGGCCACGCCGCGGGCGTAGTCGAAATCATGCCCCCGGGGCTTGAGCCCGATGGCCGCGCGGATCGCCTCCTCGAGCGTGGCGTCTTCGGGCGAGGCGCGGAGCGGGGCGCGCAGGTCGGATTTTCCCTCCTGCCCGAGGCAGGTGAAGATCTCGCCGGTGCAGGTCACGCGCACGCGGTTGCAGCTTTCGCAGAAATTGTGCGTGAGCGGCGTGATGAAGCCCACCTGCTGCCCTGTCTCATTGATGCGCACATAGCGCGCCGGGCCGCCGGTGCGGTGGCTGAGCTCGGTGAGCGTGTAGCGCGCGGCGAGGCGCGCGCGCAGGTCCGACAGGGGCCAGTACTGATCGAGCCGGTCTTCGTTGCCGAGATCGCCCATGGGCATGACCTCGATAAAGGTGATGTCCATCCCGCGCGTCTCGCAGAAGGCGAGGAGGTCGAAGAGCTCTTCCTCGTTGAAGCCCTTGAGCGCGACGGTGTTGAGCTTCACGCGGAGCCCGGCGGCCTGCGCGGCATCGAGCCCGTCGAGCACCTGCGCGAGCCGCCCCCAGCGCGTCACCCCCTTGAACTTCACGGCGTCGAGCGTGTCGAGGGAGACGTTGATGCGCTGGACGCCAGCGCGGGCAAGATCATCGGCAAAGCGGGCAAGCTGGGAGCCGTTCGTCGTCACGGTGAGCTCCCCCAGCGCGCCGCTGCGCAGGTGGCGGCCCATGGCCTCGAAGAACTGCATGATGTCGCGCCGGACGAGGGGCTCGCCGCCGGTGATGCGCAGCTTCTCCGCGCCCAGCCGGATGAAGGCCGAGGCGAGCCGGTCGAGCTCTTCCAGCGACAAAAGCTCCGCCTTCGGCAGGAAGGTCATCTGCTCCGACATGCAATAGAGGCAGCGGAAATCGCAGCGATCCGTCACCGAGAGGCGCAGGTAGGTGATCGCGCGCTGGAACGGATCGACGAGGGCAGGGGCGTGGGCCATGGCAAAGGTCTATGCGCGGTCCGTTGCCGTGTGAAGCCCCCGCCTGTTGCGCGCGTCCCTAGAGGGCGATAGCGATAAGTATGCGCGTGATTGTGATGGCTTTTCTGGCGTTCTGTGCGGGATGCGCGGAGTTCGCCGCTCCGGTCGGCCCTGCTCCGGTGGAGGAGGCGGCACGGGTGCCCGAGCCCGACGCGGCAGCGCCTGACGCGCCGCCCGCCACCGCCGCAGCCCCAGCAGAGACCCTCGCGACATTGGGCAACGCGGCCGAGCCCGGTCTCTGGCTGCGGACACCGCTCGTCGACAGGCAAGGGCCCGGCCGCATCACGGCGGTGGCGACGGGGGCCACGCTCGACGTGACGCTCATCCCCATCGACGGGGCGCGCACGGCCGGAAGCCGGGCGTCGCTGGCGGCGCTGCAGGGGCTCGGCGTGCCGCTGACGGCGGTAGTGCCGCTCCGCGTCACGCCGCTTTGAGCGCTATTCCACGGTGACGGATTTCGCGAGGTTGCGCGGCTGGTCCACGTCTGTCCCCTTCGCCACGGCCGTGTAGTAGGCGAGCATCTGCGCGGGCACCGCATAGAGGATGGGCGCGAAGATCGGGTCGATCTCGGGCAGGAGGATCGTCTCCCACGCGCCGTCGCCCGCCATCTTCGCGCCTGCGCTATCGGTGATGAGCACGACGCGCCCGCCGCGCGCCATCACCTCCTGCATGTTGGAGACCGTCTTGTCGAAGAGCGCGTCGCGCGGGGCCATCACGACCACGGGCACGCTGTCGTCGATGAGGGCGATGGGGCCGTGCTTCAGCTCACCTGACGCATAACCTTCGGCGTGGATGTAGCTGATTTCCTTCAGCTTCAGCGCGCCCTCCATGGCGAGCGGATAGAGCGCGCCGCGCCCGAGGAAGATGATATCGCGTGCCTCCGCCAGTGACCGCGAGACATCGGTGGACCGCTGGGCCAGCGTGAGCGCGTGCTGCACGAGGCCCGGGACGAGGCGAAGATTTTCTAGGGCGTCTTCGGGCAAGGGCTGCCCCTTGGCGAGAGCGGCCTTCAGCGCGAGAAGCGCGAGCACCGTGAGCTGGCAGGTGAAGGCCTTCGTGGAGGCCACGCCGATCTCGGTGCCCGCGTGGATAGGGAAGACGAGGTCGCTCTCTCGCGCGATGGTGGAGGTCGTGACGTTGACGACGGCTGCGATCTTGGCGGCCTTCCCTTCCATGTAGCGGAGCGCGGCCAGCGTATCTGCCGTCTCGCCGGATTGGCTCACGAATACCGCGAGCGTGTTCGGGCTCACCGGCGGCTCGCGGTAGCGGAATTCGGAGGCGATATCGATCTCCACGGGGAGCCGCGCCAGCTGCTCGAACCAGTACTTGGCCACCATGCAGGCATAGAATGCCGTGCCGCAGGCCACGAGCGTGACGCGCTCGATCCCCTCGAAATCGAACCCGTCGGGCAGCGTGATCGTGTCCCCGTCGAGATAGGCCGCAAGGCAGCGGTCGATGACGGCGGGCTGCTCGGCGATTTCCTTGGCCATGAAATGCTTGTGGCTGCCCTTGTCGGCCTGGGCGGTGTCGATCTGGATGGTTTGCACGGCGCGGTTGGCGCGGCGGCCATGGGCGTCCTCGATGTCGATGCTCTGGCGCGTAAGGACGGCGAAATCGCCCTCCTCTAGATAGGTAATGCGGTCGGTGAGCGGCGCGAGCGCGATGGCGTCGGACCCCAGGAAGACCTCGCCCTCGCCGTGGCCGATGGCCAGCGGGGACCCCTTGCGGGCAGCCACCATGAGGTCGGCGTCCCCGTCAAAGAGGAACGCCAAGGCGAACGCGCCCTCGAGGCCCGCGATGGTGCGGCGCGCCGCCTCCACGGGGGGATGTCCCGCGTCCATGTGGTGCTGGCAGAGAAGGGCCACGGTTTCGGTGTCGGTTTCGGTGGCGAAGCGCACGCCGTGGGCGCCGAGCTCCGCGCGCAGCTCGCGGTAATTCTCCACGATCCCGTTATGGACGACGGCGACCTTGGCGGCGCGGTGGGGATGGGCGTTGAGCTCGGTGGGCGCGCCGTGGGTGGCCCAACGGGTATGCCCGATCCCGGATTTGCCCGCGAGCGGCTGGTGCACGAGGAGATCGCTCAGGTTGACGAGCTTACCCACCGCGCGGCGGCGGTCGAGCGCGCCGTCGTTGACGGTGGCAATGCCCGCGCTGTCATAGCCGCGATATTCGAGCCGCCGAAGCCCCTCGACGAGCATGGGCGCGACTTCGTGCTTTCCGAGAATTCCAACGATGCCGCACATTTACTCGCCTTTCTTCGCCTTGATGTCGCGCAGCTTGGCCATCAGCCGCCGCGCGAGGCCGGACTTGTTCTCTTGCCGCGCGCGGGCGACGGCGAGGTCGCCTTCGGGGACGTCTTTGGTGATGACGGAGCCCGAGCCCGTCATGGCCTCGTCGCCCACCGTCACGGGCGCCACGAGCATGGTATTGGAGCCGATGAAGGCGTTTTTCCCGATCTCCGTGCGGTGCTTCATGACGCCGTCGTAGTTGCAGGTGATCGTGCCCGCGCCGACATTCGTGCCCGCGCCGATGGCCGCGTCGCCGATATAGGACAGGTGGCTTACCTTCGCGCCCTCGCCGATCTCGGCGGCTTTCACCTCCACGAAATTGCCCACGCGGACGTCCTCGGCGAGCTCCGCGCCGGGGCGCAGGCGGGCATAGGGGCCCACGATGGCCCCGCGGGCGACATGGCACCCTTCAAGGTGGGAAAACGCACGGATGCGGGCCCCGGTCTCCACGGTCACGCCGGGGCCGAAAACGACATTGGGCTCCACCGCGCAGTCGCGCCCGAGCACCGTGTCATAGGCGAAGTGCACCGTCTCCGGCGCCTCGAGATGCACGCCGTTTTCCAGGGCCTCGCGCCGCGCGCGGGCCTGGAAGGCGGCGGCGGCGGCGGCGAGGTCCGCGCGGGAATTGATCCCCAGCGTCTCCTCCTCCGCGCAGGTGACGACGTGCGTCACGAGCCCCCGCTGGCCCGCGAGGCCGGGCAGGTCGGTGAGGTAATATTCGCCCGCCGCGTTCTCGTTCGTCACCTCGCCCAGGAGGTCGAAGAGAAGCCCGGCATCGGCTGCCAGAACCCCGCTGTTGCAGAGCGTTATGGCGCGTTCCTGCTCGGAGGCGTCCTTCCATTCCACGATCCGCAGGAGCCGGCCGCCCTCGGTCACGAGCCGCCCGTAGCGCCCCGGGTCTGCGGCCTCGAAGCCAAGCACCACCATGCTCGCTCCCGCCAGTGCCGCGTCCATGCCCCGCAGGGTCACCGCTCGGATGAAGGGTGTGTCGCCGAAGAGCACGAAGGCGGGGCCGTCATGGCCCGCAAGCGCCTCCCGCGCCTGAAGCACGGCATGGCCGGTGCCCAGCTGCTCGGTCTGTCGGATGCAGGTGACGCGATCGTCATGGGCGCGCGCGGCGGCCTCCACGGCCTCGGCGCCGTGGCCGGTGATGACGATGGTGCGCGCGGCCTCGAGCGCCCGCGCGCTTTCCAGCGCATGGATGAGGAGCGGCGCGCCCGCGAGCTCGTGGAGCACCTTGGGTCTATCGGACTGCATCCGCGTGCCGCGCCCGGCGGCCAGAACGATCAGGGCAGGTGGCATAGGCGCGCCTCGGCTCATTTTCGGTTTGATAACCATCAAACCCGGCCTTGCCGCAAGGCATTTGGCCCTCACTTTGCGTGACGAGATGAAACGGGGACCGGGGAAACCGTGCGCAGTGTGATTTTTGATCTCGATGGCACGCTCGCGGATACGAGCGGTGATCTCCTGGCGGCGGCGAATGCCTGTTTCGAGGGGCTGGGCCTCGGCGCTTTGCTCACTGCGGCCGATGCGGGCACGGCGCTGCGCGGGGGCAAGGCCATGCTCGAGCTTGGGTTTTCGCGGGTCGAGGGGTATGGGGCGGCCACGGTGGAGGCGGAGTATCCCGCCCTCCTCGCCCATTACGAAAAGGCGCTCGACCGTCACACCGTACTCTATCCCGGGGCGCTCGAGGCAGTGGAGCGGCTCCGCGCGGAGGGTGTCCGGGTGGGCATCTGCACCAACAAGCCCGAGGGCCTGGCGGAGGCGCTTATGACCTCGCTCGGCGTGCGGGACCGGTTCGCGGCCCTCGTCGGCGCGGACACGCTGCCGGTGCGGAAGCCCGACCCCGCGCCCTTCTTCGAGGCCGTGCGACGGGTGGGAGGAGACCCTGCGCGCGCGCTCCTCGTGGGTGACAGCATGACCGACGAGCGGACTGCGCGGGCGGCGGGCGTGCCGTCGGTCTCGGTCTCCTTCAGCCCGGATGCCGCCAGCCGGGACGAGATGTCGCCAGACGCCTGGCTCCACGACTATGCCGACCTTCCGGGGCTGGCGTTGCGGCTCCTCCCTTGACCTCGCCCGCGCCAGACGCCTAGCTCCTGACCATGGAGACGTTCACGGGCAGTTTCACCCAGCAGGAGCCCATCGCGGAGGAGGGGATCGCCGCTGCGCTCGACGTGCTGCGCCACGGGCGGCTCCACCGCTACAACGAGGCCGAGGGGGAGGTGGCGGAGACCGCGCGCCTCGAGGAAGAATTCGCCGCACAGATGGACGCGAAATACTGCCTCGCCGTGGCGTCGGGCGGCTATGCGCTCTCCTGTGCGCTGCGCGCGGTCGGAGTGGCGCCGGGCGATCCGGTGCTGTCGAATGCCTTCACCCTCGCGCCCGTGCCCGGCGCCATCGCGAGCGTGGGAGCGCATCCCGTCTTCGTCGGCGTCACCGAGGGGCTAACCATCGACCTCGACGATCTCGCGGCCAAAGCGGGCGCGGCGCGGGTTCTCATGCTCTCGCACATGCGCGGGCATATCTGCGACATGGACGCGGTGATGACGCTCGCCGCGCGCGAAGGGCTCATCGTCATCGAAGATTGCGCCCACACCATGGGCGCGCGGTGGAACGGCGTCTGGAGCGGGCGCCACGGGCATGTGGGCTGCTATTCCACGCAGAGCTACAAGCACGTCAATTCGGGCGAGGGCGGCCTCATCGTCAGCGACGACGCCGAGATCATGGCCCGCGCGGTCATGCTTTCGGGCAGCTACATGCTCTACGGCAAGCACCGCGCCGCACCGCCCCCCGAGGCGTTCGAAGCCATCAAGTACGACATGCCCAACGTCTCGGGCCGCATGGACAACCTGCGCGCCGCCATCCTGCGGCCCCAGCTGCGCGCGCTGGAGGCGCAAGCCGCCCGCTGGAACGCGCGATACTCCGTGGTGGACGAAGGCCTCGCCGACTGTCCCGGCTTGACGCGGATCAGGCGGGAGGAGCCGGAGAACTTCGTGGCTTCGTCGTACCAGTTCCTCCTGCTCGATTGGGCGGACGAGGCCATCCGCGCCGTCATCTCCCGCTGCGCGGCGCGGGGGGTGGAACTCAAGTGGTTCGGTGCGCCGGAGCCCGTGGGCTTCACCTCGACCTACCGGAGCTGGCGCTACGCGGACCCCGAGCCCATGCCCGCCACCGACCGCATCCTGCGCGCCGTGATGGATATGCGCCTGCCCCTGACCTTCAGCCTCGAGGATTGCGCCCTCATAGCGCGGATCATCCGCCAAGAGGTCAGCGCCGTCCATCAGAGCCGCTAGAACTGGACAGGAGCGAGCCCGCGGGCTACTTTTCTGAACAAGTGTTCAATTATCCGAGGGCGCGATGTTTCATCACTCCATGAAGTTCGATTTCGACGAGGACGCGCAGGCGATCCAGGAGACCACGCACCGCTGGGCGCAGGAGCGGGTCAAGCCCATGGCTGCCGAGATCGACAAGACGAACGACTTTCCCCGCCCGCTCTGGACGGAGATGGGCGAGCTCGGCCTCCTCGGGATCACGGTGGACGAGGAATATGGCGGTGCGGCCATGGGCTATCTCGACCATACGCTGGCCATCGAGGAGATCGCGCGGGCCTCGGCCTCCGTGTCGCTCAGCTACGGCGCGCATTCGAACCTCTGCGTGAACCAGATCAAGCTGAACGGCACCGATGCTCAGAAGGACAAATACCTGCCGAAGCTCGTGTCCGGCGAGCATGTGGGCGCGCTGGCCATGTCCGAGGCCAGCGCGGGATCGGACGTCGTTTCCATGAAGCTCGCCGCCGAGAAGCGAAACGACCATTACCGCCTCAACGGCACTAAGTACTGGATCACCAACGGCCCCGACGCCGACACGCTCGTCGTCTACGCCAAGACCGACCCCGACGGCGGCTCGAAGGGCATCACCGCCTTTCTCATCGAAAAGGAGATGACGGGCTTCTCCACCTCGCCCCATTTCGACAAGCTCGGCATGCGCGGCTCGAATACGGGAGAGCTCATCTTCGAGGACGTGGAAGTCCCCTTCGAGAACGTGCTGGGCGAGGAAGGGAAGGGCGTGCAGGTCCTCATGTCCGGCCTCGATTACGAGCGCGTGGTGCTCGCGGGCATCGGGCTCGGCATCATGGCCGCCTGCCTCGACGAGGTCATGCCCTATGTGAGCGAGCGCAAGCAGTTCGGCCAGCCCATCGGATCGTTCCAGCTCATGCAGGGCAAGATCGCGGACATGTACACCGCCATGAACTCCGCCCGGGCTTACGTGTACGAGGTCGCCAAAGCCTGCGACCGGGGCGAGGTCACGCGGCAGGACGCCGCCGCCTGCTGCCTCTATGCCTCCGAGGAGGCGATGAAACAGGCCCACCAGGCGATCCAGGCCATGGGCGGCGCGGGCTTCCTCAACGACGCGCCCGTCGCGCGCATTTTCCGCGATGCCAAGCTCATGGAGATCGGCGCGGGCACGTCCGAGATCCGCCGCATGCTCGTGGGCCGTGAGCTCGTGGGAGCCATGGCGTGATCCGAGGGGCCGTCCTCCTCCTCGTCTCCTGGGCCGGCACGGCCGTGGCGGGCGTGGCGGAATACGAGGCCTGCCTCGGCGACGGCTACGAGGCGCGCGTCATGGCGACGTTCTCGGACCGCTTCCCGCACGAGCGCTGCACCGGCCCCGATTGCGATCCACGGCTCATGAAGACGGCCACGGCGCTGGCCCGTGCCGCGTGCCGGGACGCGGCGCTCGCGGATTGCGCGAGCACGAAATGCCGCGACGGTCTCAGTGGCCGGTGGTCCTCGGAGGCCGCGAGCTTGCGCGCCGACATCGAGCGCGCGCTGCGCCGGGTGGACATCGACGCGCTGCCCGCGCTTCAGGCGCGCCGCCTGTCCACGCCCGCCCGCTGGCTCAGCCCCCATAGCTGCACAGGGGATGCCGCCGCCTGCGCCGCCGACGCGGCCGGGCAGGCGCTGGGCGATCTCGAGCGGCTCTATGACGAAGTGTCGAGCCTCCGGTGATGCCGCGCTGGCTCTACTTCGCGCCGGTGTTCGTGCTGATCCTCATCGTGGGCTATACCGGTCTCAAGCTCCGCATCGAGCGTGATGCCGTCACCGAAAGCGCGGTCATCGAATATTACGCGGGCGAATACATCACCGACCATGACACGCTCATCGGGCCCGGCGCCGCCGTCACCGATTGCGTGGGCGTGCCCGGCGAACAGGGCCGCGTCTGGGTCGAGGTCCGCTGCGAACCGCCGGGGGGCGGCGCCGCGTTTCTTTACGGTGTCAACCGGGGCGGGGGGCTGGAATACGCTGCCCGCGAAGGCGACGCGCCGGAAGCATAACAGAGGAGGAAGTCATGCAATTTGAGGGGCTGAAGGCACTCTTTATCAACACGTCGCTTCAGAAGCGCGCCGAGGACAGTCACACGCGCCTGCTGCTCGGGGCCTCTGCCGCGATCATGGAAAAGCACGGCGTGGCCGTGGAACATGTCCACATGCTTGCCCATGACGTCCCGCCCGGGGTCTATCCCGACATGACGGAGCACGGCTGGGAAAAGGACGACTGGCCCGAGATCTGGGAGAAGGTCAAGGCCGCCAACATCCTCGTCGTGGGCACGCCGCTCTGGCTCGGCGAGGAAAGCTCGGTCTGCCGTGTCCTCATCGAGCGTCTCTACGCCATGTCCGGCATGCTCAACGAGAAGAAGCAGTCGATCTACTACGGCAAGACGGGCGGCTGCCTCATCACGGGCAACGAGGACGGCATCAAGCACGCGGCGATGACGATCGGCTACGCGCTCTCGCATCTGGGCTACACGATCCCGCCACAGGCCGATGCCGGCTGGATCGGCGAGGCGGGGCCGGGGCCCTCCTACGGTGACGATGACGGGCACGGCGGTCGCGTGGGCTTCGACAACGATTTCACCCAGCGCAACACCACCATCATGACTTGGAACCTGATGCACCTCGCCAAGATGCTGAAGGATGGCATCCCGAACGAGGGCAATGATCGCGAAGCCTGGAAGGCGGGCGCGCGATTTGACTTCGAGAACCCGGAATACCGCGCGTGAAGTGGGGGGTGCTCCTCCTGCTCGCCGCCCCGGCGATGGCCGAGGACCTCGTGTTTGATATCGACGCGACCACCGCCTGCCTCGCAGCGCAGGAGAGCGAGCATGCGAAGCTTCTCTGCGTGGGCCGCGCGGCCACGGCCTGCATGGATATGAGCGCAGGCGGGACGACGACTGTGGGCATGGGCGGGTGCCTCGCCGCAGAACTCGAATGGTGGGACGCCGAGCTGAACTTGGCCTACCAATCACTCATTGCCGACGCCAAGAAGGTAGAGGCCGATGCCGAGGAGTTCGGATACCGCACGCCGCCCATGGTTGATCCGATCCGCGAGATGCAGCGCGCCTGGATCGGCTATCGCGACGGGCTCTGCGACTTTGAGCGGGCGAAATGGGGCGGCGGGACCGGCGGCGGCCCGGCCACGGCCGCCTGCATGATGCAGGAGACCGCGCGGCAGACGCTCGTCCTCCAGCGCGGGACCGGCCTCGAATGACCCGCGCGGCGCACGAGGCGGCCTTGGCGGCCGTGGCCGAGGCAGCAATGGCAGCGGCGGCCGGCGGCGGCGACAAAGCGCGTGAGCGTCACGTGGCACGGGGCAAGATGCTTCCGCGGGATCGTGTGGCCGCCGTGCTCGACCCTGGCGCGGCCTTCCTCGAGGTGGGAGCAACGGCAGCGCACGGGATGTATGACGGTGCCGCGCCCTGCGCGGGCGTCGTGGCCGGCATCGGCGCGGTCCATGGGCGGCTCTGTATGATCGTGGCCAACGACGCCACGGTGAAGGGCGGCACCTACTACCCGATGACGGTGAAAAAGCATCTCCGCGCCCAGGAGATCGCCGCCGAGAACCGGCTCCCCTGTATCTATCTCGTGGATTCGGGTGGCGCGAATCTGCCCAACCAGGACGAGGTTTTCCCTGACCGGGATCATTTCGGCCGCATCTTTTACAATCAGGCGCGCATGTCGGCAGAGGGCATCCCGCAGATCGCGGCCGTGCTCGGCTCCTGCACGGCTGGCGGGGCCTACGTGCCGGCCATGGCCGACGTCTCCATCATCGTGCGCGAGCAGGGGACGATCTTCCTCGCCGGGCCGCCCCTGGTGAAGGCCGCGACAGGCGAGATCGTGAGCGCCGAGGACCTCGGCGGCGGCGAGGTCCACGCCAAGGTCTCGGGCGTCGTCGACACCCTCGCCGAGGACGACACCCACGCGCTCGCACTGGTGCGGGAGGCAGTGCGCAACCTCGGGGATCACGGTGTACAAAACACGATGCCAGCCTCCGAGACTTGTACAAAACCGGGCAAAACCATGGATGACCTCTTCGACGTCATCCCCGCCGACCTGCGCACACCTTACGACATCCGCGAGGTGATCGACCGCATCGTGGACGGCGACGGCTTCGATGAATTCAAGGCGCGGTTCGGCGAGACGCTGGTCTGCGGCTTCGCCCGGATCGAGGGCATGCCCTGCGGGATCGTGGCCAACAATGGCGTGCTTTTTTCCGAGGCCGCCCAGAAAGGCGCGCATTTCATCGAGCTCTGCTCGCAGCGGCGTATCCCTCTGATTTTTCTGCAGAATATCACCGGCTTCATGGTGGGGCGAAAGTACGAGAACGAGGGCATCGCGCGCCACGGGGCCAAGATGGTGACCGCCGTGGCCTGCACCTCGGTCCCGAAGATCACGCTCATCGTCGGTGGCTCGTTCGGGGCGGGGAATTACGGCATGGCGGGCCGAGCCTACTCGCCCCGGTTCGTCTGGAGCTGGCCCACCTCCCGCACCGCCGTCATGGGCGGGCCGCAAGCCGCCGGCGTCCTCGCGACCGTGCGCCGCGACGCGATCGAGCGTGGCGGCGGGTCATGGTCGGAGGAGGAAGAAACCGCTTATAAACAACCGGTAATAGATCAATTCGAAGAGCAGTCACACCCGCTTTACGCCTCTGCGCGGCTCTGGGACGACGGCGTCATCGACCCCCGCAAGAGCCGCGACGTGCTCGCGCTCTCGCTGCGCGCCGCGCTGAACGCCCCCATCGAGGAGACGCGCTTCGGCGTGTTCCGCATGTGACCGATCTCGCCGCCCTCAAGGCCCGCTATCCGGGCGCGATCACGTTCAAGTTCGGCGACAGTGCCGAGATGAGCGCGGAGATCCTGCCGCTCGTGATTTCGGGAAAGAAAACAGCCACTTGCGCCGCGTTGCGCGACTACGAAGCGGAGCCCGCGTCGATGCCCGTTATCGGCCGCCGCGATATCGCGCTCGCCTGGGATGACACCCCCGTGGCCGTCATCGAAACCACGGATGTCACCCAGTGCAAGTTTGACGATGTCGGAGAGGACTTCGCCCGCGCCGAGGGGGAATTCCCGGACTACGCGTCATGGCGGGAGGCGCATCGCGTCTTCTTCGACCGCCACGGCGGCTGGTCTCCCGACATGATGCTCGTCTGCGAGCGCTTCCGGCTCATCGAGGTGATCGAATGAAGAAAGACAGTGTCCTGACAGAGCCCGACGCCATGGGGCGGCACTGGGTCTATGTCACGCCCACGGAGGCCTTCGGGCATCCGCGCGGGCGGCCGGGCGTGATCGAGTACGGGATCGCCGTCTGGTTCGCGGGGGTGAGCTCCTTCGAAGCCGCGCTCAATATCAGCTTCGGCAGCTTCGGGATCGTGCCCATCGTCTTCACGCTGCTCATGCTGGCCTGCGCGGCGGGCCTGATTTTTCGCGCGCCGTGGTCCTATGTCCTCGCGATCCTGCTCGCGGTGCGCGAGATGTTCGGCTTCATCCAGCTCATCGGCGGGGGGGCGTTCGAGGTCCCACCGGCGCTTGCGGCCTACGGCGTGGTCAACGCGATCCTCGGCGCGGGCGTGATCTTCTACCTTCTCGAGGCCGACCGTCCGAACCTCATCTATCGGCACCGCTATCGCTCATACCGGGCCGAAGCGCAGGAGCGGGAGGAGTGATCCGCAAGCTTCTCATCGCCAATCGCGGCGAGATCGCGGTGCGCATCGCGCGCACGGCGCGGGCCATGGGTGTGGAGACGGTGGCGGTGTTTTCAGAGGTAGACGCGGGCGCGGCCCACGTGGCCGCCTGCGACGTGGCCGTCCCGCTCGGCGGGCAGACGCCGGCGGAGAGCTATCTCAGGCAGGACGCCATCATCGCAGCGGCGCAGGCCACGGGGGCCGACGCGATCCACCCTGGCTACGGCTTTCTCTCTGAAAACCCTGATTTCGTTGCAAAAGTCGAGGCAGCGGGGCTCGTCTTCGTGGGCCCCTCGGCGGAGGCGATCCGGGCGATGGGGCTCAAGGATGCGGCCAAGGCGCGGATGGAAGCGGCGGGCGTGCCGGTCGTGCCCGGCTACCACGGGGCCGATCAGGCCGATGTCAGGCTGCGCAAGGCGGCCGAGGAGGTGGGCTACCCCGTCCTCATCAAGGCCGTGGCCGGTGGCGGCGGGAAGGGCATGCGCATCGTGGAGGCCGCGAAGGACTTCGACGCGGCCCTCGCCTCGGCGCGCTCGGAGGCGGAGGGCGCCTTTGGCAATCGAGACGTCCTCATCGAGAAATATGTGGCGAGCCCGCGCCACATCGAGGTGCAGGTTTTTGGCGACGGGGCCCGGGCCGTCCACCTCTTCGAGCGGGATTGCTCGCTTCAGCGGCGGCACCAGAAGGTGATCGAGGAGGCGCCGGCGCCGGGCATGACGCCCGAGATGCGGGAGGCCATGGGCGCCGCCGCCGTGCGCGCGGCAGAAGCCATCGGCTATGCCGGGGCCGGCACCGTGGAATTCATCGTGGACGCCTCCAACGGGCTCAGGCCGGACCGCTTCTATTTCATGGAAATGAACACGCGCCTGCAGGTGGAGCACCCGGTGACGGAGGCGATCACGGGCATCGACCTCGTGGAATGGCAGCTGCGCGTGGCCTCCGGCGCACCGCTCCCTGCCACGCAGGAGGAGATCTCGCTCACCGGACACGCCGTGGAGGCGCGGCTCTATGCCGAGGACGTGGCGGCGGGCTTCCTCCCGGCCACGGGGCGGCTCACGCGGCTCGCTTTCCCGGAAGGGGCGCGGGTGGATAGCGGCGTCCGGGAGGGGGACGCCATCAGCCCGTTCTACGATCCGATGATCGCGAAGGTCATCTGCCAGGGTGCGGACAGGACGGAGGCGCTCGCCGCGCTCGACCGTGCCCTCGCGGAGACCCAGATCGCGGGCCTGACCTGCAATCTCGCCTTCCTGCGGCGTCTCATTCGCGTGCCGGATTTCGTCGCGGGGACCTTTGACACGGGTCTCATCGCGGGCGAAGGCAGCGCGCTCACCGAAGACGCACGGCCCTGTTCGAAGACGCAGGTGCTCGCGGCCCTCGGCGCGCTCGGCCTCCACGGGCCGCGGAGTTTCCTCAGCGGCTTTTCCCTCTGGGCGCCGCTCACGCAGACCGCGAGGCTCAGCTTCGGCGGAGAGATCATCGATATCGCCGTGGAAACCCATGCCGAGAGCTTCCGCGCCTGGGCGCATGACGTGGCCCTGCGCGACGGCACCTGGTGGATCGACGGCGCGCCGGTGCGCGCCTCCATCCACCGCGACGCCCATGGGGTGACGGTGTTTTTCGGATCGCCTTACGTTTTCGAGGTGCCTGATCTGCGCGTGGCCGTGGACGAAAGCGCGGGCGCCGATATCGTGGAGGCGCCCATGCCCGGGCTTCTCAAGGCCGTCATGGCCGAGGTGGGGCAGGCCGTGCAGGCGGGGGATCCGCTCGCCGTTTTCGAGGCGATGAAGATGGAGCACACGCTGCGCGCGCCGCGCGACGGGATCATCGCCGAGGTCGTGGGCCGGGCCGGGGCGCAGACGCAGGCGGGCGCGCCCATCATCCGGCTGGAGACCGCGGAGTGATCCGGCTCCATCACTGCCCGCAGACGCGCTCCATGCGGGTGCTCTGGCTGCTGCACGAGCTTGGCGTGGACTTCGATCTCCGCGAATGGCCATTCGACAAGACGCTGCGAAGCCCGGACTTCCTCGCGCTCAACCCGGCCGGACGCGTGCCGGCGCTCGAGCTCGATCGCGCGGTGCTCTTCGAGTCCGGGGCGATCATGGAGGTGCTCTGCGAGCGCTTTCCTGAGGCCGGGCTCGGCCGCGCGCCGGGCGATCCAGAGCGCGCGGCCTGGCTGGGCTGGCTGCATTTCGCGGAGACCATCAGCCAGCACAGCGCCGCGCTCACGCAGCAGCACGTTGTGCTCTACGAGGATCACATGCGCTCGCCCATCGTCATGCAGATCGAGGCCAAGCGCATCGAAAAGTGCTATGCTGCGCTGGAAGGTGGCCTCGGAGAGTTTCTGCTCAAGGGCTTCTCTGCCGCCGACATCGCCGTGGGGCAGGCCGTCTACATGGCGCGGCATTTCACGCCGCTCGATGGCTTTCCAAAGCTCGCGGCCTGGTACGCGCGGATCACTGCGCGGCCGGCTTTCAAGGCGTCACTGCCCGGCGCGCAGAAGCTCTACAGCCAGGAGTTTTATCCGGCATGGGCGAGTTAGGCGTCGTCGAGATCATCGAAGTGGGCCCGCGGGACGGGCTCCAGAACGAGCGCGCGGAGATTTCCGTGGCGGGTAAGGCCGACTTCATTCGGCGCTGCGCGGAGGCGGGGCTCCGCCAGATCGAGGTGGGGTCCTTCGTGAACCCGTCCCGCGTGCCGCAGATGGCCGCCACGGGCGAGGTGTTGCGCGCTGTGGGGCCGCTCGATGGGGTCGTGGGCATGGTGCTCATCCCCAATGCGCGGCGGCTTGCGCAGTATCTCGAGGTGCGCCGGGAGACGGCCTTCGACATCTCCCGCATCGCCGTCTTCGTCTCGGCGACGGAGGCCTTCAGCGAGGCCAACCTCGGGTGCTCGGTGGCCGAAAGCCTTGAGCGGGTGGCCGAGATCATGGCCGCAAAACCCGCCGACGTGACCGTGCGCGGCTATATCAGCTGCGTAACCGACTGCCCCTTCGAAGGCCGCGTGGCGCCGGAAGCCGTGGGCACGCTCTCCGAGAAGCTCTTGGCGCTTGGCTGCAACTCTCTTGCGCTCGCCGACACGGTGGGAAAGGGCACGCCGGAGCGCGTCGCCGCCGTGTTGGAAGCGGCGCTTCCCCCATGGGACCCCGCCCGCGTGGCCGGACATTTCCACGACACGAGCGGCCAGGCGTTGGCCAATGTGGAGGTCGCGATTTCCGCCGGCATCCGGCGCTTCGACAGCTCGGTCTCGGGCCTCGGTGGGTGCCCCTACGCGCCCGGTGCGCCGGGAAATCTCTCCACCGAAGCGCTCGTGGCGCACTTGGAGGAGAGAGGCTTCGAGACCGGGATAAATGTTCGAAAATTGAAAGAGCTCGCAGCGTTTGCGCGGGATATCGTGGGGCGAAAGCATGACAATTGAAACCGTGCTGGATGGTCGGGGCGTGCTCACGCTGTCCCTCGCGCGCCCGGATGTGCACAACGCGCTCAACGCGGCGATGATGGACGCCATCACAGACGTCGCCGTGCGGACCAGACCCGGCGATGCCCGCGTGATCGTGCTGGCGGGTGAGGGGCAGAGCTTCTGCGCGGGCGGAGATCTCGGCTGGATGCGGCACCAATTCGAGGCCTCGGACGAGGGGCGCCGGGCCGAGGCGCAGCGTCTCGCTGACATGTTCCACGCGCTTTACATGCTAGATGTGCCGCTCATTGCGCGTCTCCACGGCAATGCGTTCGGAGGTGGCGTGGGGCTGGCGAGCCTAGCGGATGTGGCGATCGGGGTGGAGGGCACGCTTTTCGGGCTCACGGAGACCCGGCTTGGCCTGATTCCTGCGACGATCGGGCCCTATGTTGCCGCGAAGATGGGGCCACGGCTCACGGAGGTCTTTCTGTCCTCGCGCCGGTTCACGGCCGAGGAGGCCGTCCGCCTCGGGCTTCTCGCGCGCGCGGTGCGCGCCGAAGACCTCGACGCCGCCATCCAGGCGGAGATCGAGCCCTACCTGTCCTGCGCGCCGGGCGCTGTGGCGGACACGAAACGTCTCGCCCGCGACTTGCGTCCGCCCATCGATGCCGCGCTCATCGCGCGCACCATGGATGCCCTTATCGCGCGCTGGCGCTCCGAGGAGGCCGCCGAGGGCATCGGCGCATTCTTCGAGAAACGCGCGCCGCATTGGGCGCGCTGATGCGTTGACGGCCCAGGGCCCGCTCGCCAGACTGGTCGGCGAACGGACGAGGACGACGTGAGCAGACCGACGGTCCTGATTGGCATAGGCGCGACGAAGGCAGGGACGTCCTGGCTCTATCGCACCCTGGCCGACCGTGCCGATTGCGCGCTGCCCGCGGTGAAGGAATTGCACTACTGGGATACCTTCTCGCCGCCGGTCCGCCAAAGACAGCTCGCCGTGTTTCAGGCGCAACTCGCCCGTTTTGAAGTAATGCGTGAAGAGGCGGAGACCGCCGGACGGCGATGGCAGGCCCGCAACATGGACCGTCGCATCGCCGATATGGCCGGGCTCATCGCCATGCTCGACGCCCCGAGGAAAGGGCATCTTGCCTATCTCGCCTATATCCGCGATCGCGGAACTCGGACGAGGCTCGTGGCCGATATCTGCCCGGCCTACGGTTTGCTCAGCAAGGCCAAGCTCAAGGACATGGTGGCGCTCGGCCGCGAAACGCGGCTGCTATACCTTGTGCGGGATCCGCTGGCGCGGCTCTGGTCGGCGGTGCGGATGCAGGCGGAGCGGCAGCTCTTCGAGGGGCAGAGCGTACCGCAGAAATCGAATGCCACGCTCTGGCGCATCCTGCACAAGGGCAAGGAGACGCATATCACTGCCCGGGGCGACTATGCCGCCACGCTTGCGCGGCTCGCCGAGGCGGTGCCGCGGGATCGATACCGGGTCATGGTCATGGAGGAACTTATGGGCGACGCGGGCTATGACGCGCTCTGCGACTGGCTGGACCTCCCGCGCGCGCCGGCGCCGGTGGAGCGGAAGGTTCATGCCGGCGTGGAGGTCGAGATGCGGGAGGACCTCCGCGACCGGGCGCTCAAAGAGCTCGCACCGCAATACGATGCCGTGGCCGCGCATCTGGGCCGCGTGCCCGCGGCCTGGGCCGCCAACATGAAGGCGCTCTGAGATGATCCGTCCGGCCATGGACGTGATGGCGGAGGGGCGCCAAGGAAGCGGCCCGGGCCACACCCGTCGCGGCGCGCGGCCATGACGGTGGCCGGCGGCATCTTTGTCTTCGTGGCGGTGGTGACGCTTTCGGTGACGGGCTTCATCGCGACGATCATGATTCGCAATCCGCGCGGCGCCCTGCCGAAGCTGGACCACCGGGAAGACGCGCTGCCGCAGGTGATGGCGGGCCGCTACCTATCCTATTTCACTCTCGCGCTTCTCGCGGTGGCCTATCGCGATTTCGCCGTCATGGCCGGGCTGCAGGCTGCCTATATCGTCGCCTCCCTGGCGGATGTCGTCATCTACTGGCGACGCAAACAGCCCGTGGGACCCCATGTCTGGGCCGCTTTCGCCTCCCTCGTGGCGCTCCTGCTCTGCGCCTATGTGGTCGTCGCGGAAGGCGCGCGCCCGCTGGGCTGAGCCGCGTGGGCCCGAGGTCGGTCATACGGGCGCAGGGCGGACTGTCCGCGCATGCGCCCATGATCACGCCAAATGCGGACTTCCGTGAAAAGGGCCGCCATGCCAGAGTACCGAAAAGACCAATCGACGGAGAGGGAGTTCCTCGATCATGACCCAACAGACCGGCAGCGGAGGCTGCACGATCAGTTCATTTGCCATGGCGGGGCTCATCGGGGCCCTGTCCATCATCGTGTTCCGCATCTTCGCGGGATACCTCTGGACGCAGAGCATCTTTCTCGGCGGCCTCGTCGTCGTGGCGCTGGGTGTCGTCTTTGCCTACATCTTCTGCCGCGAATTGCCCGCGCTCGAGGATGTGAAGGCACCGGGCTCCGACGCCCGGCCCGCAGCGCCGAAACCGACGGTCGCGCCTGCGGAGGTGAAAGAGGCGGCCCCCGTGGAAGTGCCCGAGGCCGCGCGCGCCGCGGCACCTGATCCCGGAGAAGTCGCAGCAAGCGGTGCGGGAACGCGCCCCAAGGCCCTGACCGCCGCGCGCGAGGGCGGTGCGGACAACCTGAAGGAAATCAAGGGCGTGGGGCCGAAGCTGGAAAAGCTCTGCAACAATCTGGGCTTCTTTCACTTCGATCAGATCGCCGCTTGGTCCCCCGAAGAGGTGGCCTGGGTCGACCAGAACCTCGAAGGCTTCAAGGGCCGCGTCACCCGCGACGACTGGGTGGCGCAGGCCAAGGTGCTCGCTGCGGGCGGCGAAACCGAGTTCTCGAAAAAAGTGGAAGACGGCAAGGTCTACTGACCAGTCGCCACGTCGAACGACACCTCCAGGCGCGCCCGATCGTGGCGCGGCCGCCGTCTCTATGAAGGGGGCACCCCCATGGCAAAGAAACCGAGCGATCGGGACATAGAGCGCGCCAAGACCTCGCGGCTCGTCTCGGTCGTGCTGGTGGCGGCCATGGCGCTCTGGCTCGGAGTTCAGTGGCTCGGCCCGCGCCTCGGCATGCCGGGAGAATATGCCATCCTTGCGGACCTCTTCGCGCTGGCGGCCTTCGCTTGGGCCTTGATCGTCGCCTGGAGGTTATGGCGCAGTCGCTCCTGACGCGGCGGAATCCTGCAGGAGGCCGCGCGTTATTGCATAACAGCTTGTGGATCGGCCCTCTCCCGCCCAGGACCCAGCCAATGACCAGGAAAGACCTTACCGTGACACCGCTTCGCACAAGCCTTCTCGCAGCGCTCCTTGGGGCGGGCGCCGCCTCGGCGGAGGCGGTCGCGCCGGATTACTACCTCGACGCGCTCTTTGCCGTGACCACGGCGGAGCGGCTGGCGCAGTTCTGCCCCGAGGTCGATGTGAGCCTCGCCGCCGCCAACGCGGCCTCCGAGGCGCTTCTGAGCCGGCTGGCGGAGGATGGCCTCGTGGGCGATGCACTCACGGAGCTCTCCGGCGTCGAGTATGGCGTGGGCCTCCGGCAGGCCTCCTTCATGGAACGCCACGGTCTCAACGCGCCGAGCGTAGAGGAGATCTGTGCCGCAGCCGAGGCGGAGATGGCAGAGGGCAGCGCCCTCGGCGGCCTCCTCATGGTCTCGGATACCCAGGCGGGGGAGGACTGATATGGCCCGGGCTCTTTTTCTTGCCGTGCTGCTGCTCACGCCCTTCGGTGCACCGCTCGAGGCGCGCAGCCCCGACGACGTGGCAGAGGTCCGCAACGGGCTCCTCGCTGTGGCGGTGGGCGACGCGATCCAGCGCAACTGCGAGGCCATCTCCCCGCGTCTCATCCGGGTCTACAATCTGCGCAATCAGCTCTATTCGGCGGCCCGCGCGGCCGGGTTCACGTCCGACGAGATCGACACCTTTGTCGAGGATCCCATCGCGCGGGCCAACCTGCGCGCGGAGGCGCAGGCCTATCTCACCGCGCGCGGGGCGGAGGCCGATGCCCCCGCGAGCTATTGCAGTGTCGGCGTGGCCGAGATCGACGGAGAAACGGCCGTGGGTCGTCTCCTCCGTGCGCGCTAACGCTGCGGCCCTCTGCGCGCTCCTGTTCTGCGCGTCCTGCGAGGGCGCCGCGATTTTGGGTGGCGGCGCGGGATTCGCTCCGCGCTACGGTACGGTGGAGACGACGCTCCTCGCCGAAGACCTCGTGAGCCTCACGGTGACCATGGAGGGCGCGCGCGGCGCGGGCGATCTGCGGGACTTCACCGATTGCGCCGCGTCGCAATTCGCGCTCATCCGTGGGGCGAACTTCCTGCGCCACGTGCGCACCAATCTGGGCGAAGAGGGACGGGCGCGCACCGCAGACGCGGCCTACACGATCTCGCGCGAGCGACCGCGCGGCGATCGGACGCTCGACGCTGCCGCCACGGTCGCGGCGTGTCGAGCGGCAGGCATCCCAACGGTTTGATCCGAGCGCCATTGCGCTTTCAGTCGACGGCGGTCAAAGGTGGGCCTAAATTCAGACAGCGGGCGCAAGTTGGGCAGATCGCACATGGACAAATCCCTCATCGAAGCCATGCAGCAAGCCTCCGAGGAATGGTCGAAGGCCGCGAGCTCCTGGCTCGGGGCCATGCCGCCCACGATGCCGCAGGACATGCTCGAGATGTTCTTCGGCAAGACGCTCAATCCCAATGGGCTCGACGCCAAGACGCGCCTCCTTCTGACGCTGGGCGCGCTGACCGTCCTCGGCGCGCAAGCCGATGAGCAGATCAAGAGCACCGTGCGCCATGCGCGAGAGGCGGGCGCGACGGACCAGGAAATCGTGGAAACCATCGTCCAGATGTCGATCTTTGCCGGTCCGCCCGCCATGACCCGCGCCATGGGTCTCGCACGCGACGCCATGGCCAAAGACGGAGAGGACTGAGTGCGCCGGACCGCCATGGGGAGCGCCCGCTGATGGGACTGATGCTTCTGGGGCTGCTCCTGCTCGGGTCAGGTCTGGCTTGGTTCACGCGCGGGGCCATGTCCGAGCTCGCGATCGCATGGACCTGTGCCGCGCTCTACGGATGCGCTGCCCTGATCGCCTGGATCGCGCACCTCACGGGTGGGCTCACCTCTGCGGTTCTTATGAGCCCCTGGATCGAAAGCGGTACGCTGTCGACGGAGCTCGCGCTGGAGCCCGGCACGAACGGCCTCCTCTTCGTGGCGCTCTCACTGACGCTCGGGACCGCGGCGCAGGTCATGGTCCACGATCTGCCGCTCACCGCGGGCAAATCCAAGGCGAAGCCAAACGAAAAGGCGCGGCTGTCTCTCCTCCACGGGCTTCTCATGAGTGCCACGGTGGTTTTTTTCACCGCCTCCGGAACCGTGCAGGCGCTCGCGGCGCTTTTTTTCCTGGCCTGGTTTTCCGCGCAGCTCGCGGGCTTCGACCACAGGAGCCAGGGGGCGGGGCGGGCCATGCAGCGCGTTCTGGTCGTGCTCGTGGCCGGCACATGCGCCCTTGCCATCGGGGCCGCTGCCCTATTTGCAGCGCGCGACGGGGCGCGGTTCGACGTGCTTTTCGCGGAGCCCCTTGCCGGTGAGACCACGCTTTTCGGACAGGCTGTCGCGCTGGAGGCTTTGACCGGCGGCGCGGTGGTGATCGCTGCGGCAACGCTTCTGGGGCTCTACATCGCCCATATCTGGCATGCCGAGAGCGCCTTGACCCCCGCTCCGACCGCGGCCCTCGCGCCGCTGGTGCTCGCCCTCGCGGGTCTCTGGCTACTGGATGTGCAGGGCGCAGGTCTGGGCGAGGGGCATCGCACGTTTCTCGGGGTATTTGGCGCAGCCAGCGCCATCGCCCTCGGCGTGCTCTCGGTCCTGCAGCAGGACATCCGACGCGCCGCGGCGCTCCTCGTGGGGGCGGCGGGCGGGCTCGTCGCCGTGTCGGTCGCGTTGGACGAGATCGGCTTGGCCACGGCCCACCTGATGGCGCAGGGCGTGTGCCTCGCCCTCCTCCTCTGGGGCGTGAGTTCGCTTGTCGCCCGCGGTGGGGAATGCGATCTCTGGCAGCTCGGCGGGCGCAAGGCCGCCTTCGGCAGCCACTATGGCGCCCTGATCGTGGGCGCGGTGGGGCTCAGCGGCCTTGGCCTGCCCTTTCCCTACGAGGGCCTCCTGATCGGGCTGGGTGGGTTCGCGTCAGCGTCGGCGCTCCTTACCGTGACGCATGGAACGGCCTTTTTCGTGCCGGTCGTGATCGCGCTCATTCTGACGAGCTTCGCGGTCTGGCGCGTGGTGGTGATGGCCTTTGCCGGCGCTCCGAGGAGCCCGGTGCCCGAGGGGGTGTCCGAGCCGCCCGTTACGCGGTCCGTGCTCGGCGTGGCGGCGCTGCTCGTCATCCTCTCCGCGCTTTGGGTGCCAATGCAGCCTGTGCCGGAGAGCGCGTCGTGGATCACCACCGTCCCGGTGATCTGTTCCGCCATCGGCCTTGCGCTTGCGGCACTCCTCTTCGCGATGCGGCCCGGTTGGGCGAAGGCCCTGGCGCGCATTATACCCGACACGGGGGGCGCTTTGGCGGAGGAGAGGCTCATCGGCGGCTACGTGGCGCGGCCCCTCGCCTGGGCCGGGAGAACGCTCGGTCACCGTCTCGACGGTGCGGGCCTCGATGCGCTCATGACGCGGCTAGCGCGAGCGCTTTTTCCCGCCCTGACCCAGGCATGGTCCCGGCTGAGCGGGGGGCGGACGACCCCCTATGCCCTCACAGCGATCGTGGGGCTCGTTCTATTGTCGACGATCCTCGCCATGGTCGGCGCATAGGGAGGGGTCGTCGTGCAAAACTTGCTCTCCATCCTGACATTCACGCCGCTCCTCGCCGCGCTCATCCTGGCGATCTTCCTGCGTGGAAACGACGAGGCGGCGCGGCAGAATGCGAAGTGGCTGGCGCTCACGGCATCGGGGGCGACCTTCTTTGTGGCGGTGGCGCTCTTTCTGGGTTTCGACGGGGCCAACCGCGGATTTCAGTTCGAGGAGAGCCGGGTCATCCTCGGGCTCACCTACCGGATGGGTGTGGACGGTGTCTCGCTGCCGTTCGTGCTGCTCATCACGGCGCTGACGCCCATCGCGGTGGCCATGAGCTGGGCGCTGAGCGAGCGGGTCAAGCACTACGTGATCTGGCTTTTGACCTTCGAGACGGCGCTTCTAGGCGCGGTGCTCTCACTCGACCTCGTCTTCTTCGTCGCCTTTTTCGAGCTGGCCATCCTGCCCGCGCTCCTTCTCGCGGGGATGTGGGGCCGCATGGCCTGTGGCGTCTCGGCGCTCAAGGCGTGGCTCTACACGCTGCCCGGCACGGTTCTCTTGATCGTCGCGGCCGCGGGGCTGGCGGGCGAAGCGCAGACGACGGATATCTCCCAACTGCTCCTCCACAATTTCTCGGCGGCGGCGGGCGCGCTGCCCGGGGGCGGGCAGAGCGTGCTCTGGCTGCTGGCCGCGGTGAGCGTGGCGGTGAAGGCGGCGCTGTGGCCGTTTCACACCTGGCTCCCCGGTCTCGGGTTTCGCGCGCCATTGCAGGTGGGCATGATCCTGGGCGTATTGGTGACGTCGCTCGGCCTTTATGGGCTGCTGCGCATCCATGTGGGGATGCTGCCCGTGGCCACGGACGCCTTCGCGCCGCTCTTGATGGCGCTGGCGGGCGCGGGGCTCGTGCTCGGCGTGCTTTCGGCTCTGGTCGCCGAAGATTTCGGGCGGCTTCTCTCCTACGTGGCTGTGGCGCAGACCGGAGCATTCGTGCTCCTCATAGCGGGGGGCACGGTGCAGAGCTTTGACGCCATAGTCATGGCGCTTCTTGCCCACGGTCTCACGCTGGCCGCGCTCTTTGCGCTGGCGGTGATGCTCGAGGCGCGGGGGAACGCGCGCGAGATGGCCGCCTTCGGGGCGCTGAAGACGCGGCTCCCCGTCCTGTCGGCTTTCTTCCTGTTCTTTGCGCTCGCGCTCCTCGGCGCGCCGGGAACGGCCGGGTTCGTCGCGCTGCTCCTGGCGCTGTTCGGGCTTTTGCCGGTGAGCCTCACGGCGGCGCTCCTGACCGCGTTGGGGGCGCTCCTCTTCGGGGGGCTCGCGCTCGCGCTCTACCGGCAGCTCATGCTTGGTCCTCGGGTAAAGGAGCATTTCAAGCTAGTCGCCGACCTTGACGGGCGCGAGCGCCTGACGCTCTCCCTCCTGCTCGTGGCGCTCGTGCTCCTGGGCCTCTGGCCCGGCATCGTGCTCGATCGCACCGCGCCGGCCTTTGCGGAAATCGCCGCGCAATTCGCGGCGCTTCGCTGATGGGTGAACCCCATCGCCGCATCTACGGGGAGCTCGACAGCACCATGGCCGAGGCCGCGCGGCGGGCGGCAGAGATCGACGCGCCTACATGGATCCTCGCGCACCGACAAACGGCGGCGCGCGGGCGGCGGGGACGCGCATGGCAGCACCCGGAGGGCAACTTCGCCGCAACGCTCGTCATGCACACGCCGTCCCCGCATGAGGCCGCGCTGCGATCCTTCGTGGCCGCCCTCGCGCTAAGGGACACGCTCAGGGCGTTCGGCGTCGGGGGGCTCTCGCTCAAATGGCCCAACGACGTGCTCGTGGGCGGCTCGAAGGCCGCGGGCATCCTGCTCGAGACGCTGCCGGGCGCGCGCCTCGCCATCGGCATCGGGATCAACCTGCGCCATGCCCCGCCAAGGGACGTCCTCGAGGACCAAGCGCTCCCGCCGGTGGCGCTCGGCATCGACGACGGGCCCGAGGCGGTCCTCGACGTTCTCGCGCCGGCCTTTGCGCAGTGGGAGGCATGTTTGGCCACGCAGGGCTTCGGCCCGGTTCGCGACGACTGGCTCCGGGATGCCGCCCGGCTGGGCGCGCCGATCCGGGCACGCGCGGGGCACGCGGAGCATCGCGGCGTGTTCGAGACCATCGACATCGCGGGCCAGCTCATATTATCCACGCCCGAAGGTCGCCTGAGCCTGCCCGCGGCGGATGTCTATTTCTGAAGGGTTTCCATGCTCCTGTGCATCGATTGCGGTAACACGAACACGGTATTCTCCCTCTGGGACGGCACCCGGTTCCTCGCCACGTTCCGCACGGCCACGGCGCACCAGAGGACGGCGGACCAATACTACGTCTATCTTCGCACGCTGATGAACCTGCACGATCTCGACGTGCAGATCGACGAGGTGATCGTGAGCTCCACCGTGCCGCGCGTCGTCTTCAATTTGCGCGTCTTCGCGGATCGTTATTTCAGCACCCGACCCTGGGTGGTGGGAAAGCCTGATTGTCTCCTACCAGTGAACCCCCGGGTGGACGAAGGCACGATCGTGGGCCCCGACCGGCTCGTGAACACGGCGGGCGCTTTCGACCTCCACGGCGGGGATCTCATCGTCGTGGATTTCGGCACGGCCACGACCTTCGACGTGGTGGACCATGACGGGGCCTATGTGGGCGGGGTGATCTCGCCTGGCGTGAACTTGAGCCTGGAGGCGCTCCACATGGCCGCCGCCGCACTGCCCAACGTAGACATCACGAAGCCGCAGCGCGTAGTGGGCACCAACACGGTCGCCTGCATGCAGTCGGGCATATTCTGGGGCTATGTGGGCCTCATCAAGGAAGTGACGGCACGTATCACCGCCGAACGCGCGCGGCCCATGAAGATCGTCGCCACCGGGGGCCTTGCGCCGTTGTTCGAACAGGCAGAAGAGCTATTTGACGTCTTCGAAGACGATCTGACGATGCACGGCCTGACCGTCATCCACCGACACAATAAGGAAAACATGTGAGCGAGCGACTGATTTACCTGCCCCTCGGTGGGGCAGGGGAAGTGGGCATGAATTGCTATGTCTACGGCTACGGGCCCGAGGATGCGGAGCGGCTCATCGTCGTCGACCTCGGCGTGACCTTCCCGGACATGGACGGCACGCCCGGCGTGGACCTGATCCTGCCGGATATCGCATGGCTCGAAGAACGCCGCGCGATGATCGACGGCATCTTCATCACCCATGCTCACGAGGACCATGTGGGCGCCATCGGGCACACCTTCGAGAAGCTCGGCGCGCCGATCTTCGCTCGGACCTTCACGGCCAACATCGCTCGCCGCAAGCTCGAGGAATTCGGCATCGGGTCGGAGGCGGTCACGACCGTCTCCCGCTTTCCGGAGGTGGTGGAGGCGGGGCCGTTCAAGGTCAGCTTCGTGCCGGTTTCGCATTCGATCCCGGAATCCTCCGGCCTCCTCATTGAGACACCGGCAGGCCGTGTCTTCCACTCGGGGGATTTCAAGCTCGACGCCACACCCGGCGTGGGCGAGGCCTTCGACGCGGACATGTTCGAGGACATCGCGAAGGGCGGGGTGAAAGCGCTCGTCTGCGATAGCACCAACGTCTTCTCGAACACGCCGGGCCGCTCCGAGGCCGTCGTCGGCCCCGAGATCGAGCGTCTCGTCTCCGAGGCGGAAGGCATGGTGGTGGCCACCACGTTTGCCTCCAACATCGCGCGGGTGAAGACACTCGCCGAGGCGGGGGAGCGGGCAGGCCGCTCCATCTGTCTTCTGGGCCGTGCGATGCGGCGCATGATCGAGGCCGGCGTCGAGACGGGCGTGCTCAGCGATTTCCCCAAGACCGTGACCGCCGAGGATGCGCTCGACATCCCGCGGGGCAACCTGATGCTCCTCGTGACAGGCTCCCAGGGGGAGCGCCGCGCCGCCTCCGCGCAGCTCGCCAACGGGAAGTATCGCGGGCTCACCATGAAAGAGGGGGACACGTTCCTCTTTTCCTCCAAGACCATCCCGGGGAATGAGCGCGGCGTGATCCGTATCATCAACCAATTCAGCGAGATGGGCGTGGACGTTATCGATGACAGCACGGGGCTCTACCACGTCTCGGGCCATGCCAACCGGCCGGATCTCGAGCGGATGCATGCACTCATCGATCCGGCTTTCGTCGTGCCGATGCATGGCGAGCACCGGCACCTGCGCGAGCATGTGAAGCTCGCCGAGCAGGGTGGGCGGGCCTCCGTTATCGCCGTCAACGGCACGATGCTCGACCTCGCCGGCAATGCGCCGCGCGTGGTGGGCTACGTGGAAACGGGGCGCACCTATCTCGACGGGACGGTGCAGGTGGGCGCGATGGACGGGGTGATCCGCGACCGCATGCGCATGGCGCTCAACGGCCACGTAATGGTGAGCGTGATCCTCGAGGATGACGAGCCCGTGGGCGAGCCCTGGTGCGATCTAATGGGCCTCGCCGAAACGGGCACATCGAACGCCGCGCTCTCGGACGTGCTCGAGGAAGACCTCGGTCAGTTTCTCATGCGTGCTTCGGCCAAGACACTGAAAGACGACGAGAAGCTCGAGGACGAGCTCCGCCGCATCACCCGCGCGACGGCCATGTCCGAGATCGGCAAAAAGCCCGAGGTGACGGTCGTCCTCTCGAGGCTCGGCTGATGGGCGCGGGCGGCAACGAGGGCGGCACCGGGCTCTTTCTCATCGGGCTCGCGATGATGGTGGCAGGCGGTTACCTGCTTTTGAACGGGATCATCATCCGACCGCAATTCGGGTTGGGTACGGGCCTCTTCCGCCTCGGCGGTTTCCCCGTCACCACCGGAATGGTGCTCATTCCGTTCATCTTCGGCGTCGTGTTGATATTCTACAATTCGAAGAATTTGATCGGCTGGGGGCTCGCCGCAGCCTCGCTCATCGCCATGGTGGCGGGCGTGATAGCATCCATACAACTCACATTTGCCCGCATGAGCGTCTTTGATCTCGTGGTGATCCTGGTGCTCTTTTTCGGCGGGCTCGGGCTTTTTCTGAGGTCGCTCCGCGCGAGCCGCTAGGCGGCGGTGTCCTCGAGACGCTCGGCAAAGCTTTTCGCGATGAAGCCCGGCAGGTGATCGCCCATGCCCACGGGCGTGGCCCCGCTATCGCCACGGTCGCGCGATCCCCGGCCACGGCCCCCGCGGGAGCGCCTGGGCTGTTCCTCGCGCGGCGGCATGTCGTTTGCCGGTTCCGCTTCCTCCACCGCCGCGGCGGGTTCTTCCTGCTTTTTCGGGCGGGAGCGGGAGCGGGATCGCTTGGGCTTCTCGTCGGCCTCATCGGCGACGTCCGGCACCGATGCACCGCCCTTCAGCGGGCTGTCGAGCCGGGGGATCGTGTCCTTCACCAGCCGTTCGATATCTTCGAGGTTCTTTTCGTCGCGCGGAACGCAGATCATCATGGCCGTCCCGCTGCGGCCCGCACGGGCCGTGCGCCCGATCCGGTGCACGTAGTCCTCGGCGTGGCTGGGCACGTCGAAGTTGAAGACATGGCTTACATTCGGGATGTCGAGGCCGCGGGCGGCCACGTCGGAGGCCACGAGAAGCTTAAGTGTCCCGTCGCGGAACCCCTCGAGCGTCTTGGTGCGGAACGACTGGTCGAGATCGCCGTGGATCGCCGCGGCGTCATAGCCGTGCTTCTTGAGCGATTTCGCGGTGATGTCGACGTCGGTCTTGCGGTTGCAGAAGATGATGGCGTTCGTGAGCTTCTCGCCCTCGCCATCGATCAGCGCGCGCAGCAGGTTGCGCTTTTCGCTCGCCTCGCGGTCCCGGCGGGAGGATTTGAACATGACCACGCACTGCGTGATGTTCTTGTTGGTGGTGGCGGCGCGCGCCACCTCCACCTTGGCCGGGTTGCTGAGGAAGGTGTTGGTGATGCGCTCGATCTCGGGGGCCATGGTGGCCGAGAAAAAGAGCGTCTGGCGCGTGAAGGGCGTCAGCGAAAAGATGCGCTCGATATCCGGTATGAAGCCCATGTCGAGCATCCGGTCGGCCTCGTCCACCACCATGATCTGGACGCCCGTGAGAAGCAGTTTGCCACGCTCGAAATGGTCGAGCAGGCGCCCGGGCGTGGCGATTAGGACATCCACGCCACGGTCTATCAGCGCGTCTTGCTCCTTGAAGCTCACGCCCCCGATGAGGAGCGCCTTCGTCAGCTTCGTGTACTTTGTGTAGGTGTCGAAGTTCTCCGCCACCTGTGCCGCCAGCTCTCGCGTTGGTGCGAGCACGAGGGAGCGGGGCATCCGCGCCCGGGCCCGGCCACGCTTCAGGAGCGTGATCATGGGCAGCGTGAAGCTAGCGGTCTTACCCGTCCCCGTCTGCGCGATCCCCAGGACGTCCTGGCCCTCGAGGGCGGGGGGAATGGCGCCCGCCTGGATCGGCGTGGGCTCTTCGTAGCCTGCATCGACTACGGCCTTGAGGACCTTGGGGTCCAGGTTCAGATCAGTAAATTTTGTCATCAGCGTCCAAAGTTAGGGGCAGGGCCCCGTGGCATTGGGCGCTTGTCACAGTCGCGCCCGACGTCGTGCACGCCGTTGCGTGCTGCGCTGCAGATAGTCGATCCACAGCCCGAGGTCAAATCGGGCAGATCAACTTACCGGCGCGGCGTTAACGAGCACAAACATCTGGAATGTTTGAGGATCATCGATGAGTTCGAGCTCACCCTGCACGCGGATGCGGGAAAACTCTTCCACCGAGGGGATCGGCTCTCCGAGGATAACCTCTAGAACCGGCGCGTAGCCCGAGCCCGTGCCGCAGAAGGGGCAGTTCTCGGGGTCCTGGACAAGAATGAAGCTCGAGATCTCGGGCTCCGCGAGAATCGGTACGACGTAGCCCTCGATGAGGAAGTCGTCGGTGGCGGCGCGGAGTTCCTCGGGAAACGCCTTCACGGCGAACCACGTGTCGTCCACCACGGCCTCCGAGACGCTGGCAAGGTTGAGCAGGTTCCACGCGGCATCGCTGTCCCAGAATTCGGCTGCAGCGGCCGTGGCGAGGCCCGCGGCCAGCGCTGCGGGCAAGGCCTTGACGGGGAACTTCGCGAGAGATGCGATCATGAAGCGCTGCCTAGTTTTTCCAGATGGTCGCAAAGTCCTGCGCGCGGCGCAAGTCAGGCCGGCGGGGTGCCGCCGGATCAGACCATCATCTCCTTGGTTGAGGACAGCCGGAGGTCGGGGTGGTCCCGTTCCACGCGGTCGATATCCCACTGCAGGCGCGTGAGGAAAACATCGTCGCCGTCATTGTCGGTGGCCATGTGCTGTTTGTTGGACTGCGCGAAGGCCTCGACCTTGTCTTTCGGCCCATGGACCCAGCGCGCGGAGGTGAATTGCGAGGCCTCGAATCGCACGGGCAGGCCGTATTCCTGCTCGATCCGGCTCGCCAGCACCTCGAACTGGAGCTGGCCCACAACGCCAACGACGAAGCCCGATCCGATCATCGGCTTGAAGACCTTGGCCGCGCCTTCCTCGGCGAATTGCATGAGCGCCTTTTCGAGGTGCTTCGTCTTCATCGGGTCGCCGGAGCGGACGCCCTGAAGGAGCTCCGGCGCGAAGGAGGGGATCCCGGTGACCTTCAGCGCCTCGCCCTCGGTGAGGGTGTCGCCGATGCGCAGCTGGCCGTGGTTCGGGATGCCGATGATGTCGCCCGCCCAGGCCTCTTCGGCGAGTTCCCGGTCCGAGGCGAGGAAGAGGACGGGGTTCGACACCGCCATGGGTTTTTTCGTGCGCACATGGGTGAGCTTCATGCCGCGCTGGAAATGCCCCGAGGCCATGCGCACGAAGGCCACGCGGTCCCGGTGCTTGGGGTCCATGTTGGCTTGCACCTTGAAGACGAAGCCCGCGACCTTGCCTTCCTCTGGCGCGATCTGCCGCGGTTCGGCGCTTTGCGGCTGCGGCTCGGGGCCGTAGGTGCCGATCCCGTCCATCAGCTCCTTCACGCCGAAGGAATTGATCGCGGAGCCGAACCAGATGGGCGTGAGCGTCCCTTCGAGGAGGGCTTTCGGGTCGAGCGGGGGCAGGAGCTCCCGGGCCATCTCCACTTCCTCGAGGAAGGTGTCGAGCAGGGCTGCGGGGACATGCTCGGCGAGCTTCGGGTCATCGAGCCCCTCGATCTTCACGCTCTCGGCCACCTTGTTGCGGTCTGCGCGGTCCATGAGTTCGAGCCTGTCGCGCAGCAGGTCATAGCAGCCGATGAACTCCCGCCCGCGCCCGATGGGCCATGCGGCCGGTGTGACGTCGATGGCGAGGTTTTCCTGAATTTCGTCAATTATTTCGAACGTATCCCGGCTCTCCCGGTCCATTTTGTTGCAAAATGTCAATATCGGCAGGTCACGCAGGCGGCACACCTCGAAGAGTTTCTGCGTCTGGCTCTCCACGCCCTTGGCCCCGTCGATGACCATGACGGCGGCATCGACGGCGGTGAGGGTGCGGTAGGTGTCTTCGGAGAAATCGGAGTGGCCGGGCGTGTCCACAAGGTTGAACCGGAAACCGCCATAGTCGAACGCCATGGCCGAGGCGCTCACGGAAATCCCCCGGTCCTTTTCCATCTGCATGAAGTCCGACCGCGTGCGCCGCGCCTCGCCCTTGGCGCGCACCTGACCCGCGGTCTGGATCGCGCCGCCATAGAGCAGGAACTTCTCCGTCAGCGTCGTCTTGCCAGCATCGGGATGCGAGATGATGGCGAAGGTCCGGCGGCGGGCGACTTCCGGGGGCAGGGCGGGGCGATTGTCGAGCATGGGTGGGGTTTATCGCCTAAGCCGCCCGAGACAAGGGGCCTTTGACGCCGGGTTTGGTGGCGACTTGCGCTGGATCAAGGCGCTGCGCGGGGGGCGGGGTAATTAACCGGCAAAAGCAAAGGAATGCGCCATGGCCATAGAAACCATCACCGTCGCCACCGACCTCTCGGAGCGCTCCGACATGGCCCTGCGCCGCGCGGCGGCCCTGGCGAAACAGCACGGCGCAACCTTGACGGTCCTCAGCGTCGTGGATGCCGACCTTCCCGACGACCTCGAAGAGCTGATGATCAGCAAGGTCACCGAAAACCTCGGCGCGACGGTGAAGGAGCTGAACGGACCCGAGGACGTCCGCATCGTCGTCAAAGCCGGCGACCCCGTCGCGGAGATGATCGCCGCGACCCACGAACTCGTCGACCTCTTCGTGGTGGGCTCTCACCGCCCGCGCGCCTTCCTCGATTTCATGTGGGAGACGACGGCGCAGAAGACGGTGCGCCACGCGCCGTGTCCCGTTCTGCTCGTCCGGGAGGATGCCGCACGGCCCTACACGTCCGCCGTCCTCGCCACGGATTTCTCCCCCACATCCACCAAAGCGGCCAGGACCGCGGCAGAGCTCGCCCCCGGGATCAAGGTCTTTCCCGTGAACGCGATCCAGGTGCCCTACGAGGGGCGTCTCGCGCGGGCGCCCGGCGCGGCGGTCTCTCTCGAGGCGGCCTTCCTGAAGGATGCGCAAACCTCCGCGGCGGCGTGGCTCCAGAGCCTGTCGCCCGACGAGGTCTCTTGCGGAGATGTGACGATCGAGAAAGGCTCCGCCCACAGCGTCATTTCCCGCGCAGTCGACATGCAGGACGCGCCGCTTCTGGCCATCGGCGCCCATGGGCGTGCGGGAGCGATGCCGGCGGTCCTGGGATCGGTGGCCAACGACCTCCTGCGTCAGCCGCCTTGCGACATCTTGCTCGCGCGCTAGCGCGGCGCGGCGCAGGCTAGCGCGTGGAGGCGCGCCGCAGCATCTCCGCCGCGTTCCGACTGAGGAGCTTCTCGCTCACCTCGTAGTTGAGGTGATGCCTGTTCTCATGGCCAGGCAGAGCCTTGGCGAGCGCCTCGTCCACCTCGTCGGGCAGCGCGGCGCGCGTTCGCGGGTCCACGAGCAGGCTCTCGGCGGCGATCCCTTCGGCGTAGATGATCTGGTGGCTGTCGAAGAGGAGCTGGAAATAGTCCACGAAGCCGCCCTCGAGCCGCACCACCGTATCGCCGTTGATGAGATAGCGGACCTTCACGAGCACCTCCGAGCGGCCCGCGCCGATCTCGTCGTCGCGCTGGTAGATGAACAGGCGGTGGTCGGGGCTCACGGTGAGATCGTTTTCGTTGTTGAGCGTTCCCTTGCGGATCAGCACGGGCGCGAAATCCCCTACGGCGCGCCGGGTGTTCTGTCCGATCCACCGGATCTCCTGAGGCCCGTCATCGCGGGTCAGGACACGGTCGCCCACGCGGAGCTCCTCGATGGGGACCTGCGCGCCGGAGGCGATGGTGATGTGGGTGCCGCGGGTGAACGCCACGCAGGCGGCCTCCGCAAAGCGGCGTCGCGCGTCGGACGTGTCGACACCCACGAGCGTATAGTCGGTCCGCGGCGCGAGATGGGCGAGGGGCAATAGGAAGATGTCCACCGCCTCGCTGCCATCGACCTCCACGAGGATCAGGCCCTCGATGGTCGCGCCTGCTGGGGACATGAGCGTGATCGTCGAGTCGATAATCACCTGACCGCCCGGCGTGCCGGTCGCACTGTCCAAGCTGATGCGCAGCGCGTGGGCCTCGTTGGCCACGGTGAGCGCGGTGGGAACCGCGCCGGCTTCGAGCTCGTAGACGTCATCGAGGACAAGCTCGCTCGCAAAGCTGAGCGCCTCTCCGGCATTCACGCCCGCCAGCACGAAAAACTCCTCCGCCCGGAAGACCGGGAGCGTCTGCGTGGCGCGGAGGGGTTTGTGGGAAGCGGGAAGCATGCGTCTCGTCATCAGTTCGGCCAGGTCGTCGCACAGATCATCCCCGAAGGGAATTAAAGCCTGATTGAGGCGGGTTTGGGGAGGCGCACCGGCATTGAAGGGGCATGGTCGCACTGATAACTGCGCTGCAAGCCAGGGAGGTCATGCATGGAATTGGGAATTGGAGGCAAGCGCGCGCTGGTCTGCGCGTCGTCGAAGGGCCTCGGGAAGGGATGCGCTGCGGCGCTCGCCGCCGAGGGCGTCGATCTCGTCATCAACGCACGCTCGGTGGACCCGCTGGAGGCCACGGCGGAAGAGCTGCGCGCCCACGGTGTGTCGGTGACCGTTGTCGCCGCCGATGTCACCACGCCCGATGGACAGGCCGCCGTGCTCGAGGCGGCGGGCGATCTCGACATCCTCGTCACGAATGCCGGCGGTCCGCCGCCGGGACTGTGGAGCGATTGGGACAGGGACGATTTCATCGCCGCGCTCGATGCCAACATGCTCACGCCCATCGCGTTGATGAAGGCCACGCTGCCAGGAATGATGGCGCGGGGCTGGGGACGCGTGGTCAATATCACGAGCCAGTCGGTGAAGGCGCCCATCCCGCAGCTAGGCCTTTCAAACGCCGCGCGCACCGGGCTCACGGGCTATGTCGCGGGCACGGCGCGGCAAGTGGCCGAGAAGGGCGTGACGATCAACAGTCTCCTGCCCGGCATCCACGCCACGGCCCGGGCCGACGCGCTCGACACCGGGGTCGTCAAGGCGCAGGGCATCACCATGGATGAGGCGCGCAAGCAGCGGGAGGCCACGATCCCCGCCCGCCGCTACGGCACGATCGAGGAGTTCGGCGCGGCCTGCGCGTTCCTCTGCTCGCAGCACGCGGGCTTCATCGTCGGCCAGAACATCCTGCTCGACGGTGGCGGCACGAACGCGACGATCTGAGCCCGCGCCCATGTCCGACACCTCAGACTCCGCGCCGCGGCTCGAACTGCGCGAGCTGACCTGTCGGTTCGGGCCGAAGACGGCGGTGAAGGAGGTCTCGCTCACCGTGGCGGCCGGAGAGGTGACGTGCCTGCTGGGTAATTCGGGCTGCGGGAAATCGACGACGCTCCGCGCCGTGGCGGGCGTGGAAAAAGTGGCCAGCGGCGCCGTCCTCATGGATGGCAGGGACATCACGCACATGCCGCCCGAGGCGCGCGGCATCGGGCTCATGTTCCAGGACTTCGCGCTCTTTCCGCATCTGCGCGTGGCCGAAAACGTGGCCTACGGCCTCAAGGACCGGCGGGCCGGACGGGCGCGGGTGGCCGCGTTGCTGGCCCGCGTGGGGCTCGCGCACTATGCGCGCGCCTATCCCCACGAGCTCTCCGGCGGCGAACAGCAGCGTGTAGCGCTTGCCCGCGCGCTCGCGCCCGAGCCGCGGGTGATGCTCATGGACGAGCCGTTCTCGGGTCTCGACGAGCGGCTCCGCGACGCGGTGCGGGACGAGACGCTGCAGGTTCTTCGCGAGGCAGGCACGGCGGTGCTGCTTGTCACGCACGACCCGCAAGAGGCCATGCGCATGGCCGATCAGATCGCGCTCATGCGCGCGGGACGCATCGTGCAAAGCGGGGCGCCCTACACGGTCTATAATGAGCCCGTGGACCTGGCAGCGGCGCAATTCTTCAGTGATATCAACGTGATCGAGGGCGAAGTTCAAAACGCCCTGGTGGACACGGCCTTCGGGCCGTTCCTCGCGCCGGGCCACCCGGACGGGACCCCCGTCGATATCGCGATCCGGCCGCAGCATGTGGGGATCGATTTCAACCGCACGCGGCAGCTCCCCCACCGGACGCAAAGCGACGGGCAGCCGGTGCGGGCCGAGGTGATCCGCGCGCGATTTCTCGGGCAGCTTTCGGTGATCGACTTCGCGCTTTCGGAAGGAACGACGCTCAGCGCCACGGTACCGGGCCTCTTCCAACCTCCGGTGGGCAAGACGCTTCTTATCCGCGCGCCACGCCGTCATTGCCGTATCTTCCCGCGCTCCTCCCGCGCGAGAAAGTCCTCGTAGCGCTTGCCTTCCTCTTCCACGAAGATCGCTGGCAGGATCTTGAGCGTGCTGATCCGGTCCACGCGGAAGGTGCTGAAATCGCCGCTCGCCTCGCACCAGGCCGTCACCGTCCAGACCCGCCCCCAGTAGTCGAGCTGGAGCGGGCGGATCACGCGGGTCCCGAAGCCGTCGCCTTCCTCATGGCCGATGCGTACCTTCTGGCGCGAGCGGATGGCGGCTCGGAGCGGGGGCATGTGCTTGAAGCCATGGGCCACGTCCGCGAATGGATAGACTGCGAAGCCGAAGCCCCGCGGCGCGCCGTGCCGTTCCTCCGGCAGTGCCGCGTCCACCTTGGCGGAGAGCGCGCGGGCCGCGTCCCTGAGTTCTTCGTCACCGCCTTCGCCCACGGCCGAGAGCCCGAGGTGGAGCGCCTCGAGCTCTACCGCGGTAAGGTTGAGCGGCGGAAGCGTGATCGCGGCGGTGATCTGGTAGCCCAGGCCACGCGTCCCCTCCACCGGGATGCCGGAGGCCGCGAGGACGTCCATGTCGCGATACACCGTGCGCAGCGAGACCGCGAGACGCTCCGCCAGGTCCTCCGCCCGGTGGCGGCGGCCATCGCGCAGAACGGTGATGAGCGACACGAGGCGGTCACTGCGTTTCATGGGTCTCTCCGCGGGCGGGGCGGCCCGCTCCTGACAGGATAGTGACATGAAAAGCGACAATGTGCGCGCCGAAACGCCTGTTCAAGTCTTTTCCGTTCGCCTGCCGCGCCGTAGATAGCTCCTCGGATTGACACACGGGACATGCGCACGCGCATGAAAGGAGACACCGATGACCCCGATGTTTGTGACCAATATTCCCCCGGTGGGCTGGCTGCTCATCGCCGTGGTCGTGCTCGTGCTGTTCGGGCGCGGCAAGATCAGCTCGCTCATGGGCGAGGTGGGCAAGGGCATCACGTCCTTCAAGAAAGGCGTGAAAGACGGCACCGAAGAGCTCGAGAAGGCCGATGCCGAGGCGGCGCGTGACGTCACGCCCGAGGATGAAAAAGACAAGGACAAGGTCTAGACCCTCGAGGAGAGCCGCCCATGGGCTGGAGTGAGCTGATCCTCATCGGCGTTGTCGCGCTGATCGTGGTGGGCCCCAAAGATCTGCCGGTGATGTTTCAGGCGCTGGGCAAGATGACGGCCAAGGTGCGCCGCATGGGCCGGGAATTCTCGAACGCTATGAACGAGGCCGCGGATGCGTCCGGCGCCAAGGACATCGCCAAGGATCTCAAGGGCATGTCCAACCCGCGAAATTTCGGGATGGACGCCCTGAAGGACGCCGCTGACCAGTTCGACAAGTGGGAGCCCGGGCAGCCGCAGAAGGCCATGGGACCCGAGACCGCCAAGCTGAAGCAGGAGCGCGCCGAAGCGGCCCGCAAGATCCACGAGGCGACAAAGAAGCGCGAGGTCGAGAAGGCCGCCGCGGCGGCCGCCGAGGCAGAGGCCGAAGCATCTGACGAGCCCGAGGCCGAGCCCGAGATCGAGACCGTCGCGGACATCGCCGAGGTGCCCGCGCCGAAAGACGAGCAAAAAGCCACATGAGCTCCACCGACAATGATCAGAACGATCAAATCGAAGACAGCGCCGCACCGCTGATCGAGCACCTCGCCGAGCTGCGGACACGGCTCATTCGCGCGGCCATCGCCTTCGTGATCGGCATCTTCATCTGCTTTGCCGTGTGGAACCCGATTTTCAATTACCTGACGACGCCGGTCTGCCAGGCGCTCGCCGAGCGCGGGCAGGAATGCGGGCTCATCCTGATCCGGTTGCAGGAGGGCTTTTTCGTGGCCATCCGCATCTCGATCCTAGGTGGCTTCGCGCTCGCGTTCCCGATGATTTCCTACCAGCTTTGGCGCTTCGTCGCGCCGGGCCTTTACCGCTCCGAGAAATCCGCGTTTCTGCCGTTCCTCGTGGCCTCGCCCTTCATGTTCTTTCTCGGCGCGGCCTTCGCCTTCTACATCGTGATTCCGCTGGCGTTCGATTTCTTCCTCAACTTCCAGCAGATCGCCCCGGACACCGGCGAGGCCGTGGGCACAGAGGTCGAAGGGGGCACCGCAGGCATCAGCTTCCAGGGCTCAGTGGCCGAGTATCTCTCGCTCACGATCACATTTGTCATGGCCTTCGGGCTCTGCTTCCAGCTGCCGGTGCTCCTGACCCTCCTGGGCAAGGCGGGCCTCGTGAGCGCCCGGGGCCTCGCGGCGGTGCGCAAGTATGCCGTCGTGGCCATCCTCGTGCTGGCGGGCATCGTGACGCCGCCTGACATCATCACCCAGGTGATCCTCTTCGTGGCCGTCTACGGGCTCTACGAGGTGTCGATCCAGCTGGTGCGGCGCATCGAGCGCAAGCGCGAGGCGGAGCTCAAGGCGCAGGGCCTCTGGGATGTGGACATCCACGGCGAAGGTGCCTTTGCCGAGGAAGACGAGCAGAAGTGAACGACGACGCGCTAGGCCGGATCGCTGAGGCGCTGGAGCGCATGTCTCCACCGCCGGCGGAGGCGCCGGATTGGAGCGCGGCGCAGGCCTTACTCTGGCATGCCGATCCCGATGGCGTGGAGCCGGTGGACGCGGTGGCCCGCATCGACCTCGCGCTCCTTCTCGGGATCGACCGCGCCCGTGACACGCTTCTCGCCAATACACGCCAGTTCGCGGCTGGGTTTGCCGCCAACAACGCGCTTCTCTGGGGCGCGCGCGGCATGGGAAAATCCTCGCTTGTGAAGGCCGTGCACGGCGCGGTGGCGCAGGAGGGACATCCGCTCAAGCTCGTGGAGATCCAGCGCGAGGACCTGCCAAGCATCGGGCGTCTGCTCGGGCTCTTGCGGGGGGCGCCGTTCCGCTTCGTCCTCTTCTGCGATGACCTGTCGTTTTCCCACGACGACGCGCATTACAAGAGCCTGAAAGCGGTCCTTGATGGCGGCATCGCGGGTAGGCCGGAGAACGTCGTCCTCTATGCCACGTCCAACCGCCGCCACCTCATGCCGCGCGACATGATCGAGAACGAGCGCTCGAGCGCCATCAACCCATCGGAGGCGGTGGAGGAAAAGGTGTCGCTATCGGATCGCTTCGGTCTCTGGCTCGGCTTCCATGCCTGCACGCAGGACGAGTACCTTGCCATGATCGCCGGATACTGTGCCGCCTACGGCATCGAGATCGCCGAGGGGGAGCTGCGCGCCGAGGCCATCGAATGGCAGGCGACGCGCGGGAGCCGGTCGGGCCGCGTGGCGTGGCAGTTTTTCTGCGACTTGGCCGGACGGCGGGGCGTGGCGTTGCGCTGAACTGAGCCCCTAGAGGTCGAGATACACCGCCGGATCGACGCTCTCGAGACCGTCGCGCACCTCGAAATGCAGAAAGCTCGGGTCGCCCGCGCGTACGGAGGCGATGCGCTCTCCCCTGCGCACCCGGTCGCCTCTTTCCACGCGGAGATCGTCGATCTGGGTGTAGACGGTCAGGAGGTTGTCCTCGTGCCGGATCACGATGATGGCCACGTCGTTGGTGTCCCGCGTGATGGCGGCCACGACGCCGTCGGCGGCAGCGCTCACGGGCGCGCCGGCAGCGGTGCCGAAATCGACGCCTTCGTTTCGCCCGCGGGCATAGCCCCGGATGACGGTGCCCGTGACCGGGGTCAGAAATTCCGCGCGGTCCTCGGGCGTGGCAACGGGGGCCTCGGCGGCGGGGCCGGCGGCCGCCTGCTCGGTGGGGGTCTCGTCCGTGGCGGGAAGCTGGGTGGTGGAACTCGGCGGGGTGGGCGTGGCCGTGCCCGCGCCCGGTGCCGTGACGCCCCCGCTCCGGCGGGGCCCGGAGGCAGTGGGGATCAGGAGAAATTGCCCGGCTCGGACGGTGAGATCGGCGTCGAGCGCGTTCCAGTCCGCGAGGCTGCGGAGTGGCACGCCGTAGAGCCGCGCGATGGTGAAGGCGGTCTCGCCCGGTTCCACCTGGTGGCGCACCGGCTCCGGGCCGGAGGGGAGCGTTTGCGTCTCCACCGCTGCGGGCGGACGCGCGGCATCCTCGGGGGAGGCGTCGATGGCGGCGCCCGCGAGGCCCGCAATGTCCACGTTCTCACCCGGGATGCGTTCGGGTAGCGCGATGATCTCGCCGGGGCGCAACGCCACCGAAGGGCCGATGCCGTTGAAGCGGGCGAGAGAGGCCGCGTCCGCGCCCACGCGGGCCGCGATCGTGGCTACGGTATCCCCGCGCCGGGCGACGGCCACCTGGTAGCCCGGGTAGGAGATCACGCCGCGGCTGTCGGGCTCCGGTCGCGGTGCGGTCGCGCCAAGCGCGGCGTTCGTGGTGTCAAAGCCGCCCACGCTGTCTCGCAGGTCGAAATCATCGCAGGCCGCGACGGCCACGAGCGCCGTAAAGGCCAGAATTGATCTCACTCGGATTGCCCACATGCTCGCCACCTCACTCGTCCCGCGCCCCGGTTTCTCCGGGATCCACGGCCCAACTCTCACTCGTTCTCGCCGAGCCCCTCGAGGAGGGGCACGAACCGGACGGGCCGGAGTTCATCGTAGTCAAAACCCGTCTCCGTGCGCGTGACGCGGATGAGGCTTTGCACGGTGTCGGACTGGCCCACAGGAACCACCATGATACCGCCAATCCTGAGTTGCGCCAAGAGCGGCCCCGGCGGATCCTCGGCGGCGGCGGTCACGATAATGCGGTCAAACGGGGCTTGTTCGGGAACCCCGTGACTGCCATCGGCTGTTAAGGCGATGATGTTCGTCAGGCCAAGCTCCTCGAAGACCTTGCGCGCCGCATGGACGAGGGGGCGGTGACGGTCGGCGGTGTAGACGCGCCGCGCCAGCACGGCAAGGATGGCGGCCTGGTAGCCGGAGCCGGTGCCCACTTCGAGGACCTTCGAGCGCGGCTCGACCCTGAGTGCCTGTGTCATGAGCCCCACCACCGAGGGCTGCGAGATCGTCTGACCGCAGGCGATGGGCAGCGGCGTGTCCTCGTAGGCGCGTTCAGCGAAAAGCCCCGTGACGAAGGCGCCCCGGTCGATCTTCTCCATGGCCTCGAGCACGGCCTTGTCCGTCACGCCCTTGGAGCGGAGCTGGAACAGGAACTGCATCTTGCGCTCGGCCAGGGCGTCCATCTCAGTCAAAGGCCTCCGCCACCCGCGCGAGGGCATCATGGGCGGTGAGGTCCGCGCGCATGGGCGTCACCGAAATGTAGCCGTCGAGGTTCGCACCCGCATCGGTTTCGGGTGCCACCGCCACGTGTTGATTGCCGCCCTTGATCCAGAGAAACCGTCGCCCGTTGGGCGCCGTCGACGCCTCGGCGGAGAAATGCACGCCCTCGCGTGCGCCCTGGCGCACGACGCGCGTACCGGCCACTTCGGCGGCCGGCACGGGGGGAAAGTTCACGTTGTAAAAGAGCCCGTATTCCGCGCCGCCGTCGAACCCCGTGGCGAGGAGGCGGCGGATCACGTCGGCCCCATGCGTCGCCGCGGCCTCGAAGGGATCGTCCGTCCCGACATTGGCGGGCCCGTAATACTGCGAGAGACCCACGGCGGGGATGCCCTGGAGCGCGCCCTCGAGCGCGGCGCCTAAGGTGCCAGAATACATGGCGTTCTCGGCGGAGTTGTTGCCCCTATTCACGCCCGACAGCACGAGATCGGGCCGCGCATCGACGGCCTCGTGGATGCCCGCGATCACGCAATCGGCCGGGGAGCCCTCCACCGCGAACCGGCGCGGCTCATACTCCGCCATCATCAGGGGGCGCGTGTAGCTGATGCAATGCGCCACGCCGGACTGCTCGAAGGCGGGTGCCACGACCCAGATCTTTTCGGGGTCGGTGAGTTCGGCGGCGATGGCTTCCAACACCCGGAGACCGGGGGCATTTATGCCGTCGTCATTGGTCAGGAGAATGCGCATGCCCCGTGCTATCGCGGGCCGCAGGAGGGGGCAAGGCGCGCTCAGGCGCCGCTGAGCGCCGCGGCCAGATCGCCGTATCCGGTGAAGCGGCGCTCAAAGCGCAGGCCCAGCCGCCGCGCCGCGTCTCGCGCCTTCTCGGTGAGATCCGGGTCCTTGGTCTGCGCCTGATAGACGAGCTTTTCGTAATGCCCGAAATACACCGGAAGGAGCTCCGGGTGCCGGTCGAGCCCCATGGGCCGCCACACGAAGGCATCGAACTGGCGCACCAGGAAATCGGTGAGGAAGAAGGTGGTCATCTCCTCTTCCGCGCGGGCCGCGAAGGCGGCGTTGCCTTCGAAGAAGCTGTAGCAATGGGGCCCGGCGATCATCTCCACGCCGAGCGCGCGACACCGGGCCTCGAGCTGCCCGCCCGTCCCACAATCGGCATAGGCCACGAAGATGCGGTCATAAGCATTCCGCCGCTGTTCCACGGCCTCTGTCACCGCCTCGGTGATCTGGTCGGGATAGAGGTGAAGGTTGGCCGGCAGGCAATGCAGCTCCATGTGCCGCCAGCCGTTCAGTTCGATGAGCGCGAGGATTTCGCGTGCGAGCGCTCCGCACGCGAGGATCAGAACGCTTTCCCGTCGAACGCCGTCCATCATAACCGGGACCCTACCGCAGACGCGCCGTGAGGTCAGCCCAGGAGCGACAGGATCGTTCCCGCCGCCGCCGGTGCGATGATGGTGAGCACGCTCGTGAGGTGTTTGGTGAAGGTGTCCCGCGTGAGCGTGTGAAAGGCCCCTCCGAATCGGGCCGCCTCCACGATGGCGTCGAGCCGCTCCTCGGTGATGCCGATCTGCCAACGGTGAAGGTCGAAGGGATTGTAGGGTTTCGGCGCGTCCTCCACCGGCGTTTCTGGCGCGGGATCGCGGTCCACCGTGACGTCCACGCCCTTGAGCCCGAGGCTTCCGGCGACTTTCCACGGCTTTTTGGCGGCGGGCGGCTCCTTCCTTTCCTTCGCGGCCTCCTCCAGCGCCTTGGCGGCGTAGAGATAGGGCATGATACGCAGGACGGGCATGGTGTAGGCCACCGCGAGCGTCGCCGACGCCCCCAGCCCAACGAAGACGACCCACCCGTCCATGGCCGCGCGCAGAGCGTCGGAAAAGGTCTCCGGCCCGCCGAGGGACGTGGCCAGCAGTCCGCCCGAAAAGGACAGGACCGCCAGCGTGAAGACGAAGGCCGCCGCCAGCACGAAGCACATCATGTTGATGAGGTCGATGCTCTGCTGTGCCGTGAGGCCCGGGTCGATGGTGAGCGAGGTATGCTCGGGGTGCGGAAGCGCGGCCTTGGGCCCGATCTTGGGCATCTCGTAGGGGCCGGGTTCGAACTTAGGAAGCGCGTGGGCCAGCACGTCGCGGTTCCTCTCGGCGCCGTAGTGCCACTTGGCCATGGTGAAGCCGCGAGAGATCGCCTCCGCCTCTTGCAGGGTCGGGAAGTTGCCCGCGATGATGAAGGACCCAAGCAGGGTGACGAAACCCAGCGTCATGGTGGCCGCTGCCAGAAACGCCACGGCGATGACGATGTCACGCTGGAGCGCGGTCTCCAGCGGGCCCGGCAGGTCGAGCGTGGGGGCAAGTAGAATGGTGGCCACGAGAATGACGCCGCCGGCCACGAACGTACCGAGCGTCGGCGCCTGCACCGTGGGCAGCTTCTTGTCGGCGACGAACATGCTCCAGTGTCGCTGGATAAGCATCCGTTGCGCCAGAAGCGCCATGACCACGAAGGCGGAGAGAATGAGGCTCGCCCCCAGGATGGCGATGCGCTCGCGGTAGGCGGTGAAGGGGAGGCTGTCGCCAGCGATGCGGTCGAGAAGCCTGCGCTTGGCCGCGTCCTTCTCGGCGCCGAGGAGAATGCGCTCCTCGGTGCTCAATGCGGGCACGTCTATGTCAGGGGCGAGGGCACCGCCCGCCACGGCAGCGATGAGCGGGAAGAGCGCGACGATGAGCGGGAGGAACCACATGCGGATGGCTCCCGACCAGGTGCCGCGCTCGGGCCTGTCGATGTGGTGGCGAAGACGCTCCAACTCCTGCTTTGCGATCAGGGCGTCTTTGGCGGTGTCGGACGGTCCAGCCACAGCTCAAACCCGGGCGAAAGGAAGTGAAATCAATTGCCCGAGGCTACCCCAGATGCGGGATCATGCAAGCCCCGGCAGCTCTTCAGCTCTCCGAAGCCCCCCCGGGGCCTTTGCGGCGCTCAGCTCACCGCCATCTGGTTGTGCTTGCGGGCCACGAAGGCTTTGGCCGTCTCCACCGCCACGGCGGCATCGCGGCAATAAGCGTCGGCGCCGATGGCCTTGCCGAATTCCTCGTTGAGGGGCGCACCGCCCACGAGGACGATGTAGTCGTCGCGCACACCGGTCTCCACCATCGTGTCGATGACCACCTTCATGTAGGGCATCGTCGTCGTCAGGAGCGCGGACATGCCGAGGATATCGGGCTCCTCGGTCTTGAGCGCGTCCATGTATTTCTCGACGGCGTTGTTGATGCCGAGATCGACGACCTCGAAGCCGGCGCCCTCCATCATCATGGAGACGAGGTTCTTGCCGATGTCGTGGATGTCGCCCTTCACGGTGCCGATCACCATCTTGCCGACGCGGGGCGCGCCGGTTTCCGCGAGGAGCGGCTTCAGGATGGCCATGCCGCCCTTCATTGCGTTGGCGGCGAGCAGGACCTCGGGTACGAACAATATGCCGTCGCGGAAATCGTTGCCTACGATCGTCATGCCGCCCACGAGCGCCTCGGTCAGAATTCTGTAGGGGGCCCAGCCGCGCTCCAGCAGGATGTTAACGCCCTCTTCGATCTCTTCCCTGAGACCGTCGTAAAGATCATCATACATCTGGGCGACGAGTTCCTCGTCGTCGAGCTCCGCGAGGATGATATCGTCTTCTTCGTCGGACATGGCGCGTGCACCTTCCATGGCATCACTGCTGGTCTATAACCCTGTATGGTCATGAGAAATATCGTCTTCTGAGCCAATAGCGACAAGCACGCGACGCTGCGCGACGCGCCCAAAAGCGCCATATCAACATGAACGCTTTTAAATGTTCTGGTAATGTTCTAACTTATTTCCATGAATCGTCGCCGCCCCGAGGATCAATTCGCCCGCGCCTTGGGTCGCGGTGCCGACGGCAATCCCGCCGGACGTTTCCAGTCCCAGGAGGCCCATGTGGCCGATGACGGATGGGGTTTCGACGAGGGGCCGGTGCTCCGCACGGAGATGCGCCAGGAGACCGCGCGCCGGATCATCACGAAAAACACCTCGCCCGATGTCCGCTTCGACCGCTCCATCAATCCCTATCGCGGTTGCGAGCACGGCTGCATCTATTGTTTCGCGCGACCGAGCCACGCCTTCCTCGACCTGTCTCCTGGGCTCGATTTCGAGACGAAGCTGAGCGTGAAGCCCGCCGCGCCGGATCTCCTGGCGCGGGAGCTGTCGGCGGTGCGCTACCGGCCCGCCCCCATCGCCATCGGCACCAATACTGATCCCTACCAGCCCGCGGAGCTGCGGGAGGGAGTGATGCGGCGCTGTCTCGAGGTGCTCTGGGATTTTCGCCACCCGGTGATGATCACGACGAAGGGCGCCATCATCGAGCGTGATCTCGACCTCCTGGAGAAGCTGGCGGGGGAGGGGCTCGTGAGCGTCGGTATCTCTGTGACGACGCTTGACGCCGGGCTCGCCCGCAAGATGGAGCCGCGCGTCCCTGCGCCAGCGCGGCGCCTGAAAACCATCGAACGGCTTGCCGCGGCAGGCGTGCCCGTCCGCGTCTGCGCGTCGCCGATGATCCCTGGGCTCACGGATCACGAGCTCGAAGCCATACTGGAGGCCGGTGCCGCCTCGGGCGCGCGTGCGGCGAGCTGGGTGATGCTTAGGCTGCCTTACGAGGTGGCCGGGCTCTTTCGAGACTGGTTGGCGCGCGAAGTGCCTAACCAGGCGGCCAAGGTCATGGCGCGGGTGCGGGAGGCCCATGGTGGCAAGGATTACGATGCGCAGTGGCACAAGCGTCTGCGCGGCGAGGGACCCCACGCGCGGATGCTGTCGCATCGCTTCGACCTGGCGCTCAAGCGGCTGGGCCTCACGGACGACTTGCCCGCCCTGCGGACGGATCTCTTCCGCGTGCCCGAACGCCCGGGAGATCAGCTGAGCCTGTTTTGAGGCGGGCGCCATGAAGTCTTGCTGGACTTCATGGCGCCCCTGATTTCACCGTCCCAGGGACCACCAGCCCTTGCGCTTGGGCTTGTCCTCGGTGGCGGCTTCCGTTCCGGCCTCCGCTGCCACGGGCGCGGCGGCTTCGGGCACTTCGCTCTCGGCTTTCACCTCGGGGGCGGCCTCGGGAACCTCGGCAGAGGCTGTCTCCTCCACGGGCTCGGGCGCGACAGCGGGCGCTTTCTTGCGCGTCCGTTTCGGCTTTGCCGGTGGCGTCTCTGCCGGGGCGTCGGGCTCCGCCTGCGCCGCAGTTTCCAGTTCCGGTGCAGGCTCAGGCTGCGCGTCGGGCTCCGGTTGCGCGTCGGGTTCCGCTCGGGCCGGCTCCTCCGAACCTGCCGGGGTCTCGGCCGCGCCGGCGTCGGAGGCCTCCTCGACCGCCTTAGGCTTGCGGGACCGCGAACGCCGCGTCCGCTTCTTCGGCTTTTCCTCACCCGAGGCCGGTGCATCGGCAGCCGCGTCCGCCGCAGCGGGGTCCATAGCCTCGGTCGGCGACTCATCGGCGGCCTCGGAGCCGTCTGTGTCAGACCCCTGAGCGGTGTCGTTCTGCTGTTGCTCGTCGCCGTTCTGGCCGGAACCACCGCCACCCCGGCGGCGGCGCCGCCTGCGGCGCTTCTTCTTTGGGGGCTGTTCGTCCTCCTCGGGCGCCGGCGCATCCACCTCCGCGACCGCGTCCTCGTCGTCCCAATCCTCCATGAGGGAGGCATCGCCGGTGATGACCGGGGCCTCCGCCACCGCGCGGGTAGCCGTCTTGAATTTCTCCACCGCATAATCCGGGCTGATCATGTGGGGATCGGCCTCGATCCGCACGGACATGCCGTGCCGTGCCTCGATCTGGGCGACGTATTCGCGCTTCTGATTGATCAGGAAATTCGCGATCTTCACCGGCGCGCGCACGAGCACTTCCTTCGTCCGGCGCCGCGTGCCCTCTTCCTCCAGCTGGCGCAGGATGGTGAGACCCATGCTGTCGTCGGAACGGATGAGGCCCGTGCCGTGGCAGTGTGGACAGGGCTGCGTGGAGGCCTCGAGCATGCCGGGGCGCAGACGCTGGCGGCTCATCTCCATGAGGCCGAAGCCCGAGATGCGGCCCACCTGGATCCGCGCGCGGTCGGTCTTGAGCTTGTCCTTCATGACCTTCTCGACCTTGGCGTTGTTGCGGCGGTCTTCCATGTCGATGAAGTCGATGACGATGAGGCCCGCGAGATCGCGGAGGCGGAGCTGACGCGCGACCTCCTCGGCGGCCTCCATGTTGGTCTTGAGGGCCGTCTCCTCGATGGAGCCTTCTTTGGTGGCCTTGCCGGAGTTCACGTCGATGGCGACGAGCGCCTCCGTGATCCCGATGACGATGTAGCCGCCGGAGCGGAGCTGCACCGTCGGGTTGAACATCCCGTCGAGGTAGCTTTCCACCTGGTGCCGCGCGAAGAGCGGCAGGCCTTCGTGGTAGTGTTTCACGTTCTTGGCGTGGGACGGCATGATCATCTTCATGAAGTCCTTGGCCACGCGGTAGCCCGCTTCGCCCTCCACGATCACCTCATCGATCTCCTTGCCGTAGAGATCGCGGATAGAGCGTTTGATGAGGTCGCCTTCTTCGTAGATTTTGGCGGGAGCGGTCGATTGCAGCGTGAGCTCGCGGATCTGCTCCCAGAGGCGCTGCAGGTATTCGTAGTCCCGCTTGATCTCCGTCTTCGTGCGCTTGGCGCCCGCGGTGCGCACGATGAGGCCCGCGCCGTCCGGTACCTCGATGGAGGTGGCGATCTCCTTGAGCTTCTTGCGATCGACGGCGTTCGTGATCTTGCGGGATATGCCGCCGCCACGGGCGGTGTTGGGCATGAGCACGCAGTAGCGGCCAGCGAGCGACAGGTACGTGGTGAGCGCCGCGCCCTTGTTGCCGCGCTCCTCCTTGACGACCTGCACCAGGAGGATCTGGCGGACCTTCACGACCTCCTGGATCTTGTAGCGGCGGGGGCGGGGCTTGCGGACGGGGCGCACCTCTTCGGTATCGTCCTCCTGGGCCACGCTTTCGATGCTGTCGTCTTTCTCGGAGGCGTCCGCGGCCTTGGCATCCGCGTCGTCTGCGGCGCCACCATCCTCGTCTTCGTCGTCGCTGGCGGGCGTGTCGACCGGGGTCTCGCCCACGAGCTCCATGGGCGAGGAGCCTTCTTCGTCCTCGACGTCGATCGTCTCCATGCCGGAGATATCGCCGCTTTCGGTCTCGGCCGTGGTGACGGCGTCCTCGTCGGTGGTCTCTGAGGCTTTCGGCTTGCGCCGCGAACGGGTCCGGCGCTTCGGCTCTTCGTCCTCTTCCTTCTTGCGCTGCGCCTCGGCGTAGGCGCGCTCTTCGGCGAGGAGCGCCTCCCGGTCGGCGACCGGGATCTGGTAGTAATCCGGGTGAATTTCCGAGAAGGCGAGGAAGCCGTGGCGGTTGCCGCCGTAATCGACAAAAGCCGCCTGGAGCGAGGGCTCCACACGGGTCACTTTGGCGAGGTAGATGTTACCGGCTAGCTGGCGCTTGTTCTGGCTTTCGAAGTCGAACTCGTCGACCTTGTTTCCGTCGACCACCACGACGCGGGTCTCTTCCGCGTGGGTGGCATCGATGAGCATTTTCTTTCCCATGGTGCCTTACTGCATCCGCGCGCGCCGGGGGGACCCGATGCTCTCGTGTCGAGGGGTGGGGCCTGGTGGCCGCGGGAATGTCTGGTGGGAGCGTTGGTACATGCCGCTTGGCGCCCCGAGGCCCTCGGGCCGGGGGGTGCTGCAAGCTGGGTCCGCCTGTTGGCGGTGTTTGGTTCGGCGCGAACCATCGCGTTTCGTCTCCGACGCCACCTTGGGGATGGCGGCGCCCATTCATGACCAGGGCGCGTGGCCCCGGAGGTCTCGACCCCCGCCTGGGGCAGGGTCGTCTTGTGACCGGTGTCGCGTCCGGCCCGTTGGCCGTGACCTGCGTCGCCGGAAAATCCCTAGAGAGGCGCTATGCACGCACCCCTCGCACAAGCATATCGGTACCGGTCGTCCAATGGCAATCTTATTTCGGGCCCGCGTGGCGCGGTCTAGGCCGCGCGGACCGGCAGCAGGCCCAGAAGGGCCGCGCCCTCCGCAATCGTGCGCGCTGTGCGCTGCCCGAGCGCGGGCAGGGGCCGGTCGGGCGGACGCAGATCCGGGATCTGCACGGCATGGCATCCGGCGCCCATGGCCGCGGTGATGCCCACGTCACTGTCCTCGAAGGCGCCGCAGACCCGCGGATCCAGCCCGAGGCGCGCGGCGCCTGTGCGGTAGGGCTCCGGGTCGGGCTTCATCCCGGTGACATCCTCGGCGGCCACGACGCTCTGGAAGAATTGGTCGAGCCCGGTGGCAGCGAGGTTGTGCTCCGCGTGCCGGCGCATGGAGGAGGTCACGACGACGAGGGGGAAGCGCGCGTGAAGCGCGCTCACCGTGTCCCAGGCCGTGGGCCTGAGCGGCACGCCCTTGGCCAGACGCGCCTCGAAAGCGTCGACCCAGGTACGGCGCAAGACCTGCGGGTCGGCCTCCGGCAATTCGCGGGCCAGCGCGGCATGGTTGGCCTCCGCATTGCCGCCGATCATGAAGAGAAACGCGTGCCGCGCCTTTGCCTCGGGTATGCCCATGTGCGCGGTCGCGTCCACGAAGGCGTCCTGCCCGAGGCGCTCTGTGTCGAGGAGGAGGCCGTCCATGTCGAACAGCACGCCTTTGATGTCAGCCAAGATAATCCGATCTCTGAAGGCCGTACTTGGCCATCTTCTCGTTCAGTGTCCGTCTCGGCAGACATAGCTCGTCCATCACCGAGGCAATGGAGCCCTTGTGGCGGCGCATGGTGTTGTCGATGAGCATGCGCTCGAAGGCTTCGACATATTCCTTGAGCGGCTTGCCCTCGGTCGTCATCACCGGGCGCTCCTGCTCGGCATCCGTCATCAGGAGCGACGCGATGGTGCCGGAGCCGCGGCGGTTTTGCAGGACGGCGCGCTCGGCCACGTTGATGAGCTGGCGCACGTTGCCGGGCCACGGCGCCTGCAGGAGCTGCGCGGCCTCCTGCGCGGTGACCTCTGGCGCGTCACAGCCATATTCATCCGCGAAATCGTCGGAGAGGCGGGTGAAGAGCATGAGGATGTCCTCGCCCCGCTGGCGCAGGGGGGGCACGGTGATCCTGAGCGCGGCAAGACGGTAGAAGAGATCCGCGCGCAGCACGTCCTCGCAGCTCTTGCCCTGCTCCTGAAGGTTCGAGATCGCGATGATGCGCGTCTCCGCGGGCGTGCCTTGCGCGTCGATCGCGGCCAGGAGGCGGGTCTGAAGGGCTGGGCTCAGCGCCTCGATATCCTCTAGGACGAGCGTGCCGCCGCGGGCTGCCTCCATCAGGGGCTGCGCGCCGGAATCGTCGGCGGGGCCGAAGATGAGCTTGGCGAGGGTTTCCTCCTCCTGCGCCGCGCAGGACACGAGGATGAACTTCTTGGAGGCGCGGCTCCCCACCGCGTGGAGCGCGTGGGCCACGAGCGTCTTTCCCGTGCCGGTCTCGCCGTCGATGAGCACGTGACCGTCGGCCTGGCCGAGGTCGAGGATGTCTTCCTTCAGGCGCTCCATGACCGGGCTCGCGCCGATGAGCTTTTTCATGAGCGCGCCGCCGTCGGACAGCTCCTTGCGGAGCGCGCGGCTGTCGAGCGTCATCCGGCGGCGCTGCGTGGCGCGCTTGGCGAGCTCTGTCATCCGGTCTGGATTGAATGGCTTCTCTAGGAAATCGTATGCCCCCACCCGCATGGCCTCCACGGCCATGGGCACGTCGCCGTGGCCCGTGATCATGATCACAGGAAGCGCGCTGTCGACGCCCATGAGCCGCTTGAGGAACTGCATGCCGTCCATGCCGGGCATGCGGATATCGCTCACCACCACGCCCGGGTAGTTGGGTCCGAGCTTGCGCAGCGCGTCCTCGGCGGTGGCGTAGGTTTCCGTATCGAAGCCGCTCAGCGCCAGCCATTGGCTGATCGACTGGCGCATGTCTTGTTCATCGTCGACGATGGCGATCTTCATGGCTTGAGCCATCCTATTCCGCGGCCTCCGTGCTCTGCCTCGTGCCCACATCGCCGTCCCTGAGAAGCGGGAGCGTGAGCATAAAGACGGCACCTCCGGACTCTGCGTTCCGCGCGGTGAGCCGCCCGCCCAAGTCGTTGACGATGGAAGACGAGATCGCAAGCCCCAGTCCCACGCCGTCGCCGGCGGCCTTCGTCGTGTAGAAGGGCTCGAACAGGGCCTCCAGATCCTCGATGCCGGAGCCGTTGTCGCGCACCGTCAAGAGCACGTCGTCGCCTGCGGCGAGCAGGATTTCGAGGGAGGGCTCCGGCACGTCCTGCATGGCATCGAGGGCATTGCGGATCAGGTTGATGATGACCTGCTCGAGGCGGATGCGATCGCCCATGAGATAGACGGCCTCCGTCGGCACGGTCTTGGTCACGCGCACGTTCTGGCGGCGCAGTTGCGGCTCCATCATCTCGAGCGCGGCGCTGACGGAGGCCTTAATTTCAATGGGTTCAAACGCCTCCGATCCCTTCCGCGCATAGGATTTGAGCTGCCGGGTGATGGCCCCCATGCGGGTGATGAGATCGTCGATCCGCTGGAACGAACTCAGCGCCTCCTCCGGGCGCTTGCGCTGCAGCAGAAGCTTTGCTCCCGCTAGGTAGGTCTTCATGGCCGCGAGCGGCTGGTTGAGCTCGTGGCTCACGCTCGCCGACATCTCCCCCATGGCGGCGAGCTTGGAGCTCTGCGCGAGGGTCTGCTCGGCCACTTCGAGGCTCTTTTCGGCCTTCTGCCGCTCGGCGATTTCCCGCTGTAGTCGCTGGTTCAACTGGCGGAGTTCTGCCGCATCGCGCTGGAAGAAGCGGAGCCGCACGGTGGTGCGCCGGTTCAGGAAATAGAAGGTCGCGGCGAGCAGGATCGCGAATCCCATGATTTCGAGCGCGAGCACGGTATTCACCCGCTGCCGCACGCTGGCATAGGTGGTGAAACTCGTCATGCTCCACCCCTGAAACGGCACCCGGATTTCCTGCCGCATGACCGCGCGCCCGCGGATATAAGCGTCGATGGGCAGCACGGTCCAATCGGAGGTCGCGCGGAGCGCCCGTTCGATGGAGGTGGGCACGTCGCGTACCTCGAGCGCTTCAGTCTCCGTCAGCCCGCGCCAGCTGTTGTCCGTCGTCAGGATGATCGTGCCTTCGTCATTGGTGACGAGCACGGCGTCGGCGATGGCGGCCCAGGAGCGCTCGAACTTCCGCAGGTCCATCTCCACCACGATCACGCCCAGCGCCTCGGGCCCGATGGCGATGCGCCGTGAATAGGTGAAGTCGATGGGCTCCCCCTCCGGTGCGTGGCCGGTGAAGATCGTGTCCTCGGCCTCGAGCCCCTCGATGAAGAAAGGATAAGCGCTCAGGTCCTCCCCCAGGCGTCCTCGGTCGGAGGCCGCCACCACGCGTCCCTCGCTGTCGAGGAGGAGGATGCCGCGCAGGTTCGTCTCCTCGGCGAAGCTCAGGAGCCGTTGCGAGGTCTGCTGGTAATCGCCCGAATTCAGCGCGCCGATGAGCGCGGGGTCCCGCGCGAGGAATTGCGGCACGATCTGCGCGCGCTGCACCTCGCTCGTCAGGTTGCCGGAATAGAGCGCGAGACGCAGCTGCGCGCGCTGGCGGGTGCTTTCGGTAAAGCGTTCCGTCAAAAGGATGTTGGTGACATAGATCACCGCCGTCGCGAGGAGCACGAGGATCCCCAGCGCGATGCGCATGTTCCAGTTTCGGCGGCGCCTGGTGTCTATCTCCTCGGCCATGGCCGAAAACTACGCCGCCACGAGCGCCTCTGCCAGAGATTTAAAGAGCGCTGACCCATCTGTGAGGCCGAGCGCGGGATCGGCGGCCCTCTCCGGATGGGGCATCATCCCGAGGACCCGGCGGTTGGCGCTGAGCACGCCGGCGATGGCGTCCAAGGCGCCGTTGGGCGTGTCCTCGTAGCGGAACGCCACGCGATCCTCGTCCCTGAGCGCCGCGAGGCCCGCGTTGTCGATGCGGTAATTGCCCTCGTGGTGGGCGAGGGGGATGTCGATCCTGTCGCCCGCCGCATAGCGCGCGGTGAAGGCGCTCTGCGCCGTCTCCACGCGGAGCGTTACCGTCTTGCAGATGAACTTCGTCGAGGCATTCTGCACCAGCGCGCCGGGCAGGATGCGGGTCTCCGTGAGGACCTGGAATCCGTTACACACGCCGAGCGCGAAGCCGCCGCGATCCACATGGGCGCGGAGCTCGCGGCAGATGGGTGACTGCGCGGCGATGGCGCCGCAGCGCAGGTAGTCGCCGAAGGAAAAGCCGCCCGGAACTGCCACGAGGTCCACCCCGCCCGGCAGCGCGCTCTCCTTATGCCAGACCATGCGGACCTCGGCCCCCGCGGCGCGGAGCGCCACGGCCATGTCCCGGTCGCAATTCGACCCCGGAAATACGAGCACCGCCGCCTTCACGGGGTGAGGTCCACGCGGTAGCTCTCGATGACGGTGTTGGCGAGGAGCTTCTCGCACATCTCGGTCACCTGCGCCTCGGTCGTGCCGGGGGCGAGATCGAGCTCGATGACCTTGCCCTGCCGGACGCCATCGACGCCCGCGAAGCCCATGGCGCCCAAGGCGCTCTTGATCGCCTCGCCCTGGGGGTCGAGGACCCCGTCTTTGAGAGATACGGTCACCACCGCGCGCATGGCTTTCCCTTCCTGCCCGGGCCCCCGGGCCCGCTAGTTGACCAGCGTGGGCTTCGTGATGGGCATGGCGTTCGACGGCATCACGCCGAGCCGCTTGGCCACCTCGGTATAGGCATCGGTGAGCGAGCCCAGATCGCGGCGGAACACGTCCTTGTCGAGCTTCTGGCCCGTCTCCATGTCCCATAGACGGCAGCTGTCGGGGCTGATCTCGTCGGCGACGATGAGCCGCTGGAAGTCGCCCTCCCAGACCCGGCCGATCTCGATCTTGAAATCGGCGAGCCGGATATTCACGCCGTACATGACGCCGGACAGGAAGTCGTTCACCCGCAGCGCCAGCGCCACCATGTCGTCGAGGTCCTGCTGGGAGGCCCAGCCAAAGGCGATGATGTGCTCCTCTGCCACAAGCGGGTCGCCCAGATTGTCGTCCTTCAGGCAGAATTCGATGATCGGACGGGGCAGGGCGGCGCCTTCCTCGAGACCGAGGCGCTTGGCCAGGCTCCCGGCGGCGTAGTTGCGCACGATCACCTCGAGCGGGATGATCTCCACCGCGCGCACCATCTGCTCGCGCATGTTCAGGCGCTTGAGGAAATGGGTGGGCACGCCGATGCTGTTGAGGCCCGTCATGAAGAACTCGCTCAAGCGGTTGTTGAGCACGCCCTTGCCCTCGATCACGGCCTGCTTTTCGGCGTTGAAGGCGGTGGCGTCGTCCTTGAAATATTGCACGATGGTGCCGGGCTCCGGGCCCTCATAGAGAATCTTGGCCTTGCCTTCGTAGATCTTCTTGCGCCGTGCCATGGGCCACTCCACCGTCAAAGGCGCCGCGGGGGCGCGTGTTGCGCTCTTATGGCAAGGACCGGGATGCGGCAAGGGCCGTGAGGTCTTGGCAAAAGCCGCCCGAGCCTTGATATCAGTGACAACATCAACACGAGGAGGTCCGCCCCATGGCCAGCTTTCAAGACCGCGCTGACGCGTTCGAGAACAAATTCGCCCACGACGCCCAGATGCAGTTCAAGGCCGAGGCGCGGCGCAACAAGCTCCTCGGGCTCTGGGCGGCGGAGCTTCTGGGCAAGTCCGGCGAGGACGCACAGGCCTATGCCATGGAGGTCGTGAAATCCGATTTCGAGGAAGCGGGCGACGAGGATGTCTATCGCAAGGTGTCTGGCGATCTCGGCGACAAGGCCGAGGAGGCCGTCATCCGCGCGAAGATGGCCGAGCTCCTCGTGGAGGCGAAGGCACAGCTGGTGGCGGAACTCTAGTCCAGCTCATGATTTTCATGACGGTTATGAATTTGCTTTGACCGTCCACGCAGGACAAACGGGGCGAGCCCGCACAGGCGGGCGCTGATTTCCCGTGGAGGCCCCATGACGCCCGGTGCGCGCAAACTCTCCGACCTGATGACGACCCGGGGATGGGTCCTGGCGGATGGCGCCACGGGCACGAACCTCTTCAACATGGGGCTCGAAAGCGGCGACGCGCCCGAGCTCTGGAACGAGACCGAGCCGGCGAAGATCACGGCGCTCTACGAGGGCGCCGTGGAGGGCGGCTCGGACCTCTTCCTCACCAACAGCTTCGGCGGCAACGCTTCGCGGCTCAAGCTCCACGGCGCCGAGCACCGCGCGCGGGAGTTGTCGCGGATCGCCGCGGAGATCGCCCGCGAGGTGGCCGACCGCGCGGGCCACACTGTCATCGTCGCGGGCTCCGTGGGCCCCACGGGCGAGATCATGGCCCCCATGGGCAGCCTCACCCACGACGCCGCCGTGGAGATGTTTCACGAGCAGGCCGAGGGGCTGAAGGAGGGCGGGGCGGACGTGCTCTGGCTCGAGACGATATCGGCGGCCGAGGAATTCAAGGCCGCCGCGGAAGGCTTCGCCCGGGCCGACATGCCCTGGTGCGGCACGATGAGCTTCGACACCGCCGGGCGCACGATGATGGGGCTCACGGCGCCCGAACTCGCGCGCCTCGTGGAGCGGCTGCCGAACCCGCCCATCGCCTTCGGGGCGAATTGCGGGGTGGGCGCCTCCGACCTTCTGCGCACGGTGCTGGGCTTCCGCAAGGACGCCAAGCGCCCCGTCATCGCCAAGGGCAATGCCGGGATCCCGAAATACCATGACGGCCACATCCACTACGACGGCACGCCTGAACTCATGGCCGACTACGCCGCGCTGGCGCGGGACGCGGGCGCCACGATCATCGGCGGATGCTGCGGGACGACACCCGATCACCTGCGCCTCATGCGCGAGGCTTTGGAAACGCGTCCCCGCGGCGAAGTGCCGAGCCTCGATCGCATCTCCGCGGCGCTGGGCGGGTTTTCCAGTGAAAGCGACGGCACCGACGGCGCCGCCAAGCGCCCCGAACGTACCCGCCGCGGCCGCCGCCGCAGCGCCTGAGCCTTAGCCCTTGCGCAGGTAGAACGTCAGTACCCCGCCGTCCTCGGCCTGCGAGAGAAGCTCGTGCCCGGCCTCGGCGCAGAAATGCGGGACGTCCACGAGCGCCGCGGGATCATCGGCCTGCATGCGCAGCACCTGACCCGGGTCCAAAGGCTCGAGCCGCTTGCGCGCCTTGAGCACGGGGAGCGGGCAAAGGAGCCCGATGGCGTCGAGATCGGCGTCGTAATCCATGACCAGCAGGTAGGGGGCGCTGTTACAAAGGTCCACACAGATGTGAGAGCCCGTGGCGAGACGCCCCCGTGACAATCGCCCCCGCACGCCTCTATCTCCTTCCCATGTTCGGGTTCGACCTCATCGATGCCGCCCTCGTGCCTGCGCTCGCGATCGCGCTCTTCGGCGGGCTCATCTCGTTCGCGAGCCCCTGCGTGCTGCCCATCGTGCCGCCCTACATCGCCTACATGTCCGGCGTCTCCGTGGGCGACATGTCCGAGACGCGGGATGCGCGGCGCAAGGCGCTCCTCGCCGCGGCCTTCTTCGTACTCGGGCTGTCGACGGTCTTTTTGCTGCTGGGCTTTACCGCCTCGGCGCTGGGGCGGTTCTTTCTTCAGGGGCAGGACTGGTTCGTCATCGGCGCGGGCGTGGTAGTCATGGTGTTCGGTGCGCATTTCCTCGGCGTCATTCGCATGGGCTTTCTCGATAAGGAGATGCGCATGGATGCGGGCGACCGGGGCGGCTCCGCCTTCGGTGCCTACATCCTCGGCCTCGCCTTCGCCTTCGGCTGGACGCCCTGCCTCGGGCCCATCCTCGGGGCGATCCTATCGCTGGCCGCCACGGAGGCAGATGCTGCCCGCGGCACCGTCCTCCTTGGCGTCTATGCGCTGGGCCTCGGTTTGCCGTTCCTCCTCGTTGCCGCGTTCTTTCCCTCGCTCACGGGCGTCATGGCCTGGATGAAGCGGCATATGCAGCGGATCGAGCGGACCATGGGCCTCCTCCTCTGGACGGTGGGGCTCATGATGGTCACGGGGCAATTCACCGATTTTTCCTGGTGGCTGCTCGAGCAGTTTCCAGCCCTCGGCGCCATCGGGTGAGCACGGGTTAACTTACTTTTGCCGTTTTCGCGCGCTAGTCTCGCCACGAGGAGGGCCAGATCGATGTCGCGCCAGGTTTCCCGCCGCCGGGTGTTCTACATCCCCGGCTACGACCCCATCCATCCGCGCCGCTACCGGGAGCTCTACCGCAAGGAAGGAGCCGCGCAGGCTCGCATCAGCGGCTACGAGATCGCGCTGTCGCCGCGGACCGGGGGCCGGAACTACGGTTGGCAAGTGGAGGGCACCATCGACGGGGGCCGCACCGCGGCGGAAATCGAAGTCCTCGTGTGGTCCGACATCGTGCGCAGCTCCATGGAGACGAACATTGCGGGCACATATCTTCAGCTCCTGCGCACGGCCTGGACCTATATCGCTTCGGGGGCGCTGCGCCGCCTCATGTGGCTGCGCAAGGGCCCGGTGATCGCGGCGCTCTATCCCATCGTGATGCTGCTCCTGCAGCTTCTGGTGGCCTGCGTTCTGACATTCATCGCCTGGCGCCTCCTCGGCCTTCTCCACCCGTGGGCAAGCGGCGTGGCGCTGGGCATGCTTCCCGCGGTGCTCATCTGGTTCCGCGGCAAGGACAACAAGCTTTTCGCCTACTACCTCATGCACGATTACGCCTATTCAGCCCGGCATGGCGGCGCGTACCCGCCCGAGCTCGAGGCGCGCATGGTCGCTTTCGGGGACATGATTTCGGAGGCGCTCGACCAGGATATCGACGAGGTGCTCGTCGTGGGCCATTCCTCGGGCGTCCATCTCGGCGTGTCGATCCTCGCGGACCTCATCCGGCGGGGGCGCGTGGCGCGTGACGGGCCGGCGCTGGGATTTCTCACGCTGGGGCAGGTGGTGCCCATGGTATCCTTCCTGCCCGGCGCGCACCGGCTGCGCGCGGATCTGCAATTCCTCAGCACCCGCGATGAGATCGCTTGGGTCGATGTCACGGCGCCCGGCGATGGCTGCGCCTTCGCGCTCTGCGATCCGGTGGCGGTGAGCGGGGTGGCGACGCCGGACAAGAAATGGCCGCTCGTCTTTTCCGCCGCGTTCACGCAGACGCTGAGTCCCGCGCGCTGGCAGGCGCTGAAGCGGCGCTATTTCCGGCTCCATTTCCAGTATCTGTGTGCGTTCGACCGCCCGAAGGACTACGACTACTTCAAGATCACCGCGGGTCCGCTCACGCTCGGCGACCGCTACGCGGACCGAAAACCCTCCAGAAGCCGGATCGACGTGCCAGCCTCCAAGTTCACCTCCGTCGCGGCATGATCCCACCCAAACCCGCCGCGCGCGAGGGGGATGTCTCGCTGCGTCGCTACGTGCGGCTCTTTCGCGACGATATCCTGAGCGCGCAGCCCGCGCGGCTCTACCGGGCGTGGATGGCGGAGTTTCGCACGCCGTTCTTCCGCAGCTTCCTCGTGAACCAGCCCGAGCTCGTGCGCCGCGTCCTGCGGGAGAGCCCGCGGGACTTTCCGAAATCCACGCGGGTGGGCGAGGGGCTCAGGCCGCTTCTCGGGAACTCCGTCTTCCTCACGAACGGCACGGATTGGGAGCGCCAGCGCCGGATCATCGACCCCGCCTTCGAGGGCGGGCGCCTGCGGGAGACCTATCCGGCCATGTGGGCGGCCTCCGAGGCGATGGTGGCGCGGCTGTCGCTCGGCAGGATCGAGGTGGAGGAAATGGCGAGCTTCGCCGCGGCCGACGTGATCTTTCGCACACTTTTCTCGCTCCCCATCGAGGATGAGATCGCCGCGCGCGTCTTCCGGGAGTTCCGCACCTACCAGCGCACGCAGCCGGTGGTGAACGTGGCTGCGTTCCTGCCGTTGCCGCGCTGGCTGCCGCGGCCCTTCGGGCGCCGGACGCGGGCGTCGGCCCGGGTCATCCGGGCGCTGATCGGGACGCTCTGCGCGCGCCGGATGGCGGAGATCGAGGCTGGCACGGCCCCAGATGACCTGGCCACGAAGATCATGACGACGGAGGATCCCGAAACTGGCGCGCGTTTCTCCACCGCGGAGATGGTCGATCAGGTCGCCATCTTCTTTCTCGCCGGTCACGAGACCTCGGCCTCCGCGCTCAGTTGGGCGCTCTATCTGCTGGCCACCCATCCGGACTGGCAGGAGAAAGTCGCCGCGGAGGCGCGCGCGGTCCTTAAAACCGGAGACTTCGCGGAGGTGGCGCAGCTGCGCATCGCGCGCGACGTGTTCCGCGAGGCGCTGCGCCTTTATCCGCCCGTGCCCATGATGGTGCGCGAGGCGGCTTGCCCGCAGACCTTCCGCGACCGTGCCGTCCCGCGCGGCAGCCAGATCGTGCTCAGCCCCTGGCACCTCCACCGCCACACCCGGCTCTGGGACAATCCCGACGACTTCGACCCCGGGCGCTGGACCACCGAGAATGGCAGGGCCTGCCAGCGCGACGCCTACATCCCGTTCTCCGCCGGGCCGCGCGTCTGCACGGGGGCCGGTTTCGCCATGGTGGAAGGGCCGCTGCTCCTCGCCCAGGCTGTGCGCGCCATGGAGTTCCGGCCCCTCCCCGGCGAGGTGCCCGCGCCCGTAGCGCATCTCACCGTGAGGGCCCGCGACGGCATCTGGCTCGAGGGGCGCGCGCGGGCGGAGGAGGTCAGCGCAGCTTTGCCTTGAGCGCGCGCAGCACGTGGAGCCTGATGGCGCAGGCAAGCCCGATTTCGAGTCCACGCGCCTCGTCGATCTCCGCGGCGAGCACGTTGATGGGTTTGTCCTCCTCGTCGGCGATGTCACGGAATTCTGCCCAGAACTCGTCCTCGAGGGACACGCTCGTCCGGTGGCCGCGCAGCGTCAGCGATCGTTTCTTGGGTCGCCCGGACATCCTTCCTCAGGCCTCGGGCAGGGACCACGAGACCTTGTGCTGCTGCTGGAGCTGCGCGTAGGCGGCCAGCAGGCGGGAGAGCTTGGCGCTCGGGTCCGCGAGATGCGCGCGCGCGCGGCGCAGGGCATTGTCGGACCGACGCTGTGCCGCGATGGCGGCGGCTGGGACGGGTTTGATCATCGCTCGATCCTCGCTACACGTCAGCATTGCTGGGCCTGGAATCCGGCCAAAGCGAGAAAGAGCGGCGGCGAGAATGGATTATTTCCGCGGCGCATCCTCGCGCCGGGCCCCGTCGATCGCCGCACGCGCGCGCGCCTCCTCTGCGGCCTCCGCCGTTTTCTGCGCCTTTGTCCGGCCGAATTTCACGGCATTCGCATCGGCCTTGGCCCGGGCGGTGACCCGCGCCTTGGCCTTGCGCGCCTTGTTCAGATTGACGACCGTCATGCCCTTGCCCCGTACCGGAGTTGCCAGGAAATGCCGAAGGCGTCCTCCACCCAGGCGAAGCGGTCCGCGAAGTCATAGCCGTCGAGGGGCATGATCGTGTGTCCGCCCTCCGAGAGAACGGCATGGGCCGCGTCCACGTCCTGGGCGGCCTCCAGATCGACCATGAAGGACCAGCTCGGCGTGGGCGCGAAGTCATGGGGCGTGGGGCTGTCGAAGAGCGTGACGACCTGCCCGCCCAGCGAAAGCGTCCAGAGCAGGGCGGGCGGGGCAGGCGGCGTCGCCTCGAGATCCGGAAACGCCCGGCGCCAGAGCGCGATGGCGGCCTCCGCCACTCCGCCGTGGAGCATGATATGCGGGCGGACTTTCATGGGCGCCTATTTCGGTCCGATCATCTTTTCGGGGCGCACGACCTCCTCGAACCGCTCGGCGGTGACGAAGCCGAGACCCACGGCCTCTTCCTTCAGCGTCGTGCCGTTCTTGTGGGCGGTCTTGGCGACGGTCGTGGCGTTGTCATAACCGATCTCCGGCGCGAGGGCGGTCACGAGCATCAGGCTCTCCTGCATGATGCGCGCGATGCGCTGCTCGTTGGCCTTGATCCCCACGACGCAATTGTCGGTGAAGGCTTGCGCCGCGTCGCCCAGAAGCTGCATGGATTGCAGCACGTTATAGGCCATCATGGGCTTGTAGACGTTGAGCTCGAAATGGCCCTGCGAGCCTGCAAAGCCCACGGCGGCATCGTTGCCGATGACGTGCGCGCAGACCTGCGTGAGTGCCTCGCACTGCGTCGGGTTCACCTTGCCCGGCATGATCGACGATCCCGGCTCGTTCTCCGGCAACATGAGTTCACCGAGGCCACAGCGGGGGCCGGAGCCCAGAAGACGGATGTCGTTGGCGATCTTGAAGAGCGCGGAGGCCGCGGCCTTGAGCGCGCCGGACATGGCCACCATGGCGTCATGGCCCGCGAGCGCTTCGAACTTGTTGGGCGCCGTCACGAAGGGAAGCCCCGTGATATCGGCCATGTGGGAGGCCACCGTCTCGCCCCAGCCCGCCGGCGTGTTGAGCCCCGTGCCCACGGCCGTGCCGCCCTGCGCGAGCTCGTAGATGTCAGGCAGCGCCGCCTCCACCCGCTCGATCGACTTGGCCACCTGGTGCGCGTAGCCGGAGAATTCCTGCGCGAGGGTGAGCGGCGTGGCATCCATCGTGTGGGTGCGGCCGATCTTGATGATGCCCTCGAACTCCGCGACCTTCGCCGCGAGTGCGGCGTGGAGCGACCGCAGCCCGGGCAGCGTCACGTCCCGCGCCGTCATGGCGGTGGCGATGTGCATGGCCGTGGGGAAGGTGTCGTTCGAGGACTGCCCCATATTGCAGTGATCGTTGGGGTGGACCGGTTGCTTGGACCCGATCTCCCCGCCGAGGATCTCGATCGCGCGGTTCGAGATCACCTCGTTGGCGTTCATGTTGGACTGCGTGCCCGAGCCCGTCTGCCAGACGACGAGGGGGAAGTGATCGTCGAGCTTGCCGTCCACCACCTCACGCGCGGCCTCTTGCATGGCCGCGCCGATCCCGTCGAGCTTGCCTGCCTCCGTGTTGGCCCGCGCGCAGGCCTCCTTGATGACGCCGAGCGCGCGCACGATGGCCACCGGCTGCTTCTCCCAGCCGATGGGAAAGTTCATCAGCGAGCGCTGTGTCTGCGCGCCCCAGTAGCGCGTGGCATCGACCTCAAGCGGGCCAAAGCTGTCGGTCTCGGTGCGGGTCTTGGTCATGGGATGCGGTCCTTGAATTGCCCCGCGATCCCTAGCCAAGGATTGCGGCGCAGTAAATCTTGCTTCGGCCGCGGGGGCGAGGTGCGCTATGCTCACGGCATTCTTCAACCTATCTGCCTAAGGTGATTTCCTCATGTCTCGTATCATGACCACCGCGGGCGAGGACTACCTCGCCACGACCCCCGAGCAAGAGAAGTTCTTCCAAAGGCGCACCGCCTCGATCGTAGGGCTGTCGGCCTTCATCCTGCCGATCGCAGTGATCTACTACGATCAGCTGTCGGGGCCGAGCTGCCGCCGCGAGTCAATCAGCCACTACTTCTACGCGCCCGATGCAGGGCAGTTCTTCGTCGTTCTGCTCGCCTTCATCGGGGGCTTCTTCCTGCGCTACAAGGGAGAGCGCCCGCAGGATGCCTGGGCGGCCAAGGTCGGCTGCCTCGCCGCGCTCTGCGTCGCGTTCTTTCCCACCGGCGGCATAGGGTGCCTCGAGGACGGATCCTTCGACGTCTTGCTGGGCGTGGAAATGGCCGGTGCGTCGAGCCTCGTGCAGCTGGGCGAGTTCTCCTACGCGGTGAACCCGGAGCCCGATATCGGCGGTGCCACTCCGGCGCCGTTCGCCTTCACGGCCGCATTCTCCAACGATCTCAACAATACCCTGCACAAGCTCTCGGCGCTGGTTCTCTTCCTCGTGCTGGGCTGGTTCAGCTTTTTCGCGTTCCGCCGGGTGAATGCAGGCCGTGACCTGACTGCGGACGGCACGTTCACGCAGGTGAAGCGGGTGCGCAACGCGCTCTATCTCATTTGCGCGGCGGGCATGGCGTTGGGCGCGGTGATAATCGGACTGAGCTTTGCGGGCCTCGACGTGGTCGCCCGGCCCGTTTTCGTGGGAGAGGCCGTTTTTCTCACGCTTGCAGGGGTGAGCTGGCTCATCAAGGGCCGCTTCCTGCTCTTTTCCGGTCAGGGAGGCGACTAGGACTTCCGAAAGCTGTCGAGGCTCACCACGTCGCCGCTCTTGTCGCCCGCGCCCTCCGGCTCGGTGTCCACCTCCACGGGGCCCGCGCCGGTGGGGATCGACGCGCCGAGGCGCGGCTCCGGCGTCTGGTCGCCATCGCCGTCATTGCTTTCAAAGCGCAGGCCGAATTCCACCGACGGGTCCACGAAGGTCTTGATCGCGTCGAAGGGGATGTAGAGCGGCTCCGGGCTGTCCCCGAAATTCAGCGTGACCGAAAAACCCTCATCGCTCACCTGGAGGCCCGCATACCAGTGCTGCATGACCACCGTCATCTCTCCCGGATAGCGGTCCGAGAGCCAGTCGGCGATCTCCACATCCGGGTGCATGGTATCGAAGGTGATGAAGAAGTGATGCGCACCGGGCAGGGCGCCGCGCCCCTGCACGTCGGTCAGGACTTCCTGGATCAGGCCCCGCATGGCGCGGTGCATGAGGGCGCCATATTCGATGCTGTCTGTCATGGGCGCGGTCCCGTCTTGGGCATGGCGCGACCATATCGGATTCTGGCCCGAGCGAAAGGCGCTATGTTGCCAGCGCCACCGCGAGCGCGAGGCCCGTCACGATGAGGAGCGTGGGCACGATCCCGCGCCCTGCCCGAAAGAGCAGCAGGGCGGCAAGGGCCCCATAGAGAAGCGCCAGGGGCCGCAGGCTCGTCCAGTCGGGGTAGGGGAGCTCCGCCATTGCGACGGGAACCGGCGACACCTCGGCAAAGATCACGTGCAGCGCGAACCAGAGCGACAGGTTGGCGATGACCCCCACCACCGCCGCCGTGACCGCGCGCAGCGCGCCGGCGACGCGGGGCGCGTTCGTCAGCCGCTCCAGATAGGGAGCGCCCGCGAAGATCCAGAGGAAACACGGCAGGAACGTCACCCAGAGCGTGAGAAGACCCGCCGCGACGGCCATGGGCCAGCCGCCCACGGCATGCCCGGCCAGGACCCCCACGAATTGGGTGACGAGGATGAGGGGACCAGGCGTCGTCTCCGCGAGGCCGAGCGCCGCGATCATGGCCTCCGTCGTGATCCAGCCTTCGTCCTGGACCACGGTCTGCGTCATGTAGCCGAGGACCGCGTAGGCGCCGCCGAAGGTCACCACGGCCAGCTGCGAGAAGAACACCGCGACGGCCAGGAGAAACCCGCCGCCAAGGAACCAGAGCCCGAGGAGGGGCAGGCCCCAGAGGCCCCCCAGCGTCGCGAGCAGCGTTGGAGAGGGCGGGCTGTCCCCGCGCCTCGCCTGCGGCGTCGCCGGCGTGTGGGTGGGCGGCGTGGCCTCGCGCGTGTCCCGCGTCGGCGGGGCAGACACCGTGAGCGCGCCGTAGGCGCCGGCGGCGAACACGATCACGGGAAAGGGCAGGCCCAGGGCGAAGATCGCGGCAAAGGCCAGAGCTGCGATGACACGCCCCTCGCGCCCGTTCAGGGCCTTTTGGCTCAATCTCCCCAAGGCGGCGACCACGACCATGATGACGGTGGCCTGAACGCCCAGGAACGCCTCCCGGACAACGGGTTGATCGCCGTAACTGATGTAGAGCGCGGCGAGGCCGAAGATCACCGCGGCCCCCGGCGCGACGAAGAGCGTGCCCGCCAGGAGCCCGCCCCATACACCGTGGAGCCGCCATCCCGCATAGGTGGCGAGCTGCATCGCCTCGGGCCCTGGCAACAGCATGCAAAAGGACAGCGCACGCAAAAACGTGTCCTGCGACAGCCAGTCCCGGCGGGTCACGAGCTCGTCCTCCATGAGCGCGATCTGCGCCGCGGGTCCCCCGAAGCTGAGGCAGCCGATGCGCCCGAAGACGCGGAAGAGGTCGCGGAGGGACGGCGCGCTATCAGCCATGGCCATGGCTCTCCGCCTGCCCGTCCCGCGCCCAGCGATAGAGCGCGTCAAAGAGGGGGAGGGCCGCCTCGAGCTGCGCGCCGTCGTCGCGATACATGCGCGAGAGGCCCACCGAGAGCGCGTTCAGGCCGGGTGCAAGGGGATGGTCCCCGCCCAGATCGGCGGCGCGGATCACCTCCGCCATCGCCTCCAGCGCCGGGGTTGCGAGCCGGAGATGGCCGAGGAGTGCGTCGAAGGTCGTGCGCCCCGCCGCATCGGCGAAGGGCGCGCCTGGCGCGTCCAAGGCGGTGGCGCCGAACCGCTCCGCCACGGCGAGCACATCGGGAGGGGGCACGAGGAGGATCCGCGTATCTTCGCGCACGAAACGGCGGAGGAGCCATGGGCAGGCGATCCGGTCGATCCTGGGCCTCTGCCGCGTGACCCAGATCGGGCGTTCGGGCATCGCCTCGGCGGGCAGGAGCGGCAGGCCCGCGTCCCGCCAGGCCTCGATGCCGCCCTTGAGCGTCTCCGCCCGGTGCCCGTGGCTGCGGAGAAGGGCCGCGGCGCCGTGGGAGAGCTTCTTCCCCTTCTGGCAGATCACCACGACAGGCCGGGCGGAGAGCGCGGGCAGCGCCCCCTCCAGCGCGTCATGGGCGACGCGCCTGGAGCCGGGGATCAGGCGCGGGTCTTCGGCGAAGTCGGCGTCGACGCAAACGTCGAACATCACCGGGGCATCGGGCGTGCCGATCAGGCGGGCAAGGCTCGTGGGGCTGATTTCCGTGGGGCCGGGCATGGGGCATCCTTTCGCTCACTCATGGGCATGGATGCGCGCTTGGGCCGGGGCCTCACGGGGTGCGGCGCCGACCCCATGGCCTGGATTTGCCCCAGCGGGCCTCACCCGTCAAGTGGGCCGGTTCCAGAGCTTCGGTTCGGCGAACTCAACGGAATTGCCCGCCGGATCGCGGCAATAGATCGACCGCGCCCCCGTGGGCCATTCGAAATCCGCCTCGATGTCGATGCCCGCCGCGGCGAGGCGCGACACCCACCCGTCGAGATCGCTCCGCGGCACGCGAAAACACAGATGCCCCGGCCCGTCGGCGCCATGGGTCGGCACGGGCAGCGGCCCCGACATCTCCCGAGTGGCCTCCGCGATGAAGAGGAGGAGCATGCCCGGCCCGCAGCCATAGAAGCGGTGTCGCCCGGGCACGTGCAGCACCTCCTCGAGGCCGAGCACGCCGGAATAGAACGCGTGCGCGGTTTCGAGGTCGTTAACGTAAAGCGCGGTCTCGAGGATGGCGTCGGGCGTCATGGGGAGGCAAGTACACGATTTTCTTCGGAAAATCGTGGGTCCTTTTGGGGATGAAGTGCAGGCTTCTGTTGCCAGGTGCCTGCGAACCCCGCCTAACGCGGCTAGGCGTTAGGGCTTAAGTTCGGTTCTACCCGGACCGCTTACGCGGCCAGAGCAACCGGAGCACGATTGTCGTTTGCAATTGTACTGTTTTCGCCGGTAACGGTGGCAGACAGCCGAGACAAAGCTAACCCCTTTAGACGTCCGTCGATCCTGTTTCGGCCCCTAACCCCCGCAAACGACGGGATTTTTGGTGGAGCCGCCGGGTACCGCCCCCGGGTCCGATCCGCTTATTACGAGCGCGTTTATGTCCATAGTTCTTGCGAACAGTCCCAATATATTCAGGACGGCGCAGGTTGCAACGGCGGCAATCCCCAACGCTGGCGATTGACCGGAAGCGAAGCCCTAGAACGCGCCCCAATTGTTCATGATCGCGGCCAGCGCGACGACCGCCTCGATCACGAAGAACCAGACCTTCTTGGAGGTCACGCCGTCCACCGCGAGGCTGATCGCGCGCCCCGTGGCCCCGCCGCCCCACACGAGGCCCGCCATGAGGTAAGCCTCTGGCGAGCCAATCAAAATCGCCGCGATCCCGGTGATCACGAAGACCCCGCCGGAGGCCGCGCGGACCTCCGAGGTGCCCATGGACGAGCCCCCGTCGGAGAGGTCCACCACCTTCATCGTGTAGGCCGGCGCGAGCCAGCCGAAAGCCCCGAAACCGATGGAGGAGAGCGCGATGAGAATGTTGATGAGGTCCATGGCCGAGGCTCCGTTCGCCGCTTTTACCTTTAACGGCCCGCGCCCGCTCTTGGACCAAAAGAGCCTGATCGGCGCAGGGCACATTCCGTACACATCCCGTACACAGGCTGTGCATACGCGATGGGCGCACATTCGGGCGCATTTTCATGGTTAATCGTGCGGAAGGGGGCGGCCGTTCGCCGCGACAGGCATGTGCCCACCGGCCCGCTTGCGCGCCGGTGGGCGAACGCCGGGCGGGCCTAGAAGCCCGCCTTGATCATCTCGAACTCGGCGATCTGGGCTTCGCGCAGCGCGTTGTCCATGGGCTCTTGGGCGAGGATCGGCACGTCCACGGGACCGAGGCCCACCTCCACGAGCGTCTCCTCGGCGATGTTCATCATGTTCTCGGCATTGGCGTGACCGTAGCCCCATTCGTTGACGATGTAGTCGGTCACCTGCGGCTGGAGCCAGGCCTCGACGAAGTCGTGGGCCTTCTCCTCGGAGCCCGGGCCGTCGACGAGGTTCACGTAGCCGCAGAACCAGGACGAGGACCCCTCGGCGGCCTCGCGCTCGAAGCCCACGTTCATGCCTTCGTCGGCGAGCTGGACGAAGGTCTCGTTCCAGGACCAGGCGATGAGGACCTCGCCGGTGCTCATGAGCTGCGCGAGCTCGGCCCCGTCTGCCCAGTAGGCGCGGGTATTGGCATGGGCCTCGCGCAGCCAGGCGGAGGCGGCCTCGAAATCGGCCTGCGTGGCTTGCGTCCAGTCGCTCACGCCCGTGGCGAGGTAGGCCAGCGCGTAGATGTCATCGACGTTGTCGGGCAGCGAGATGCGCCCGGCATAGGCCGGGTCCGTGAAGACCTGAAGCGTCTGAACAGCCTCGGCGGACACCTCGTCGGCGTTGTAGAGCGTGGCGGTGCGGCCGCTATCGGCGGGGATGAAGTAGACGCCCGTTTCGTCGGCGAAGACGGGGTTGTCCTTGAAGGCCGCGTCGACGGCGGCGTAGGACGGGATCTGGCTGATGTCCCAGGGCTCGATGAGGCCCGCGTCGCGCCATTTCTGCACCGAGTGCGGGCAGGGATGGGAGACGTCGGCGCGAAAGCCCGAGCGCAGCTTTTGAAACGCCTCTTCCTCTTCGCCGAAGAAGGAGAAGCTGGGGGTCACCCCGTGCTCCTCGATATAGGCGCCGTAGAATCCCTCTTCCTCGAAGCCCGACCAGTCCAGGACCAGAAGCTCCGGGTCTTCGGCGAGGGCCGTGGTGGCCAGGCTCACGAGCGCGGCGGAGCCGAGGTAGTTTGCGAATTTCATAGGTGTCTCTCCCGTTGGACATCGCGCGGGACGCTATGCGCGGGGCCGGTGCTGTGCAAGTCTCGGGCGGCCGGGCGGGGCCGCGCCCGGGCACTTTCGCGTGAGATGCCCGGCGCTGCGGCGCCCGCGCCCGCGACAGGGAGGATTTCCAGATGATCAGCGCAGCCTATTGCCGGGAGATGGCCCGCTACAATGCCTGGCAGAATACCGGGCTCAGGGAGGCTATGCTGGCGCTGCCCGAGCGGGAGGTGACGGCGGAGCGCGGCGCGTTCTTCGGGTCGCTCCTGGGGACGGCGAACCACCTGCTTTGGGGCGACACGATGTGGATGAGCCGGTTCGACGGCTGGGCGCCCCCTTCCGTGCCGGGGAAAGAGAGTGCCGCGTTCATGGCCGATGCCCAGAGCTGGGCCGCGGCGCGGCTGGAGGCGGACGCGCGTATCGGGGCCTGGGCCGTAGGGCTCGGGGAGGCGGACCTCGCCGGGACCCTCACATGGTATTCGGGCGCGGCGGGCCGCGAGCTCTCCAAATCCCGGGCGGTCTGCATCGTGCAGTTCTTCAACCACCAGACGCACCATCGCGGGCAGATCCACAAGATGCTCACCGAACTGGGCCACCGGCCGGGGGACACGGACTTCTTCCTGATGCCGGACCCCTAGCCCGCCCTCGTGAGGTCGCCGCGCGGCTCTGTTCCTGCGCGCGGCATGCGCCGTGCTCGAAAGGCACCCGCCCACCGACCCATGCAAGACCCGGGCACGACCGATGCACCCACTCCGGGACGCGATGTCGCTCTTGGACACGCGGTGACGGGAATGGGTTTGACCGGACCGCTCGCTCGTGTAGCTGCGCCGCAGCGACCCCGTGGAAGACGGGGCTCTTTTGGGAGGAAGAGATGTCCGTGATTTCACCGTCGCGCCGGGTGCGGCGCACGCCGTTTTCCGATGGGGTCGAGGCCGCGGGCGTTCAGGGCTACACCGTCTATAACCGCATGCTGCTGCCCACCTATTTCGAGAGCCTCGAGGCCGATTACCATCACCTCAAGCGCCACGTGCAGGTCTGGGACGTGGCGGTGGAGCGGCAGGTGGAGCTGCGCGGGCCCGATGCCGGCCGGCTGATGCAGATGCTCACGCCGCGCGACCTGCGGCCCATGCTGCCCGGGCAGTGCTACTACGTGCCCATGGTGGACGAGACCGGCGGGATGCTCAACGATCCGGTGGCGGTGAAGCTCTCGGAAGACCGCTACTGGGTCTCCATCGCCGACAGCGACTTGATGCTCTGGATCAAGGGGATCGCCTACGGCTTCCGCCTCGACGTGGTGGTGTGGGAGCCCGATGTCTCACCGCTCGCGGTGCAGGGGCCGAAGGCCGAGGACCTCGTGGCGCGGATCTTCGGTGAAAGCGTGCGCGGCGTGCGCTTCTTCCGCTACGGGCTCTTCGATTTCGAGGGCGTGGAGATGGTCGTGGCGCGCTCGGGCTACTCGAAGCAAGGGGGCTTCGAGATCTACGTGGACGGGACCGAGAACGGCATGCCTCTCTGGAATGCGCTCATGGCCGCAGGCGAGGAGCTCGAGGTGCGCGCGGGCTGCCCCAACGCGATAGAGCGCATCGAGGGCGGGCTTCTGAGCTATGGCAATGACATGACCATCGAGAACACGCCCCACGAGGCCGGGCTCGGGCGGTTCTGCTCCACGCAGACGGCCATCGGATGCGTGGGGCGCGACGCGCTTTTGCGCGTGGCCAAGGAAGGGCCGATCAAGCAGGTGCGGCCGATCTCGATCACGGGGGAGCTTCCGCCCTGCGACCGCGCCTGGGCGCTCACGGCGGGTGGAAAGACGGTAGGGCAGGTGACGAGCGCGGCCTTTTCGCCCGATTACGGGACCAACGTGGCCATCGGCATGGTGCGCATGACCCATTGGGATCCGGGCACGGCGCTTGAAGTCCAGACCCATGACGGCACATTCAAGGCGGAGGTGCAGGCGGGGTTCTGGGCCTGAGGCAAGAAGGGAGCGCGGCATGGCCGTTCTCGTGGGGATCGCCATTTTGGCGGCCTTCATAGTCTTGATGAACCGGCGGGGCGGCGCGGGCGGGCCCGGTGCGCTCGCGCGGCGCCGCAAGGCCGCGCCGTGCACCTTCGAACGGGTGGACCCCGACGAGACCCGGATGCTCAAGGAATACCGTTGCACGCGCTGCGGGGACGTGGCCTATGGCCGGGGCGACGCGCCTCCCTCGGAGCGCGGCTGCAAGGCAGGCTAACACGAGGCTCGAAGGGGGGCTCCCATGTTCAAGGCGCTGGTCGTGGAAAAGGACGCGGAGGGCAAGACCTCCGCGGCGGTGCAGGAGATCGGGGAGGACCGGTTGCCGGAGGGCGAGGTCACGGTCGCCGTGGAATACTCCACCGTGAACTACAAGGACGGGCTCTGCATCGGGCCCGGCGGCGGGCTCGTGCGGACCTACCCCCATGTGCCGGGGATCGACTTTGCCGGCACGGTGGAGGCGTCCGAGGATGCCCGCTACGAACCGGGCGACAAGGTCGTGCTCACCGGCTGGCGCGTGGGCGAGGCCCATTGGGGCGGCTATGCCGAAAAGGCGCGCGTCAAGGCCGATTGGCTCGTCCCCTTGCCCGAAGGTCTGACCGCGCGGCAGGCCATGGCGGTGGGCACGGCGGGCTTCACCGCGATGCTTGCGGTCCAGGCGCTCGAGGATCACGGGCTCTTGCCCGAGACGACGAACCCCGTCCTCGTGACGGGGGCCTCGGGGGGCGTGGGCTCGGTGGCCACGGCGATCCTCGGCAATCTGGGCTACAGCGTGGCCGCGGTGACCGGGCGGATGGATAATGCCTCTTACCTGTCGTCGCTCGGTGCCACGACGATCGTGCCCCGCGAGGACCTGGCCGAGACGATCAAGAAACCGCTCGAGGCCGAGACATGGGCCGGATGCGTCGACGCCGTGGGCGGCGCGACGCTGGCGCGGCTTCTGGGGCAGGTGGTCTATGGCGGCTCGGTGGCCGCGGTGGGGCTGGCGGGCGGGGCCGCGCTCCCGGCAACGGTCATCCCGTTCCTGTTGCGCGGCGTCAACCTCCTGGGGATCGACAGCGTCATGCAGCCCTACGACAACCGCCTGCGCGCGTGGCAGCGGATCGCCAGGGACCTGCCCATGGACAAGCTCGAGGCGATGGTGCAGCCCGCCACGCTGGCCGATCTCCCCGAACTCGGGGCGGATATCCTCAAGGGCCAGGTGAAGGGCCGCGTGGTGGTGGACGTCAGGGCGTAGGCGAACGGGCCGCACCTCTAAAAATTAAACTGTGACATCTCAACAAGTGCGGCGTTTTCACATGCGCGCCGAAATCCGCGCGCGCGCGCTTGTGCAACGGGCGCCGCCGTGAGACAGTTTCCGCATGCAACTGGATACCGAGTTTGTCCGCGCTCAGTTTCCAGCTTTCGCGGAGCCCGCGCTGCGGGACCAGGCGTTCTTCGAGAATGCCGGCGGGAGCTATACGTGCCGCTATGTGATCTGGCGGCTCAACCGCTTCTACAAGGAGCGGAAGGTGCAGCCGTGTGCCCCCTACACGTCCTCCTTTCTCGGCGGACAGGAGATGGACGAGGCCCGCGACCGGCTGGCCCGGGCCCTCGGGGTGCTCTCCGAGGAACTGAGTTTCGGGCCCTCGACGACGGCCAACACCTACGTCCTCTCCCAGGCGTTCCGCCAGTGGATGACCCGCGGCGTGCAGGGAGAGCGGCCCGGGGCGATCATCGTTACCAACCAGGATCACGAGGCCAATTCCGGCCCCTGGCGGCGGCTGGAGGAAGACGGGATCGAGATCCGGGAATGGCGGATGCGGGGCGACGGATCGCTTTACTCCGAGGACCTGGTCCCGCTCCTGGAGGGGGCGCGGCTGCTCTGCTTTCCCCATGCTTCCAATGTCGTGGGAGAGATCAACGACGTGGCGCGCATCTGCCGCCTGGCGCGGGACGCGGGCGTTTTCACCTGCGTCGACGGGGTCAGCTACGCGCCCCACGGCCTGCCCAATGTGCGCAAGCTCGGCGCCGACATCTACCTGTTCTCGGCCTACAAGACCTACGGGCCGCACCAGGGGATCATGGTTCTGCGCCGCGCTCTGGGCATGGCGCTGCCAAACCAGGGGCACGATTTCAATGCCCACGACCTGACGAAGCGCTTTACGCCCGCGGGGCCCGACCACGCGCAGGTGGCGGCGTCGGCGGGCATCGCGGACTACATCGACACGCTCTACAAGCATCACAACCGCGCGGGCCGGGACGGGACGGGGCGCACGGAGGTGGTCCATGACCTCATGCGCGCCCACGAAGTGGCGCTCATGGAGCCGCTTCTCGATTTCCTGACCACCAAGCAGCGGATCCGGCTCCTCGGGCCCAAGGAGGCGTCCGAACGCGCGCCCACCCTGGCGCTCGATCTCGGGCAGCCCGCGGCGCCCTTCGCAGCCAAGCTCGCGCATCACGGTATCCTGTGCGCGGGCGGCAGTTTCTACGCCGATCGCGCGCTCTCGGCGCTGGGCGTGCGGCCCGAGCACGGGGTGCTGCGCGTGTCCCTCACGCATTACACGACCGAGGCCGAGGTTGACCGGCTTACCAAGGCCCTAGATCACGTGGTGTAGCCGGGCGGGAAGCTCGCGAAGATACGGGCTCGACACGATGGCACCTCCCACGATCATGTGGTTTCGCCGCGATTTGCGGCTCTCCGACAATCCGGCGTTGAAGGCGGCCTGCGCGGCGGAGGGGCCCGTGATCGCGGTCTTCATCCACGACGAGGTGGTGGACACGCTGGGAACCGCGCCGGCCTGGCGGCTGGGGCTGGGTGTCGAACACCTCGCCCGGACGTTGGAGGAAAAGGGCAGCCGCCTCATCCTGCGCAGGGGCAAGGCGCGCGATGTGCTCAAGACCCTCGTGGAGGAGACCGGCGCGACGGCCATCCACTGGTCCCGCGCCTACGACCCCAAGAGCCAGGCGCGCGACACGTCGGTGAAATCCTGGGCCAAGGAGGCCGGGCTGGAGGCCACGAGCCACACGGGCCACCTCCTCTTCGAGCCCTGGACGGTGGAGACGAAGACCGGCGGATTCTACAAGGTCTATACGCCCATGTGGAAGGCCGTGCGCGGCAGCGATCTGCCGGAGCCCGAGCGCGCGCCCGCCAAGATCCCCGCCCCCGACGCCTGGCCCGCCAGCGATGACCTGGGCGACTGGGGCCTCGGCGCGGGCATGCGGCGCGGTGCGGAGATCGTGCGCCCCCATGTGCGGCTCGGCGAAGACGCGGCGCGCAACCGGCTGCACTATTTCTGCGACGACCTCATCCACCGCTACGACACGGCGCGCGACGAGGTCTGGAACGACGGCACCTCGAACCTCTCCGAGAACCTCTCGCTCGGCGAGATCAGCCCGCTTACCTGCTGGCATGCGGGCCTTCAGGCCATGGAGGCGGGCAAGGGCGGCGCTGAGACCTTTCTCAAGGAGCTTGTCTGGCGCGAATTCGCCTACCACCTCCTCCACCACACGCCGCGCATCGAGACCGACAATTGGCGCGAGGACTGGGACGCCTTTCCCTGGAACGAGGACGAGCGGACGTCCGAGATCATCGCCTGGAAGCGGGGCCGCACGGGCATCCGCTTCGTCGATGCCTCCATGCGGGAGATGTATGTCACGGGCCGCATGCACAATCGCGGGCGCATGATCGTGGCCTCCTACCTGTGCAAGCACCTCCTGAGCCACTGGAAGATCGGCAAAGCCTGGTTCGACAACCACCTCATCGACTGGGACCCGGCCTCCAACGCCATGGGCTGGCAGTGGTCCGCGGGCTCCGGTCCCGACGCCACGCCCTATTTCCGTGTCTTCAACCCGGTCACGCAGCTCGACAAGTTCGACAAGGACCGCAGCTACACCTCTCGCTGGATCGCCGAGGGGTATTCCAACCCCCACAAGGATGCGCTGAGCTATTTCGAGGCCATCCCGGAACGCTGGGCCATGGCGCCGGATGACGATTACCCGTCCCCGATCGTGGCCGCGGACGAGGGACGCAAACGCGCGCTGAGCGCCTACGAGAACCGGGATTTCTAGGAAACGCTTGTGGGGACAAGCGCTTGGTGGCTAAAACTTTTGGGGAATGGGATGCGTGTCTGAGACGACAGGTGCGTATCACGGGAGAGATGGGACATGATCCACACGAACACGCGCGGGCAGAAGAACCTTCCGCGGTATTTCAAGCAGGTCTTCGAGCTCGCGAGGGTCGCCAAGAACGGGCGCCTCGATGTCCGCCTCGAGGACGGGCGCGTCTTTCGCCACGACACCAGGCGTCCGGGGCCCGTGGCGGAGGTGGTCATCCACGATGAGGAGGTCTTTGCCCGCATGATCCGCGAGGGTCAGCTCGGCTTCTGCGACGCCTACCTCGAAGGGCAATGGTCGACGCCCGATCTCCAGGCCTTCATGGATTTCATCCACGCCGACAACGACGACCTCTTCGACGGGTTTGCCGGTCAGCGGCTCGTCCAACTCTACGAGAACTTCCGCTTCTGGCTCCAGCGGAACACGAAGAAGAACGCGAAAAAGAACATCGCCGCCCATTACGACCTCGGCAACGATTTCTACGATCTCTGGCTCGACGATACGATGACCTATTCGAGCGGCATCTTCACGACGGGTCAGGAGAGCCTGGAGGCCGCGCAGACCGCGAAGTACAAATCCATGGTGGACCAGATGGGGGCGCGCCCCGGGGACCACGTGCTCGAGATCGGTTGCGGGTGGGGCGGGTTCGCCGAATACGCCGCCCGCGAGCGGGGGCTGAAGGTCACCTGTCTCACGATCAGCCAGCAGCAGTTCAACTACGCCGTGGATCGCATTGAAAAGGCGGGGCTTTCCGATCAGGTGGAGTTCAAGCTTCAGGATTACCGGGACGAGCGCGGCACCTATGACGGGATCGCCTCCATCGAGATGTTCGAGGCCGTGGGCGAGAAATACTGGCCCGCTTATTTCAACGCGGTGCGCGACCGGCTCAAGCCCGGCAAACAGGCGACGCTGCAGGTGATCACGGTGCCGGATAGACGCTTTGAGGTATACCGGCAGTCGGTTGATTTCATACAGAAATACATCTTTCCGGGCGGGATGCTTCCGTCGCCCACCGTGCTGCGCAAGCAGGTGGAACAGGCGGGGCTCAGCGTCGTGCGCTCCATCGAGTTCGGGGAGAGTTACTCCCAGACCTGCCGCCGCTGGCACGAAACCTTCAACGACACCTGGGAACAGGCGCGCGCCATGGGGTTCGACGACCGCTTCCGGCGGATGTGGAATTTCTACCTGACCTCTTGCGCGGCGACGTTCCATTTCGGCTGCTGTGACGTCACGCAGATCACCATCGCCCGGCCGGTCCTGGCGGAGCGGGCCTGATGCCAACCTTCGCGCGGGTCGTGGCGGCGGTGCTCTTCGGCGCGCTCGCCTACTACGTCTCCACGCTCATTCCGCCGCTCTTCGAGGGGGAGCGTCCGCTGCCCTCGCTGCCCTACTGGAACGCGTTCTTCGGCGTGCTCCTGGGGTGGCGGCAGGCGGGACGCCTGGCCGGGCGCGGCTTCGGCGCGTCGGTGAGCTCCGGGGTGACGACGAGTGTCTCGCTTTTCGTGACCTGCCTCTTCGCCCATTCCTTCGCGGAGATGATCGACCGCTCCATGCGCGGTCAATACGGCGGCCCGGCGGAGGCGGTCGTGGCGGTCTTCAACCTCATGTACGAGTTCGGGGAAACGATCTTCACCAACGAGGTCCTGACCTCCACCATCGTGGGCGGCATCGCCGCGGCCATGGTCACGGAGATCTTCAGCAGGCGCTACGATTGACGCCGATCTTTCTCTACGGGACGCTCCGGCACCTGCCGCATCTAGAGATCGTGGCCGGTCGCGCGGGGGCCGGCATCGCGGCGAGCCTGCCCGGCCACGCGGCCTTCCACGCGGGAGAGGCGCCCTATCCGAGGCTGGAGGCGGCCCCGGGCGAGACGGCGCCGGGGCTCCTGGTGGAGGCAGAAGACGTCCTCGCGCGGCTCGCCTTCTACGAGGGCGGCTATGGCTACGCGCTTGAACCCGTGGAGGTGATGACGGCTGAGGGGCCGCGCGCGGCGCGCACCTTCCGCGCAGGCCTTGGCGTGGCGGCCGCCGGGGCACCCTGGTCGCTCGAGGCCTGGGTGGCGCGGTTCGGCGCGCTGACCTGCCATCTCGCGCGGGAGGCCATGGGGTTTTTCGGGGAGATCACGGCGGAGGAGCTGGCGCGGCGCATGCCGGCCATGGGCGTGCGCGCGCAGTCCCGCCTCCTTGCCGAGGCCGGACCGCATCCGGAACCGCTCGCTCCACTGCCCTCGCCGGATGTCGAGATCCTGACCGAGGGTATGCCCTATGCGCAGTTCTTCTCGGTAACAGAGGCCGAGCTTCGGCACCGCCGCTTCGACGGCACGATGGGTAGGGTGGTGAACCGCGCCTCGTTTCTGTCGGGCGATGCCGTCGTGGTGCTGCCCTACGACCCGGTGCGCGACCGCGTGCTCCTCATCGAGCAGTTCCGCATGGGGCCCTATTTCCGCGGCGACCCGCACCGCTTCCTGATCGAGGCCATCGCGGGCCGGGTCGATCCTGGGGAGACGCCAGAAGACGCCGCACGGCGCGAGGCCGAGGAGGAGGCCTCGCTCCCGTTGGGCGCGCTCCACGAGGTCTCGCGCTGTTATCCGTCCCCCGGGGCCATGTCTGAGTTCTTCCACATATACGTGGCCATCGCCGATCTGCCGGACGCGGCGGCGGGCCTGGGCGGGGCCGTGGCGGAGGACGAGGACATCCGCTCCTCGATCCTCGATTATGCCGCTTTCGAGGCCCGGCTCGACGGCGGCGGGCTCAACGTCGCGCCGCTCGTGATCGCCGGTCACTGGCTCGCGCGAAACCGGAGGCGCCTGCGCGGCTGAGACTTGTGGCGCCGCGCGCCTCCACGTACCTCTGGGCCAAAGGAGCTCCCCATGCGCATCTACGAAGACCTGCCCGCGGCCATCGGCAACACGCCCCTCATCAAGCTGAGGCGCGCCAGCGAGGAGACCGGGTGCACCATCCTCGGCAAGGCGGAATTCTTAAATCCCGGGCAGAGCGTGAAGGATCGCGCGGCGCTCTTCATCATCCGCGACGCCATGGCGCGCGGCACGCTCAAGCCCGGCGGCACCATCGTGGAGGGCACGGCGGGCAATACCGGCATCGGCCTCGCGCTCGTGGGGGCGGCCATGGGCTTCAAATGCGTCATCGTGATCCCGGAGACCCAAAGCCGGGAGAAAAAGGACATGCTGCGGCTCGCCGGTGCGGAACTCGTGGAGGTGCCTGCCGCACCCTACAAGAACCCCAACAATTACGTGCGCTATTCCGAGCGGCTCGCGAAGGAGCTCGACGCGCAGCTGCCCGGCGGGGCGATCTGGGCCAACCAGTTCGACAACGTGGCGAACAGGCAGGCCCATGTGGAGACGACGGGCCCCGAGGTCTGGGAGCAGACGGAGGGCCGCGTCGACGGCTTCATCTGCGCGGCGGGTTCCGGCGGGACGGTGGCCGGCATGGCCGAATACCTCCAACCCAAGGGCGTGAAGGTGGGTCTCGTCGATCCCCACGGCGCGGCGCTCTATGCCTGGTACACCGAGGGGGCGTTCCGATCGGAAGGAAACTCCATCTCCGAGGGGATCGGGCAGGGACGGGTCACCGCCAATCTCGAGGGCTTTGCCCCTGATTTCGTCTGTCGCGTCTCAGACGAGGTGGCCGTGCCCCTCGTGTTCGACCTGCTGCAGGAGGAGGGGCTGTGCATGGGGCTTTCCACCGGCATCAATATCGGCGGCGCCATGGAGATGGCGCGCGATCTGGGGCCGGGACATACCATCGTGACGATCCTGTGCGACTACGGCACGCGCTACGCCTCCAAGCTCTACAACCCCGATTTCCTGCGCACGAAGGGCCTGCCGGTGCCCGCCTGGCTCGACGCGGCCCCGCGCGAGATGCCAGACGTCTTCGCGGACGTGTGATGCGCGCGCTCGTCGCGGCAATCGTCCTCTGGCTCGCGGTCGCCGCGGCCTGGGCGCAGGAGGGCCCGGATTACGCGGCCTGGGAGGCGGTCGCCACCCGCGCCGAGGCCGCCGTGGAAGCGGGCCGCGCCTCCGATGATGCCCTGGAGAGTGTGCGCGCCGAGGTCGACGCGTTCCGCGCCGAGTTCCTCGGCGCCCAGAACATAAACGCCACGCGCCTGGAGACGCTGAGCGGCCAGTTGGAGGCCTTGGGCGCGGCGCCCGAGGACGGCACCGCGGAAGCCGAGGAGATCGCGCGCAGACGCGCGGAGCTGTCGGAGCAGATCACCACGCTCTCGGCGCCGCGGATCGCGGCCGGAGAGGCCTTCAGCCGCGCCGACGGGATCGTCGGGGAAATCGACACGATCCTGCGCGACCGCCGCGCGGAGACGCTGACGTCCCGCGGCCCTCCGGCCTGGAACCTTGCCATCTGGTCTGGCGCCGCGAAGGATCTCAACGACAGCCTCTTCGACCTCATTGATGGCATGGACCGGGCCATGGATGACGGGCTGGCGGCGCGCGAGCTCGAAGAGAACCTGCCGCTCATCCTCGTCCTCCTCGCCGTGGCGCTCGTGCTCGTGCTCCGGGGCAGGCGCTGGCTCGAGCTCATCGGCGAGCGGTTGGAGCGACCGGGCGGGTCGGAAGCCGGCGCCGGGCTCCGGCTCTCGGGGTTTCTGATCTCGCTGGGGCAGGTGATCGTGCCCCTGATCGGGCTTCTGGCGCTGAGCCTCGCGTTGAACCGGACAGGGCTCTTTTTCTTCTGGGGCGAGGAGCTCGTCGCCTTCATCCCCGCCATCGGCACGGCGATCTTCGTCTATCGCTGGCTCGGCGGGCGGCTTTTTCCCAAGATCGAGGGCGTGCGCTCGCCCCTCAATATCGCGCCCGCGCTCTATCGTCGGGCGCGCTACCTGCTGCTGTTCATGGGGCTCGTGCTCGCGGCGGGGATCTTCTTCCGCCAGCTTGCCGAGATCGACCGCTACGACGAGGAGACGCGCACGGCGCTCCTTTTGCCCGTGGTCATCACCATAGGGTACCTGCTTTTTCGTTTGGGTCGGCTCATGGGACGCCATGTCCCGAGCACGACCGAGGAAGGAGAGCCCGCGCCCACCGTTCTCGACCGCCTCGTGGGCCTCCTGTCGCGACTGGCGCGCACCGTCGGCGTCGTGGGGCCGCTCCTGGCGATCGCGGGATATCTGAATGCGGCCGAGGCGCTGACCTTGCCGGCGGTCCAGACGCTCGCGCTCTTTGCGGTGTTGGCGCTTCTTGTGGACGTGGTGCGCGACGCCTACGTGGTCATTTCCCGCGGGCAGACCTCCGCGGAGGAGAGCCTCGTGCCGGTCCTGGCCAGCGCTCTTCTCTTCGTTTTGGCCGTGCCGCTTCTTGCGCTCATCTGGGGCGCGACGGTCAACGATCTGGGCGAGGTCTGGATCGCCGTGCAGGAAGGTGTGCTGATCGGGGATACCCGGATCTCGCCCAGCGTGTTTTTCACGCTGATCGCGGTTTTCGCCGTGGGCTATGCCATCACGCGGTTCGTGCAATCGGCGCTGCGGACCTCCGTGCTGCCCAAGACGAAGCTCGACCAGGGCGGGCGCACGGCGGTCGTGAGCGGGCTGGGCTATGTGGGGATATTCTTGGCGGGCCTCGTGGCCATATCGGCGGCGGGCATCGACCTCACGAGCCTCGCTTTCATCGCCGGTGCGCTCGGCGTGGGCATAGGCTTCGGCCTGCAGAACATCGTCTCGAACTTCATCTCCGGCATCATCCTGTTGGTGGAGCGCCCGATCAGCGAGGGCGACTGGATCGAGGTGGGGCCAAATATGGGCTTCGTGCGCGACATCTCGGTGCGCTCCACGCGGATCGAGACGTTCGACCGGACCGACGTGATCGTGCCGAACGCGGATCTCATCTCCGGCACGGTGACGAATTACACGCGCGGCAACACGGTGGGACGCGTGATCGCATCTGTCGGCGTGGCCTACGGGACCGACACGAAGCGGGTGGAGAAGATCCTGCAGGAGATCGGTGAGGCGCATCCCATGGTCGTCATGAACCCGCCGCCCTTCGTCTACTTTGCAGGATTCGGGGAGAGCAGCCTCGATTTCGAGATCCGCGCGATCCTGCGCGACGTCACTTGGAAGCTCGTCGTGCACAGCGAGATGAACCACGCCATCGCCGAACGCTTCGCGGAGGAGGGGATCGAGATCCCCTTCGCGCAGCGCGACATCTGGCTGCGCAATCCCGAGACGCTTGGCGCGCGCCCGGCGCCGAAGGCCGCGCGGCAGCCGCCCACGGTCGATCCACCCTCCGGCGCGGCGCGGCCCACCTCCGACGACATCTCGGCGGCGAGCGACGACTAGCCGCGTATGCATCCATTAGTGCCGAGGCGCGGGCCGCGCGAGGTCCCCGCGCGGGTCCATCCCACGGGGCGAATTTCAGGGACAGCCCTGTTGCAGCCTGCCACGCTTTTCCTTACACGCGGCGTCGGACAGGTGGCCGAGTGGTCGAAGGCGCGCGCCTGGAAAGTGCGTAGGCGGGAAACCGTCTCGAGGGTTCGAATCCCTTCCTGTCCGCCACCGCGACCCGGATCGAACCTTTTCCGACGTTGGCAACGAAGACCCTAAACCCAATTTGACCGTACATTGAAACCTCTGGGTTCATGGCTTCATTGCACTCGTAGTTCGTTTGGTTTGCGGTCCTGGACGGGTAGCAAGGATGCCAGTTTGTCGAGTGAGGGCTTGGGTCGCTGGGTGCGGACCTTTGGTTCGCGGCCGCCTGAAAACCAAGGCGCAAATCCATGTCACGGGAAGCGTCAGGAGGGGCCGGGGCTGGGTTGATGTCCCGCCCCGGCTGGTCGGTGCATCCGCGCCTACGATGCGACGGCGCGCAAGGAGGTGGGGCACATTTGGCCGGTCTGGGCTTCGATGAAGTCCAGCGCCCTTTGCGCGACCGTTTCCCATCCGTTGTCGATCACGAGCGAATGTCCGGCGTCGGGCATGGACACAAGCTCTGTCGCCGACGGATTGCGCTTCTGGATGCGATAGGCCGCGCGGCTCACGGCTGCGGGGACCGTGTGGTCCTTCCCGGCAGCGATGACGAGCAGCGGGCCACGGTTTTCGGCACGGCGCGGCACGCGGGCCTCGGTCCAGGGGGTCAGGTTGGCGAGCCCGGCCTGGAACAGCGGGCGGCCCGGCGCCGGAACGTGATGCTCGGCGAAGAGGCGGGTGGCTTCGGCCTCGGACACCGTGTTTGCAAAGCCGTAGCGGAACTGGGCCGGGGTCAGTTGCACGGCCCGACGGGCGTTCATCGGGTTCGACAGAACGGGGAAGGCCGTGCGCAGCGCCGACAGGGGCAGCCGCAGGACCCCGCGGAACGGTGCGGGCGACATGGCGATCGTGGCGGGCGCGCCGACCCTTGCTGCGAGCATCTGCACCAGGAGCCCGCCCATGGAATGGCCGATCAGGATCGGCTTCCGGTCCAGTGCGCCGACGATGGTTTCCAGGTGCGACAGGATCGTGCCGATGGAATTGCCCGCGAGTGCCTCGGCGTTGGCCCGCGCGGCCTCTGGCGTGGCCGGGTCGCCCGGCCAATCCGCGGCGATGGGGGCGTAGCCGGCGGCGTCGAACATGTCGGCCCAACGTTGCCAGGAGCCCGCGAGCAGCCAAAGCCCATGGACGAAAAGGACGGGTTGGCGTCCGCTGGCATTGGCCGCGTCGATTTCGATCTGTTCGCGGGCGGACAGGGTGCTCGCGTCGGTCATTGGTCTTCTCCTTCTGGGTCTGGGAAGCGATGCACTTCCTTGTTTCGATGATTGGGTAGATGCTTTGTCGGCAGGAGACCCACCATGATCGAAAGAGCGGAAGAACTAGCAAGAACACCAAATGGCGGTGCGGACCCGCTGTCCGCGGTGCTGAGCATCGTGCGGGCGCGGGGCGACCGCGCCGCCGTCCTGGCGCCGAGGCGGCCGCTGAGACTGCTGTTTCCTGCGGGCGCGCCCTGCCTCCATCATGTCCAGAGCGGCGAAATCGACATTCGGGTCGGGTCCGGGGATCCGGTCACGCTCCGCGCGAATGAACTGGCCTTGCTTCTGCATGGCGATGCACACTGGGTCGATCTGGACGGAGGGGGCGTTGCGCGGAGCATCGACGAGTTTCTCGATGCCGATATGCGCGTCGCGGAGGCTGGCCCCTCCGAGCCGTCCATGCGGGCGTTCTGGGGAAGCTTCAGCTTCGACAGCGATCTCGCCATGCGGGTGCTCCAGTCCCTCCCGCCCGTCATCGTCCTCAGCGATCTGAAGGAACACCCGATAGACTGGCTCGATCTGGTGTGCGACCTGATCCTGCAGGAAAACGAGGCGGGGCGCCCGGGCGCGGCGGTGATGGTCTCGCGGCTCTTGGACCTCCTGCTCATCCAGATCCTGCGAAGGTGGGCGCAATCTGCGGAGGTCGTGCCGGGCTGGCTCGCGGCCGCCAAGGACGACCGGATCGCGCGCGCCGTTGCGGCCATCATCAGGACCCGGCGCAGGATTGGACCAACGCGCGGTTGGCCACTTTTTCGGGCATGTCGAAATCCAGCTTCGTAGAGCGCTTCCGACAGGTCATGGGCCATCAGCCCGGGACCTATCTTCGCCACTGGCGTCTGGATCGGGCTGCAGAGGCACTCCAGCATTCGAACGCCACGATCGACGCGATCGCCGCAACGGTCGGATATGCCTCTCAGGAGGCCTTCAGCCGCGCGTTTCAGGGCAGGTTCGGAACTTCTCCGTCCGCTTGGCGCGTGGCACGCGCATAGTGCGAGCATTGAAGAGTGGACAATGTTGGTTCCCGGTCCCGTCCGCTCCGCCATCGCGCTTCGGATCGCACGTCCTGACTTTCAGCTTCTTCTCTGCCGACGCTTCGCAGGTGAATCTGGGGCGCGCATGGCCGCTTCCGAAATCCCCTGCCCAGCCCGCGTTCTGGGCGCCAGCGCGCACGCGCGGCGCAAGCACCCGCGGGAAGTGCTCAGCCGGGCGCCACCTGCGCTGGCGCGAAACGTCGCGCAGGTCCGTTCTCAGCCTGCGGGGTTCGGGCCATCGCATCGAAATTGAACCAACGGCCCAGGCGGCGCACATGTTTGGGCGCCCCGTCGACCATCAGCCGGCCGTCTTCGATGGCCGTGGCAAGGGAGAGATCTCCCCGATAGATGGCGATCAGCTCCGCGAGCGTCGCTTCGAGGACGAGATCGGTGTCTCCGCCGGGATCGGAGACGCAGAGATCGACCTCCCCCGCGTCGCAGACGAACCAATATCGCCGCTTGTGGGCCGGCTGATCGGACACGTCCAATTGGACGACATGCCGTATCGGCCCGAACGCACTGGGATCCACCGAGAATTGCAGACCCCAGATCAGGAGCCCGAGATCGAGCTCGCCCTCGGCGAGTTCCCGGCGTGTCCAACGCTGCCCCCAGATGCCCAGGGCGCCGACGAGGGGCAGAAACTCGCGACCGGGCTCGGTAAGATGATAGGTCCAAGACTTCGCCGAGCGGCCGCGTCTGCGTTCGACGAGACCTTCGGCCTCCAATTGCCGCAGTCGCTTGGAAAGCAGCGTGGCGGACATGTGCGGCACGCCGCGATGGACCTCGCTGAACCGCTCCGCACCCGCCCCGAGGTTGCGAATGATCAGCGCGGTCCACCGTTCGCAAAAGATCTCGGCGGCCTTGGCGATCGGACAGAATTGACCATAGCCCTTCATCGGAGCCTCCCGGATTGCCGAGAGCGTAACGCGAACAAAACCAGTTGAATACTCCAGATCGTGGAGTATCGGCGCGTCGGGCGGATCGGCACGATGGGATCGACGCTGTGACGGGAGGCGACGATGACGCTTGACGAATTAACTCCGGAAGCACGGATGTGGGGGCAGCCGGGCAAAGCCTATGACGGAATTTCGTTCGGATTGTCGGACACGATCTCTCACACGGTGCAGGCCCTCTGGCCGCGGGATGGTGAGCGTGTCCTCGACATCGGGACCGGCACAGGCTGGGCCGCGCGGCTCGCGGCCTGGCGCGGCGCCGACGTCATTGGCGTCGACATCGCGCCCGGACTGCTGGCTGCCGCGCAGGCGTTCTCGGCGGGGCAGGCCGGGAGCCCCACCTATCGGCGCGCGGCGGTCGAGGCGCTCCCTTTCGACGACGGGCGCTTCGACGGGGTGATCTCGACCTACGGCGTCATATTCTCGAGCGCGCCGTCCCGGGCGGTGGCAGAGATGGCGCGGGTCCTTCGGCCCGGCGGCCGTCTCGCCCTCGCGACATAGGCCGACAGCGCCGAGGGCTACATCGCCCGGTTCTTTGCGATGATCGCGAAATGGTCCAACGCGCCGCCGCCCTCGGCCTCACCCTTTGATTGGGGACGACCGAGCTGGTTGAAAGAGGCGCTCGGCGGTCATTTCGAGATCCATGTCAGGGAGCAGGAGACGACGCTCTACGCACCCGACGTCGAAACGGTCTGGGCGGAATACGTCCAGGGGTTCGGCCCGGTCGCGGCGACCCATGACGCCTTGCCGCCGGATCGACGCGGCGCGTTCAAGGCCGCATTCGAAGAGCTCCACAGTCCCTACGCGACCGAATTCGGGATTGTCATTCCACGGCAGGCTCTCATCGTGCATGGCATCCGGGCGTGAGGCTTCGCCCCCGGGGGCGTGGAGGTCCGGACCACCCGCGACAGACCAGCATCGACTGTCCCGACGCGGTCATGCGCACAGGCGGTCGCACGCGAAACCCGGGACCAGGAGAGGGCGGCGAGACGAGAGAACGGCCGAGCCCGGGCTCGTTCCCGCCGCCACGTCCCATCTCCAGGCCTTCGATGCCGCGCGGGTTGGGGCGGTGCGCCGAAGCCCCCGGGCATGGCTTGTTTCCGACAAGACAGAAATTGCCCGAGCAGGCCGGAAAAGGCCGCCCCAGGCGCAATGTGTCAAAAAAATGGTACATAGAGAACGCAACATGTGTGGTGCATCGCCAAGGAGTGACCCATGCGTAAACCCCCCAGCCTCATCCTAACACTGTCCGTCTCGGCGGCCCTGATGTCGACGTCGGCCCTGACCGTCGCGGCCATGGACCATGCCGACCTCGTCAAGATCGGCGAGACGACCGCGCTCGTCGCCGAAGCCTCTACGGCAGGGGACGGGTTCGAGATCGTCGACGGTCAGTCCGCCGACACCGATTTCCCCTTCCTGACTAGCATGAAGGCGCTCGCCACCGTGGGTGAGGTCGACGCGGAGACCGGCATGGCGCTCACCGGCTGGCCCGACGGCAATGCCGCGTGGCTCCAGGACGACGACACCGTGCGCGTGGCCTACCAGTCCGAATCCTACGCCACGATGTCCACGGAGACCTATCCGTGGGAGATGAACTCCGGCGTCACCTTTACCGGCTCGCACATCCACTACCTCGATTACCAGCGCGCGGGCCTCGCCGATTTCCTGAACAATGATAGCGCCGCTTCCGAGATCCTCGAGGGCTCCGGCCACCTCTTCAGCACGATCTACAACGTGTTCGGCGATGAGGTCATCCCGCGCGCCGAGGGCGGCGTCTGGGGCAACCAGGCACGGCCCGATGGCCAACTCGTGGAGTTCGCGCCTGACTTCGTGCTTCAGAAAGCGGACTTCTTCTTCCAGTCCTTCTGCGGCGCCTATTACGAGCCCGCCAACAAGTACGGCGACGGCATCGGCACCGCCGACGACGTGTGGTTCAACGCGGAAGAGTGGAACATCCAGCGCATGTTCGACCTGCGCAACGAAGACGGCGATGTCGTCTCCAGCGTGTGGGACACCAACATGGGCATGGGCCTCGCCTCCATCGCGGTCGATATCGCCAACGAGACGGCCTACACCGTCCCCGCGCTCGGCCAGTCGGGCTACGAGAAGATCATGCCGATCAACTCCCAGCATCCCGATTACGTCGTGATGGTCCTCGCGGGCTACAACCAGAACATGTCGGTCGCACCGCTCAAGATCTATGTCGGCCTCAAGGGCGCGGACGCGGACGGCACGCCGCTCGCGGCTGACGCAAATGAGCGTGATCAGTTCCTCGCGCGCAACGGCCTGCTGCACGGCAAGATCTACGGCGTGGCGGCCTCCATGGAGACGCTCGCGGAGCTCGGCTTCGAGAACCCGACCGCACAGGAAGAGCTTGCGGACATCTACATGGCAGATCCCGATGCTCCCGAGCAGTTCGACGTGGCCTTCGTGCCGACGTCCTACCAGTGGGGCGGCTGGGACAACCCGGTGGCCGTGGGCGCGACCGAGATCTTCAAGTGGTCCGATGACGCCGAGCAGCCCGAAGGGCACCTCTTCTTCAACGGCAACACGAAGACCGAGCACCCCGCCGTGGACCCCGACATCACCAAGACCCGCTGGGTCCAGTCGATGTCGGAATATGGCGGCTACCTCTCCTTCGAGCTGACCAACCTCGCAGCCGAACTCGAGGCCGCCGATGGCGCGCTGCCGGAGATGCTCACGGGCATCAGCATCCGGACGCTTCCGTCCTTCGACGGCACGCTGACGGTGGAAGTGGGCGACAAGGGCATCAAGCACGGCGGCATGGGCACCCACGCCACCGACGAGAACGGCCTCGCGAAGTCCAACGATCCCGACGGCCTGCTCTGGGTCAAGGGCTCCGACGGCGACGTGCTGATCGTCGACGAGGACAGCGGCAACGCCTTTGGCGAGCGCAAGTACGCTCTCGTGCTCGACCCCGAGACCATGCAGCTGAACGAGCCCGGCAAGGGCTACTTCATCGCCATGGCCGGCGGCACGGAAAGCCCGCGCGCGCAGGCTGGTGCCACCGCTCTTGCCGGGGCCATCGACCGCCCGCGCACCTCGGAGTTCTCCGGCTCCTGGACGCTGACGGCGCTTCTGTCCCAGAAGGATGACGGAAGCTTCTACACGATGGACGAGATCGCAGGCACGGGCCGTCAGGAGATCATCGGCTCGGTTCCGATGAACGAGCAACTGCTATTGGGCGTGGTCCAGCACCGCACGAAGTCCGGCGGGCAGGTGATGAGCGTGGAAGCCGACCGTGGCGGCCAGGTCTTCATGTACCAGCTCAACCTGCCGGAGCAGGCCTACGACCTGAGCATGCTCGCCGAGTAAGCGTTTTCTCCCTGCACCAACGAGGGCCGCGGTTCTGCCGCGGCCCTTTTCACGTCGAAAGGGGCTCACCGATGCCGATCACCCGGCGCGCCATTGTCGGCCTTCTCCACGTCGCGGCCTTCTTGGGCGCCTTGGTGCCCGCGCAGGCCGCTGATCACGTTGTGGACGCCGCCCCCTTCATGGAGCCCGTGGCCGCGCCCAAGGTGGGCATGCTCATCCTCCTGCGCCATGCGGACCGGAACCGGGGCGAGACAGAGCTCAACGACACGGGCCGGGCGCGGGCAGCAGCGTTGCCCGCCGCGCTCGCGGGTCTCGGGATCGACGCGATCTACCACACGGATTTCGCGCGCAACGCGGACACGGCCGCGCCGCTCGCGGCGGCGACGGGTCTCACGCCCGAGGTTTTCACCCCCGACGAGACGCTATCGCGCCGCCTCGTCGCTGCGGCCACCGGGCGCGGGGTGGTCTGGATCGGGAACGTCAACAACCTCGTGGACCTCTGGGACGCGCTCGGCCTCGAGGGGCCGGCACCCACGCGTTACGGCAGTGTCGCGGTGCTCACCGCCGAAGACGGGGACTGGCGCCTCGACTGGCGCCACCACGGGCCTTAGTTCACCGCCGCCTCGTGCCCCGGCGTATCGAGGCAGGCCGGGCAACCCCAAAGTGGCGCCGTCCGCACGGGGCCGTCACCCAGATCGTGCAGGAGAAAGTCACTGAGCGGCATGTAGGTCCTGCCGTCATGGTCGAAGGTCCGCGTGACGTGGCAATCGCCGCAACCGCGCGCCTCGAACCGGGCGAGGGCGGCGGGCTCCGGTAGCCCGGGATCGGGGGAGAGGATCTCGAAGGCCGCGCGGATGCGCGCCATTTCCTCGGGTCCCGAGATCGAGAGCCCGTGGGCGCCCGCGGCAATCTCCGCGAAGTCTTCGAACCGGCCCGCGGCGAGTTTTTCCCCGAAGCGTCCGGCAAGCGGATACCCCCCGCCCGAGACGAAACGCATCTGGCCCGCGATGCCGTCGCCATCGAGGTCGAACGCATCCTCAAAGAGGAAGGGCCATTCGGGCGGCAACGCCTCGATGGCGGCGAGGCCTACGATGTCGACCCCGCCCGCGTCCGTCATGTGGCAGGACAGGCACTTGGCCACCACGCTTGCGCCCGAGTCGCGCAGCGGTTCGGCCACCGCGAGCGGCGCGATGGCCAGAAGCGCGAGGGTCAGGCCCCGCCGCAACTAGGAGGCGAAGAGCGCGGAGGCGCGGCGGAATTCCGCGGCAAGGTTCGACGCGGCGACGGTGAGGTCGGCCAGGAGCGCGCTCTCCGGCTCGATCCGCTCCACGCCTTGGAGCCCGCGGCGCATGGTACGCAAGAGGTTGGTGGAGGCCGCGTTGATGGCGTCGTCCACCTCCGGGCTCGTGAGGCCGACATAGGGCTCCACGTTGCGCCAAAGCGCCACGGCGCCCACGATGCGGTCAGCGAGGACATCGGCGTCGCGGCCATGCTCAGTGAGCACGAGATCCGAGCCCCAGGCCGCGCTCTCGAGATAATCGGCGACCATGGCGAGCTGTTCGGACAGGAGGACGGCGTCCACGCGATCCTGCCGCGCCACGATCTCGCCCCGCGCGTCCTCGGTGGCCGCGCCCAGTTCCGCAGACGCCTGAGCGAAGGCCGCGCGGATCGTCTGCGCCTCGGCGCTGCAATCCTCGGCGTCGCAGTCGAGGGCGGCGGCGGTCACGAGGCCCTGCAGGGTCGCATCGTCCATCGGGGTCACGCCCGGGTTCTCGTGATAAAGCCAAGCTGCGGCGTTGTAGCGCGTCACCATCGTGTCGACCGCGAAGGCTGCCTGGCGCGACAGCGCCTTGAAACTCGCGCCGTCATCGGCTGCCTTGACGACCTGCCGCCCAAGGACCTCGCCCGCCAGGATGCCGGAGGCGGCCATCTCCCAATTGGCGAGGACGGCCTCTTTCGCGCTCAGCGTCGGGTTGTAGTTCCCGAAATTGCCCTTGGGCAGAACGATGGTCGCTTCCTGTGCCGTGGCCGTCGTGGCGAGGGTGGCGAGGAGCGCGGCGGCGAATGTGAGGCGCATGAATGGTCCTTCCGATCGACTGTGCCGTGGCTTGTTACATGCCCGACATGACAGTTGGGTAACTGATTCCGGCGACCCGCGGAAAAGCGTGGACGCGGGGCGGGGTCATGGGATACCTTACGAAAAAACTCGGAAATAGAATTCGCTTCTGAAAAAGGGACATATGATGGTCAAGTTCTCCTCTCTCGCCGCCTGTGGAGCCCTTTGTCTCGCCGGTGCCGCGCAGGCGCAGACCGCGCGCGACGTCATCGACGGCTACGCCGATCTGGCGCTCGTGAAATATTCCGACAGCCTCGCCGCGGCGCGCAGTCTCGATGCCGCCATCGCCGCGCTCATCGCGACCCCGAGCGCCGAGAGCCATGCCGCCGCCAAGGACGCCTGGCTCGCCGCGCGCGTACCCTACCAGCAGACGGAGGCCTACCGCTTCGGCAACCCGGTCGTCGATGCGTGGGAGGGCAAGGTGAATGCCTGGCCGCTCGACGAAGGGCTGATCGATTATGTCGATGCCGCGCTTTACGGCGAGCAGAGCGAGGAGAACAATTTCTACACCGCCAACATCATCGCCAACCCGACCCTCACGGTGGGCGGGCAGAGCGTCGATGCGGCGGCGATCACCCCCGCGGTGCTCCAAGAGCTGCACGAGATCGACGGGGTCGAGGCGAACGTGGCCACGGGCTACCACGCCATCGAATTCCTCCTCTGGGGGCAGGACCTCAACGGGACGGGTCCCGGCGCGGGGGAGCGGGCCTGGACCGATTTCGACACCGCCGCCTGCACGGGCGGGAATTGCGACCGCCGGGCGGACTACCTCGCCGCGGCCTCCGCGCTCCTCCTCACCGACCTCGAGGAGATCGTGGCCGCCTGGGGCGCCAACGGTGCGGCGCGCGGCGATCTGGCCGCGATGTCGGATGCCGAAGGCGTCTCCGCCATTCTCACCGGGCTCGGCTCGCTCTCCTACGGGGAGCTCGCGGGGGAGCGGATGCAGCTCGGCCTCATCCTCCACGATCCCGAGGAGGAGCATGACTGCTTCGCCGACAACACGCACAATTCACACTTCTACGACGCGCTCGGCATCCAGAACGTCTATCACGGCACCTACACCGCCACCGACGGGACGGTGACGCAGGTTGCATCGCTGGCGGACCTCGCCGCAGTGGCCGATGCCGGGCTCGATACCCAGATAACGGAGAAGCTCGCGGCGACGATGGCGGCCATGCAAGTCATGAAGGACCGCGCCGACGGCGGCATCGAAAGCTACGACCAGATGATCGGCTTTGGCAATTCTGAGGGTAACGCCGTGGTGCAGGCGGCCATCGACGCGCTCGTCGATCAGACCCGCACGCTCGAAGGGCTCGTCGCGGTGCTTGGCTCCTCGGAGATCACGGTGGAGGGGTCCGACAGCCTCGATAACCCCGGCGCGGTGTTCCAATAGGTGTCTGACGTCAGGACTGAACGGTCGGTGTTTGCAGGCCAGCGGCGGCGCGGTGTGACCTGCGCCGCACTTGCTGTGTGTGCCGCCCTCGCGGCGCCCGTGGCCCTCGCGGTGACGGAGGAGACGCGCGCCGAGAAGAAGGCGCGCCTCCTCGCCCCCACCACGGATTTCAGTCGCGCGGAGCGGTTCGAGGCGCTTCCGGGCGGCTCCGCCACCAATAGGACGCGTCTCGACGCCAACGCCTTCTCGCAGCCCTCCGCGACGCTGAGCTTCGAGGCGCGCGCGGATTTCTTCATCGGAAACGGGGTCTTCGACCGACCCTGGGTCGCGGCGCCGTCCTCCACACTCGCCTCCGACGGGCTGGGGCCGCTCTTTAACGCGCGTTCCTGTCAGGGCTGCCACATCAAGGACGGGCGCGGCCACCCTCCCGCGCCTGGGGACGTGAACATGGTCTCCATGGTCTTTGCGCTGTCCGGGCCGGACGGCGGGCCGGACCCTCAGTTCGGGCACCAGTTGCAGGATCAGGCGCTGCCGGGCATGGCGCGAGAGGGCCGGGTGGAGATCTCCTACGCGCCCGAAACCTTCACCTATCCCGACGGCACGGAGGTGGAGTTGCGCCGCCCCGAATACGCGACCGATGCCGCGCTCGCGCCCGGTGTGTCGCTCAACCCCCGCATCGCGCCGCCCATGATCGGCCTCGGCCTCATCGAGGCGATCGCGGCGGAGGATATCGCCGCCGGGGCCGATCCGAGTGATGCCGATGGCGACGGCGTGTCCGGGCGCGTGGCGCTGGTGGACGGCAGGCCAGGGCGCTTCGGCTGGAAGGCGCAGGCGCCGGACCTCTTGACCCAGTCCACGGTGGCGTTCCTGCGCGACATGGGGCTTTCCACGGCAGAGGAGACCGCGGCCTGGGGCGATTGCACGGAGGCGCAAACAGCCTGCCGCGCGGCCTTCCACGGCGACGAGGACGGGGCGCCTGAAATCGCCGGCTCCCTCGTCGATCTCGTCGTCTTCTATTCCGCCCATCTCGCGGTGCCTGCACGGCGCGCGCCCGAGGACGCGGAGGTGCTGCGCGGCAAGGCGGCCTTCTACGACGCAGGCTGCGTGGCCTGTCACACGCCCAAATTCGCCACCTCCGCAGAGGCGCCGGAGCCGCTGCGCAACCAGCTCATCTGGCCCTACAGCGATTTCCTGCTCCACGACATGGGCGCTGGACTCGCGGACGCCAATCCCACCGAGGGCCGGCTCGCGGGCGAGTTCCGCACGCCGCCGCTCTGGGGGATCGGGCTGACCGAGACGGTGAGCGGGCATTCGTTCTTTCTCCATGACGGGCGCGCGCGGTCCCTCGAGGAGGCGATCCTGTGGCACGGTGGCGAAGCCGAGGCCTCCCGCGATGCCTTTGCCGCGCTGCCCGCGGCGCGGCGATCGGCTCTTCTCCGCTTCCTGGAGGATCTCTGATGCGTCTTGTGCTCGCGGTCTGCCTCGCCGGGCTCGCCGTGCCCGCCGCCGCGTTCTCGCCGCTGACGGAGGAGGAGGCCGGCATCCTCCAGATCGGGCTGCGCAACACTGCCGATCAGTTCGTGTTGCCGGCCTACGAGGCGCAGGCCGCCGCGGCGGATGAGCTTCACGCGGCGCTCACCGATCATTGCGCGGGTGCAGCCCCGCGCACGCCTGCGGAAGAGAGCTTCGTCGCGCTTTTTCTGGCGTGGCAGCGGGCGAGCATCGTCGGGCTCGGGCCGGTGATGGACGCCGAGGGGCCCATGCGTGTACAGCTCTGGCCCGACCCAAAGGGCTTCAGCGCGCGCGCCATTCGCGGTGCCCTGCGCGAGGCCGATCCGGCGCTGCTGCGCGAGGGCGGCCTCGAAGGCCGCTCCATTGCGCTGACCAACCTCACGGCGCTCGAGCATCTCCTCTACGGCGATCTCGTCGCCGGCACCTATGGCTGCGACCTGGCCGTGGCGATCGCCGCGTTTCAGGCCGATCTCGCCCAGAACCTCGTGGCGGCGTGGCGCCCGGGCGCGCCATTTCGCATGTCGTTCGATACTGCATACGCCGGAAATGCCACCTTTCCCGACGTCGACAGCGCGCTCCGCGCCTTTCTCGCCGGGGCGGTGGTCTATACGGACAGGCTGCGCAAGTTCCGGCTCGACCGCGGGCTCGGCGCGGACCCGGGCGCCGCGCGGCCCGAGCGCACGGAGGCCGTGGCGAGCGGCGCGGGGCTTGCGAGCATCGCGGTGAGCTTTCGCACGCTGGCCGAGCTCTACGATGTGCCCTACGGCGTCTTCGACGCGGCCCCCGATATGGGGGGCACGATGGACTACTTCGTGCTCGCCCAAACCGCCCGCTCGATCTCTGAGAGCCTTGCCCTGGAGCCGCGCCCCCTCGTCGAAATCGCCGAGGAGGACGGCGCGGGCGCCGCGGAGTTGCGCCGCCTGTCGGGCGAGGTGCTCTTTCACGAGCGCTTCCTCAAGACCGGGTTCCTCGATGCGCTGGGTCTCGTGGCCGGGTTCACGGCGGCCGATGGCGACTAGGAGGGAGATCCTCGGCGGGCTGGCCGTGGGTCTCGGCACGCTGGCCTGCCGACGCGCGTGGGCGCAGCCTGCAGAGGGCGCAGCCTATGTGGGCATCGAGACCTCCGCCGCAACGGGCCTGAGCCGCGCGAGCTTCTTCTCCGCCACCGGCGCGCGCCTTGCGGGCGTGCCCCTCGATTTTCGCGCCCATGGGCTCGCGGAAGCGGGGCCTCTCCTCGTCGTCTTCCCGCGCCGCCCGGGGGATCGCTTCGCCGTCGTCGACCGCGCGACGCTCGAGATCCGGCGCGTGGTGATCGCCCCGGAGGGTCGGCATTTCTACGGGCACGGTTCCTTTGCACGCGACGGGACGACCCTCGTCGTGCCCGAGAACGATCTGAAGACGTTGCAGGGTGCGTTGGCGATCTACGATCTCTCTGGTGCGCCGCGTCGGCTTGGCCATGTGGCTCTGCCCGGCGCGGGTCCGCACGAAATCATCCGCGTGCCCGGGCGCGATGTCTTCCACGTGGCCTTGGGCGGGCTCGAAACGCACCCGGATTACGGGCGCACCCCGCTCAACCTCGGCACGTTCCGGAGCGAGGTGCTCACCTTCGATCACGCGCGGGGGGAGGTCACGCCGATGGGGCACTGGGCGGGCACGGGCGGTGTGTCCCTGCGCCATCTCGCGCTCGGCGCGGACGGCGTTCTGACCGTGGGCGGACAGGTCGTGGAGACGGATGGCGCAGCGCGTGACGTGCTCTGGCAGGTGACGCCGCGGGGCGCGGAGATCGTGGAGAGTGCGGGCGCGCTCGGTGGCTACGTGTCCTCCGTCGCGGCGTCGGGTGCGCGCGTATACGTGACATCGAAGAAAACGCATCGCATCCTGACGCTGTCGGGCGGCGAAATCATCGAAAATCAAGGTGCGACGGGTGCCTCGGCGGTGGCGGCGGAGGGCTCATTGCACGCGGCCTCGGGCTACGGCGAGCTCTTTATCGGAGCTCACCGCAGCGCGGCCTTGTCGGGCCACGAGTTCGACAATCACGGTCTCATGCTCCGGCTGTGATCCGGGCAGTGGCCGCGAAAGGCGTGCACACTGATCGTCGCTCTTTTCAAGCCCACGGCAGATACCCGGTGTTCGTTGGCAGGGGCAGGTCAGTTCGCGGCGGGGCCGGGGCACGGGCGCGGCCATGCCCAAGCACATGCCCGCTCCCCGTACAAAAAAGGAGCCCGCCGGCGTAACGCTGACGGGGCTTTGCGCCTTCGACGGCACCGGTACTCACGCAATCATGAAATCGTCGGCTGCAAAGTCTGCGACAAGGGCGTCTTCCATGGTGATCACCTTGCCGTTGAGGGCGAGTTCCACGTCGTCCCCGGCCTGCGTCAGGTTGGCGAGGAGGGTCTCTGCCGTGACATCCGGATCGGTCGTGAGGAAGGTCAACCGATCGACGTTCGCGTCCAAATCGGTGATGATATTCACGCCTTCGTCTTGCTCGCGGAAGACGAAGGTGTCAGCGCCGTCGCCGTCCGTGAGGACATTGAAGCCGGACCCGATCTCGATGACGATGTCCTGTGCGTCGCCGACGATGACATCGTCGCCGTCCGCGCCGATGACGTTTTCGAATCCGACGGCGGGGCATCGAGGCCCGGGTCGTCATCGATCTCGATCACAATGGTTTCGAGGTTCACGACAACGGGTCCGGAGGTCTGGCTGAAATCGAGCGTGTCCACACCGTCGCCGCCATCGAGATCGCGCGTGATCTTGCTGAGCACGTCCCCGGTGATCACGGCCATGTCGTCGCCCCCGCCGAAGTTCGTTTCCGAACCGCGGCCTTGCGGATGTCGAGCTGGAAGAGGCCGAATTCGGACTGACCGTTCACCTCGACGCGGGCGAATTCGATGCCGTATTCAGCGACCGAGAACTCTGCCACGTCGTCGTTTCGCAGATCGTCGTTCACGAGGTCGGTGTCGAAGTTCACCTGCTGGACATCGTAGTCCAGCCCGCTGTCGTCGTGGCGGCGGTCGGTGAACGGCGGGCCACCGCGTATCCCGCCTCCATGCCCGGGGTCATCGCGGCGGGCGGTTCGCGCGGGGGCCGGATCCCCGCGCCCATGACGGATGTCCTGACCACCGCCCCGGGGGACGGGCATCGTTTCGCGTCGGGCTCTTCCATCGCCACCGCCCATGTCTCCGGCGTTGTGGCGCTCATACTTGAGTAAAAAGGCAGGGCTATCCGGCACCGAGGTGTCGGGCGCGTTGCTAGGTGCGTGGAGCGCGACGTCGGCAGTCAGGTCCTTAATGCATGCGAGGCGCTCCTCGCCGCGGGCTCCCGGCAGCTCGACTGCTAGCATCGATGGCGGGCGGCGCGGGTCCCGCCGTCCTTTCTTTCGTGCGAAGCACCGCCTCGCAGGAACCTATCGAAAGCGCATGTCCGTCACGTCGGCGATGAAAAACGGGAAATAGCTTTCGGTGCCGTAGAAATTGCCGGCCTCGATATGAGTGGGCAGCACGAAGCCCTGGACCTCGCGGAACGCCGACAGATCGCCCCCGAACGGTTGGAAGCGGTAGTCCGCCTCCGCGTTTGCGTCACTCCATCTTTGCAGGACCACATGCGTGGGACGGCCCGCGTCATCCACGGTCAGGTCAACGGATTGCCGCATCCCGCGATGCGCCACCGTCAGGCGCGCCGTGGTGTCATTCACGCCCTCCCACGTCACGCCGGGCCGTGGAAGCACCGCAGCGGGGGTCCAGAACACCGCCTCTGACACGGTACGGCCGAATGCCGAGAGGGTGTGATCGGTCGTTCCACCCCGTCGGGTGACAGGCACGAGACCCGCGAGCCAGAACCGCGTCCAGCGCGCGCTGTCCGACCCGGAGATCCGCAGCACGCCCGATCCGCCGGACATCCTCCACATGAACCCTTCGGGCGCCGCCAAGACCTGTTTGGCGCGGAAGGGGGTGTAGTTCGGCTTTGTTCGGGAGCCGATGCCGAACCTGCCACGCATCGAAATCTCCGCAACGGCGTGCAGGGGTGTTCCTTTCTTGATCGTGAAGAGGAAGAAGCGTTTTGCGGGCTCCGGAAGGTCTTCGACCATCGCCCTTGAGAAGAGAGGAGGGCGCGCCGATTTTCCCGCCAGCAACCGTCTTGCTTCGGCGCGGTCGTCTCGGTGGTCTATCTGGCGCCGTAGGGCGAGCCCGGAAACGGCTAGCAGAAGCAGGACAAGCAGGAGCAGCGCAGCCAGTTTCATGGTTTTCATCCGTTGCAGATTGCTTGCACCGATATCCCCCGCTGACCCGTCGCCCATTGATCTGCATCACCGTCCGCCGGAGGTGGTCCATGGCCCCAGGATGCATGACGGCGTCATGAGACTATCGGTTGCGTCCGGGGTGGGCATACGACGCGGCCATGGGACAGCCAGAAGGCCCTCGGTCAACGAACTCTGCCCTCAATACGCCGCGCGCGGCCATCCCGCCCGAGCACGGAGGGTCTCAGCCTGAACAGGCCCTGTCCGAGTTCAACTCAACTCAGTGACGAAGTCACCGAGCCATGCGCGCCTGTCATGCACAATGGCCTCGGCATCAAGGAGATAGGCCCATGCAACACCAGTTGAGACGCGCTGCCGACAGCCGGTCGCCGCTCTACCTCCTCGCATCCGTTGGGGCCGGCGGATTGGCCGTGACGTTTTTCATGTACCTGCTCTTCTGGTCGCCGCATCCCGGACAGCCGGTGCCCGTCTTCGAAGATATCGTTGCAGCCTGGTCGGGGGCGCCGCCAGAATTGGCGGCAGCGATTGCCGTGGCCCTGCTCGGCATCGCCGTGTTCGGGGTGATAAACCTCTCCCTTCTGGCCTCGAACCTGCGCCGAGTGGCTGGCTTCCAGCGGTCGGGGACTGGTCTGGCGCTCAGGACCACCAATGCCGAGAAACAGATGATGGCGATGCCGCTGGCCATCGCGATGTCGCTCACTGTGGCCTTCATACTTGGAATGGTCTTCGTCGCTTCGCTTTGGAGCGTGGTCGAATACCATCGTTCGCGATGGCTGCGGGCTCACTGGTTCAACGAACACTGTATGGCGTGCACCTGGGTGGTCGGCTCGATCGCACGCCTCGCACGACCAAGGGGCGCTGCACCCATCTGACGACGTGAGGCACCTGGTCAGGCGTTTCCTCTGGCTTTGGTGACCAAGTCACCAAACGATTGACCCATGTCAATTAAATCCTCGCCGACGCTGTTAGGCAGCCATTGGCCGGTCGTGCCGGGGCGTGATCGGGCGCTTAGGGACACCGATTTCACCGCGTTTGATTTCAATGGAGGGACCCATGGATAGACGACACTTCCTCACGCTCGCCACGGCAGGCGCGTTCGGGGCCGGGCTCGTCCCTGCACGGCAGGCCGCGGCCCAGGTCTCCACCAATGCGCGCATCGTCATCATCGGGGCGGGGGCGGGGGGAACCGCGCTCGCCAACCGCCTCAACCAGCGGCTCGACGGGGCCTCGATCACCCTCGTCGATCCGCGGCCAAATCACCTCTATCAACCCGGTCTCACGCTCGTCGCGGCCGGCCTGAGGCCCGCGGACTACGTTGTGTCCAGCAATGAAACGTGGCTGCCGAGAGACGTCACCTTCGTCGCGGAAAAAGCCGCCGCCGTGGATGCCGAGGCGAAGGTCGTGTTCACCCAAAGCGGGCAGAGGCTGGACTACGACTGGCTCGTGGTGGCGCCAGGCCTCGTCCTCGACCACGACGCTATCGAGGGCTTCAGCCTCGACATGGTGGGCGATAACGGGATCGGTGCCCTCTACGCGGGGCCAGACTACGCGGCCAGGACCTGGCAGGCGGCACGCCGCTTCACCGAAGAGGGCGGCACCGGCATCTTCACGCGCCCGGCCACGGAGATGAAATGTGCGGGCGCGCCCCTAAAGCACACGTTCCTCATCGACGATATCGCTCGCCGTGCCGGCACCCATGGCAGTATGAACGTGGTCTACGCGGCGCCGCAGGGCGCGCTCTTCGGCGTGCCCATCGTGGCCGAGAAGGTGCGAATGCTCTTTGAGGACCGGGGCGTCGATACACGGATGAAGCACACGCTCAAGGCCATTGATGCGACTGCGAAACGGGCGACGTTCAACGATGCCGACGGCGGGACCGTGGAAATGGACTACGATTACATCCACGTCATTCCGCCTCAGCGCGCGCCCGACTTCGTGCGCCAATCGGGCTTGGCTTGGGCCGACAAGTGGGTGGATCAAGGCTGGGTCGAGGCCGACACGGCCACGCTGCGCCATCCGCGCTATCCGGACATCTTCGCCCTGGGCGATGTAGCCGGCGTGCCCAAGGGCAAGACGGCGGCAAGCGTCAAGTGGCAGGTGCCGGTGGTGGAAGACCACCTCGTGGCGGCGATCGAGGGCCGCGAAGGAACACGGACCTACGACGGCTACACGTCCTGCCCACTCATCACCAAGATCGGCAGCGCGATGCTGATCGAGTTCGACTACAACAACAACCTCGTGCCCTCCTTCCCGGGCATGATCGCCCCGCTCGAAGAGCTCTGGATCAGCTGGCTGATGAAGGAGGTCGCGCTCAAGGCCACATACAACGCCATGCTGCGCGGTCGCGCATAGGGAGGACCCCACATGGAAGAACTCACCTTTGAAACGATGATCGCAGTTTTCGAAGAGATATTCGGGCGCGGTTTCTTCTGGCTCATGGTCGTGGCGGCGGTGCTCGTCACCGTGGGCTACGTCTATGTGCTCTTTCGAGATCGGGCCGTGAGCTGGCGGAAGTTCCTCCTCGCGCAGATTTCGATGCCCGTGGGCGCGGTCCTTGCGGTGTGGGTCGTCATGGCCATGACGGACAGTCGCATGACTGACATCGGCGGTCCGGTCGATGTGATCGTCTTTCTGGGCGTGGCCGTGATCGGTGCCATCGGCATGGCGATCCTGGTCTACACGCTCGAATCCCTCTTCGGGACGCAGAGAACGCGACCGGAGATCGAGCCCTGATCGGTCGCCTAGGAACCAAAAGGGACCGTGAGGGACGAGACGTGGATCACCCGCCTTCCCGGGCTTGGCCTGTCGCCGGAGCTTCAATCGACGCTTGTGAGCGGCTCCGAGGTCGTCGACGTGATTGCCGGCAGCACGATCTTCGAGCCGGGCATGGCCGCAGACAGGCTCCTGCTGCTGCTCGACGGGACGATCTGCGTGAGGCAGCGATCGGAAAAGAGCCGTGACGTGACGCTCCACCGGGTGAGCGAGGGCGACAGCTGCATCCTCACCACGGCCTGCGTTCTGGCCTTCGAGGACTATTCCGCCGAAGGCGTAGAGGAGACCGGTGTGCGCGCCGTCGCCATCCCGCGCAAGACGTTCGACGAGATGATCGTGCGCTCCCCGGTCTTTCGCGAGTTTATCTTCAAAGCGTATCCCAAGCGCATCACCGATCTGTTCTCGCTCGTCGACGACATCGTCTTTCAGCGGATGGATGTCCGGCTCGCCGTTCGCCTATGGGACCTCGCCGATGCCGGCGGCGTCGTCCGCGCCACGCACCAGTCCTTGGGCACCGAGCATGGAACGGCCCGCGGTTCATCACTCGCACGCTGTCGGAGTTTCAACGCCGTGGATGGATCGCGCAGGCGCGGGGAGAGCTGCGCCTCACCGCGCGTGAGGAGCTCGAGCGGGTGCTCCGAAAGTCCCGCCACTGAGGCAGCTTGGAAAAAACTGTTTCTCAAACCCGCTCCCGCGGGGCGCGGACGCGCGGCCCCAGGCGTTTGACTGCGACTTGCCTGATGGCTGCTTTCAAAAGCGGTACTACCCTCGCGCCGTGAGCTCCCAGGCGCTCTGTCGTGAAGCCATGGACGGGTTTGATCTCCGTCAACGCCGAATGCGTGCATCGCGCCTAGCCTCGAGGCATGAATTCCACCGGCCAACCCGCAGCGGACGCCACGCAGCCCCCTGAGATCGGATCCGCCGACGGTGTCTTTGCCCTCAGCGGAGACTTCGTGATGGGCGGGATCGACCGGCTCAGCCTCCCGAAGGACCCCGCTCAGATCATCGATCTCAGCGGCGTGAGGCGGTTCGACACAGCTGGCGCCTGGGCGGTTGTATCACTGGAGCGTCGTGCAGAAGTGGTTGGCTCTCGCCCGCGAATAAGGGGCGCGAGCCCCTTGCAATATGACCTCATCGCCACCCTCCGGCGGTACATGCCGGTGGAGGAGGCCTCTCTAACCAGACGGCCGGGTCTCTTGGATTACCTCGAACGGATCGGGCGCCAAACTGTGCTTGCGTGTAGCAAGGCACTCTCTCTCCTCGGCTTTCTGGGCCGCGTGATTGTCACGGTATCCGGCCTCCTCTTGCGCCCGCGACGGATGCGCTGGACGTCTATGGTCCACCACATGCAGCAGGTGGGACTCCATGCCGTGCCAATCGTCTCCCTCATGGCTTTTCTCATCGGCGTCGTGCTGGCATTTCAAGGGGCCGCGCAGCTCAGGAGCTTCGGCGCCGAGGTCTTCGTCGTCGAGCTCATCTCGATCTCGATGCTGCGGGAGCTGGGCATCCTGTTGACGGCCATCATCGTGGCCGGGCGATCGGGCTCGGCGTTCACGGCGTCCATCGGCTCCATGAAGATGCGCGAGGAAATCGATGCCATGCGGACGCTCGGCCTTGACCCGGTCGAGGTGCTGGTGGCGCCGCGGGTTCTGGCGCTGACGATCATGCTTCCGATCCTCGGGGTCATCGCGAACTTCGCGGGGCTTCTCGGCGGGGCCCTTATGTCCTGGATCGAACTCGGCGTGTCGCCGGGCGTCTTCCAGTCGCGCCTCGTGAGCAACTCCGATGCCTGGCATTTCGGCGTGGGCCTCATCAAGGCCCCGTTCTTTGCCCTGATCATCGGGATCATCGGTTGCTTCGAGGGCATGGAGGTGGAGGGAAACGCGGAGTCCCTCGGCGCGTTGACGTCCGTTTCCGTGGTGTTGTCGATCTTTGCGGTGATCGCGGTCGACGCGCTGTTTTCAATATTCTTCGCGGTGGCGGGCGTGTGATGCAAGGCGAGGCCGTCATCCGCGTGCGCGGGCTGGTGACCCGGTTTGGAGACCACGTCGTGCATGACGGTCTCGACCTGGATGTCTACCGCGGAGAGATCATCGGGATCGTGGGTGGCTCGGGCTCCGGGAAGTCGGTTCTCCTGCGCGCCGTCGTGGGTCTTTTGGAGGCGGCAGACGGGCAGATCACCGTCTTTGACGAGAGCGTGGGAGACACCGGTTCGGAAGACTATCGTCAGTTGCGCAAGCGATGGGGCGTGATGTTCCAGGACGGGGCGCTCTTTTCATCCCTGAGCGTCTTGCAGAACGTGGAAGTGCCCATGCGCGAACAGCTGTCGCTGCCGACGAAAATGCGCGAGGCGCTCGCGGCCGTAAAGGTGCGGATGGTGGGCCTGCCGGACAACGCCATGGGCAAGATGCCGTCGGAGCTGTCCGGCGGAATGCGCAAGCGCGCGGGGCTGGCCCGTGCCATCGCCCTTGATCCGGAAATCGTGTTTCTGGACGAACCCACTGCGGGCCTCGACCCGATCGGTGCCTCCGCGTTCGACGACCTCATCGTGAAGCTCAGCAGGGCGCTTGGACTGACGGTTTTCCTCGTCACCCACGATCTGGATACGTTGCAGGCCACCTGCGATCGCATCGCGGTGCTGGCCGACAAACGCGTGCTCGCGACGGGCAGCATCGCCGACATGCAAGGCGTGAAGGACCCCTGGGTCAGATCGTATTTCGGAGGTCCGAGGGCGCGCGCGGCGTGGTCCGGTACCGGTGCGCGCTGATGGAAACCCGCGCTCAGTTCGTCCTGATCGGGCTCTTCACGCTGTCGGGGCTTGTGGGAGGGCTCTTGTTCTTTCTCTGGCTCGCGAGCGTGCAGATCGACCGGCAATACGCGCAATACGGCGTGCTGTTCGACAGCGCGCTCGGGCTGGACCAGTCGGCGGAGGTTCTCTTTAACGGTGTTTCGGTGGGGCGGGTGACGGACATCCGGATCTGGGAAAGGGACCCCAGCAAGGCCTTCGTGGAGCTCGAGATCGACGCCACGACGCCCGTAGCGGTGGACACGGTGGCGCGCCTTGAGACCCAAGGTGTCACCGGCGTGGCCTACATCGCGCTGGCAGGAGGCGCGGCCAGGGCAGAGCAGCTGACGCTGGAAGCGGACGGTCTCCCCATCATTGCGTCGCGTCCCTCCTCGTTTCAGTCCCTCGTGAGCGGTGCGCCGGAGGTTCTCGCGGACGCCGCGAACATTATCGCGCAGCTGGAGCTCATGCTGAACGAAGAGAACAGGCGCCATATCAACAACATTCTCGCAAACGTGGACAACGCGACCGCCGGTCTGGAGGGGGCGCTGATGGATTTCTCAAACATCTCCGCGCGCCTCGACGCGGCCACCGGCGACGTTGCGGCCATGGTCGGGGACTTTGAAGGGGTTGGGGCGGCTGTAAAAACCACCTTGGAGGGGGCGGACACGACCCTCGCAACGATCTCCACGACTTTCGACAGTGCCGACAGGCACATGGACGCGTTGGGGCCCGTGCTCGATCGCGCGAGCGCGGCGCTCCTGTCCATCAGCGAGCTTGTCGAGACAGACATCAGCCCGGCCGCCGCGGATTTTCGCGCCACGTTGGGGTATGCAGACGCCGCACTTGCCAGCGTCGATCGGGCCTTCGGGCGGGTAGACGACATCATGGGCGCGGATATCGGCCCGGCCTTGACGGACGCCCGCGCGGCACTTGGCGACTTTGCCGACGCGGTCTCGGTCTTCAGCGCGGAGGTTGCCGGCGCCGTGACCGACCTGGGGCCCGGCATCTCCGAAGCCCGTGCAGCCTTTGCCGAGGTGGGACCCGGCATGAGAGAATTCCGCGCGTTGGGCAGCGAGGCGCGCGCGACGAACCGTGCCTTGCAAGCCCTTATCCGCCGTCTGAGCCAGGACCCCACCGGCATCCTGCTGGGCGACCGGGTCCCGGATTATCGGAGGTGACGCCATGGACCTAACGAGGAGATCTTTCGCGACCGGAATGCTCGCGCTCCCGGGCTGCACGGCGCTGAACGCCTTGAGCGATGCTTCTGCGCCGCGGGACACCTTCGCGCTCCAGCCCGTGGAAATGCCTCGTTCCGCGCGGCGTTCTGCGAGGACCTTGCTCGTGCTCGAGCCACAAGCGGCGGCGGCGGTTTCGACGGACCGGATCCTTATCCGAGAGGAGGCGCTGGCCGTGACCTACCTGCCGGACGCGCGCTGGGCGCAGGAGCTGCCCGCCATGCTACAGATGATCGTGGTCCAGTCCCTGGCATCCACCGGAGCCTTCGGCTTCGTCGGGCCACAGGGCGCAGGGCCGGTCCCCGATGCGGTCGTCCTCATGCGCCTCGACGCGTTCGGTGCGGAAAGAGGCCCAGACGGGCAATTCAGCCTCCGCGTGGCCTATGACGTGACCATCCTCCGGGACCGCGACCAGCGCGTGCTGGGGACGCGGCGGTTCCAAGAGCAGGAGCCTATAGCGGATGATCGGACCGGCACGATCGTCCAGGGCTTTCAGAGCGTGCTCGAGACGCTTTTGCCTGAGACGGTCGATTGGATCACGCGCCTCGCCGCCTGAGGGATCAGCCGTCTTTCCGCGTCAGGCGCGATTTTGCCTTGCGGAAGTAGCGCTTGTTGAGCGCGATAAATTGCTCGAGGCCGCGTCCCAAGAGGCCGGCATTCTCGTATCTGGCGTAGAAGTATCCCGCCAGGCTCGCCGCAGCGCCCCCGATTGCGTTGACGATCAGGTCACCCATGGTGTCGTCGAGGCCGGATTTCTGCATGTTGAGGCCAAAGAGCTTGTCCATGGAGAACTCGAACACTTCCCACAGAGCCCCCATCATCATCGCCACGCAGAACGCGATGAAGGCGAGCGCAGATGCAGGTGCGGCGAAGCGATCTCCCTCGAACAGCATGAAGACGAAGAGAAACCCGATGAGGCCAAAGCCTACAGCGGCCGAACCGTGGAGCGCGAGGTCCCACCACCAAAGCCGGTTGTAGAAGTCGAACACCTCCCCCAGCATCAGGGACGCGACGACGAAGAGCGTCGTGGCCAAAAGAAAGGGTAGCGGGAGGCGAAGGGAGAGCCGCTCCGCCAACACCAAGGGCGCGACCGCCAGAAGCAGCGTGGCGGCGCTCACAAACGCCAAGGGTAGACGACCAAGCAGAAGCGCCGACAGAGCGCTGAGGAGCAGACCCGACCAAAGCACCAGCATGACAGGCCCGGCTGCGTGAAGAAGTCTCTGCATGCTGTTCGGCATTCGGTTTTGCTATTCCAACGGCACAATCTTATATCAGCTCGATGTCTCAGGCATCCCTGCGCATCGCCAGCTACAACATCCGCAAGGCGCGCGGTCTAGATCAGCGCCGCGATCCCGGTCGCGTCATCGACGCCATCAACACACTCGATGCCGACGTCGTTGCGCTGCAGGAGGCCGATCTTCGACTGGGGCGCCGCCCGTCCGCGCTACCGCGCGACCTCTTGTCCGGTCATACGGATTTTGCCGTGGCCGACATCGCCGTGACCGGTGAAAGCCTCGGATGGCATGGCAATGCCGTTTTGCTCCGGCGCGGGCTGCACGCAGCGGGCGTCACGCGGATGTCGTTGCCGGGCCTCGAACCGCGAGGCGCGGTGCACCTGCGGATCCGGGGTGCTTACGCCATCGACCTCGTGGCAACTCATCTCGGGCTGCGACGGAGAGATCGACGCAAACAGCAGGCGGAGATCCTCAAGTCCGTTCCGAGCGACGGGCACCTCATCATCGCGGGCGACTTCAACGAATGGTCAGGAGACAAGGGGCTCGAGCCGTTCGGTCGGGCTTTCAGCCTTTGTGCGCCGGGAAAGAGCTTTCACGCTCGACACCCGTTCGCCTCCCTGGACCGGTTTGCCCTTTCCGAGGGAACACGTTTGGAAGAAGCGGGCGTCGCCGACTGCGCCAAGGCGCGCAGGGCCTCCGATCACCTGCCTATTTGGTGCGACGTGGCCATCGCGGCGGAGCAGGCCAGCGCGCCAGCCGCTACCGTTTCCCAATAGGGTTGCTGCCCTCCATGTTCGCTCGGCCGAGCTCAAAGCTGCGGACCACGTCGTCAGTCGAGCGAACGCCAGAAGGTGAGGACCTCGTCGTCTGCGGCGTCCTCGGCCCGCTCGAAACCGAGGGACCGCGCCAGCCATCATCAACCACGACGGCGAATTCCGCCGCGGTCCTCCCAGGGAGGGGACAAGACCGCGCGGTGCCGATTTGGGTTTCCCGGTCGCCCTGCATGTCGAGGGCGACGAGGGCGAGCTCCCGGCTGAAATCAAGTTGGGTGAAGTGCGCAAGCTGCTCGGGAGATAGAGTTTTAAGCATGCCGAAAAATTGCATGCGCTTCGACAGGGGCGAGAGCTGACTGACGAAGGCGCTTTCCTGCTCGGCATTCTCCGCGTGCATGGCCCTGATGCGGAGGACGGCTCCATCTGGGAGCTCGAGATCCCTGGTGAGATGCGCGGGACCGGCGGATCAGGCAAGCCGCGGTCCCTCGCGTCCAGGTGGTCCCGTCGTCATGCTCGCCTCAACGACGAAAGCTTCCTCCTGCCGTATGGACGCCGACACCGTCAGTTCCTCGATCCCGTGAGCCCCGCATACCAGTTCGGAGAGACGCTGCAGCAAGGCCGCCAAAGCGGCGCGGGCCTCGCCATCCATGTCACTGACCAATGCGGCGATTTGTTCGACCATGTGTTCGGCCAGAACGGACGTGAGCGGCGGCAGCATCACGGTCTTCCGCCGGCCCATGCCCGCCAGCTCGATAAACGCGCGGAACGCCTGATCGTGGGCCACCGGAATGCGTTGGTCCCGGGGGCCGCTCGCGGATCGCGAAGGCTCACGATCTCCACCGCTTCGAAGACCCTCGACAGACGGGTTTCCGGCACGTCGCCGAGAACGCCGTTCAAGAGACCGTTCGCCGTCTCAAGGCCCGCATCCGGCGTCTTTCGCGGGTCGGGAACCTCGAGGGCCAAGTCGTGCTTGCGCTTGTGTTCCGCGAGAAAGGCGAAAGCCTCCACGGCGCTCTCGGGAAGACCGAAATCGGAGATGCCGGCAGACGACAATCGGCGGGGCGCGGACGCGGTCGAGCTCTGACCCATCCAGCAGGTGAGCAACGATTTTGAAGGGGCATACAGTTTTCGTTCGATGACGGAGGTGGCGAACCGGTCCGCGTCCACAAAGGGATCGGGGCGAAGAGGGCCACTATGCCGTCCAGACGTTCGGCGCGCCGGAGGGTGTCGAGTGCAGCCCCATTGGCCTCCGCTCCGCCAGGTTCCCTCAGGTGGCAGGGGATGAGGACGTCCTCGGGCGACAGGCGGAGCCTGAGCTCCATCGCGCGATCTTGGGCCAGCAGAGCCGCCCCATGGCTGTTGCTCAGAATTCCCAGTAGGTTGTCCTGTGCGCGTTGACCGGAAGACAGTATCTCTGCAGCGGAGAAGACCTCGCCGAAGGTCCTCGCCCTGACCGCGCCCACGCGGGACAGCGCGCATCGAAGATTGCGTCATCGCCGTTGTAGCGGTCCGAAGGTGAGCCGCCGACCCGCAACACGATCACGGGCTTGCGCCACGTCGCCTAACGCGGCGCGGAGAGGAGCCTCGGCCCGTCGGCCACGTCCTCAATGCAGAGCAGGATCGCCTGTGTCGGCGCATCTTCTGCCAGATACTCGACCATCTCTTCGAGGGAGATGCCGGCCTCTGCGCCCAGGGACACCTGCGCGGAGAGCCCGACATGATTTGGGAGCACCCAGTCCGTGGTCGCGCCGGCGAGTGAGGCCGATTGCGAAACGATCGCAAGCCCGCCCTTGGGCGCGGTGGACGGAAATATGCTCGCGTCGAGGGAAAGCCACGGTCTCAGAAGCCCCGCGGACCCGGGGCCAAGAACCTTGGCATCTGCGGGCGCCGCGAGGCGTTCGCGCGTCGGAGGCTCGTTGAAACTCAGGAGGATGGCATGCCCTATGCCCTTTGCCGCGCAGTCCCTGAGCACGCGTTCATTGCGGGACATCGGAGTGCACACGAGGGCGAAATCCACCGAGTGCTCCACTGTGCGGAGGCTCAGCGCGCATGCGTGCCCCAGCACCTCCGCGTATTTGAGGTTCACGGAATAGACATCGCCGCGAAAACCGGCGGCCAAGAGCTTCGAAAATGCGAGCCCGCCGATGCTGTCCGGGCGATCGTTGGCCCCGATGACGGCGATGGAGCGTGGTTGCAGAGAGGCCGGAGAGGATGCTGAAAATCGCGGATCATGTTGTTGGGGTCCAGCGCGCTAGTAGGGTACACGGGGCGAGGCCTGTCATGGCGCTCGGATACGGGAGACTGCGAAGGCGCGCTTTGCCACTGGCTCTCTTCCGGCGTCACCCGCCGCATGACTTGGCTTGGGCGGTGCGCTCGGCATCTTTCTGGAGAAGGGCCACCGGGATGCTGGCGTCGGCGCGGGCGGTCACCTTCACGATCAGGTCGCGCGCCGTGTCGTTGGGACAATGTCGAGGACCGGGCATGGTTTTCCCATTGCGGCGCATATTCCCTTCGATGATCACAATGGACGCTGGTCCCCTGATTGCTGTGAGCGAGCTCCCTATTCCACTCACTGCGACCATGATATCGCTATCCTCGAGCATGAAACGGCAACCCGGTGGAGGTCAGTTCGGCTGAAGAACGCGAAGGAGCCCGCGCATGTATTTGGCCGCGGAACGGTAGTGCGCAGGACCCACAGCCTCCGCGTAGCGACCGCGGGTCCATTTCAGGCCGGGGGACATGGGTTTGGCATAAAGCGCATCGTCATCTTGCCCCTCGAGAAATTCCACGAAAGCCGCGTGCTTTTTGTCGAGTAGCGCGACAATTTCTCTCCAGGTCATCTGGCGTTGTTCGGCCCAGATCTCGTCGCTGAGTTCGGGCGTGTTGCGCCAGAGGTAGCCAGCCTTGGGCATCCTCGGGGTGATCCCCGCATCCGCGTCCCTGCACCATCCGAAGAAGAGGTCGATCCACGCGGCGCGGTGGCCGACGATGCGCTGGGCTGAGTATCCGGAGGCATCTGAAACCTTGGCTCGCTTGGCATCGAACCGCTCAACAAGGGCGAGAAGCTTGCGATATTCGGCGTGCGTGGCGCTGAGGAGGTCGTCTTTGTTGGTTGCAGCAGGCATGGATCACGCGCCGATATCTTTGGAGAAACCGCCCTCGGACCGACGGCCATTCAGGCACTGGAAGACCGAGGTCAAAATGTCACCGTTGCGCCCCGCGATGCAGGCGAAGCCAGAGCTTTCGGCGGCGCAGGCTGGTCGGCTCCTTGGGCGGCGGCGGATGCCAGTGATCGCCCCGCGACGCGAAGCCCTCTCGATATAGGAGGGCATTGGGGCCCTCGGAGGCCAATCTGTCTGTCTCACACGCCCCCGCTCCGGAGCAGAGGCGGCTTTGAGCCCGTCCTTTTGCTCGCCATCCGGCAGCGGGACGCCGCGCATATCGAGCGGATCTTCGACCTCGATAACGATTGCGGCTCTCGTGGTTTTGAGCATGGCGGGTCTCCGGAGGGCGTGGTTATCCGGCTTTAGCGCACGGCCATGCGCCGCTGATTGACATTGATCAAAATGCCTGGGGCGGCGGTGATCTAGGCACGGGCAAGTTCGCTTGGAGATTACCCATGCCCGGCAAGCCCAAAATCATCTACTATTCGCGCACTGGTCATTCACGCCACCTCGCCGAGGATTTGGCGAGGCGCCTCGAAGGGACCCTTTGCGAGCTTTCCACACGGCGCTACCGGTGGCCGGTCCTGGGCGCGGTCGCCGCGGGACGCGACGCTCTGCTGGGTGTCGCGCCGGAGGTGTCGGGCCTCGATGAACTCCCGGAAGCTGACGACCTGATCGTTCTGGTGGGACCGGTCTGGGCCGGGCGGCCCGCGGCGCCGCTGCTCCCGGTGATTAAACGCCTGTCGAAAACCGAGCACCGTGTTGCGATCGCTTTGACCTGTGGCGACCCCCGCAATGACGATGCGGCGATCACTAAGGCCAGGGAGCATTTGGGACGGGAGTTCGTGTCGCAATCGATCATGTGCAGCAATCGTCAGAATTGGCTGTTGGACAACATCGATGCGCGTCGTTTCGCGCTCGAATGCAATGCCGGTGTCGATTGGCAGGGCTAGCGGTATCCCAGCCCGAGCCGGATCAGGAGTCCTCGCGTCCGATTGTCTTTAGAACCGAGGGGATCGGCAAGGTCTATGGCCAGGGCGCTGCGCACGTGCAGGCGCTCCGGGAGGTTTCCCTGACATTCTACGACGGGGAGTTCGTCGTTCTCCTCGGGCCTTCGGGCTCCGGGAAGTCGACCTTTCTCAACATCCTGGGCGGTCTGGATACGCCCACGAGCGGGCGCGTCTGGTTTCGGGATCTGGAGCTGACATCCGCATCCGCCCGAACGCTGACACGCTACCGTCGCGATCACGTGGGCTTCGTTTTTCAGTTCTACAATCTGGTCGCGAGTCTCACGGCGCGGGAGAATGTCCAGCTTGTCACGGACATCGCGCGGTCTCCGATGCAGCCGGAAGAAGCGCTGGAGCTCGTCGGGCTCGCCCGGCGGATGGATCACTTTCCCGCGCAACTCTCCGGCGGGGAACAACAAAGGGTGGCCATCGCGCGGGCCGTGGCAAAACGGCCCGATGTCCTGCTCTGTGACGAGCCCACGGGCGCCCTTGATTCACAGACCGGGGTGCAGGTGCTCGAGGCGCTGAAACTCATCAACGACGAAATCGGCACCAGCACAGCAATTATCACGCACAATGCCGCCATTCGCCAGATGGCGCACCGCGTGATCTTTTTTCAGGACGGCGAGGTCGCGGATATCGCGGAGAACGCCGCGCGGCTTTCGCCTGCTGAAATTTCCTGGTGATCACCATGCGGGCGCTGGACATCAAGCTTCTCCGGGACTTTCTGAGACTTTGGGCGCAGGGGCTTGCAATCGCTCTTGTGCTCGCCGCGGGCGTCGCGATCATTATCATGTCCGTGGGCATGAGCCGGGCGCTGCACGAAAGTCAAAGCGCCTACTACGAAGAGAACCTCTTTGCCGACCTCTTCGTCGATGCGCGCCGCGCGCCCGTCAGCCTCCTGCCGGAGGTATTGAGCATTCCCGGAGTGGTGCAGGCCCATGCGGATATCCGCGCCTTTGCCACTATCGATCGCCCCGGGCAGGCGAAGGCGGCGACAGGCCTTCTCATCAGCTATGACGTCAGATCGCCACCTCTGCTGAACCTGCCTCTCCTGAGGTCGGGCGCTTGGCCCGAGCGACCTGATGAAGTCGTCGTCAATGAGCCCTTCGCAGCGGCGAACGGCTACACCCTCGGCAGTCGGTTCTGGATCACGCTGGACGGCAAGAAGCGCGCGGTCGTGATCGTCGGCACTGCCCTGTCACCGGAGTTCATCTACACCCAGGGCCCCGGGGCGCTCCTCCCCGAAAGCGATACGTTCGCGATCGTCTGGTTGAGCGCCCCTCTGATGGAGGCCAGCTACGACATGGCGGGAGCATTTAACACGCTTGCGATCTCTCTTCTCCCCCATGCCGACACCGAGATGGTGGGGGACGACCTCGAAAGCCTCCTGGCGCCCTTCGGCGGGCGCGCCCAGCGCGATCGCAGCGAACAGCAATCCCACGCCTTCCTTCAGAGCGAGATCGAACAGCTCGAGGTCATGGCGACGTTCCTGCCGCCCATCTTCCTCGGGATCACCGTCTTTCTCGTCAACATGGTGGTCGGGCGGATCGTGAGCCAGGAACGGGCGGAGATTGGCCTGCTCAAGGCCGTGGGGTACTCCGACCTCGATATATGCCTCCATTACCTGCTTTTGGCGGGGCTGATCGCGGTCATCGGCATCGCGATCGGAAGCCTTGCGGGGAGTTGGCTCGCCCTCTCGATGGCACGCACCTACGCACAATACTTCGATTTCCCCTCGCTCGTGTTTTCGGTGCCGCTTCAGACCTACGCAGGTGCGTCTTTACTCGCGTTGGCCGCGACCTCCCTCGGGGGGCTGCGCAGCGCGATTGCTGCGGCGCGTCTGGAGCCCGCTGTCGCGATGGCGCCACCGGCGCCGGCGAATTTTCGCACGTCGGGCATCGATTGGCTCGTCGCTGTCCTGAGGTTCTCACAGCCTGCCCGCATGGTCCTGCGCGGCATCACCCGCTGGCCCCTGCGAGCCGCGGCGACCCTCATCGGTGTGGCGCTTGCCGTGTCCACGCTGGTTGCGTCGGCCTTTTTCCCGGATTCCCTGGACGTCATCATCGACGTGGGCTTCTACCAGTCAAATCGGCAGGACGTGGCCATCCTCTTCAGCCCCGACGTTTCGGCATCCGGGTTGGAAGAGGTGCGCAGGCTGCCCGGTGTCCTGACCGCAGAGCCCCAGCATTTTCACCAGGTGGTCCTGCGCCGCGGTCCCGTCGAGAAGAAGGCCCAGCTTTCAACCATCCGCCGTGGCGCGGAGCTCACGCAGGTTGTCGACGGGGCAGGAGCACCGGTGGAGCTCGACGCGCGCGGGCTTCTCCTGGCGGAGCGGTTGGCCGATCAACTCCAGGTCTCGACCCGCGAACGCCTCGAGGTTCGTTTCGATGGGGACCGGCAGGAAACCATTGCGATCCCCGTGGCCGGTGTCGTCACGCAGTATTTTGGGCTCGGCGCTTATCTCGATTACTCGGAGTTCAATCGGCTTTTCGGCGAGGCGCCGCGGATGACGGCAGCGAATGTCATGCTGGCTGATCCGTTCAACGCTCAGGACTTTGACGAGGCCATCAAGGACATTCCGGCCATCGTCAGCGCGGTGAACATGACCGCGAACCGCGTGAACTTCCTCGAAACGATCAGCCGCAACATCCTCGTCATGACCACCATCTACGTCATTCTCGGGGGCATCATCACCGTGGGCGTCTGCTATAACGCGGCGCGCATCCAGCTCTCGGAGCGCGCGCGGGAGCTTGCTTCGCTCCGCATCCTGGGGTTCAGCCGTCTCGACGTCGCACTCGTCCTCGCGGGCGAGGTGATGCTTCTGGCGCTTCTGGCACAGCCCCTTGGTTGGTGGCTCGGCACGCAGATCGCGCGGGCCATGACCGAAAGCTTTTCGAGCGACCTCTACACCATTCCGCTCGTTCTCAACCCCGCGACGTTTGCTCAGACGAGCCTCGTGGTGCTCGGCGCCGCGGTAATCTCCGTGCTGATGGTCTCTCGCAGGCTTGGCGAGCTCGATCTCATCGCGGTACTCAAAACGAGGGAGTAGGACGATGCATGTCTCTATCCGGACCGTTTCCATCGCCGCGCTCATCGTCGGCTTGATCTTGGCGCTTCTGGTCACGGCGTTCCGTGAGGAGCCCGTGGCCGTCGATCTCGCAACGGTGGAACGCGGCAGCCTCGTCATCACCGTGGATGCGGAGGGCGAAACGCGCGTTCGGGAGCTCTATACCGTGAGCGCGCCCATCTCGGGAACTCTGCTTCGCCTGCCGCTATCGGTGGGAGATCCCGTGGTGGCGGGAGAGACGGTCGTGGCCCAGGTGCAGCCAGCCTCCGCCCCGCTCCTAGACAGCCGCAGCCGCGCGCAAGCGGAGGCATCGCTCCTCGAGGCGGATGCGCAGGTTCTCTTCGCCGAGGCGGAAGTTGCGCGCACCTTGGCCGAAGTGCGGTATTCCATCAGCCAGTCCGAGCGCGCCGAAGCGCTTGTCGCCCGTGGCGCCGCGAGCCTCACACGCCTCGAAGACGCGGGGATGCAGGTGGAACTGGCGCAGTCCGGAGCTGCATCCGCAGAGGCGCGGCTCGCCATGGCGCGTGCATCGCAGGAACGGGCCCGCGCAGCGCTCGATGATCCCGGGGAGGCGACAGGTGTATTCGCCTGTTGTGTTCAGCTCTTCGCGCCGTCCGACGGAATGGTGCTGTCGCAGAGCGATGTGAGCGCGCGTCCCGTGGTCGCGGGGGAAACACTCCTCTCCATCGGGGACCCGGCGGCATTGGAGGTGGTGGTCAATCTCCTGTCGGCGGATGCCACGAGGCTCCAGGAGGGTGCTCTCGCGACACTCGAGCGTTGGGGTGGAGACGGCGTCCTAGAGGCCCGACTGCGCCGGATCGAACCAACGGCACGCACGGTGGTGTCGGCTCTCGGCATCGAGGAACAGCGGGTGGATGCCCTGCTCGACATCACGACCTCGGGCCCGGGGCAGGCTGGGCTTGGCCACGGTTTTTCTGTCTATGCAAGGATCGAGGAGTGGCGGACCGATGACGCGCTCCTCGTCCCGCTCAGCGCGGCGTTCAGGGACGGCGCGCAGTGGTACGTGTTTCAAGCGCTGGAGGGGATCGCGATCAAGCAGCCCGTCGAACTCGGACGCCATGATGGACGCCTGGCGGTCGTCAAAGAGGGGCTCGGCAGCGGAGCGCAAGTCATCACCCATCCCCCTGACACGCTGGTGGAAGGGAGCGCGATCTCCGAACGGGTTCGGTTTTGACGATGGGGCAATCTGCCGATCAATCCTTCCATTCGCTCCTCGCCAAGCTGAGCGGCGGCGTGTCCCCGGCCGGGTTGATGGTGGCCTGGACGGACTGGGCGACCCATGTCGCCCTTTCCCCCGAACGCCAGCTGGAGATGTGGTCTTCTGCGATGCTTCTTCCCGTGTCGAAGCACCGAGAGGACAGGCGCTTTGCCGACGCGCTCTGGGACGACCCGCCGTTCTCTTTCTACAAGAGCGCGTTCCTGGCCACGCAGGCATGGTGGCAGGTCGCCCTCGCTCCCCTGCCAGGCGTCGACCCGAAGCACCAGCGGGCCGTTGATTTCTACGCGCGCCAAGCGCTCGATATGGCCAGCCCTTCCAACTACGCGGCAACGAACCCGTTGGTCGCCCAACGGGCGTTTCAGAGCGGCGGTGAGAGTTTGGTTGACGGCTTTGACAATTGGCTGACGGACGTGAGCACCACTCTGCGCCGAAAGCCGCGACCGGCGGAAGGCTTCGAGGTGGGCAAGGACGTGGCCATCACGCCCGGACAGGTGGTCTTCCGAAATCGGCTCGTGGAGCTCTTGCATTATCTTCCCTCGAATGGGGCTTCCAAGGGTCCGCCCATCTTCGTCGTCCCTGCGTGGATCATGAAGTTCTACATCCTCGATCTATCGCCCAGCAATTCCGTCGTGAAATATTTGGTGGATCAGGGCTTCGAGGTCTTCATGCTGTCTTGGAAGAACCCGGATGCGTCCGACGTGGACCTCGATCTCGACGACTATCTCCAGTTAGGCATTCGCGACGCGCTGACCTTCCTGGCGGCGCACGGCCACAACCGCGTCCACGCCGTGGGCTACTGCCTGGGGGGCACGCTTCTGGCTATTGCCGCGGCCGCGCAGCCGCAGGGAGACGCCTCCTTTGCTTCCACGACCCTTCTCGCAAGCCAGACCGACTTCACCGAGCCTGGAGAGCTCGGGATTTTCATGACCGAGGCGCAGGTCGCCTTCCTCGAGGATGTCATGAACGAGAGGGGATACCTCGAGGCCAAAGAGATGGCAGCGGCCTTCCAGATGCTCCGGTCGGCGGATCTGATCTGGAGCCGTGTCATCCGCCACTACCTGCTGGGCGAGCGGACGCCGATCAATGATCTAATGGCATGGAACGCGGACGCCACGCGCATGCCGGCGCGGATGCACACCACCTATCTGAGAAAGCTCTTCCTCGAGAATGGACTCGCAAACCGCAGCTACCGCGTGGATGCCCGGCGCGTCTCCCTCACGGATATTCGGTGTCCCGTTTACTGCCTCGCCACGGAGACGGATCATGTTTCCCCGTGGCGGTCCGTCTTCAAGTTGCTGGCTCTCACCGACACAGACGTGCGTTTCGTCCTCACCAATGGTGGTCATAACGGCGGCGTCCTGTCGGAGCCCGGGCATCGGCGGAGACACTTCAGGGTTCTCGCAAAGGAGGAAGGCACCCGTTTCGTGGGACCGGATGCGTGGTTCGACCGGACAATGCCCACCGACGGGTCGTGGTGGACGGATTGGTCTCAATGGCTCGCGGAGCGCAGCGCGCCGCGCTCCGCGTTCGATCCCCTCCCGTCACTCGGGCCGGCGCCGGGAACTTATGTCCTCGGCTAGTTTTTCTTTTCCGCCTTGGAGTGGATTTCCGACATGGCGTTCGAACAGAACTCGACGATCTTCCCCGTCTCGTCGTGGTAGTCGTCCATGGCTTTCTGCAGGAAGGTGGCCTGGATTTTCTGGACGTCTCCGATTGTCTTTGCGTGCAGCAGTTCGTGCTGGGTCTTCACGTCCTCTTTCACGCGGTCGGCGACGAAGCTCAGCCACTCCGCGCCCACGTCACTCATGGTCTCCATCCACTTGGTTCCAAGCCATGCCAACGATCCGAAACCGGAGCCTTGGAGGTCCGCGATCGATTGGATGACCTTTTCGGGCTCCAAGGGTGAGCTCGTTTCTGGCGATGGTGTTTTGGGCATTCCGGTTCTCCTCAACTGCGGATTGCAGATTAAAGTCTTGCAGTGTGGGTGAGTTGATCTCCGTCAATCCGGGCCCGCTATTGTGCGGCACCACTGGGCCATGGACCCGCACCTTCCTGATCCCGGGCTCAGCAGCGCGGACGCGGCGGCCGCGCTTGCCGAACACGGTCAGAACGTGCTGCCGAAGGCGCCGCCGCGGCCGTGGTGGGGCACGGCGGCGCAACAGTTCCAGAGCTCCTTGGTGGTCATCCTGGCGGTTGCCATCGCCGTCGCCGCTGCCCTGGGCGAATGGATAGATGCATCCGTGATCGCAGCCGTTTTGGTTCTCAACGCGGCTTTGGGCTTCTTCCAGGAATGGCGTGCCGAGACTGCCCTGGCCGCGCTCACATCCATGCTCGACCCCACCGCCACGGTGAGGCGCAATGGCCGCGAGGCGACCATCGCCGCCCGAGAGGTGGTGCCGGGCGATATCCTCCTCATCAGCACGGGAGATCGGATCGCCGCCGATGCCCAGCTCGTCACGACGCGAGAGACGTCCTTCGACGAGAGCATCCTGACGGGCGAGTCCTTGCCTGTCACGAAAGCGGCGGGAGACGGGATCTTCGCGGGAACCACACTCGTCTCCGGTGGAGCCGAAGCGCGCGTCACGGCCACGGGAGCAGCAACCGATTTCGCGCAGATTGCCAAGCTCACCGGGGGCATCGACCGACGTGCCACGCAGTTGCAGATCGCGCTCGGCTCTCTCGCCAAGTGGCTTGGGATTGCTGCGATCGCCGTGGGCATCCTCGTCGCGGCCTTGGGATTGCTCGCCGGGCAGGGGCTGTTGGAAATGACGCTGACGGCGATCTCTCTGGCCGTGGCCATGGTGCCCGAGGGGCTCCCGGCGGTGGTGACGATCACGCTCGCTCTCGGGGCAGGGGCCATGGTCCGACGGCAGGCCCTGGTGCGCCGGATGCAGGCGGTGGAGACCCTCGGTGCGGCCTCCGTGATTTGCACGGACAAAACGGGCACGCTTACCGAGAACGAGATGCGGGCCACCACGCTCTGGTGCGCGGGTCAGGCCCATGACGCTGAAAAGGGTTTCGGGGAGGCGCACAATTCAGTGCCGCTCGAGCGACTTGCGAGTGTTGCGCGGTCCTGCACCCATGCGGCGATCGTGGAGGACGATGACGGCAAGGTGCAGCACATCGGCAGCCCGACGGAGCTCGCGCTCCTGCGTCTTGCTGCCGGGATCGGTGTCGAGGGTCAGGACCGCCCCTTGTTCGAGGCGCCGTTTTCGAGCGAGCGCAAACGCATGTCCGTCCTATTGCACGACGAAACCGGCCCCACGCTCCTGGTCAAGGGCGCGCCGGAGGTGATCCTCGACAGATGCACCCGCGAAGCAACCGAGGCCGGAGACATCCCCCTGACTGACCCACGCCGGGCAGAGCTGACGCAGGTCTTCGAGGACATGGCGGCCGGTGGCTTACGGATCATCGGTCTCGCGGACCGCAAGACGAATGGTCCCACCGATACCTCGGAAACCGATCTCTGCCTCCTCGGCTTCGCGGGCCTCATGGACCCGCCGCGCAAAGAGGTAGCCGGTGCCATCTCGCTCGCGCGACAGGCGGGCATGCGTGTGATCATGATCACCGGCGACAGCCCGGTGACGGCCCGTGCGATTGCGGAGAAACTGGGCCTGCCCGTTGCGCGCGTGCTCACGGGCGCCGAGCTTCATGACATGGGCGATGAGGCGCTCGCCGACTGCCTGAGAACAGACATCCTTTTCGCGCGAACGCGACCTGCTGATAAGCTCCGCCTTGTGGGCCTGCTTCAAGCGTCCGGCGCCGTGGTTGCCATGACGGGCGACGGCGTGAACGACGCGCCTGCACTCAAACAGGCGGATATCGGCGTAGCCATGGGGCAACGCGGGACGGACGTCGCCCAGGAAGCGGCGGATGTCATCCTCCTCGATGACAACTTCGCCACGATCGTGAACGCGATCGAGGAAGGGCGGCGTCAGTTCGCTAATATCAAGAAGTTCGTCCGCTACCTGCTCAGCTCGAATGCGGGAGAGGTCGTGGCCCTCGTCGTGAACCTCCTCGTGGGCGGGCCCCTGATCTTCTTGCCCACACAGATCCTTTGGATGAACCTGATCACCGACGGTGTGACAGCCGTGGCCTTGGGCCTTGAAAAGGCGGAGCCCGGGCTGATGGACGAAGCTCCGAGGACCCCCGGAAGCCCCGTGCTGGGGCGGGCGGGCCTCGGTCTCATTGCGGCGTTCGGCCTTTATACCGGTGCGGCGAGCCTCTTTCTCTTCTACCGATACCTGCCCGAGGATCCCGCACTCGCGAACACGCTGGCCTTCACCGCGATGGTGGTATTCGAGAAAGTCTCGGTCTTCGCATTCAGGTCGCTCCACAGTCCGGTCACGCGGCTCGGTTGGTTGTCCAATCGCGCCCTGATTGCCGCGCTCCTTGCCATGCTGGCCCTGCAAGTGGCCGCCGTCTACCTTCCGCCGATGCAGGTCCTGTTGCAGACGGTCCCGCTTTCGCTGGTGCATTGGCAGTGGATTGCCATGCTGGCAGTGCCGCTCATCGTCGTTCCCGAGGTGGCGAAGGTCCTATTACTCCGGCGAAAGGAGCGGCGTGTCGCTCCCGCCGATGCGGATGCGCGCGTCCACGGCGCAAAGTCCTTCGGGCGAGGCGAGTAGGGGGTTGATGTCCAGCTCTTCGATCTCGGGGAGGGTCGCGCAGAGGTCGGAGACGGACCTCAGGATGCCGGCGATTGCCTCGAGGGAGACAGGCTCCATGCTTCTGAATGGACCGAGGAGCTTTGCCACTTTCGTGGCAGAGATCATTTCCAGCGCGCGCTCATGCGTCAGGGGCAGGAGCGCGGTGCTGACGTCATCAATGAATTCGACAAGCGTGCCCCCGGTCCCAAAGGTCAGAACCTGACCGAAGACGGGGTCCTTCGTCACTCCGATCAAGAGCTCCCGCGCGTCTGAGAACGCGACGAAAGGCTCGATCGTCACGCCGGAGAACCGCGCATCGGGCTGCGTGCGTGCGAGCTCGGCCTTGATCCGTCTGAAACCCGCCTTGATATCAGCCGGGCCCATGACGTTGAGCAAGACGCCGTTGACCTCGCTTTTGTGAGAGACATCGGGAGAGGCGACCTTGAGCACCGCCGCTCCGGGCAGCTCCGCGGCCATCGCGACGGCGGCCTCCTCGGTTCCGGCCGTTTGCGGGATGGGGCAGGGGATGCCCGCCCGCGCAAGGAGCTGGCGGGACGCGCTATCGCTCAGAAGCCCCGGTGCGAAGGGTCCCACGTCCCGGATGGCGCCCGCGGACCCTGCATGGACGGGCGCGGCAATTCTCGGGGCGCGTCGCGTGCGGCCCTGCGCTTGCTTCGCGGAGAGGGCGTTGGAGAAGGCGATGACGGCGTCCTCCGGGAGATCGAAATCCACGATACCCTGACCCTTCAGATAAGCCCGCGCCGAGGCGACCGTGGAGCCGCCGAGGAAGCATGTCAGGACGGGTTTGGGCGTGGCATTCCTCGCCTCCACGAGGCCCTCCGCCACCGCCGAGGGCGCCGTCATGGATTGCGGGCTCAAGAGCGCAAGGACAGCATCGAAATCACGGCTCTCAAGGCAGGCGAGAATGGCGGCCTTGAAATGCTCGGCTGTGGCGTCGCCCACGAGATCGAGCGGGTTGCGCCGCGACCAGTTGGGGCTGAGCACGGCATCGAGCCCCTCGACTACGGCCTGAGGGAGCGGCGCGTCCGGGACGTGACGATCCGCCAGGCGGTCCGCCGTCAGCACGCCCGCGCCCCCACCATTGGTGACGACGGCCAGTCTCGGTCCAGAGACGTCCACCCGGTCGAGGAGCCTCGCCGTTTCGATCAGGGCACTGAGCGTTTGCACCTGCACCGCGCCTGCATCCCTCAGCACGGCGCTGAATACGCGGTCCGACCCGATCAAAGCGCCGGTATGGGTCGACGCTGCCTCGGAGCCCGCCGCGTGCCGCCCCGCCTTGAGCACGATCACGGGCTTTGACCCGCACGCCTCGGAAAGTGCCGCCCGGAATGCCTCGCCCCTTCGCACGCCCTCCACGTAGACGAGGATCACCTTCGTCCTGGCATCCCCTGAAGCGGCTCGGATCGCTTCCGGCAGCCCGATGTCGAGCGAGTTTCCCAGTGACATCATGAGGCTGAAGGCAAGCCCTTTCGTTTCCGCCATGTCGGCCATGGCCGAGCAGATCGCCCCTGATTGGGATATCAGCGCGAGCCCCCCGACCGGGGGAAGGGTCGACTGAAACGTCGCGTTGAGCCTTAGATGCGGGCGCAGGAGCCCCAGGCAGTTGGGACCCATGAGGACGATCCCCGCCTCCCTCGCCACTTTGAGCAATCGCGATGTGCTCGCGGGCCCGGTCCCATCCTCGAAACCTGCGGTGATGATGATCGCAGCGCGCGTGCCGACCGCGGCGCAGTCCTGCAATGCCTGAGGCACTGCAGCCGGAGGAATGGCGATGACGGCCAGATCGCATTTTTGCCCGGCGACGACCTGGGAGGGAAAGCAGGGATGCGATCCGATATGGGCGTATTTCGGATTGATCGCCGTCACGGGTCCGGCAAACCCCTGTCCAATGAGGTTCCGGAAGATATGCGCGGCAGGAGATGTCTGCCGCGGGGAGGCGCCGTAGACGGCGATGCTGTGCGGGTTCAGCAGGTCTTCGACGCCCATGGCCATGCTCTCGGTCTCTGACAGTCGTTGGAATGGGGGAAGGGTCTCAGTGCGCGAGGAAAACCGGCAGATCGGTTTGGTCGATCATTGTCCGCGTGGTGCCGCCGAGGATTGCCTGCCTCATGCGCGAACGACCATAGGCGCCCATGACAACGAGGTCCGCACCGGCCTCCCGCGCGCGGTCCGCGATGACATCGGCCACTTCCGCGCCCCCGGTCGGGTACTGCGCCACGGAAATGGAGCAATCATGCCGACTGAGCCAAGTGGCCAAGGCGGCGCCGGGCTCGTATTTGTCGCCGTCTTGTAGGGCCGGGGGATCGAAACAGGCGATGGTGACGCTGTCTGCGTCGATCAGCATGTCGAGGGAAAGGTGCACCGCCCGGGCGGCGGCGCTGCTGTTGTCCCAAGCGATCAAGATGTTCTTTCGGGCAAATCCGGGCTGGGCGTTGAGCATCACGCCGATGGGTGATCGAAAGAGCACACCGTGAAGCATGTGTCGAAAGAGCTCCTCATCCCCGCGGACGCTCTGGGTAAGAAATGCGAGGTCTGAGGTCTTCGCGGAGAGTTCGACATATCTCTGAATTTCGGAATCCGAGCACCAAAGCGTGCGGACCTCGCCCGAAGCCCCGGCGGCGGTGAGGATATGCTCCACTTCGCTCGCGCGCTCCTTGAGGGCGCCGCTGCTTGCGTCTAACTGCGACGGCCAGTCATTCGGAACATGCATGGGGCTGTAGGGCAGTGCGCCGTACGAGTTCAGAGGAAGGGTCGGCATCCGCCGGTGCAGCAGGACTGCAAGGAAATCGTCGGCGGCTGCCGCCCTTTCCGCGGCCCCCTGGAATTCATCGTCCGTCGTCGTTTCGTCTGCCAAGAGCAGGAGTGTGGAACGGCGCATCGGGCCTCTCTTATTTGCTGAAAAGGACGGGAAGTTTTGCGGTCTTCAGAAGAGCAGAGGTCGTCGCGCCCACCACGAAATCATAGGCCGCCGAATGCCCGAAGGCGCCGGTCACGACGAGGTCGGCACCTTCCTCGAAGCCCTTCTTCAAAAGCGCCTCGCTGATTGCCGAGCCATGGCACTCCGTATGAAGAAGCTTCACGTCGTGTCCATGCCGCGAGACCGCCGAGCAGAGATCGAGCAGATCGGCATCCTGAAGCTCGTCGCTTGCACGGTCTTTTACCCGCAGGAGCAGGAAGCGGGCGTTTTCGTCCGCGATCGACAGGGCGTCATGGGCGGCACGTGCCGCCTCCCGCGTATCGCTCCAGCCCATCAGGATCGTCTTGCCAATCTCGGGCCCGGAATAGTCCGTCGGCACGACGATGACCGGGCGGCCGCTTTGCCGGATGACGGCGGCCTGGATATGCCTTTGATCGTACCTGTCGGTCTTCTTGTCCTCATGTGCCATGATGACGAGATCGGCGGCCCTCGCGCTCTGGATCATCCTGTCCGCCGCCGTCTTCGATTGCGTGTCGAGTTGCCGCCATTCACTGACAAAGACCTCGTTCTTCGTGCGCTCTTCGAAGACCTCTCTGATCTTCTCAGCTGTCTCCTTCTGGCTTTCCCGAAAGCTCTTGAACTGCGCCTTGGTGATGTAGAGCGCGACGCCGGGGTGGACGTCGAGGGCCTCCAGCGTGTGAAGTCCGATGAGATGCGCACCGTGGCGGCGCGCGAGGGGCACCGCTGCCGCCATGAGCGCCTCGGCATGCTCGGGCGTGGTGAGACAGACAAGGATCGTTTTGACCGGCATTGATTGGCCTTTCACTTGCTGCGATGCCGCCCCTGGCGGGAGGGTATCGGAGCGGACGCCTCAGCCCTTGGCGATCGAAACGCGTTGGACGCCGCTTTCGGCGTCGACGGGCCTTGCAATCTTGAGTTTCAGCACGCCGTCGGAGAACGCGGCCGTCACGGCCTCCTTCTCCGGGACGAAGCCCAGGGGGATCGACCGCCGGAAGCTGCCGTACCGCCGCTCGACGAGGTGGTAGTCCCGCTTCTTCTCGTCGACGTTTTCGTTTTTTTCTCCCTTGAGGACGAGGACATCGCCCACGATCGTGACGTCGAGTTCCTCTTCGGAGACGCCGGGCACCTCGGCGCTTATCTCGAGGCCTTCATCGGTCTCCGCGATGTCGACGGCGGGAACCGAAAGGGGCGCGGCAAAATACCCGTCGTCCGGCAGCTCCACAGGATCGGTCCTGCGCACGTGATCGAGCATCTGCGCGAGCTCCCGCTGAAACGGGCGGAAGAACGCGGGTGAGTGTGAAAAGATCGAAGGAAGCGATTGTCTGGACATGTCTTTCATCCTTTCAGCAGACGCAGAGATGCGGCGAGTCTACCCTGGGGGCCCGGCCTCAGATTGATCCTCGTCAATCCGGTGCCGCCTCTTGCACGGCGCGATGTAACCGACACGGCGGATCAGGCGGCGAGCGTTGGACAATGCCGCTCGCGCGGTGCTGGGGTGTTTTGACCAAGCGCATGCCGGGCTAGGCGCTCCATGGACACGATGACTACGGATTGCGCCCCGTTCAGGCGAATGACGCCGTCCTTGCGAAGCGCCGTGAAGCACCGGCTCACGGTTTCCATCGTCAATCCGAGGAAATCGGCGATATCCGCGCGCCCCATGGGCAGATGAACGTTCGCCCCGTCGGCGGCCATCATGCCGTGGCGGTCCGCCATGGACTTGATGAACGACGCCACCTTTTCCGGGGCATTCTTGCAGCCCAGCATCATGAAGTGGTCCTGCATCGCGCTGATCTCATCCATGGCGGCGTCCAGAAGAGCCGCATGCAGGTCGGGATCCTGCGCGCCGTCTTCGAGGACGCAGCGCCTGATCGGGCGAAGGCGCACGGGCGTGAGAGCATCGCAGTCCGTGTTGTGCAGTCCGCGCGCGGGAAATCCGACGATGTCGCCCGGATATCCGAAGGCGATGACTTGCCGGCGTCCGTCCTCGAGGACGCGGGTCAGCCGCACAACGCCGTCCTCGATGATGTAGACGTGGGAAACCTCGTCCCCCTCGAAGTAGAGCGCTGAATTCGCGGCGAGCTTGAGGTGAGGGGGCGCTGTCGCAATGTCCCGCGAAGTCGAGCGGAACGCGGAGCGGTGTTCCCCGGAAAGTGTGACGTACATTTGCGATCTCCCTCCAGGCGCTGGAGGAGTGATGACCGCAATCTGTAACCTAGCTTTCTTCTTCGACGGGCGTTTTGTATCAATTTGTAACACGGGCGTGCTTTGGTATCCGGCGCATCCGGCACGCATGTCGATGGGGGTGAAGGCCTTGTCTCAGCAACAAATCGCGCTGGTGATCGAGGACGATCCCAAGGTGCGGCGCGTATTGAAAAACGTGCTCGAAGAGGCCGGTTTTCGCGTCTCGGAGGAGGATAGCCGTGCGGCAGCGCTCTCCGCAATCCGAGCGCGGCCCTTCGACATGGTGACGCTGGATGTGCACCTCGGACTCGAGAACGGCTTCGACGTCCTGCGCGATATCCGGGCCGCGAGCGACGTTCCCGTGATAATGGTCACGGGCCGCGATGACGTGTTCGACAGGGTGGTCGGGCTCGAAATCGGAGCCGATGACTACATCACGAAGCCTTTCCACGTCCGTGAGGTGCTGGCGCGTGTGCGCGCCGTTTTGAGACGCAGGGGCGGTGCGGCACAATCCCAAGGTGCGACCGCGGACGCGGAGGGGGACGCCCTTCTGGTGGACGGTCTCATCGTCCGGCCCGACCGGATGAGCGTGACGGGCCGAGATGGCCGCGACTGCGACCTTACCACCGCCGACTTCAAGCTTCTCAGTGCCTTCCTCGACAGGCGCAAGCGGGCCTTGTCCCGCGATCAGCTCATGGACCTCATCGGCGGCACCACGTGGTCGCCGCTTGACAGGACCATCGACAACCAGGTGGCGCGGCTAAGAAAGAAGATCGAACGAAATCCCGCCGAGCCGAAGCTCATCAAGACCGTCAGGGGCGTCGGCTACATGTTCGTCGGCGACGTCCTGCAACGGCCTCCTCAGTCCTCAGCCGCGTCCAAGAGAGCGTGAAGGCGCTGGGCGAGTTCCGTCAGGCGATAGGGCTTGTGCAGCACTTCGAAGGCGTCTGACCCGGCGAGTTGCCCGGTGACGACGTCGCTCGCATAGCCAGATGTGAGGAGCACCTTGGTTTCGGGGAATTCCTGCTTGATCCGAGCGGCCAGTTCGTACCCGTTCAGGCTCCCCGGCATCACGAGGTCGCTGAAAACGAGGTCGACCTTCGGTCCGGACGCGAGCAGCTCATAGGCGGCATCGCCACTGGCCGCCTCCTGGGCGGTGTAGCCGAGGTCCCGTACCCGCGCGACCGACAGTCTCCGCACCTTCGGATTGTCCTCCACCACGAGCACGACTTGTCCACTGCCGCCACGGATCGGAGCCGTAGCGCGGCTATCCCCCGAGGCGGACGCGCCACCCGACCCGTCGAGGACGGGAAAGTAGAGGCCAAAACTCGTCCCGTAGCCCACCTCGCTATAAAGCGTGATATGGCCGCCGGATTGCCGAACGAAACCGTACACCATGGCCAGCCCCAGCCCGCTGCCCCCGCTTCCGGATTTGGTGGTGAAGAAGGGTTCGAAGGCTCGCCGTTGTGCGTCGAGGCTCATGCCTTCGCCGTTGTCGCTCACGAAGATGCGGACATATCCGCCGGGCTCGATGTCGGTCTCTTGGGCGATGTAGCTGTCGTCGATGGTGATGTTCGACACCGAGATCAGCAGCTCCCCTCCATCCGGCATCGCATCGCGGGAGTTCAAGGATAGGTTGATCAGGGCCGATTGCAGTTGCACGGGGTCGATCTGGACCTCTTTGAGGTTTTCGCCGAACTCCGTACGGATCGCGTATCTTTCGCCAATGGTGCGCTTGAGGATCGCGAGCGCATCCTCGGTCAGATCCCGTAGGTTGGCGCGCACGGGTTTGAGGGGACCCTTCTTGGCGAAGACGAGCAGGCGCGATGTCAGGTCCGCGCCAAGGTCTGCTGCGTCGAGCGAGTCTCTGATCAGGGCCGCCTGGCGTTCGTCGACGCCGCGCATCTCAAGGAGTTCGAGATTGCCGATCACCACGGTCAGGAGGTTGTTGAAATCATGGGCAATACCGCCGGTCAGCTGCCCAATCGCATCCAGGCGCTGAGACCGCGCCAACGCGTCTTGCGAGGCGCGTCTTTCGGTGAGGTCGTGGAGAATGCCGACAAAAAGGCGCTGCCCTTCGAGTTCGGTGTTTCCGACGGAGAGGTGCAGGGGAAAGACGGAGCCGTCGCGTCGCTTGCCCTCGACATCCCGTCCGGTGCCGATGATCCGCTTCTCTCCTGTCTCGAGGTGGTGCTGCATGAAGCTGTCGTGGAGCGCGGCCAGCGCGTCGGGCATCAGAATGTTGATGCTTTGGCCGAGCAGGTCGTCGTGATCGACGTCAAAGAGCCTGCATGCGGCATCGTTAACGCGCAGCATGATGCCATTCGCGTCCGATACGATCACGGCATCGACGGCAGCTTCCATGATGGCTCTGAGAAGAGCGCTGTCGGTGGACGCGTCTTTCACGTTACCTTCCTCCATGGAGACTGTGCCCAAAACCGCTCGCGCGACGCAATACGGAGTTTCGGCTCGGCCCACCTAGGCCGGCGCCGGCCCATCTTGCCGTGTCTCGAGGATTCTTATTGCTTTTCCTCATAGGGTTGCGGACCTGACTTGATGTGATGGTTGACCTTGAGTTGGGATTTGCATGGTTTGGCATCGCTCGTCCATCGGCCTGTGCCGTGGGGTCATACTGCGCTCGGGGTCAGGTCCCGGCGGGCGTACTCCGCCACAGGGTTCGAGACTCGAGATCGCTCGCGATGGAAAGGTATCGCGTCAAGTCCGCGACGGTCACCACACCCCGGAGCCGACCCCCCACCGCGACAATGAACTTTCGTCGACCCGATACCCTGACGCGGTCGAGAAGGTCGGCGACCCTCATCTCCGCCTCCACCACGACATCGTCGTCGAGCTCCACGAACACGTCACCCACCTGCGTGCTGGACCAGTGCTCCCGGTCGATTTCGCTGATCACGGCGGTGTCGATGTAGCCCATTAAGTTTTCCTCGTCGGATACAGGGGCGAAGCTGATCCGGTTGGGCAGAAAGACCTGGTTCACCAGCTCGCCCAGTGACATCTCAGGCGGGACTGAAATCGGATTGGTGGTCATGAGGTCCGCTATCGTGCGGTCGCCGAGGTGGGTTCTGATGCGTTGGTGCTGCACCGTGCCCTTGGCCGCGGCGAGTATGAAGAGACCCAGAAGCGCCTGCCAAACGCCTCCGATGACGTTGCCCAGAAGCAGAGCGTAGATGCCAAGCCCGATGAGGGCGTAAGCGAAGATCGCTCCGGACATGCCCGCCACCCGCGTCGCCGAGGTCAACTGACCGGATGTCCACCAAAGCACCGCCCGCAGGATGCGCCCGCCATCGAGGGGAAATGCCGGCACAAGGTTGAAGAGCGCGAGCACCAGGTTCAGGAGCGCGAGATATCCCAGCGCCACCTGCGCTGGCTCGAGCATCCCCGTGAGGGCCACGGCCTCGGCAGCAGACCAGAAAAGAGCTGCAAGGGCGAGGCTCATGACGGGCCCGGCCAGGGCGATCGCGAATTCCTGCTGAGGGGAAGACGGCTCGTCGGCGAGCTCTGCCACACCGCCCAGGAGGAAAAGAGTGATCCGCGGCACGTTCAGGCCAAACCGGCGGGCCACGAGCGCATGTGACAGTTCGTGCAGGATCAAGGAGGCAAGAAAGAGTAGGGTCGATGCGACGCCAGCGGCAATATGGACCGTCATCACCTGATCGGGAAAGCGATCCGGAAAGACATGGGCGCTCAGGGTCCACGTCACGAGCGCTGCGATGAATATCCAACTCGGGGCCAGAACGATGTCGATCCCCAGCACCTTCAGGATTGTGTGGCCCCTTTGGAACATCTGGCGACCTCCGTCGCCCACCCCTACGCTTTTGGCGCTGCAGAGCATTGATCTTGCTCAATCATCACGGGGGCAGGGATAGTCTCATGCGGGCTGTGCCTGCTACAGGCGACGCGCTAAGGCCGTTGAGAGTGGCCCAATGTCCCGTCGCTTCCTGATCGGCGCTGATTTCTGCGGATGGCCCGGGCGAGCCTTGCTGTGACCCTCGACCGCTTGGTGGCTCGCACAATGCAGGCGAAACCGGCCCTCCGGCTGCTCGTCGTCGCGACGGCCACCGCGCCGCACTAAACCCCCTCGGCCTGGAAATCCGCGCGCAGGCAGTCTCGGGTAGACCCCAAGGGACGCACCCGCAAGGGTCTGCCCGCCATCAAATGTGCAACGCGCGGCCTCGAGCTCTCAGACAGGCCTCCTGCAGCGCTTCGGCCTGGGTCGGATGGGCGTGGATCGTGGCGGCGATGTCTTCGAGGCAGGCCCCCATTTCGATGGCGAGCGAAAACGCTGCCGAAAGCTCGGATATGTGCGTGCCGACGGCCTGAAGGCCCACGATTGCTTCGTCGCGTTCCCGCCAGACGACGCGCATGAAGCCTGCCTCCGCGTCGCAGGTCATGGCGCGTCCGTTTGCGGAGAATGGAAACTCGCTGTGCTTGGTGCCTTCGATGTCCCCCGGCGCGGCACCGCAGCTCACGATCTCCGGGTCGGTGAAGCACACGGCGGGAATGCATCGCTTGTCCCAGTCCACCGCGTGTCCCGCGATGTGCTCGGCGACCATCTCGCCCTGGGCCATGGCGCGGTGCGCCAGCATCGGATCGCCCGTCACGTCGCCGATCGCGTGGATGCCGCGCATCGACGTCTGGCAGCTTCCATCGATCCTGATGAAAGGCCCGTCCATCGTGAGCGAGAGTTCCTCGATCCCGATGCCCTTCGTGCGGGGGCGGCGGCCCACGGTCACGAGCACCTTTTGGGCCTCCACGCCGCCCTTATCCGTCGACAGGACACCCTCTGCGTGCGTCTGTGCCCTCGTGTCCGCCAGCACCGTCACGCCCAGCCGGTCGAGGCGCTCTGCCACTGGACGCGTCAGCGCCGCGTCGTAGGTCGGCAGGATGCGGCTCTCGGCCTCCACGATCGTCACCTTCGATCCGAGCTTGGCAAAGGCCGTGCCGAGCTCCAGCCCGATATAGCCGCCGCCCACCACGGCGAGGCTTCGGGGCACCGCGTCGAGCGACAGCGCCTCGGTGGAGGACATCACGTCGCCACCGAAGGGCAGAGACGGCAGCTCCGCCGGGGCGGAGCCGGTGGCGACCACGATGTGTTCGGCATGCACTTCGTAATCCTGTCCCTCGGACGGGGTGACGCGGACCGTCTTGCCGTCGAGGAACCGCGCGTGGCCAGGAGTGAACCGGACCCCCGCCTTTTTGAGCAGCCCGGCCACCCCGGTATTCAGGCGCTCCACAATGCCGTCCTTCCATGCGACGGTTTTTCCGAGATCGATCTCCGGCGCCGCCGCTCGGATGCCGAGGGGGCCGTCCTTCATCTTCGTAATCCGGTGAAACTCATCGGCGGCGTGGATCAGCGCCTTGGAAGGGATGCAGCCCACGTTCAGGCAGGTGCCGCCCGGTGCGGCCTCATCCACGATGATCGTCTCGAGGCCCAGCTGGCCCGCGCGGATGGCGCAGACATAGCCGCCCGGACCGGCGCCGATGATCAGGAGCTTGCATCTCAGATTAGGCATTCACCCTTCCACGAACAGCATGGCCGGAGTCTCCAGCAGGGATTTCAATTTCTGGACGAACACGGCCGCATCCCACCCGTCGATCACGCGGTGATCGAAGCTGCAGGAGATGTTCATCATCTTCCGCGGCTGGAATTGCTGGTCATCCCAGACTGGACGGATCTGCATCTTGTTCACGCCCACGATCGTCACCTCGGGGTGGTTGATGATGGGCGTCGTGGCGAGCGCGCCGAGCGGCCCCAGCGATGTGATGGTGATGGTGCCGTCCTGCAGCTCCTCGCGGCGGATCGTGCCGTCCCTGGCCGCTGCGGCGAGACGCTTCATCTCACCGGCATTGTCCCAGAGGCTGCCCGCCTCGGCGTGCCGGATCACCGGCACGTTTAGGCCGGCAGGCGTCTGCGTGGCGATGCCCACATGCACACCTCCGTGCCGATGGATGATGCCGGCCTCGTCGTCGTAGCGGGCGTTGAGGTCGGGCTGCTCGCGCACGGCCTCTACGATGGCGCGTATCAGGAAGGGCAGGAGGGTCAACTTCGGCCGCGTGCCCTTGTGCCTCTCATTGAGGGCCTCGCGCAGGTTTTCGAGGGCCTCCATCTCCACCTCTTCGACGATGGTGATGTGGGGGATCTGGCGTTTTGCGATCTGCATCTTTTCGGCGATGCGTCGGCGCATGCCGATGACGCGGATTTCCTCGATCCCCGTATTGCGGCCTCGGGTCACGCGGCCTTGCCGTATGTCGCCGGACGCGGTCCATTGATCGAGATCGGCATGGCTGATCCGCGCGGCCGGCCCGGAACCCTGCACCCGGCGCAGGTCGATCCCTTCCCGGCGCGCGCGCGCCCGGACGGCGGGCGAGGCGAGGGGCTTTGTGCCCAAGGCGCGCGTCACTTTGGGCGGGGAGGCGTTCGGGCGATGCTCCTGCTGGGCGTCGGGCTCGGTCTGCGCTCCCTCAGGCGCCGGGTGGTCTTGTCGCGCAGGGTCTGGCTCCGGCTCCTCTTTCGGCGTTGGCGGTTTCGCATCGGTGGGCGCGTTGCCTGCGCCATCCACCTCTAGACGGACCAGGGTCGCGCCCACGGCCATGAGGTCTCCGATGTCCCCTCCGAGCTCTAGGACCGTGCCGTTCACCGCGCTCGGCACTTCCACGGCGGCCTTGTCGGTCATGACCGTGGCGAGGATGTCGTCCTCCTTGACCACGTCACCGGGCTTCACATGCCATTCGGCCAGTTCGGCCTCGGCGATGCCTTCGCCGATATCCGGCAAACGGATGAGGTGAACGCCCACGGCTCAGTCCTCCATCACTTGCCTGAGCGCCGCACCGACCCGGTCCGGGCCGGGAAAGTACTGCCACTCCTGGGCATGGGGATAGGGGGTGTCCCAGCCCGTGACCCGGATGATCGGCGCCTCGAGGCTGTAGAAGCATTCCTCCTGTACGAGGCTCATGAGCTCCGCGCCGAAGCCGCAGGTGCGCGTGGCCTCATGAACGACGACGCAGCGGCCCGTCTTCGACACTGAGGCGGTGATCGTCTCCAGGTCGACGGGGAGTAGGGAGCGCAGGTCGATCACCTCGACATCGATCCCCGTCTCTTCGGCAGCCGCTTCCACCACGTAGACCATCGTGCCGTAGGCGAGAACCGTGACGTCCGCGCCCTCCCGCGTGATCCTCGCCTTGCCGAGCGGGACGATCTCCGCGCCGTCCGGCACCTCACCCTGCGGGTGCTTCTTCCAGGTGGTGAGGGGCCGGTCGTGATGGCCATCGAAGGGGCCGTTATAGAGCCGCTTCGGTTCGAGGAAGATGACCGGATCGGGGTCTTCGATGGCTGCGAGCAGGAGGCCCTTGGCGTCGGCCGGGTTCGACGGGATCGCCACCTTCAGACCCGACACATGGGTGAAGATCGCCTCCGGGCTCTGACTGTGGGTCTGCCCGCCGAAGATGCCGCCGCCGGTGGGCATCCGGATGACGATGGGACAGGTGAAATCCCCGTTCGACCGGTGGCGCAGGCGCGCGGCCTCCGACACGATCTGGTCGAAGGCCGGGTAGACGTAGTCGGCGAACTGGATCTCGATGACGGGCTTGAGCCCGTAAGCGGCCATGCCGATGGCGACCCCCACGATGCCGCTTTCATTGATCGGCGTGTCAAAGCAGCGGGACGTGCCGTATTTCTGTTGAAGCCCGGCGGTGCATCGAAAGACTCCGCCGAAGAAACCCACATCCTCGCCAAAGACCACCACCGTGTCATCGGCGTCCATGGCCACATCGTGAGCGTTGCGAATGGCCTCGATCATGGTCATGGGCGGCATAGTCAGTACCCCGCCTGTTGGCGCTGCCGGATGAGATGGGCGGGCATCTCCTTGTAGACACCCTCGAACATGTCGCGGGGGGAGGGGGCCCGCCCGTCGCCCAGCGTCCCCACGGCCTCGGCCTTCTTCTGCACCGAGATGACTTCGTCGAGGATCTCTGCCTCGGCCTGGGTATGGCGTTCTTCGGACCAGGCGTCGAGCGCGATTAGATGCTTTTTCAGCCGGTCGATCGGGTCGCCGAGGGGCCAGGCCGCCGCCTCATCCCCGGACCGGTACGCGGAGGGGTCGTCGGAGGAGGAATGTCCGCCCGAGCGGTAGGTGACGTGCTCGATCAGGGTCGGCCCATGGCCCGCACGGGCGCGCTCCGCCGCCCATTTCGCCACCGCATGCACGGCCAGGTAGTCGTTGCCGTCCACGCGGATGGAGGCGATGCCAAATCCGTGGCCCCGCGCCGCAAAAGTGCCGACCCCGCCCCGGGCGATCCCCTGGAAGGTGGAGATGGCCCACTGATTGTTGACGATATTGAGCACCACCGGCGCGGTGTAGGTGGAGGCGAAGACGAGGGCCGCGTGAAAATCGCTTTCCGCGGTCGACCCATCGCCGATCCAGCCCGCGGCGATCTTGGTGTCTCCGGAGATGGCCGATGCCATGGCCCAGCCCACCGATTGTACGAACTGCGTGCCGAGATTGCCGGAAACCGAGAAGAAGCCATGTTCCTTCGACGTGTAAAGGATCGGCAGTTGCCGACCGTGAAGCGGGTCGTCGGCATTGGAATAGATCTGGTTCATCATCGTCAGCATTGGATAGTCCGACGCGATGAGCAGCCCCGCTTGCCGGTAGGTGGGGAAGTTCATGTCGCCCGGCGCGAGGGCCCGGGCAAAGGCGCAGCTCACGGCCTCCTCACCAAGGTGTTGCATGTAAAAGCTCGTCTTGCCCTGCCGCTGCGCAGTGAGCATGCGCGCATCGAAGGCGCGCAGCGTCATCATGTGGCGAAGCCCCCTGCGCAGTTCCTCCGGCGACAGCGCGCCCGCCCAGTCGCCCACGGCCCGACCCTCCTTGTTGAGCACCCGCACGATGGAGAACGCCATGTCCCGGATGTCGTCGGCTGCGGCGTCCACAGGCGGGCGCGGCACCGCGCCCGCCTTGGGGATTTCGAAGTCCGAGAAATCGGGCGTGTCACCCGGCCTGCAGCCGGGTTCGGGCACATTTAGGGAAAGCGGGCGGGGCGTTTCTGTCATGCCGTGACCTCGCTAAGCGTGCGGCGTCTCTCGGAAAGGATGCGGTCCACGAGCGCACGGGCTACCGCGGTCGTTGTTTCGCCTGTCGTCTCGGCCATGGCGAGGATGTCGCGCATCCGGCGTTCGATATCCCCGAGCCGGGCCTGACGATACGCGTCCCCGGCGCCGTGAATTTCGCTGGCCACGCTGATGATGCCGCCTGCATTGACCACGTAGTCGGGCAGATACCGGACGCCGCGGGCGTTCAGCACATCGGCCACGGCGTCCTCGGCCAGCTGGTTGTTTGCCGCACCGCAGATCAGGCGCGCCGGTATCATCCCGGCGGCCTCTCGTGTCAGGACACCGCCCAACGCGCAGGGGGCGAAGATGTCCATCGGCACGTCCATGATGTCGCTCACGGCGCAGACCTCGGCATCGAAGCGCGCGCGGGCCTCCCCGCATGCTGTCTCATTGAGATCGGCCACGATGAGGGACGCACCGGCGGCGTGAAGCTTTTGTGCGAGCGCCATGCCCACATGGCCGAGCCCCTGAACGAGCACCCTACGCCCGGCGAGATCGGCGTTGCCGAAAGCCGCCTCGGCGCCCACCTTCAGACACCTGAACACCCCCTCGGCGGTGAAGGGAGAGGGGTCACCGCTCCCGGTTGTGCCGCCCTCGAGGCCAACCGCGTAGGCTGTTTCCTGCGCCACGATCGCCATGTCCTCGGGTGAGATGCCCACATCCTCCGCGGTGAAGTATCGCCCGCGCAAGTGCTCCACGGCCGTGCCGAAGGCGCGCAGAAGGGTAGGGGACTTGTCTGTCCGTGGATCGCCGATGATGACCGACTTTCCGCCGCCAAGGCCAAGCCCCGCCAGCGCGGTTTTGGCCGTCATGCCCCGCGCGAGCCTCAGCACATCCTCCCTGGCCTCCGCGCGGGAGGCGTAGTTCCACATGCGGCAGCCCCCGGCAGCGGGACCGCAGAGGGTGGAATGGATGCAGATATAGGCGGCAAGGCCACTGGCCTCGTCCCGGGCGAAGGTCAAACGTTCGAAATCCTCAGGCGGGGTCTCTTCCGTCAGCGTGAGGGTCAAGCTCTGCTCCTCCAGACGATGGCATGCGCTTCATCAGGATATTCGGAGACGGCGAGCGAGATAAGGTCCTTGTCAGGTGAAACCGGCGCTGCTTTAGTGATTTCTGCTACAAATCGTGGATTTGAGAGTGGCTTTCACCACCGACAGAATTGATCGCGACATCATCCGCGCTCTGCAAGAGGACGGTCGGATGGCGCTTGTGCAGCTCGCCGAGCGGGTGGGCCTATCGCCCACGCCTTGCAAACGGCGGCTCGCGCGGCTGGAGGAGGCAGGCGTCATCGCGGGCTACACGGCGCGCATCGATCGGAAAGCGGCTGGATTTCCCATCACCGCTTTCGTCTCCGTGGAGCTCGAGCGTCAGGACGCCGAAAGGGTGGCGGAGTTCCAACGCCAGGTCGCGCTTTTCGACGAGGTCGTCACGGGGACGCTCATGACGGGGGCCAACGACTTTCTGCTCGAGGTCGCGGTGGCGAGCCTCGAGGAATTCGAGGGCTTCCTGCAAACGAAGCTCATGCGCCTGCCCGGGCTCCGCGTGGTCCGCTCCCGGTTCGGCTTGCGTCAGTTCATCAGCCGCGCGCGCATTCCGTAGGGGCCGGTCGCAGCGACCCGGACGGGTTCCGGGGTCACCTGAGCGCCGTCCTCGCGCTTGTCGAGGACGCAGACGGGAGCGGCCTTTGCGCTCCCGCCAGGAACATCCCCGCAGGTCCCGTCCGCAGGGGGCGATTAAAACACGTCGATGTCGTCCGACAGCACCGCCGCGTTGGCGACACCCTCCAAGGTGATCGTGTTGCCGCCGCCGAAATCGAGAACGGTATCGCCGGCCACCACGGTGGCGAAGGTCGTGACGATGGTTCCCGCGTCCGTGATGCCTCCGGTCAGGACCGATGAGATCGACAGGGTGTCGATGTCATCCCTGAAGTCGACGACCAGGTCGGCCCCCATATCGGGTTCGAAGACGAAGGTATCGGCGCCGCTGCCGCCCTTCAGGCGGTCATCACCCTCGCCGCCGTTGAGCGTGTCATCGTTGCCGCCGGCATTGAGCGTGTCATCGCCCACGCCGCCGTTGAGAACGTCGTCGAAGGCGTTGCCCGCGATGCGGTCGTCGCCCCTGTCGCCGTTCATGACATCGGCCCGGGTTCCCCCCTTGATGAAGTCGTTGCCGCCTCCGCCGTCGATGCTGTCATTGCCGCCGCCACCCTTGAGGTTGTCGGCGCCCTTGCCTCCGTCGATCGTGTCGGCGTTGCGCTGGCCCACGATGCTGTCGTCGCCGACGCCTCCCTTCAGGGTGTCCTCGCCGCGTCCGCCACGCAGGAAATCGTCCCCCGCATCGCCGGTGACGCTGTCGTCTCCCACGCCGGCGCGCACATCGTCATCGCCGTCGCCGGCCGTGACGTTGTCGTCACCGCGCCCGGCATCGACGCTGTCGTTGCCGCTGCCCGCGTCGATCGTGTCGTCGCCGAGCCCGGCATCGACCGTGTCATCGCCTTCCTGCGCGTTGACCGTCTCATCGAGGGCGGTGCCGACCAGGGTCTCGGAGGAGACGGAGCCGGTTTGCTCGCCCGCCGCGAAATCGACGGTCAGGCCCGTGGTGCTCGTCGTGAATTGAAGCGTGGTTGCGGCGTTGGAGACCGCAAGAAATTCGCTCTGGTCCACTTCGAGGATCGCATTCGGATCGAAGTCTATGATGTGTACGCTGAAGCCCGCGCCGACGGAGAGATTGGATCCGGTCAGAATTTCGAGGGTCTGGCCGGACAGGTTCTGTGACTGTGCCGTCACCACGAAGAGCGCACCCTCGAGCGAAACAGCGCCCGTCGCGGCGTAGGTGTCGTGGCTCAAGGACGCGCCAAAGCCCGTGGCATCGATGCCTAGGCCGCCGGTCAGGAAGGTCAGATCGCCGGTAATCGTCGTGTCTTGGACGCCGCCGGAACTCCGCAGGATGTTGTCGTTGGTCACATCGGCTTCGACCGTGCCGCCGCCATGGATGTCGAGTATCCCGTTATTCGTGATCTCGCCCCCGCGCAGCAATCCGCCATTGCTGACCGTGACGATGGCGTTGCCGCGGGCCGCGGGCGCGTCCTGCGAGAAGAACGCACTGGCACCGAAGTCGAAGACGCTCCCCGCACCGTCGACCGTGACGCGTCCTGTGGAGCCGTCAAGCTCGGCCACGATGATGCGGCCCTCTCCGTCATTCGTGACGACGCCGCCGTCGAGGACGTTGAGTGTCCCGTCCGATCCGGCCTCCCTGCCCACGCGCATGAAGCCGCGGTCGCCGCCGAAGGTTTCGACATTGGCCGCGCCGTCGACGGTAATGGTGGAGCCCGCGCCCGTCACGGTGATGACCCCTACGCCGCCTTCATTGCGGCCGGCCTGGAAGCCCGGGAAATCCCCGCCGTCTCCGGTGATGGTGATATCTGCGCCGTCGCGGACGAGGACGCTGCCGTCCGCGTCCCGGCCCACCGTCATGAATGCGCCAAATGGCGTGCCGGAGACCCGCGCGCCCGAGAGCTCGAGGAGCGTGCCTTCGCCCTCCAGGATCGCGTCGCCGTCGCCCTCTTGGCCGACATTGAAGAACAGGGCTTCGATGGCTGCGCCGTCGGAGGCGGTGAAGGTCGAGGTCCCGCCATTGCGCCCGACGACGATGTTGTCCTGTTCCGCGACCAGACGGGTGCCCGCGCCGGTGATCGTCGCATTGGCTTCGCCGCCCGCGTCGTCGCTCGATCCAGACAGCTGCAGGCCGCCCCCGAACTCTTCGCCGGCCAGCAGGATCAACTCAGCGCCATCGCGCAGGAAAAGATCGCCGTTCCCTCCACGCTCCCCCAACCGCATAAAGCCGTTTTCCCCGGTCCGGCTCGTGCTGCCGACGGTGACGGAGGTGGTGCTGCCCTCGATGATCAGCGTGCCGTTGGCGGTGACCCCATCGCGATTTTGGGCACTTCCCACACCAATGAAGCTGCGCACTTCGACCTCTGCCCCGTCTCGGATGGTAACGGTGCCGTCCACGTTGGTGATCGTTGTGTCCTCGAAATTAACGAAACCGACATCCAGGGCGCCCCTGTTCCCGTCGGACAGGATGACACGCGTTCCTGCGCCCTCGATAATGGTTGTGGCCGTGCCGCCCTGGGCCGTTGCAAAATCGCGGGCCTGCATGAGCGCCCCGTCGGAGACAAGGAGGCTCGCCGTGCCATCGTTGCGGCCGACCTCGATAAATCCGTTCTCGGCGGTTAGCGCAGTCCCCGCCCCGGTGACGGTCGCCGTGGCCACGCCGCCCTGATCCTCGTTGCTGCCGGAGAAATGGATGCCTGCCCGGAACTGCGAGACCGCGTTTTCCCGAAGGGTGAACTCGGCCCCGTCCCGCAAAGTGAAGGTGCCCGTACTCCCGGTGCCGCCGGCCACACGCATGAAGCCCGCCTCGCTTGACGCGCCGCCCCCCACCGTGACGGATGTGTCCGCGCCTTCCACGATGAGCGTGCCATCGGCGGTGCCGCCGACATCGTCGCGGATCTGGCCCACGCCGACGAAGCCACCGACATCCACGACGGCCCCGTCGCTGATCGTCAGCGTGGCCTCGACGGAACTGACGCCGCTGCTGAAGCGGTCGAGATTGCCGACCTCGAGATCGTTGAATTCGCCGTTGGTGAGGTCCACGAAGGTCCCTGCGCCGGTGATCAACCCTTCCGCTGTGCCGCCGCGCCCGACTCTTAAGCTGTTGGCTTCGACTTCCGCTCCGTCCGAGACCTCGAAACTCGCAGTGCCGGTGTTGCGGCCCACCTCGATGGTGCCGCTTTCCACGAAGAGGCGCGTGCCCGCGCCGGTGACGACGCCGTGGCCTTCGCCGCCGGCTTCGTTGCTCGAGCCGGAGAACTGGATGCCGCCCGCGTCGTCCCTACTTTGCAGGATGTTGAATTCGGCCCCGTCGCGCAGCACGAAATAGCCGGTGCCGCCCTCTTCGCCCACGCGCATGAAGCCCGCATTGCCGGGCGCTCCGGTCTGGCCCAGCGTGAACGTGGTACCCGCGCCTTCGACGATGAGCGCGCCCGTGGCCTCCGCGCCGGCGACATTGTCGGCGTCACCTATCTTCAGGAACTGGCGGATATTGACCTCCGCCCCGTCGCGCACGATCACGAGTCCGTCGGCGGTGCGGTTGGTCGTGGTGTCGACCACGCCGTCCTCGCTGTCGGAGACGACGCCGATCTGCATCTCCCCCCGGTCGTCGGTGGCATTGAGGACGGAAACCGTGGTCCCCGTGCCTTCGATCACCAGGGTGCCATCGACGCTTTGACCGCCGGGGACAAGACTCCCGCCGTCGATCTCCGGTTCTGTGTTGCGCCCGATGGCAAAGCCACGGCCCGTGCCAGGATCGTCATTGCCGAAAACGATGTCGGCGCCATCGCTGACGAAGATCGTGCCGGAGACGTCCCGCGCATCGTGGGCGTCGATGCGGATGCGATAGGACCCGCCTCCGTTGCCGTCGAGGTTCAGCGAAGCTGCCGCGCCCGAAATGGAGATCAGCCCGCCCAAACCGTCGCGCAGCCCGAAATCGTCGCCGACATCGACTGTCGCGTTGCGGATGATGAACTCGGCGCTGTCGCCCCTTTCGAAGATATCGTCGAGCGAGGTGAGTGCGCTGAGCCCTTGGGCGGTCGTGTCCTGATCGCCCGTCGCGGTATCAAAGAAGAAGTCGCTGAAGAAGATGCCATCGGCGCTGCCCGGACCGGGGTCCGTGGGCAACCCGAAACTCACGTTTCCACCTGCAGCAAGAATATCGAATTGAGATTTCGTCAAAGACATTTTCGGCTCCCCCACCAGAAAAGTTGCCCGGGAGAAATGCTGAATACGGAATTAAATAATGCTCAGCGATACGCTCACGGAACAACCAATGTCGAAAACGTCACGGATAGTCCTGCATCCTGTCAACAGATTTCTCCTGCGGGACGCGTGTCAAAAGGCCTCCAACCCTTGGGGCAACGGCTGAGAAGGGGCGTAAGTCTCTGCGTTAATGCAACATTTTAGGAGGCCGTGTGGGGAGAATATCACGAGGCGAGGGCTCGAAAAGGCAGACCTTCAGCGTGTTTAATTCCCGTGAAAATCACCCTGAAGTTGAAAGGATTTCCTGGGTTTCGGCGCCTCGGTTGCGACCGCTTTCTCGTGCGGCGATCATGCGCGAATTCATCTCATTGAATTAGGGCCGATTGACCGAAAAGGATCGGAGCCGGCACGCTCTAAAACTCCGCTGGCCGCCATGCAGATAGCCCCCCAGCTTGATCTGCCGAACCCAGGGATGTTCGCTGCAAGACCCAAGCTGCGGAGTGCTTTCTTTCACGTCTGACCCGAGGTCCAGAAAGCATCACCTCCAAGCAATGGCCTCGTTCTGCGGGTCCAGGATACGCACCGCGCTCCCCGTCCTGTCGCGCGCCGGATCGGCGGCGCTAGCGCGCTTCGCCCGCCTCGAGGCCGAGAATGGACCGTGCCTCCGCAACGGAGGCCACGGGGCGCTCGTGGCGCTCGCAAATCTCACGGGTTCGCCGCACGAGCGCTGCGTTGGACGGGGCGAGTGTATCGCGGTCGAGCCTCACATTGTCCTCGAGCCCCGTGCGCGCATGTCCTCCCGCCGCGATCGACCAATGGTTGACGATGATCTGATGTCTCCCGATCCCCGCTGCGCACCACGGTGCGCCAGGGAAAAGCCGCTTCACCGTGCGCACATAGAAATCGAATACCTCACGGTCCGCAGGCATGGCATTTCTCACGCCCATCACGAACTGCACGTAGGGCGTGTCCATGATCTCTCCCATGGCGTGCATTTGCGCAGCCTGGAAGATGTGGCTGAGGTCGAAGACCTCTACCTCCGGCTTCACCGCGTGCCGCTTCATCTCCGCTGCCAGCCACGACACGAGATCGGGCGGGTTCTCGTAGACCCGGCTGGGAAAGTTGTTCGAGCCGACCGCCAGGGACGCCATGTCCGGGCGCAGGTGGAGCATCCCGCCGCGCTCCGTCCCGGCGCCCGATCTCCCGCCGGTGGAGAATTGCTGGATCATGCCGGGGCAGTGCCTGTCGAGGCCCTCTTTCAGGGCCGCGAACTTCTCCGGGTCGCTCGTGGGCGTCTCGTCCTCACTGCGGACATGGGCGTGGCAGATCGTGGCCCCCGCCTCGAAAGCTTCCTGAGTGCTTTCAACCTGCTCGGCGATGGATATGGGGACGGCCGGGTTGTCTGCCTTGCGCGGAACCGATCCGGTGATGGCCACGCAGATGATGCACGGCGCTCCCATCACGCGCCTCCCGGGCGGATGGTCCGGCCCGTGGGGTGGGCCGCAGCCGTGCATGTGTCGGGCGCGCCAACTCTGGCGCCTTCTTCGTCCGCGGCGGGCAACCGGAGCGCATCATGTCCGAGGAGGGCCGGGATGGTGGAGAGGGACGTCATGGTGATGTCATATCAAAGGTTGGATTTAGCGGGGCACGCCGCAACGGTAGCTCGGAGACGTCGGAGCCGATAGGGGCAGAACGGCGGGTCAGGCGCGATTTTCGCGGGGAGCGACTGCCGCCGGGTTGGCCTCCGCCGCGCGGGACGCACGTCGCGGACGCGGGTCCAGTCGGCGCGTCGAGGATTTCCGAGCTCGCCACGGCGGCGGACGCAGATCTCTCCAGACCACATTGCGGGAGCCGTTTCTCCGTCAGAAAGCCAATTCCCAAGACGCAGGCCTGCATCGCTCGCACAGCCCGAGAAAGGACAAACCGCCCAGTGTCTTCCGCACGCCACCCATGCAGGTAGGCGACCACCGCGTCGGACGCGCGATTGACAGCCTCCGTCCCCGGCTCCTACCGTACACGGGGGAGCGTGTATGGACCATATCAACGCCAAATCAACCGGCACGGCGGAGCCTGTGCTGCCGCGCGTCTGCGCGGCCTGCGCAGTCCGAAACAGCAGCCTTTGCGGCGCGCTCAGCGACGAGGAGCTCAGGGACCTCAGTGCGATTTCCACGCGCAAGGGCCTGACGCGCGGGCAGTTCCACGCTTTCGAGACGGGCGACCGCCCGGAATTCGTCAACGTGACGAGCGGCTGCGGAAAGCTCGTCAAGGGCTCGCCCGATGGCCGCCAACAGATCGTTGGCCTGCTCTTTCCTTCCGATTTCGTGAGCAATCATGCAAACGGGGCGGTGACGAACGCCAACACGAGCATCATTGAGGCGGCCACGTCGTTGGAATTGTGCCTTTTCCCGCGGGACAGGGTTGACCAGCTCATGGCGCGTCACCCCAAGCTCGCCAACCGCCTTCTGGCGCTGGCGCTCGATGAATTGAGCGTCGCGCGCGACTGGATGGTGCTTCTCGGTCGCAAATCGGCCGCGGAGCGCGTGGCGAGTTTCCTCCTGCACGTGTCGCGGCGCATGACCTCGCAATCCTGCGGCCGCGTGGCGGGGTTCGAGTTGCCGCTCGACCGCGCCGACATCGCCGACCATATCGGCCTGACGGTGGAAACCGTCAGTCGTCAGATCAGCAAGCTCAGGCTCGACGGGGTCATCAAGATGGAAGGCACCCGCCGCATCGTCGACATGGACGAGGACAGTTTGGCAGAACGCGCCGGCATTTTCTGATCGTGCGGCGCGCGAAGCCGGGCCGACGAATTTCGTCAATAATTGATTTCGCTCAAGTGCATCCACGGCGGTCGGAGGCAGAGTGCGCGCGAAGGCTTGCAGGCCACGGGACGGCGAATATTGGCGCCCGTGGCGGGTGAGGTCGCGCTACGATCAGCCTTCCTAGGATCTGCCACCGCTTCCGATCGTGCCAGACCCTCGCCCTGCACGGTCGGACAACAGAAGCGTGAGCCAAACATGACACAGAACAAGATTCAGGGGGTCGGCCTCGACCAGGCCTTCGTCGGCCGGATGCCCCCCTTTCAGGACATGGATCGGGACGACGTGCGCGGCGTGCTTCAGCAGGCGACCGTCCGTCGCTTTGGCTACAGCGACACCATCTTCGAAGAAGATGACGCGGCGGGCGCCTTCTTTCTTCTGGCCGACGGTTTCGTGCGCCTTTTGCGCACGACGCGGGACGGCGACCACGTGGTCGTGCACCATGTGGGGCCGGGCGATCTCTTCGGGATGGCGCGCGCCGTCGAGTGCGACAGCTATTCGGTCTCGGCGAAGGCGGCCTCGGACTGCCTCATCCTGTCCTGGCCGAGCGCGGCCTGGCCCGAGATGATCGCGGCGACGCCGACGTTTTTGCGTGTGTCCCAACGCACGCTGGGCGCAAGGACCCGCGAGCTGCGCGACAAGATCGTCGAAATGGCCACGCGCCCCGTCGAGCAACGAATAGCGCTGGCGATCCTGCGCATGACGCGGCAGGCCGGGCGCGAGACCGTCGATGGCACGGAGATCGAGTTTCCGGTCACGCGACAGGACATCTCCGAGCTCACCGGCGCGAACATGCACTCCGTGAGCCGCTACATGAGCGGTTGGCACAAGGCGGGCATCGTTCACGGTAGCCGGCGTCGGATCGTGGTGGTACGCCCGGACGCGCTTCTGGAGATCGCGCTCGGGCGCACGGCGTGAGGTTTTGCGCCGTGCGGGCGCGGCGGAGCGACGTGATGCGACGAAATGGGTCAGCGTTCCGGCCTCGGATGGCTTCCAAGCTTGCGGAATCGCAAGGTAAGTCTCCACGGCATGGCTAAACTGCGTCGAAAGAGTTCGGGTTCACCTCCATGCCAATCGACCATAGCCGCCGCCCACGACGCGCCGAATTCGTCGCCCGCGCGCTCCTGACACCCAGCACCTCCGCGAAACGGAGCAGTCCATCCCATGCTCGGCGGTAGAGCGCTGGCGCCCCCCACGGCCGGCATGTGCGAGACCTGCACGATCCGGCACAGTGCCATCTGTGGCGCCCTCAAGATCGAGGAAGTCTCGGCCCTGAACGCGCTGGCCCGGCGGCGCGCGCTGTCGGCTGGCGAGACCTACATCATGGAGGGCGACGCGGCGCTCGATTTCGGCATCGTCTCGAACGGCGTCGCGAAACTCGTCCGGGGCGCCGAGGATGGCCGCGCGCAGATCGTGGGCCTGCTCTTTCAATCGGATTTTCTGGGCTCGACGCTGGGGGAAGAGGACGGCGCCGTGGAGCCCAACACGATCGAGGCGGTCACGGATCTGGAGCTTTGCCTCTTTTCCAGGGACCGCTTCCAATCGCTCATGCATCGCTTCCCCTCGCTGGAAACGCGCCTTCTCCGGCGGGCGTTCGACGAGCTGCGGTTTGCCCGGGAATGGATGGTGCTGTTGGGCCGCAAGACCGCCGAGGAGCGCGTGGCGAGCTTTCTCCTCCATGTCGCTCGCCGCGTGCAGAGCCGCGGCTGTCACCCGCAGGAAAGCTTCGAGATACCGCTCGGCCGCGCGGAAATCGCGGACTTCGTCGGGCTGACCATCGAAACGGTGAGCCGCCAGATGACGCGCCTGCGCAAAGACGAGATCGTCGTGTTCGAGGGGACAAGGCAGATCGTGTCCATCGACCGGGCGCGGCTCACCGAGCGGGCAGGCTTCTAGACGCTAGCGCGTGCCCCCCGCCGGATCGCGCCCCATGGGCACGACCGCGTGGCGGGCGAAGGACGACACGAGCTCGTCGAGGTCTTCGCGGGTCAGTCGCCTGCGCGCAAGGGGAATGAGCACGTCCATCTCCCACGCCATCTGGCGGCGGATGGCTTCGAAAAAGCCGCGCAGGGCAAAGCCGAGCGCTTCGGTGTCGATGCCGGGCGGCGAATTGTTGACCGTGTCGTGGAGGAGCGAGACGAGTTCCGGCAGGCGGTGGCTGCTGTCTGAATATTCGGTTTCAAGCCGCGTGAGCACCGCCTCGCACTCCACATCTCCGGCCGTGCGCCGCCGGAGCAGGGGCAGGAAGATCCTATTGAGCGTGTCGTAATGACGGGGGACGATCGTACCACAGAGCTGTGCGACCTCCCGCCAGACGGGCATGGTCTTGCGGGGGAGGTCGTCGGCGATGGCCTCCAGAAGATCGCAGAGGTCGAGGACGCGCTGGCCGTGCCGAGCCAGCCGCAAGAGCGGCAGGTCCAGCGGCTCGACGCCGGCCACCACCATCACCACCAGACGGCACCACTATGGTGCCGCCCGCGCCCGAACTGGGGCCGTCTGGTTTGCGAGATCGACATGGCGCTCCTTTCAGGATCACGGCGGATCCCCGCGCTGGGCGAGGCTCCGCCCACCCTGAGAGCAGATATGCCGAGGCGTGCCGTGAGCTCCTTGATCCAGATCAAAGACGCCCCCGGTGCGGATCGCCCATGGTCGGATGAAACAGGCCCACCGACCTGCGGTCCCGGGCCAGCATGCCGTCCGATCGGGATCAGCGAGAGGAGGCGATGCCGCGCCGGGGGCAGGGTCAGAAACGAGAGGTCCAGCCCATGGCCGACACGTCCGTTACCACGCCGCTCCCGGAGGTCGCCCCGATCACGCGGAGCGATGTGATCGACGCGCTCAAGGCCGGGCTCGGCGACTTCCAGAAGGCGCCCGGCTACAGCCTTTTCTTCGGGGCCGTCTTCGGGGTCATCGGGCTCGTGCTGACGCTCGTCCTGATGCGCGGCGGGGCGAGCTACTGGATCCTGCCGCTCGCCGCGGGCTTCCCGCTGCTCGGACCATTCGCGGCCGTGGGGCTCTACGAGATGTCGCGCCGCATCGAGGCGGGGGAGCCGCTTTCCCTGCGCCCGATCCTTTTGGCGGGGTTTCGGAGCCAACACGGCCAGCTGCCGCTCTTCGCGGTCCTCGTGGTCTTCTTCTTCTTCGCCTGGCTGGTGCTCGCGCGGGTGGTCTTCGCCGTTTCCTTCGGGACGGCGTCCATGACGAATGTCATGACGTCGTTCGAGGTGTTCTTCACGCCCGAGGGCCTGATCATGCTGGCCGTGGGCAGCGTGATCGGCGCCGCCCTCGCGGCGCTCCTGTTCTCCATTTCGGTGATCGGCGTGCCCATCCTCATGGACCGCGACATCGACGTGGTGACGGCGATCATCACGAGTGCCCGCGCCACGCTCGAGAACCAGGGTGCCATGCTCTACTGGGCGCTCTTCGTGGCGGGGGCGTCTTTCGTGGCCATGCTCCCGCTCTTTCTGGGGATGGTGCTGGTCTTTCCCGTGCTGGGGCATGCGTCCTGGCATCTCTACCGCAAGGTGGTGCCCACGTGAGGCGCTTGCCGCGACAAAATCGCCGCCTCTTCAGGCGCTTGATCTGGATCAAGGGGCCTCGGGACGGCGGTCCATACACCCATCAGCAGCAATTTACCGCACGGTAACGATCGGATCGGATTTCGCCTATGTTGGACACCATCAAGCTCGGGACCCTTGGAAGCCTCATCCTCTTCGGGGCGTTGGCGAGCAGCTGGGGGCATGACCTCGCGTATCGCGTCCATGGTCTCATCATCATGCTGACGGCGCTGGGGCTCTTCATCTGGACGGTGCGCCGGGTGGGGGAGCCGCGCCCGGCCATCCCGTTCAACCGCTACATGGACGACGTCGTGCGCGCAGGCGTCATCGCCACGGCCTTCTGGGGCATCGTGGGCTTCCTCGTGGGCGTCCTCATCGCGTTTCAGCTGGCCTTCCCGTCGCTGAACTTCGACTGGGGCCAGCCCTTCACCAATTTCGGGCGCCTGCGCCCGCTCCATACGAGCGCAGTCATCTTCGCGTTCGGCGGCAACGCGCTCATCATGAGCTCGTTCTACATCGTCCAGCGCACGTGCAGCGTCAGGCTCTGGGGCGGCAACCTCGCGTGGTTCGTCTTCTGGGGCTACAACTTCTTCATCGTGCTCGCGGCCACGGGCTACCTCCTGGGCGCCACGCAATCGAAGGAATATGCCGAGCCCGAATGGTACGTGGACCTCTGGCTCACTGTGGTTTGGGTCGCGTTCCTCCTTGTTTTCCTGGGCACGCTCATGAAATGGCGGGAGCGGCACATCTACGTCGCCAACTGGTTCCTCCTCGCCTTCATCGTGACGGTGGCGATGCTCCACCTCGTCAACAACATCTCGATCCCGGTGAGCTTGTGGGGCTCGAAGAGCGTGCAGATCTTCTCGGGCGTGCAGGACGCGATGGTGCAGTGGTGGTACGGCCACAACGCCGTGGGCTTCTTCCTGACGGCCGGGTTCCTCGGCATGATGTACTACTTCGTCCCCAAGCAGGCCGGCCGCCCGATCTACAGCTACAAGCTCTCGATCATCCACTTCTGGGCGCTGATCTTCCTCTACATCTGGGCCGGACCCCACCATCTCCACTACACCGCGCTCCCCGACTGGGCGTCCACGCTCGGCATGGTCTTCTCGATCATCCTGTGGATGCCCAGCTGGGGCGGGATGATCAACGGGCTCATGACGCTTGACGGAGCCTGGGACAAGATCCGCACCGATCCGATCATCCGGATGTTCGTGATCAGCCTCGCCTTCTACGGGATGAGCACCTTCGAGGGCCCGATGATGTCGATCCGGGCGGTCAACTCGCTCTCCCACTACACCGACTGGACCATCGGGCACGTGCATTCCGGTGCGCTCGGCTGGAATGGGATGATCACCTTCGCCGCGCTCTATTTCCTGACGCCGCGGCTCTGGGGGCGCGAAGAGATGCACTCCAGAGCCGCCATCAACTGGCACTTCTGGCTCGCGACGATCGGCATCGTGCTCTACGCGTCCGCGATGTGGGTGACCGGCATCATGGAAGGCCTGATGTGGCGCGAGGTCGATGCCCAGGGCTTCCTGGTCAACTCTTTCGCCGACACCGTCTCCGCCAAGTTCCCGATGTATGTGGTCCGAGGACTGGGCGGGGTCCTCTACCTCGCCGGCGCGCTCATCATGGGCTGGAACATGTGGATGACGATCCGCGGCGGTGCCCGCCAGCGGGTCTTCACGCCCGGCAGCCAACCTGCGGAATGAGGGGCTCCCATGGCTTTCATCGATAAACACGCGCTTCTGGAAAAGAGCCCGACGCTCCTTCTCATCGGGTCGCTCCTAACCGTGAGCGTCGGCGGCATCGTGGAGATCGCCCCGCTCTTCTACCTCGAAAACACCATCGAGGACGTGGAGGGGATGCGGCCCTATTCACCGCTCGAGCTCGCGGGCCGCGACATCTACATCCGCGAGGGCTGCTATGTCTGCCACAGCCAGATGATCCGCCCCATGCGGGACGAGGTGGAGCGCTACGGGCATTACTCGCTCGCCGCGGAATCGAAATACGACCATCCGTTCCAATGGGGCTCGAAACGCACAGGCCCCGACCTTGCGCGCGTCGGCGGGCGCTACTCGGATGCCTGGCATGTCGATCACTTCACCGACCCTCAATCGGTGGTGCCCGAGAGCGTAATGCCCAAGTATGAATTCCTGCTCCACACGGCGCTCGACTACGAACAGATCGAACCGACGCTCAGCACCCACCGTCTGGTGGGCGTGCCCTATACCGAGGAGATGATCGAGAACGCGGAGGCCGATCTCCGCGTGCAGGTGGATCCCGACGGCGACTGGGACGCCCTGCTGGAGCGCTATCCCGGGGCGGTGGTTTCCAATTTCGACGGGCTCGACGCGCTGACCGAGATGGATGCGCTCATCGCCTACATGCAAATGCTGGGCACGCTGGTCGATTTCTCGACCTTCGTGCCCGACGAGAGCCGCTAGGGGAGGGCGCGCATCATGGAACTCTACACCCTTCTCAGAGCCTTCGCCGACAGTTGGTTCCTCCTGGCGATGACGACCTTCTACGTGGGCGTCTTCGTCTGGGTGGTGCGGCCGGGATCGAACCGCGTCCATGACGAGATCAAGCAGATCCCCCTCCGGGATGATCGGAGCCCCGCGCCGGAGCTCACGCTCGGCTGTTCCGGCGGATGCGCGGACTGCCCCTGCGCCGCAAAGGGGGCACGGTCATGAGTAAGAAGAAGCCTGACGTCGAAACCACGGGCCATGAGTGGGACGGGATCGAGGAGCTCAACAACCCGCTCCCGCGCTGGTGGCTCTATACCTTCTACCTCACGATCATCTGGGGGATCGGCTACACCATCGCCTTCCCGGCATGGCCCATGATCTCGGGCGCGACAGAGGGCCTCCTCGGCTACTCCACGCGCGCGGAGGTCGCCGCCGACATCGCCGCGGTGGACGCGCGCAACGCCGATTTCATCGCCACGCTCGCCTCGGCGGACTTGAGCACGCTCAGCCGCGATGATCCGGCCTATCACTTCGGCGTCGCTGGCGGGGCTGCTGTCTTTCGCGCCAATTGCTCGCAGTGCCATGGTTCCGGCGCGCAGGGTGCGTTGGGCTACCCCAACCTTCTCGACGATGACTGGCTCTGGGGCGGGACGCTCAGCGAAATCGAATACACGGTGCGCCACGGCATCCGGAACGAGACGGACTGGGACGCGCATTATTCGGAGATGCCGGCCTTCGCCGAGATCCTCTCGGAGGAGGAGCAGTCCGCCGTGGTCGAATACGTGCTCTCGCTCTCGGGCGAGGACCACGACGCGGCGTTGCTGGAGACGGGGGCGACGCTCTACGTGGATCAATGCGCGAGCTGCCACGGCGATGCCGGGCGCGGCGACAGGTTCCTCGGCGCGCCCAACCTCACCGACGCGATCTGGCTTTACGGGGGCAGCCGCGACGCAGTGGCCTACACCGTGGCCAATGCCCGCTTCGGCGTCATGCCCGCCTGGGGCCAGCGCCTCGAGGAGGACGAGATCAAAGCCGTCACCCTCTATCTTCACCAGCTCGGCGGAGGGGAATGAGCGCCGCCGCGCCAATCCAATCACGCTCGGCCCGTCCGGGAAGGTCCATGACAGAGCGGCTAAAGGCACAGCACACGCCATGAGCGACGCCAGCAATCAAAGCCTCTACGCCCCGCGGGAGCCGATCTATCCCAAGACGGTCACCGGGCGGTTCCGCACGCTCAAGTGGCGGATCATGATCGCAACGCTGTCGGTCTATTACGTCATGCCCTGGATCCGGTGGGACCGGGGGCCGCAGCTTCCCGACCAGGCGGTGCTCGTGGACCTCGCCGGGCGGCGGTTCTACTGGTTCTGGATCGAGATCTGGCCCCATGAATTCTACTTCGTGGCGGGGCTCCTGATCATGGCGGGGCTCGGGCTCTTTCTCTTCACCTCGGCCCTCGGCCGGGTCTGGTGTGGCTATGCCTGCCCGCAGACCGTGTGGACCGATCTCTTCCTGCTGGTGGAGCGCCGCGTCGAAGGCGACCGCAACGCGCAAATCAAGCTTGCGAAGGCGCCCTGGTCGCTGCGCAAGGCGCGGCTACGCGGCACGAAATGGGCGATCTGGCTCCTCATCGCGCTTTGCACCGGGGGGGCCTGGGTCTTCTATTTCGCCGACGCGCCCACGCTCGCGCGCGATCTCGTGACGCTCAATGCAGCACCTGTGGCCTATTCCACCATCGGGATCCTCACGGCCACGACCTTTATCTTCGGCGGCTTCATGCGGGAGCAGGTCTGCATCTACATGTGCCCCTGGCCGCGCATCCAGGCGGCGATGATGGACGATGACACGCTCACCGTGGCCTACCGCGATTGGCGCGGCGAGCCGCGCGGTAAGAAGCGTGTGGAGAGCTCGGGCGACTGCATCGACTGCATGGCCTGCGTGAATGTCTGCCCCACCGGCATCGACATCCGCGACGGGCAGCAGATGGCCTGCATCACCTGCGCGCTCTGCATCGATGCCTGTGACGACATCATGGAAAAGATCGGCAAGCCCCGGGGCCTCATCGACTACCTGGCGCTCTCCGACGAGCCGCTGGAGCGCGAGGGGATGGCGCCCAGGCCCTACTGGAAACACGTGCTGCGCCCGCGCACGGTGATCTATACCGCTCTCTGGTCGCTTTTCGGCGCGGCGCTCGTCTTCGCGCTCTTCATCCGGGCCGAGATCGACGTGACAGTGGCGCCCATCCGCAATCCGCAATTCGTGACGCTCTCGGACGGCTCGATCCGCAACGCCTACGACATCCGGCTGCGCAACAAGCACGGCGAGGACCGCCCGTTCCGCATCCGCGCTTCGGGCGATCTCGCGCTCCGCGCCGAGCTTGAAGGCACGCCCTACGAGACCGTCACCGTCGCGGCCAACGAAACACGGCTCCAGCGCGTCTACCTCGTCGCGCCGCGCGGCTCCGACCCCGCCGATGGCGACGTCACCGATATCCGCTTCTGGATCGAGGACCTCGCCTCGGGCGAGCGCGTCCACGCCGACAGCATCTTCAAGGGGAGGGCCCTCCGATGACCCGCGAACTCAAGGGCTGGCACGTCCTCATGGCGTTTCTCGCCTTTTATGCCGTCATCATCACCGTGAACCTGACCCTCGCCTTCAACGCCGTGAGCACCTTTCCCGGGCTCGAGGTGAAGAATTCCTACGTCGCCAGCCAGTCCTTCGACCGGGACCGTGAGGCGCAGCTCGCGCTGGGCTGGGAGATCGAGCTGAGCACGGAGGCCGAAGAGCTCCGCCTCGCCATCACCGATGCCCGCGGCCCCGTCGCCCCGGAGATCACGCGCGCCACGCTCGGGCGCGCCACCCATGTGGTCGAGGATCAGGAGGTCGTCTTCCACTTCGACGGGGACGCGCATCTGGCCATCATCGAGCCCCTGGGCCCGGGTAACTGGAACCTGCGGCTCGCCGCCGTGGCCGAGGACGGCACGGTCTTCAAGCAGCGCATCGTGCTCTGGGTCCGGCGGTGAGTGTCGCGGCCTGCCCGGGCTGCGCGGCGGGGCCCGCCATGGTTCCCGCGGCGCCCGCGCACGTGACCCACGAGCTCGTGCTGCCCGGCATCCACTGTGCGGGCTGCATCGGGGGCGTCGAACGCGCCCTGCGCGGCTGTGCGGATATCAGCGACGCGCGGGTCAATCTCACGCGGAAGCGCGTGGCGATCTCGGCGCGCGAGGGGGCGGACCCCACGCCGTGGATCCGCGAACTGGCCAAGGCGGGCTTCGAGGCGCACGAGGTCGCCGAGGACGGGTCCTCAGAGGCCCGGGCAGAGGATTACACGGTCCATATGGGCGTGGCGGGCTTCGCGATGATGAACGTCACGCTCCTGTCGGTGGCCGTCTGGGCCGGCGCGGGCGATACGACGCGCGATTTCCTCCACTGGGTCTCCGCGGCCATCGCGCTTCCCGCCGCGGCGTTCTCGGCGCAGCCGTTCTTTCGCAGCGCCGCGCGCGCGCTGCTGGCGCGGCGTGTCAACATGGACGTGCCGATCTCGCTCGCGATCCTCCTGGCCTGCGCCATGTCGCTCTACGAGGTGATGCATTCGGGCCGGCACGCCTGGTTCGATGCCGCGCTCACGCTCACCTTCTTCCTGCTTGTGGGCCGGGTCCTCGATCAGCGCCTGCGCCGCGCGGCGCATTCGGCCGCCGACAACCTAGCCGCCATGGAGCCCTCCCGCGTCACGCGGATCGAGGCCGGCATCCGCGTAAGCCGGCTCCTCACCGAGATCGAGGTGGGCGACGTGCTCTCTCTGACCGCGGGCGCGCGGGTGCCGGTGGAGGCGCGGCTCATGGGCGACGGGGCGCTCATCGACGCGAGCTTCATCACCGGAGAAAGCGACCCCGTCCAGCGGGCGGCGGGCGCCTCTCTCCACGCGGGCGAAATCGTTCTCACGGGGCCCGTGACCGTGAGCGCGACGGCGGTGGGGGAGGACACGACGCTGCGGCGCATCGCGCAGCTCGTTGCCACCGCCGAGGGCGCCCGGGGGCAGTATATCGGCGTGGCCGACCGCGCCGCCGAAATCTACACGCCGCTCGTCCACGTGCTGTCGGCGGCGGCGTTCCTCGGCTGGTACATCGCCACCGGCGACGTGCGCACGGCGATCAACGTGGCCATCGCCACGCTCATCATCACTTGCCCCTGTGCGCTCGGCCTCGCCGTGCCCGCCGTGGCGGTGGCCGCCACTGCGCGGCTCTACCGGGCCGGTCTTCTCATCACGTCGGACACCGCGCTCGAGCGGTTCTCGGAGGTGGACACGGTGGTCTTCGACAAGACCGGCACCCTCTCGGAGCGGCGGCTGCGGGTGCCGGAGGGGCTGGGCGACACCGACCGGGGCGTCCTGCGGGCTCTGGCCGACAGCTCTGATCATCCGCTCTGCCGGACCTTGTCGCGGGACTTGAGGGACGTCGCACCCGCCCCCCTCACCGAGGTCGCAGAGACGGCGGGGCAGGGGGTAACGGCCCGCCACGGAGGCCGCCCCGTGGCGCTCGGACGCCCCCGGGACGCGGGAGGGAACACCGTGTTCGAGACCGGGGAGGGCATCCATACCCTCGACGCCGCCGAGGCGCTTCTCCCGAGCGCGGCAGGCGCGGTCGCGGCGCTCAAGGGCGCGGGGTTGAAGGTCGTCATGCTCACGGGCGACACGCCCGCCAATGCCGCGCGCATGGCCGCGGCTCTCGGCCTCGAGGACGTGCGCGCCGGGCTCGGGCCCGAGGACAAGCTCGGGGTCATTCAGGACCTCGAGGCGCGCGGAGCGAAGGTCCTCATGGTCGGTGACGGCCTCAACGATACCGCCGCGCTCGCCGCCGCCCATGCCTCAATGGCGCCGGGCTCCGCGCTCGATGCGAGCCGCAAGGCCGCCGATGCCATCATCGTGGCCCGCGATCTCGCCATGATCGCCACGGGGCTCACCGTGAGCCGCCGCGCCACGCGGCGCATGGCGCAGAACATCAACATCTCCACCCTCTACAACCTAATCGCGGTGCCGGTGGCGATTGCGGGTTTCGCCACGCCGCTCGCGGCCTCCATCGCGATGTCCACGAGCTCCATCACCGTGGTGCTCAACGCCATGCGGGGCTTCACCGGAGAAAGGCAGAGACCATGAACATCCTTGTGATCCTCGTTCCGTGTTCGCTTCTTCTCGGGATCGGGGCCCTCGTGGGGTTCGTCTGGACGCTGAGGCATCGGCAGTACGAGGATCTCGAGGGCGATGCGGCCCGCATCATTCTCGACGACGACGACGAGGTCGGGGACTAGGCGCGGGTTACCGCTTGCCCGTCGCGCCCAAGGGCATCGCGCGCGGGCCTCAAATCCCTTAGCGCGTTTATCGGCGTGGTGCGGTGCCCCGCGATATGAGGACGCCGGCCACTCAAAGCGCGCGCCGGGATGTCTCGTGCGGGCGGCTGATCCGGCGATTTAGGCAGGAATTGCGACGTATCTTCGCGCCCCGTCGCAGGCGCGGCCTTTTCGCCCGTGACCCCCTGATTTCACTCGGAAACACTGTGCGCTTTACATTTCGCGCTCGGACTGTTTCCCTTACGGCAACGCAAATCCACGCTGTCGCTGCACGCCCACCACTCGCACTCGGCGCCCCGGTCCCGTCACGGCCCGGGAAGATCGACATCCAGGACACCACGGGCTCGCGAGGCCCGACGGGGCGAGAGCGGCGGGGTAACGACAAGACACAGGACCGCGGCCCTGAGCCGATCAGCGCTATAGAGCGCGTAAGCGCCCGCTGAGATACCACAGGGAGGACCCATGACGCTCGAACTCGAGGGCGTGTCGAAGACTGTCGACGGCGCCACGCATATCCACCCCACCGACCTAGCCCTGGCGCGCGGGACCATGAACGTGCTGCTGGGGCCGACGCTCTCGGGCAAGACCTCGCTCATGCGGCTCATGGCCGGGCTCGACGTGCCCAATACGGGGCGCGTGATCTGGAACGGCGAGGATGTCACGGGGATGCGGGTGCAGGATCGCGGCGTGGCGATGGTCTACCAGCAATTCATCAATTACCCGTCGATGACGGTCTACGAAAACATCGCCTCCCCCCTCCGGCTGCTGAGGAAGGCGGCGGCAGAGATCGACGCGGAGGTCCACAAGGCCGCCGAGATGATGAAGCTGACGCCCATGCTCGGGCGGAAGCCGCTGGAGCTCTCGGGCGGGCAGCAGCAGCGCTGCGCGCTGGCCCGCGCGCTCGTTAAGAATGCCGGGCTCGTCCTCCTCGATGAGCCGCTCGCCAATCTCGATTACAAGCTGCGCGAGGAGCTGCGCGTGGAGATCCCGAAGATCTTCGAGGAAAGCGGCGCGATCTTCGTCTATGCCACGACGGAGCCGGAAGAGGCGCTCCTCCTCGGCGGCAATACCGCCACGCTCTGGGAGGGGAGGGTCACGCAGTTCGGGCCCACGCCCGAGGTCTACCGCCGCCCGCAGGACGCCACGACCGCGCGCGTTTTCTCCGACCCGCCGATGAATTTCTTGGCGATCCGCAAGTCCGGGGGCTCGATCACGTTGCCCGATGGCGAGGAGGTGCCTGCCGCCGGGCCGCTCGGCGCGCTCGCCGACGGTACCTACGTGGCGGGCTTCCGGCCAAATCACATCGCGCTCGAGCGGCGTTCGGAGGTCGCGCTGAAATTCGACACCACCGTGGCCGTCACCGAGATCACGGGCTCCGAGACCTTCCTGCATCTCGATCACCACGGCGAGCGCTGGGTTGGCCTCACCCACGGCATCCACGAGCCGCGCCTGGGCTCGCGCCTCACCGTCTATCTCGATCCCGTCCACATCTACACCTTCGCCGAGGATGGCGGGCTCATCGCCCCCGCCGCCTATGCCGAAGCCGCCTGAGAGGGAATATGGCCAAGATCACGCTCTCCAATCTCGCCCATTCCTACCTGCCAAAGCCCACCTCGGACGCCGATTTCGCGCTGAAGGAGCTCGATCACGTCTGGAATGACGGGGAGGCCTACGCGCTTCTCGGCGCCTCGGGCTGTGGGAAATCGACGTTGCTCAACATCATCTCCGGGCTGCTGATCCCGTCGGAGGGCCGCGTGATCTTCGGCGACACGGACGTCACCGACATGACGACGGCGGAGCGCAACATCGCGCAGGTGTTCCAGTTTCCGGTCGTCTACGACACGATGAGCGTGCGCGATAACCTCGCCTTCCCGCTCCGCAATCGCGGGGCGCGGGCGGATTATGTCCGCGAGCGGGTGGAGGCCATCGGCAAGATGATCGGCATGGAGGCCGAGCTCGACCGCCGCGCGCGGGGGCTGACGGCGGATGCCAAGCAGAAAATCTCGCTCGGGCGCGGCATGGTGCGCGAGGACGTGAACGCGATCCTCTTCGACGAGCCGCTCACCGTGATCGACCCGCATATGAAATGGGCGCTCCGCACGCAGCTCAAGGAGCTGCATCACCGGAGCGGGCATACCATGATCTACGTGACCCATGACCAGACGGAGGCGCTCACCTTCGCGGACCGGGTCGTCGTCATGCATGAGGGCCGCGTCGTGCAGATGGGTACGCCGCAGGAGCTCTTCGATACGCCCGAGCATACCTTCGTGGGCTATTTCATCGGCTCGCCGGGGATGAACATGCTCAAGGCCACCGTGTCGGGCGACACGGCGCAGACGCAGGCCGGTGCGGTGCGGCTCCGAGGCGGCTACAAGGCGCTCGACGGCGATGTCGTCATCGGCGTGCGCCCTGAATTCGTGACGCTCACGAGCGACGAGGCGGGCCTTCCCGTCCGCATCCGGCGGGTGGAAGACGTGGGTCGCCACAAGATCGTCCGCGCCGTCTGCGCCGAGACCGATCTCAACATCATCGTGGGCGAGGGCGAGAGCATCCCGGCGGATGCCTCCCGCGTGGCCTTCGATCCCGCCCGCGTGAACGTCTACCGCAACGAGTGGCGCGTGGCGCCAGAGACCCCCAGGATGGAGGCCGCGTGATGGAGAAGACAGTCAATCAGAAGGCCTGGTTCCTCGTTCTGCCAGTCCTCATCCTCGTGGCCTTCTCGGCGGTGATCCCGCTCATGACCGTGGTGAACTACTCCGTGCAGGATACGTTCGGGAACAACGTCTTCTTCTGGGCGGGGCTGACGTGGTTCGAGGAGCTTCTGGCCGACGACCGGATGTGGAACGCGCTGCAACGGCAGCTCGCCTTCTCCGCGATCATTCTCGCCATCGAGATCCCGCTGGGCATCCTCGTGGCGCTCTCGATGCCCAAGAAGGGCGTCTGGGTGAGCGTTTGCCTCGTTCTCATGGCGCTGCCCTTGCTCATCCCGTGGAACGTGGTGGGCACGATCTGGCAGATCTTCGGGCGCGTGGATATCGGGCTTCTGGGCTTCACGATGGACGCGATCGGCGTGGATTACAATTACACGCAGGACCCGCTCGACGCGTGGATCACGGTCATCGTCATGGATGTCTGGCACTGGACGTCGCTCGTGGCGCTGCTGGCCTATGCCGGGCTGCAATCGATCCCGGAGGCGTATTACCAAGCCGCCAAGATTGACCAAGCCTCCCGCTGGGCCGTCTTCCGCTTCATCGAGCTGCCGAAGATGGCGGGCGTGCTCCTCATCGCCGTCCTTCTGCGTTTCATGGACAGCTTCATGATCTATACCGAGCCCTTCGTCGTGACCGGCGGGGGCCCGGGGAGCTCCACGACCTTCCTCTCCATCGACCTCGTGAAGATGGCCTTGGGCCAGTTCGATCTCGGCCCCGCCGCCGCCTTCTCGCTCATGTATTTCCTCGTGATCCTCGCGATCAGCTGGGTGTTCTACACCGTCATGACCAATCTCGACAAAGCGGAGGCCAAGAAATGACCGACGCAGCGCTCCCGCAGGAAAGAACAGAGACCAAGGCCAAGGCGGGCTTCAGCCTGCCAAAGGTCAACGGCTCCGCCGTGGTGATGATCCTCTACCTGCTCTTCCTCTTCCTGCCGATCTACTGGCTCATGAACATGAGCTTCAAAACGAACGCGGAGATTCTGTCGTCCTTCTCGCTCTGGCCGCAGAACCCGACGCTCGAGAATTACGTGACGATCTTCACCGATCCGGCCTGGTATCGCGGCTATATCAACTCGCTCATCTACGTGGTCTTCAACACGGTGATCTCGCTCGCCGTGGCGCTTCCGGCGGCTTATGCCTTCTCTCGCTACCATTTCATGGGCGACAAGCACCTCTTCTTCTGGCTGCTGACGAACCGGATGGCCCCGCCGGCCGTTTTCGCGTTGCCCTTCTTCCAGCTCTATTCGAGCGTGGGCCTCTTCGACACGCATATCGCCGTGGCGCTGGCGCATTGCCTCTTCAACGTGCCTCTGGCGGTGTGGATCCTGGAAGGGTTCATGCGCGGGGTGCCCAAGGAGATCGACGAGACGGCCTATATCGACGGCTACTCCTTCGGGCGCTTCTTCGTGAAGATCTTCACGCCGCTCATCGCCTCCGGCATCGGCGTGGCCGCGTTCTTCTGCTTCATGTTCTCGTGGGTGGAGCTGCTCCTGTCCCGCACGCTGACGAGCGTGGACGCCAAGCCCATCGCCGCAACCATGAGCCGCACGCAGGGCGCGAGTGGCATTGACTGGGGCGTGCTGGCGGCGGCGGGCGTGCTGACGATCATCCCGGGTGCGCTCGTGATCTATTTCGTGCGCAACTACATCGCGAAGGGCTTTGCCCTGGGGAGGGTGTGATGGCTGGCCGGTCGATCATAGCAATGGCTCTCTGCCTGATCGTCGCTCCGGCGCTGGCGGCGGACGATCCCAATGAGACCGGGAGGGGATGTATCGTTCGAGGGCTTGATCCAAACGGAGACGGTTTCCTGTCGATCCGGCGCGGGCCCGGCACGCAGCATCAGGAAATTGCCCGAGCAATCAACGGTGACGCGTTGCTCCACGACATGACGGAATGCCAAGGCAATTGGTGCCTCGCACGCGATCTCGTCCGAAATCAACGCTCCACCGGCCAGCAAGGCTGGTTCTTCACCGGCTATTGCGAGTTTTACCCATAGGAGACCTGACCCATGGAATGGATGGCATGGACCTGGCCCACGGCGATCTTCTTCATCGTCATCGCCTCGATCCTCATCACCTTCACGATCCTCGCGATCCGGTATCCTGAGACGCCCCGCACGGGCATCCTCAGGATCGAAACCACGCGCGGTGACCGGCTTTTCCTCACGCTCCTGGGCTCCGCCTTCATCAACATCGCCTGGCTCGGCCTGACCGACATCGCCCAGTGGTGGGCGCTCGCGATCTGCGCCGTCTACGCCGTGTTGGTCTTCAGATACGTCTGAGGACCCCCGCACAGGTTCCGCGGCGAGTGACAAGCGCCGGGGGCCATTCACCGAAAGAACCTATGGGAGGACTTTCATGACCTTGTCATTACGATCAACAACCGCCCTCGCGCTGGCGCTCGGCCTCACGGCCCCGGCGGCGCAAGCGGATATGGACGCCGCCCGCGCGTTCCTAGACGCCGAAATCGGGGACGTCTCCGTGCTCAGCCGCGCCGAGCAGGAGGCGGAGATGCAGTGGTTCGTCGACGCCGCCGAGCCGTTCCAAGGCATGTCGATCAGCGTCGTCTCCGAGACGATCACGACCCACGAATACGAAAGTCAGGTGCTCGCGCCGGCCTTCAGCGCCATCACCGGCATCGAGGTCACCCACGACCTCATCGGAGAGGGCGACGTGGTGGAGCGTCTGCAGACGCAGATGCAGACGGGCGAGAATATCTACGACGCCTACGTCAACGACAGCGATCTCATCGGTACCCACTGGCGCTACCAGCAGGTGCGCAACCTCACCGACTGGATGGCGGGGGAGGGCGCCTCGGTGACCTCGCCCACGCTTGATCTCGATGATTTCATCGGACTGAGCTTCACCACCGGGCCCGACGGCAAGCTCTACCAGATGCCCACCCAGCAATTCGCGAACCTCTACTGGTTCCGCTACGACATGTTCACCGACGAAAAGAACATGGCCGATTTCGAGGCCGAATACGGCTACGAGCTCGGCGTGCCGGTGAACTGGTCCGCCTACGAGGACATCGCCGCCTTCTTCACCGGGCGCGACCTCAGCCATATGGGCATCGAGGGCGAGATCTTCGGCAACATGGATTACGGCAAGAAGGACCCCTCGCTCGGCTGGCGCTACACGGACGCGTGGATGTCCATGGCGGGCATGGGAGACGTGGGCGAGCCCAACGGCCTGCCCATCGATGAATGGGGCATCCGCGTGAACGAGAACTCACAGCCCGTGGGCTCCTGCGTGGCCCGTGGCGGGGCGACGAACAGCCCTGCGGCCGTCTACGCGGTGGAAAAGGCCATTGACTGGCTCGAGAACTACTCGCCGCCCACCGCTGCGGGGATGACCTTCTCCGAGGCGGGGCCGATCCCGGCGCAGGGCCAGATCGCCCAGCAGATGTTCTGGTACACGGCCTTCACCGCCGACATGGTGGGGGATGGCGCCGCGGCCGTGCTCAACGACGATGGCACGCCCAAATGGCGCATGGCGCCGTCGCCCCACGGCGTCTACTGGAAAGAAGGCCAGAAGGTCGGCTACCAGGATGCGGGATCGTGGACGCTCATGCAGTCGACGCCCGTGGACCGGGCGCAGGCGGCCTGGCTCTACGCGCAGTTCGTGACGTCGAAGACGGTGGACCTCAAGAAGTCCGATGTGGGCCTCACCTTCATCCGCGAGAGCACCATCGACAGCGACCACTTCACCGAGCGCGCGCCGCGCCTCGGCGGGCTTGTGGAGTTCTACCGCTCGCCTGCACGCGTGGCGTGGTCGCCCACGGGCACCAACGTGCCGGATTACCCGCGCCTCGCGCAGCTCTGGTGGCAGAATATCGGCGATGCGATGTCTGGCCAGAAGACCGCACAGGAAGCACTCGACGCGCTCTGCGAAGCGCAGGAGGCGGTGATGATCCGGCTCGAGCGTGCGGGCGTCCAGGGCGATATCGGCCCGGTGATGAACGAGGAGCAGGATGCGCAGTTCTGGTTCGACCAGCCCGGCGCCCCGTTCCCGCCCATCGCGAACGAGGACGAAGACCCCAAGACCGTCTCCTATGACGAGCTCATCCAGAGCTGGCAGAACTGAGACCGGTCGCACCGCGATCCGAGAGAGGAAAGGGCGGCCCGCAGGTCGCCCTTTTTTCATGCTGCCCGGTGCATCGACGCGTGGATCAGGGCTTTCGCACGAACACGAGGGCCATGGCGTCCTTCAGCGTGATCGGCCCGCCGGTGTAGTCATGCCCGATGGAGGGCGTGCGCAGCGCGAGCTCCCAGCCGTCTCCGGCGAGGCCCGGGATCGGCAGCTCGAGCGGGGCGATCTCGTCGGTCGGCTTGCCCTCCATGTGGGCCACCATGAAGACCTGCTCGCCGTCCGGGCCGTGGCGCAGCGCGGCAAAGAGGGTGCGGCCCGCGATGGGTTGCACGTAGTCGAAGACGTCGTCGGGCCCGTAATTGTCCCGCAGCCAGGGCCGCGCGCGCCGGAAGTTCCGCACCGCAAGGCAAAAGCCCGCCTGATCGGCATCGAGCGAGGAGAACGAGTTCGACAGGTTGCAGTAATCGTGCATGTCGTCCATCCACGCCCGCGCGATATCCTTCAGAAGCGCCACCGTGAACGGCGCGCCCGCAAGGGGCGGCTCGGAGGCATTGAGGAGCCGCACGATCTCCTCGAGATCGTATTCCGTGACCTCCACCAGCGCGGGCAGGAATTCCAGGAACCGCGCGAGTTCCTCGCGGGTCTCGAAGCCCAGCTCCTTCAGGCGCCGGAAGTTGCCGGCGACGAGGTAGCTGTACTCGTCCACCTGCCATTTGAGGCTGATCGCCTCTTCGGCCACCACCTTCACGCCGTACTTGTCGTCCTGGTTGCGGATGAACCCCCAGGAGGCACGCGCCATGGCGTTGAGGAAATCCATGGGCACGCCGGGCAGCGCCACGTAGGTGAGGACGTGCACCGCGGGGTTGTCGTAGGCCTTGTCGAGGATTTCCATCCGCGTGCGCCCGAGCCGCGTGTTGATGTTGAGCTTGGGCGAGACCTGCGTGCCGCGGCGGAGCGTGTCGTGGTTCGACGTGCCCGAGATCCAGTTCGCGCCGACATCCACCATCTCCCGGATGCGCCAATACTTTGACAGCCAGAACGTGTAGAGGAAGGGCGTGTTATGGGCGAACGTGAGCGGTCCCCACTGGAACACGTCATCGTCGCGCTGCATCTCGATGACGGAGCGGTAGGTGGAGCTGAGCTCCCAATCCTCTTCGGGCCAGGGGCGGCCATCCTCGAAGATGAACCAGGGGCGGTAGCGCGTGCCCGCCACCTCCTGCTCGATATCGGCCATGGATTGCAGGTAGTCGTCGTCGTGGCGCAGCACCTGCGCCACCGCATCCCACCATTTGAAGTCCTGCGCGCCGTCCACGCGCACGCCGTCGGCGCCGAAATCGACCTTCCGGCGCTGCATCTCGAGGAGGATCGCGCGCACGGTGGGGTTCTGGTAATCGAGGTTCTGGCCGTACATGTTGGGTCCGGCGAAGTAGTGCCCGTTGAGCGCCCGGAGCCCCTGGTTGTCGGAATGCCCGAAGACCACGTCGAAAACGAGGCGCTTGGGCTTTGACGGGAAGGTGTGAAGCGTGGCGGCGAGGTCAACGAGCTCGTCCGGGCGGCCCGTTTCGAGGAGCACGGGGTTCACCGTGGCCATGCCGGAAATCACCACGTCGTAGCCCCAGTTCGTCGTGTCCGGACGCAGGAGCGAGACGGTCACGCTCTTGGCGTCGCCGCCGTCCTCCTGCCAGAAATCGGGCCCGGTTTCGTAGACCGTCGTGGGCTCCACCGGTAACAGCTGCACCGCGTCGTAGCCGAGGAAGAGCTGGTCGGCGGGCTCCAGCGGCAGATCACGGGAGACCCGCTCCGCGAGCCGTTCGTAGTAGCGGTTGAGCGCAGCCAGCGTCCCGCCCGCCGTGGCGGTGGGGACATGGACCTGCAGGATGTTGGCGGGTGGGCCGAACTTGTGCGGCGCGTCGGCCTCGAAGCTCTTCCAGTACGCGGCGTCCCCCCGTGCAGCCTGCATGGCGGCCACGTCGTAGAGCTCCGCAGGGGCCATGGCCCCGAAGGGCAGCGACATGGCCAGCGGATCGAGGATCCGGTGCCAGGTATCCTCCGCGTCCCGCCAGGTGAGGGCGTAGAAATCCCCCACCGCCTCGCGCGTGCCCGCGCGCAGGCCCTGGGCCGCCGAGAAGCAGAACGCCTCGTCGCGGATGACGGGAATGTAGGCCCGGTCAAAGCTCACCTCTTGGTGCGCGCGGGTGAGGTCGAGCGGCTGCCGAGGCCGCAGCACCTCCAAAAAGATGTCTCCGGAGGGCACGCGGTGATCGAGGAGCTCCGGCGTCCAGAAGCCGAAGAGCGCCGTGTCGCGCTCCACACGGCCACCGAGGCGGAGGGCGATGTGCCGCGCGGCCTCGAAGCTCGTTTCCGCCGTCATGAGCGCCTCGCGCGCGGCCGCAGTCTCGGCCAGGGCGGCCTCCTCGACGAAGCTCAGCGTGGTCTCGAAGCTCATGGGGCCGTCCTTTCGGTATCCTTCAGCCGCGCGCGGGGCGGCATGCGTCCTCTTTCCTCGCGATGCGCGCGCGGGGGGTCAACCGCCGTGCAAGAGAAAAAGCGTTGCATGCGGCGGGAGATAGACCTCGGCGCTCGCCGGTTGGCCATGGAAGGAAACGCCCTCTGCGCGCACCGCGCCCATGTTGCCGCGCCCCTGGCCGCCATAGATCCCGGCATCGGTGTTGAGCGCCTCGCGCCACGTCCCCGCCGCCGGAAGACCTACGCGGTAGCGCTCCTGCGCGCGCGGGGAGAAGTTGCAGAGGACGACCGCCGCCGCATCATCCGGTCCGCCGCGCCGGACAAAGGCATAGACCGCGTTTTCGGTGTCGTCGGCCTCGATCCACTGGAAGCCGTCCGGCTCCGCGTCCTTGCTATGGAGCGCGGGCGTGCCGCGGTAGAGCGTATTGAGATCGCGCACGAGGCGCTGCACGCCGCCATGGGCCGGCGTCTCCGCCAGGTCCCAGGGGAGCGTGCCGCCGTGGTCCCACTCATCCGCCTGCGCAAGGTCCTGGCCCATGAAGAGGAGCTTCTTGCCAGGGTGCCCCCACATGAAGCCGTAGTAAGCACGCAGTTGGGCGAAGCGCTCCGCGTCCGCCCCCTGCATGCGCCCGAGGATCGACCCCCGGCCATGGACCACCTCGTCGTGGCTCAGCGGCAGGATGAAGGCCTCGTCGAAGGCATAGGTGAGCCCGAAGGTGAGCTTGTGATGGTGGGCCCTGCGGCCCTCGGGGTTCTGCTTCATGTATTCGAGCGTGTCGTGCATCCAGCCCATGTTCCACTTGAAGCCGAAGCCCAGACCGCCCTCCGACACGGGATGCGAGACCCCCGGGAACGCGGTGGAATCCTCGGCCACCGTCACGGTGCCGGGATGGGCGTGCCGCGTGGCCTCGGTCATCTCGCGCAGCATGGCCATGGCCTCGTAATTCTCGCGCCCGCCATCGGCGTTCGGGACCCAGGCATCCGGCGCGCGCCCGTGGTCGCGGTGGAGCATGGAGGCCACCGCATCCACGCGCAGCCCGTCGATGTGGAACTCCTCGAGCCAGTAGAGCGCATTGGCGATGAGAAAGCTCCGCACCTCCGCGCGGCCGTAATCGTAGATGAAGGTGTTCCAGTCCGGGTGAAAGCCCTCGCGCGGGTCGGCATATTCATAGAGCGCCGTGCCGTCGAAGCGTCCGAGCCCGTGGGGATCGGTGGGGAAATGCCCCGGCACCCAGTCGAGGAGCACGCCGAGCCCCTTCCGGTGGGCCGCGTCGATGAGGTCGCGGAACTCGTGGGGCGGGCCGTGTCGCACGGTGGGCGCGAAGAGGCCCACGGGCTGGTAGCCCCAGGAGCCGTCGAAGGGATGCTCGCTCAGCGGCATGAGCTCGATATGGGTGAAGCCCATGTCGGCCACGTAATCCACGAGCTCGTGGGCCGCCTCGCGGTAGGAGATCGGCCGCCCGTCCGGCCGCCGCCGCCAGGACGCCAGGTGCACCTCGTAGATCGCCATGGGTGCTGCGCGGTCGGCCGCCGCGCCGCGCCCCGCCATCCAGGCCCCGTCGCCCCAGCCGTAGCCCCGCGCGTCGCGCACGACGGAGGCATTCTCCGGCGGGTGTTCGGAGCCGAAGCCCACCGGATCGGCCTTGGGCGGCAGAAGCGTGCCGTCCGCGCCCAGGATCTCGTACTTGTAGGCCTCGCCTTCGCCCATGCCGGGCAGGAAGATCTCCCAGATGCCGGAGGCGCCGCAACGCCGCATCATGTGGCGCCGCCCGTCCCAGCCGTTGAAGCTTCCCACGACCGACACGCGCCGCGCGTGGGGGGCCCAGACGGCGAAATGCGTGCCTTCAGCCCCCGCATGCTCCCGCATATGGGCGCCGAGCAGGTCCCAGAGCCGCGCCGCGCCCGGTTCGGCCACAAAGCCCTCGGACAGGTCCCCCAGCACCGGGGCGAAGCGGTAGGGATCGTCGAACTCCCAGGCCGCACCGTCCGCGGTCGTCGCCCGCAGGCGGTAGCCCTCGGGCGAGGCGAGCGGTCCGGCAAAGACGCCCGGCGCCCCGGGGAGGGGAGAGAGCGCGGTGTCGGGACCTTCCGCCGCGCGCACCGTCACGCCCGCCGCACCGGGCAGATAGACGGTGAGCTCGACGCCGCCGCCCTCCGCGGGCCGCGGGCCCAGGAGGCTGAACGGGTCCTGGAGCGTGCCCTCCAAAAGCTGGGACAGTCGGTCGTCGGAACGTTTCGGCGGTTTTTCATGCGTCGTCTCGGCCATGGGGCCAGACGTTAGCGTCTCTGTCCGGCGCTTCAACAGAGCGTGTCCGAGCAGCCTCCACACCCGCGCGGCACCCCCTTGCTGCCTGCCGTCTGGTCAAGCCGGTCGATCATCGTTGATTACCCGCGCGAATCCGCGTCTGATCACACGCGATGGTTCTCCAGCGCCCAAGGCCACGGAGATGAAAAGGGAACACGGTGAGGTCTAGCCAAAAGGCGCCAACTCCGTGACTGCCCCCGCAACTGTGAGCGGCGAGCGACCTCGAGTGACACCACTGGACCCAAAGGTCCGGGAAGGTTCGGGACAGCATCGACCCGCAAGTCAGGAGACCTGCCATCTCCGGTGCGTCACGTGCGCCGGGACACCAACTCGATGCAGGCGGGGCGCCTGGTCAGGAGCATAGGATGGCAAAGCGGTCTCCGCCGCGGCACCACAGGTCCATTTCGCGCGCCCGCCCGAAAGGCGGAGGGCCCCATGGACCATCGAATAACCATCTGCACGTCGTGCCGGCACAAAGGCACCGAGTGTCGTCCCGGCTATGAGCTGATCGACCGGCTGCGCCGCGCCATCGCCGCGGCGGGCGATAGCGTGCCGGACGCCTTCGAGGTGTCGGGCGTGGCCTGCATGGCGGGCTGCGACCGGCCCTGCACCGTGGCCTATCACGGCACGAAAAAGGCCACCTACCTCTTCGGCGATATCGACCCCGAAACCGATATCGACGATCTCGTCTGCTTCGCGCGCCAATACGCCTACCTTCACGACGGGTGGTGTTCCTCCGTCGACCGGCCCGGCAAGCTCCGCAAATCCACGCTGGCCCGCGTGCCCGCCGCGATGCTGGCCATCGAGGAGAGCGAGGCCAAGGTCTCGTGAGCGCTGCTGCGCTCACTGTGGACGCGCTCTCCTGGGCGCCCGGGCGGGGGCGGGCGCCACTGCTACACGAGACGAGCTTTGCGCTCGGCGCGGGGCGGGTGCTCGGCGTCGTGGGCCCGAACGGCGCGGGCAAGACGACGCTTCTCAGGCTGCTTTACCGCTACCACCGCCCGCTCACGGGCCATGTGCGCCTCGACGGCGAGGATATCTGGGGCCTTCCCGCCCGCATCGTGGCGCAGCGCATCGCCGCCGTCCTCCAGGAGCAGCCGAGCGATTTCGCGCTCACCGTGGGGGAGATCGTGGCGCTGGGCCGCACACCCCACCGCCGGGGCTTCGGCGGCGGCACCGGCGCCCGAGACGCGCACATCATCGACGCGGCGCTCGACCGGCTCGACCTCCGCGGCCTGGCCCATCGCCACCTCGGCACGCTTTCGGGCGGGGAGCGGCAGCGCGTCATGGTGGCCCGCGCGCTCGCCCAGGAGCCCCGGCTCCTCATCCTCGACGAGCCCACCAACCACCTCGACATCCGCCACCAGCTCGAGGTGCTCGAGCTCATCCGCACGCTGCCGCTCACGATCGTCACCTCGCTTCACGATCTCAACCTCGCGGCTGGGGTCTGCGACGACGTCCTCCTGCTGCGCTCGGGGCGGATGCTGGGCTTCGGCCCACCTGCAGAGGTCCTGTCCGAGGTCGCCGTCTCGCGCGCCTTCGACGTCGAGGCCCGCCGCGAACAGCTCGCGCCGAGCCGGACCGACCACCTCACTTTTCATCTTCAGTCCAAGGGAATGTAACCAATGAAGACAACGCTCCTCACCTCCGCCGGTCTCGGCCTTCTGGGCAGCGCGGCCGTCGCCGCGACCACCGTCGAGAGCTGCGACCGCACCGTGACCTTCGACGCGCCGCCCGCGCGCGCGATCTCCAATGACGTGAACCTCACGGAGATGATGCTCGTGCTGGGCCTCGCGGACCGCATGGTGGGCTACACCGGCATCTCCGGCTGGAAGACGCTCGACGAGGAGATGCGCGCAGGTGTCGAGGCGCTGCCGGAGCTCAGCGCCAAGTATCCCTCCAAGGAGGTCATCGTGGGCGCCGACGCCGATTTCTTCTTCGCGGGCTGGAACTACGGCATGAAGGTCGGCGGCGAGGTCACGCCAGAGACGCTCGCGCCCTTCGGCGTCCAGGTCTACGAGCTCACCGAGAGCTGCACCCACATCATGGACAAGGACAAGGCCTCCATCGAGGACATGTATACCGACCTCCTCAACCTGGGCCGCATCTTCGGCGAGGAGGGAAAGGCCGAGGAGCTCGTGGCGGGCTACCGGGCCGAGCTCGCCGCCTTTTCGGAGAGCCTCGAGACGGGCGCTTCGCCCCGCGTCTTCGTCTACGATTCGGGCGAGGACACGCCCTTCACCGCGGGCCGCTACGCCATGCCCACCGCCCTCATCGAGGCCGCGGGCGGGACGAACATCATGGAGGATTTCGAGAAAAGCTGGGCCACCGTCACCTGGGAAGAGGTGGTGGAGCGCAACCCCGAGGTCGTCGTCATCGTGAATTACGGCAACGTCACCGCAGCCGAGAAGCGCGAGTTCATGGTCTCGAACCCCGCCTTCGCGGAGCTCGACGCCGTCAAGAACGACCGCTTCGTGACCCTCGACTACGTGGAGGCCACGCCCGGGCCGCGCAATATCGCGGCGATCAAGACGCTCGCCGAAGCGTTCTGGGGGGAGTGAGCCCGTGAGCGAGACCGCAAGCGACGCGGCGCGCGCGCTCCGACTGGGCGGGGCGGGGAGCCTCGTCCTCGGCGGGCTGGCCTTGCTTTTGGTCTCGCTCTCCGTCGCGATCTCCGTGGGCGCCGTGGAGGTGCCCCCGGCCACGGTCTGGGGCGTGTTCTTCAACAAGCTCGCGCTCGACCTCGTGGACGTCACCTGGTCCCAGGGCCGGGAGGCCATCGTCTGGGAGATCCGCTTTCCCCGGGCGCTTCTGGCGATGATGGTGGGGGCGGGGCTCGCCCTTGTGGGCGCGAGCCTGCAGGCCGTGACGCGCAACGCGCTCGCGGACCCGCATCTCCTGGGCATCTCCTCGGGCGGGGCCTTCGGGGCGATCCTGGCGCTGCTGCATACCGGGCTTTTCCTCGGGCTCTTGACCGTGCCGCTCCTGGCCTTCCTCGGGGCGCTCATGGCCACCCTCATCGTGCTCGCCGTCTCCCGCTTCGCCAATGCCACGAGCGCGGACCGGCTCGTGCTGGCGGGGGTGGCCGTGTCCTTCATCATCATGTCGGGCGCCAATGTGCTGATCTTCCTCGGAGACCCGCGCGCCACGCACACGGTCGTCTTCTGGATGCTGGGCGGGCTCGGCCTCGCGCAGTGGAGCCAGCTCGTCTATCCGCTGGCCATCCTCCTCGCGTGCGGCGCGTGGCTCACCTCCCGCGCGCGCGATCTCAACGCCATGACCGTGGGGGATGAGAGCGCCGCGACGCTGGGCATTCCCGTGGCCCGGTTCCGTCTCCTCGTTTTCGTGGTGGGGGCGCTCATCACCGGCGTCATGGTGGCGTTTTCGGGCATCATCGGCTTCGTGGGGCTCATGGTGCCCCACGTGGTGCGCCTGCTGGTGGGCGGGGATTACCGGCGCGTGCTGCCGGGATCGGCGCTCCTCGGCGCGGTCTTCCTTCTCTGGGCCGATATCGCGGCGCGCACGGTCATGGCACCCGAGGACATGCCCATCGGCATCGTCACGGGGCTCATCGGCGGTGTGGCCTTCGTCTGGCTTCTGGGGCGGCGGAAGGCGTTCTAGGCGCTCAGGGCAGCGCGACGGGTCACTGCCGCCCCGGGCCTCGCCCGGGGACCGCTCGCCAGCGCGCCCGCTTTCGGAGTAGGGTGCCGCTGAGATGTCACGCACCGTTCCGCCAGCCCGAGCTTCCCGCCCCGCCGCGCTCCCGCGCGTCTCGCGCAGAGACGGCGGCGCGGGCGCGGTCTGAGCCGTGCGGGGCTTTCCCGATCTGCCGCCCGTCTGGTGGCTGGGCGCCATGCTCCTGATCCACGGGGCATCGCGCGCTCTGCCGGGCTGGCACGTGGCGCATCCCATACTCGACGCGCTCGGCTGGCTCGTCGTCGTCGTCGCGCTCGCCCTCATCGCCTGGTCCGGCATCTGGTTCTGGCGGAAGCGGACGCCCATCGAGCCGCACCATGTCCCCAAGGCGCTCATCGTCGAGGGGCCCTACCGGCTCTCGCGCAATCCGATCTACCTCGCCCTCGTGCTCCTCACGCTGGGCGCGGCCGCGGGGCAGGGCTCCGCGCTCGGGGTCGCGCTCGCGGCAGGCCTCTGGTGGGTGCTCGACCGCCGCTTCGCCCGCGTGGAGGAGGCGCTGCTCCTGCGCAGCTTCGGCGCGGAGGCGGAGGCCTATCTCGCGGCGACGCGGCGCTGGGTTTGTTGTTGGAAAAGTGCAGGTTTGAGCCGGATACGCCACAAGTGCACTGACAAATTGCCGTAAATCTGCAAGGCCCCTAAAGCGACGCGCGCACCACCTCGCCCAGCTCGTGGCCCCCCGCCTCGGCGGCCCGGGCCCAGCGTGCGCTGTTGGCGCGGGCGCGCTCGGCGGCCTCCGCCCCGGGGCGGCTGCGCAGGTTGAGCTGCAGGACCCCGTCGATGAAGTCGACGAAGGCGAGCTTGTCAGCGGCGGTGAGCGCCTTCGATTTCAGCTGCGACTGCAGGAAGACGAGCGCCTTCGGAAGGGCCAGGTCGTCAGACAAGGTCGCCAGCACTTCCGCCTTTGCTGTGGCCAGCGCCTCGGGCGCGCTGTCCTCACCGGCCTCCGCCTCGAGCGCCGTCACCCGCAGCCTGAGCCGGCGGAGCGCGGTCACGCTGTCATCGAGGAGCTTCCAGGAGAACTTCATGTTCTTGCGGTAATGCGTGCGGAAGCACAAAAGCCGAAAGGCAAGCGGATCCACCTCGCGTTCGAGGAGGTCCCACACGGTGAGGAACTCGCCGGAGGATTTCGCCATTTTCACGCCCTCGGACGCCTCCATGAAGGCGCCGTGCATCCAGTAATTCACGAAGGTCTTGCCCGTCGTGCATTCCGATTGCGCGATCTCGTTGGCGTGGTGGATGGGGATGTGGTCGATCCCGCCGGTATGGATGTCGATCGTGTCGCCGAGGTAGTGCCGCGCCATGGCCGAGCACTCGATATGCCAGCCGGGGAAGCCGCGGCCCCAGGGCGCGTCCCATTCCATCTGCCGCTGCACGCCCTCGGCCGAGAACTTCCAGAGCGCGAAGTCGGTGGGCGCGCGTTTCTCGCCCGCCTCCACGCGGGCGCCTTCCTTCTGGCCCTCGCGGTTGACGCCGCCCAGCGTGCCGTAATCGTCGATGCGGGTGGTGTCGAAATAAACGCCGTCGGCGATGGTGTAGGTGTAGCCCTTCTCCTCCAGCGCTTCGATCATGGCGATCTGCTGGCCGATATGATCGGTGGCGCGGCACAGGATCGAGGGCGCCGCGATGTGGAGCGCCTCGCACTGTGCGACAAATCCCTGCTCGTAGCGTTTGGCGATGGACCACGCGTCGAGCCCCTCGCGGGCCGCGCCCACCTCCATCTTGTCCTCGCCCTCGTCGCCGTCGCTCACCAGATGCCCCACATCGGTGATGTTCATCACGTGGCGCACGGGCAGGCCGGTGGCCTCCGTCACCCGCTTGATCGTGTCCACGAAGATATAGGTCCGCAGGTTTCCGAGATGCGCGTGATGGTAGACCGTGGGCCCGCAGGAATAGAGCGTCGCCTCCGCGCCAATGGGCTCGAAGGGGCGGACCTGGCCCGCCATCGTATCGAAAAAGCGCAGCGCCATGGGCGGCCTCCCTCCGGTCGCCCGCGGCGCTACCAGAGGCGGGGAAAGCGGGCAACTAGCTTTCGAGGAGCATCCGGCTGCAGGCGCCGATCTGGGCGGTGGCGGCCCGGCGCGCGGCCGCGGCGCGGGCGGGATCGTCGTGGAACGTCGCCACCGTCAGGAGCGAGGCCTGCGCCATCTTGGAGGCCACGCGGTGGTGCAGGGCGTCGCGCGCCGCGCCGGCGGGCACCGTGGCCTCGTAAAGCGACAGGAAGGTGAGACGGTGCGCCTGCTCCTCGCCCGGATCCTCGCCCACAAGCCAGCTATGCTCGATGACGGCGGAATACCGCCCGACGCACCCCGCGAAGAGGAGGTGGAGGGGCTCCATGGCCGCCGCCTGCATGGGCCCGAGGAGGGCGAGGCTGAGGAGGATCGTTCGCATTTCGCTCATCAAACCATCACATCGTGTCGAAAGTTGCGCGTCAATTCGGCGTTTTGTAAACTTCTTGCGCGCGAGCGTAGCACGGCGGCCTTTCGCAAACCTTGCCGGGCCCGCGTCGGGGCGGCGTCGGGGCAGCGCCGTGGCGGCGCATTTGCCCTAGCGTCACACTGGATCGCGAGCGCGCTCCGGCTCAGAATGCGGTCATGGACAGCTACGATCACGTCATCGTCGGCGGCGGCTCCGCGGGCGCCGTGCTCGCCGCGCGGCTCAGCGCCGATCCCGCGCGGCGCGTTCTGCTGCTGGAGGCCGGCGGGGCGGGCAGAGGCCTCCTCGTGCGGATGCCGCTCGGGGGCGTGGCGATGATCTCCGGGCGGCCGAGGATCAACAACTGGGCCTTTCTGACCGTGCCGCAGCCGGGCCTCCTCGGGCGCCGGGGCTACCAGCCGCGGGGCCGCGCGCTGGGGGGCTCGAGCGCGATCAACGCCATGCTCTATGTCCGCGGCCATGCGTGGGATTACGACCGTTGGGCCGCCGATGGCTGCCCGGGCTGGGGCTGGGCGGATGTGCTGCCCTACTTCATGCGCGCCGAGCACAACGTGCGCCCGGGCGCCACCTCCGGCACGGGCGGGCCGCTGCAGGTGGCCGACCAGACGGCGATGCGCGACATCTCCCAGGGTTTCCTCGAGGCCTGCGGCGAGGTGCAGCTCCGCCAGACGCCCGATTTCAACGGCGGGGAGAACGAGGGCGCGAGCCCCTTCCAGGTGACGCAGTTCCACGAGGGGCCTCGTAAAGGCGAGCGCTGCTCGGCGGCGGCGGGATACCTGTTCCCGGTCATGGACCGCCCCAACCTCACCGTCGTCACCGGCGCGCAGGTGGCGGGCCTCACCGTGGAGGGCCAGCGCGTCACCGGGCTCCGCTACCGGCAGGGGGCCGCGACGCGGCGCGTCTCGGCGGGGGAGGTGATCCTCTCGGCCGGGGCCTTCGGTTCACCTCAGATCCTGATGCTTTCAGGGATCGGCCCGGCGGCGGAGATCGCGCGCCACGGGATCGCCGTCCACCACGACCTGCCCGGCGTGGGCCAGAACCTGCAGGATCACCTCGACCTCATCCTCACCTACCGCGCGCGCCGTCCGGGGCGGGCCTCGGGCACCATGGGCATCAGCGCGGCGGGCGTGGCGGAGACCGTGGGCGCGGTCACCGAATGGATGCGCCATCGCACGGGCCCCGCCACCTCGCCCATCGCGGAGGGGGGCGCGTTCTTCCGCACCGACCCCGCGCTGCCCGCGCCGGACATCCAGCTCCATTTCGTGGTGGCCATGATCGAGAACCACCTTCGCACGCTGCGCACCGGGCACGGCTTCTCCGCCCATGTCTGCGCGCTGCGCCCTCGGTCGCGGGGGGAGGTGTTCCTTACCTCCGCCGACCCGCTTGCGCCGCCGGGCATCGATCCGCGCTACCTGAGCGATACGCGCGACATCGCCACGCTCACCGCGGGCGCGCGGCGCACGGTGGAGATCCTGGAGGCCCCGGCGCTCGCCCCCTGGCGCGGCGCGGCTGTGGGCCATTACCGCGAGATGAGCGATGCCGACTGGGCCGCGCGCATCCGCCGGATCGCCGACACGATCTATCACCCCGTGGGCACCTGCCGGATGGGGCAGGGCGCGGACGCCGTGGTGGACCCGGCCACGCTCCGCGTCCACGGCATGGCGGGGCTCCGCGTCGTCGATGCCTCCGTCATGCCCCATATCGTGAGCGGGAACACCAACGCGCCCACCATCATGATCGCCGAGAAAGCCGCCGATCTCATCCTGGCCGCGTGAGACGCCCGAGGAGACAGCCATGAACGCCCATGCCGATCCGGGCCACGCCGCGCTCGACGCCGACCTCGCCACGCTCACGGCGGGCAAGGACGCCTGGGCGCAGACGCCAGTGGCCGACCGCATCACGCTCCTGAGGGAGATCAAGCGCCTCACCGGCCAAGTGGCGGAGGCCTGGGCCGAAACCGCGGCGCGCAAGAAGGGGCTCGCGCCCGGCGCGCCGCAGGCGGGCGAGGAATGGCTGAGCGGGCCCTACGCGGTCATTCGCGCCTGTGACGGCCTCATCCGCACGCTCGAAGGCCTGGAGGGGCACCGCTTCCTCCGCGGGCTCAAGAAGCGCTACCTGCCCCATGGCCAGCTCGCCGTGGAGGTTGTGCCGTCCACCCCGCGCGACGCGCTGATCATGCCAGGACTCCGGGCCGAGGTCTGGATGCGGGAGGGGGTGAGCGAGGTGACGCTGCCCGCCACCACCGCCACCGCCTACGCCACGCCGGAGGCGGAGCGGCGCGGGGCAGTCGCCCTCGTCCTCGGGGCGGGCAACATCGCCTCGATCCCCGTGCTCGACGTCTTCCAGAAGCTCTTCGTGGAAAACCAGGTGGTGCTGCTGAAGATGAACCCCGTGAACGCCTATCTCAGGGACGCGTTCCAGGTCGCGCTCGGGCCGCTCATCGCGCGGGATGCGCTGCGTATCGTGACCGGCGGCGGCGAAGTGGGGGCCTATCTCTGCGAGCACGCGGCGGTGGAGGAGATCCACATCACCGGGGCCGGGGCCACCCACGACCTCATCGTCTGGGGCGCGGGCGAGGCGGGCGTGCGCGCGAAGGCGGCGGGTACGCCGAGGAACAAGCGCTGCATCACTTCTGAGCTCGGCGCGGTCTGCCCCACGATCATCGTGCCGGGCCCCTGGAGCCAGGCGGATATCGCCCATCAGGCCGCGCAGGTCGCCACGCAGAAGATGGTCAATGCCGGGTTCAACTGCGTCTCCACCCAGGTGCTGCTCCTGCCCGAGGTCTGGGCGCAAAAGGCGCCATTTCTCCGCGCGCTCAAGCGCGTCCTCGCGGCGCAGGACCGCCCGGCCTATTATCCGGGGGCGGAGGACCGCAGCGCGGACTTCGCCGAGCGTGCGCCCCACGAGGCCATCTCCCGCGGCGCGGCCCCCGATTTCATCCTCTCCGAGGGCACGAGCGGATATTTCGCGGAGACGGAGGTCTTCGCCCACGCGCTGTCCACCCACGACATCGCGGGGGAGGGGGAGGCGTTTCTCCGCGCGGCCATCGGCTACGCCAACGACACGCTCCACGGCACGCTCGGCGCCAATATCGTCATCCACCCGGCGACGCTGGCAGGGATCGGCAAGGCGCGGTTCGAGGCCTGCCTCAGGGAGCTGCGCTATGGCAATATCGCGGTCAACGCGTGGACGGGGGCGAGTTTCGCGCTCACCGAGATCCCCTGGGGCGCCTTTCCCGGCCACACGCTCGAGGACGTGCAATCGGGCATTGGCACGGTGCACAACACGCTGATGTTCGAGGGCTCCGAGCGGACGGTGCTCTACGGCCCCTGGGCGCCCATCCCGCGCGCCTGGGCGTTGGGGGAACGGCACCTCATGCCGGTGCCGCCCTGGTTCGTGACGCATAAACGTGCCGATAAGGTCGCGCGCGCCCTCGTGGCCTTCGCCGCCACCGGGCGGCGCACCCGGCTCGCGGCGCTCCTCTGGCATGCCCTGCGCGGGTAGGGTGCGGCCAATGTTGACCTTTTCGTTTGGATTTGCGGGTGCTATTAACAAGGCATTGAGCGGTGCACACGCACCGCGATGTGAAGGATGATCGTCGTGAGCGCAGTTTTGCTCGCCGCGCCCCAGGGCGCCCCGGACCTCGCCCCCGTTTCGAAGGAGCCCGCTTTCGCGGCGCTGAGGCCCTTGCTCAACCGCGTGCGCTTCCTCGCGCAGAAATGCCGCGCCGAGGCACGGCTCGACCTCGCCGTGGCCTGTGCCGCCATCCATGCCTGCCCGGAGCGGAGCCTCGACGCCGTGGCCACCTCCATGGTGCGGGTGCTGGCGGAGGCGGTGGACGGCCATGTGAGTTTCCGCGCGCCGGGCGCGGTGGACATGAGCTTTGACGAGGAATGGCTGCTGCGCCTCGTGGACCGCGCCATCGCCCGGGACACGGTGAGCGTGGAGTTCCTCCTCCGGCGTCGGGTGCCCCGGCACAACCACCACGCCTTTCGCAGCATAATTCGGGCGGTGAGCGGGATTCTTCGACCCTAGCCCTTGCGTCAATTTAGAATCGTTCTAATCTTTATGCCACAGCTAGCTTTTGGCCAGCAAATCACGCGTTCCGCGTGGGACGCCCGACTGTAAAGGACACAGATATGTTGCAGAGTGCCGAGAGCCTCGCCGTCGAGGCCAAAACAGAGATCATCGAAAAGCTGAACCAGGTGGTGGCGGAGACTGTCGTGACGACCATGCTCGCGCAGAACTTCCACTGGAACGTGACGGGGATGGGTTTCGGCTCGCTCCACGCGCTCTTCCAGGAGATCTACGAGGATCATTTCCAGGGGCAGGACGACGTCGCGGAGCGGATCAAGGCCATCGGCGGCCATGCCGAGGGGCAGCTCGCCGGGATGCTCAAGCGCTCCAAGGTGGGGGAGCAGGACGGCCACCAGTCCGACAAGGAGATGATCAAGCATCTCTCCGACGCCGAAAAAACCCTCGCCGACACGATCGCCGGCACCGCGGCCCTCGCCGATGACGCGGGCGACGTGGCCACGCACGATCTCATGATCGAGCGCCAGCAGGTGCACGAGAAATTCGCCTGGATGCTCGACGCGCATCTGCGCTGAGTGTCGCCGCTCGCGCGATATCTCCATCTCACGCGGCAGGTGATGCCGCGTGAGGCGCGTGCGCGGGGCTGGCCGGTCCACCTCGATCACTGCTTCCAGCGCATCGTGCTCGACCATGTCTGCGGCGGGCGGTGGTACGATCACATCAAGCGCCCGGCCGTGAAGCACATGTCCGACGCCCAGGCGCGCGAGGCCGCCGCGATCTGCGATCGGATCCTCGCCGGGGAGGCGGACCTCCACGCCATGAACGCTCAATCGCTCGCCTGGCGCGGAAAGACGCGGCGCCTTGCCCGTGGCGACGCGCAGCTATCTCTCGATCTATGCCAAAGCGCACCTACCCCAAGGACGCCGCCCGCGTAGAGACGGCCGATGACCTCGACGAGGTCGTCACCGACAAGCGCGCGGGCTGGCGCGCAAACCCGGCCAAGGCCCGCCGCCGCCAGCGTCGCTACAAGAAGCGCCTGACCGACGAGATCGTCCGCCTCGCTCGTGACGACGAGGACGAGCTATAGCGCCGCCCGTCAGGCCGCCTTCTTCGCCTTTTTAGCTTTCTTGTCGAGCTTGCGCGCATAGAGCGCGGGCCAGGCGCCGAACTTGCCCATCTGCGCCTGCTGGTGCTTGATGAGGTCGATGAAAGCCGCCTGCTCCACGGGTCTTTTCAGCCGCTTGAAGATCTTCTTCTGCGGCTTCGTCATGGAGCACGCTATGCAATGCCCGGCGCGCTTGTACTTGCACACATCCACGCAGGGGGAGGGGATTTTGGTCGCCATGGCCTCGGTCTCTGTCCTCCTCCTGATATAGGCGCGGGACGGGCGAGGGGAGAGGCGTCATTTCGTCAGGATGAGCTTCCCGGCGCGGGTGATGCGGAGCGTGTAGAGCTGCTCTCCCAGCGCGATCCGGGCGAGCCCGTTACGCGTGAGCGCCTCGGCGTCATAGACCGGGACGCGGTCCTCCGGGCGCTCGGAAAGTTCGACCTCTCGCGGAAAATCTACCACCACCATAATCCCTCGAACCCCTTCTTCCCGACGCGACTGTCGATGACATCCCAGCCCGCCCCTTCATTGCCCAGGAAGGCGAAGAGTGCGGCGCGTACGGCCCAGCCGTCATCCTGATCGGCCCAACGGCGCAAGCAGGGGCGAGGGTCGTGGGTATCGGTCATGGATCACCCTGCGGTTTCGACGTGCTGAATTCTTGATTGATTCAGTCAATTGAGTCAATCCGAGTTTTTTGGTCAGGTATTAATCGGCGGCCGTGAACGGGTCCCGCTTGTGCGCGGCGCGGTAGCGCTTGGGCGTGGCGCCCATGGACTGCGCGAAGAGGCGGTAGAAATAGCTCGTGTTCTCGAACCCGCAGCGGGTTGCGATGGCCTCGATGCTCGTATCCTCCGTGCGCAGGAGCCGCGCGGCGTGGTCGATGCGGATGCGGTTGACGTAATCGGTGGGCGTGAGGCCCAGCACCTCCCGGCAGGTGCGGCAGACATGTTCGTGGCTGCGCCCGGCTGCGGCGATGAAGCCCGACGCGCCCAGGCGGAAAACCTCGATATCCTGCGCGGCGGAGCACGCGGCCGAAAACCAGGCCGGGCCCGCCGTGACGCTCTGCGGTGTGGGCACGGCCACGCGATTGCAGAGCGTCAGTAGGAATTCCTCGATCCGCGCCAGCGTGCGGTCGGCGGTCTGCAACTGTCCCGTGATCGCCAGGGCGCGTTCGAATTGCTGCGGGCCCAGCGTGTGGCGCTCGGGCAGCGGCCCCGGCGCGTCGAAGAAGCGGCCCCGGAGCGTGTCGGCGTAGCGCGCCACGAGGTGGGCCGCGCTCGCGCTTTCATACATCACGTTGATGATCTCGCAGCCCTCCCGCGCCGCGCGGAAGGCATGGGCATCGTCTGGGCGCATGAAGACGAGCTGCCCCTCGCTCAGCGTCTGCGATTGCCCGTTGATCCAATGCGCCGTGCGCCCCTTCGTGATGAGAAAGACCTCGTGAAAATCATGGCTATGGGCGCGGGCCGGGAAGCGCCGCGCGAGCATCTTGCGCGCCACGTGAAACGTCTCGCCCCGCGCGAGGTAGCTGGAGAGCCTGTAGATCTCGGTTTCCATGGAGCAAGATTAGCGAAGTCAGACGGTCTTGCAGCTCAAAAACATCAAGATCGTACATGCCTTGGTCAATCGACGGCGCTGAAATGCGCAAAAAATGGGCGGAATGTAAACAATAAGTTAACGAGGACGATTCATGGCCGGCCCAGCCCTCGACATCCCCGATCTTTCCTTCGCGCCCGTGGAGACTGCCGCGCCCAAGCGGCTGAGCGCCGGTGACATCGCCGCCTACAACGCGCGCGGGTTCGTGCAGCCCTTCGACATCTTCAGCGCCGCGGAGATGGCCGAGATTCGCGCCTATATCGACGGGCTCATGCGTGACGCGGGGGAGGCGGGCGCCTACGGGATCAACTGCTACCAGGCGCGGCTCGCCGGGCTCTACGACATCGCCACCGATGCGCGCATCCTTGACCACGTGGAAGATATCCTCGGCCCCGATATCCTGTGCTGGGCCACGGCGATCCTCTCGAAGAAGCCGCACGATCCCAAGGCCGTGCCCTGGCACCAGGATGCGAGTTTCTGGAAGCTGAGCCCTGCGCGCACGGTCACTGTCTGGCTCGCCATCGACGACGCGGATGAGGCGAACTCCGCCATGCGCTTCATCCCCGGCACCCACGACCGCGGCGCCTTCGCGGTGCAGGCCACCGACGGGGGCCGCGCCGTTTTCCACCAGGAGACGGCGGGGGCCGAGGCGCTCGGCGCGCCCTTCACCAACGCGCTCAGGGCAGGCCAGATCTCGCTCCACGCCGACATGCTCGTCCACGGCTCGCTGGCCAACACGTCCGACCGGCGGCGCTGCGGCTTCACGCTGCGCTACTGCCCGCCCACCGTGGAGATCACCGATCCGGCCTGGGCCGCGGGGGTGGAGGCGATCCTCTGCCGCGGGCAGGCGGGGAGCTGGGCCACCCATCCGCGGCCCGAGAACGACGACATCACTCGGACGACCTCGCCCCATGTCGTGGGCAACAACTGATGGAGATCACGTGGTACGGCCACGCCGCCTTCGGGCTGGCACCGGAAACGGGCCCGCGGATCATCACCGATCCCTACACGCCCGAGGGCGTGGGCTACCCGCCCATCACCGAGCCCGCCGACCTCGTCGTGATCTCCTCCGACGATGACAGCGCGCATTGCCGCGCGGACCTCATCGCGGGCGGCCCGGAGGTGGTGAACGCGCTCCATGTGGCGCAGAACGGGGGCAAGATCACCGCGCAAGGCGTTGATATCACGGCCATCGAGGCTGCCGAATGGGATCACCACCCAGAGCACGCGGTGCCCGGGCAAAACGGCATGTACCGCTTCGACCTCGACGGAATGGCCTGCGCCCATATGGGAGACGTCGGCAATCCCCTCACCGAGGCCCAACAGGACTTCTTCCAAGGCACGGACATTTTGTTCGCATTGGCAGGCGGTTACCTGACGATCTTACTGCCGGATCTCATGGAGATGATCCGCCGCGTGAAGCCGCGACTCGTGATCCCCATGCACTTCCGCACGCTCACCTACCGCCCGCGCAACACGATGTGGATCGAGAGCTTTCTCGCGCATTTCAACGAGGCGGATGTTGATTTTGCCTGTTCACCTAGGGTCAACTTGACCCGTGCCGATCTGCCGGAGCGCACGCGCGTCCTCGTGATGGATTATTTGCGTTAGCTGCGACCCATAACCAACCAATAAACAACATACTTCTTTGGGAGGAAGTCCATGAAAAAGCTCATCATAACCGCCTCGAGCCTGGCGATCGCGGCCTCGGTCGCGTCCGCGCAGAGCGTGGCGCGGGAGAACACGGTCATCTTCGATCTGGACCGCACGATCACGGATCCGGAGAACTTCAACTGGTTCACCGACAATTCCGGCGTCCGCCGCCTCGCCGGCGCGCACCAGACGATGTGGGAGCCGCTCTTCATCCTCAATTACGGCACGGGCGAGCTCGAGCCGTGGCTCGCCACCGGCGCCACATCGAACGCCGATTTCACCCAGTGGACGGTCACGCTCCGCGACGGCGTCACCTGGTCAGACGGCGAGGCGTTCGACGCCGACGACGTCGTCTTCACCGTCAACATGGCCGAGACGACGGAGGATTTCTCCGCCCGCGAAGTGGCCGCGCTGACCTCCCAGGTGGCCAGCGTCGAGGCGGTGGACGACCTCACCGTGCGCTTCACGCTCGAGGCGTCGAACCCGCGCTTCATTGTCGAAAACTTCGGCGTCCGCATCGCGAACTCCTTCCTCATCATGCCGGAGCACGTGTGGTCGGCGGTCGAAAACCCCGCCACCTTCGCCTTCTTCCCGCCCATCGGCACCGGCCCCTACGCCTACTCCTCCGGCGCGTCGAACCGCATGATCTGGGACCGCCGCGACACGTGGTGGGGCGCGGAGACGGGCTTCATGGACATGCCCGCGCCCGAGCGTGTGATCTTCTTGGAGTCTGGCGGCGAGGAGAGCCGCGCGCAGCTCATCGCGTCGAACCAGCTCGACGCCGCGCAGAACGTTACCATCGGCACGTTCGAGGCCATCCAGGCGCAGAACCCGGCCGTCATCGCCTGGGTGGACGGCTTCCCCTTCGCCGCCGCCGACCCCTGCGCGCGCCAGCTGGAGATCAACACCACCGTCGCACCCTGGGACAACGCAAACATGCGCCGCGCGGTGGCCGCGATCATCGACCGCTCCCAGATCGTGAACGTGGCCTACGAGGGCACGACAGAGGCCTCGCGGACCATGTTCGCGCAATACGGCTCCATGGCGCCCTTCATCGACGCGGTGGTGGAGGCGGGCTACGGCCTTCCCGCCCGCGCGGACGTGGAGGCCGGTCAGGCGCTCCTCGAGGCCGAGGGCTGGGTGCGCGACGGCGACTACTACACGAAGGACGGCGAGACGCTCTCCGTCGACATCCACGTGAACTCCGCCTCCACCGAATACACCCGCACGATCGACGTGGTGGTGGAACAGCTTCAGCGCGCCGGGATCGACGCCCGCGCGGTGCCGGTGGAAAACGGCGTCTTCTGGGGCGAGGTGCTGCCCTTCGGCGCCTACGAGATGTCCTATAGCTGGCTCTCCTGCGGCTCGGTGAACGAGCCCTGGGCCTCCATGGGCCGCTACACGGTGGACGACGTGGTGCCGGTGGGCGAGCGGTCGCCCGGCTTCAACAACACCGCCCGCTGGGACGGCGCGGCGGCGGCGTCCTACTCGGCCATCGTGGACCAGATCGCCACCATGCCGCTCGGCGCCGCGGAGGTGCCCGCGATGGTGGCGGAGGCCTACCAGTACCTCGATGCGGAGATGCCCTTCATCCCGCTGGCGCAGGCGTCGAAGCTCATTCCCTTCAACACGACCCATTGGACGGGCTGGCCCACGTCGGAGAACTACTACAACCACCCGTTCTTCTGGTGGGGCCATACGCACCAGATCATCCACAATCTGGAGCCCGCGGGTTGAGGACACACACGCCCCGGGCCTGACCCGGGGCCTCTGCCACCGGAGCGAGAGGTCCCGGGGCTCGCGCCCGGGACGGGACGCACCAGGACCACGACCCCGGCCCCCGAGCCGGGACCGCGCATCGCCCACCGAAGGGCCCGCCAGAGGCCCGCGGCGACCGCGCCGCACCATCGCCACGGGCAACCCTTGCCCGCGGCCACCAGCCGCAACCGGGGGAGGCGGCGTATGCACAGGTTGTGTACAGGTTGTGTACGCGTTGTGCCTGCGCCGATCCGCCGCGAAAGGGAGGGAACGGCACCATGGGACGCATTCCCAGGGATTACTTGATCAACCGGCTCGTCACGCTCGTGCTCACCATTCTGATCGCCGCGACGATCATCTGGATCATCCCGCGGCTCAGCCCTGTCGACCCGGCCGAGATCGCGCTCGGGCGCATGGCGGCCGGTGCGGGGACGGTGGCGAATTCGGAGGAGATCCTCGCCCAGCTCCGCGCGCAGATGGGGATCGACCAGCCGCTAATCGTTCAGTATTTCAGATACTTGTCGGGCGCTCTTGTCTTCGATTTCGGGCTCTCGACGGCGGCCTTCCCGACGCCCGTGGCCACGCTCATCCTCAACGCGCTACCGTGGACGTTGGGGCTGATGATCCTGTCGCTCCTGATCACCTTCTTCATCGGCAACCTCCTCGGCGCGCTCATGGTGTGGGAGAAATCGCCCAACCTCGTGAAGGTGGCGATCCCGGCGGCGATGGTCTTTACTTCAATTCCGCCAATCCTTTCCGGGCTTCTCCTCATGTGGATTTTCAGCGCGAAACTGCAGTGGTTTCCGCTCACCGGCGCCTATTCGATCTTCGTGGAGCCGGGCTGGTCGTGGGCGTTCGTGCAGTCGGTGCTCTACCACGGCTTTTTGCCCGCGCTCTCGATCGTGATCGTCACCTTCGGCTTCTGGGCGCTCGGCATGCGCGGGCTCATGATCACCGTGCAGGGCGAGGATTACGTGACGCTCGCGAAGGCCAAGGGCCTGCGCCCGCGATACATCCTCTACCGCTACATGATCCGCAACGCGATCCTCCCGCAAATCACTGCTTTTGCTTTGAAAATCGGGTTGCTGATCGCGGGGCAGGTGCTCGTGGAACGCATATTCGCCTATAATGGCATGGGCAAGCTGCTCTACGATGCGATCCTCAACCAGGACTTCCCGGTCATCCAGGGGGTGAGCTACGTCATCATCCTCATGACCGCCGTGAGCGTCTTCCTCGTCGACCTGCTCTATCCCTTCATCGACCCCCGTATCCGGCATGAGGCTGCGTGATGGCTGAGTATTCGACAAACGACGGCGCAGCCGAAGCCGAAACCCCGCTTACACGTGCTGAAAGAAAGCAGGCGAGGCGGCTGAAAAGGTTCGACAATCCGTGGCTTAATCCGAAGCTCATGTGGGGCGTGGGGCTGCTCCTCGGCATCATCGCACTGGGACTCCTCGGGCGCATCTTCTGGGATCCGGATCTCGTCTTCGTGGGCTCGGGCCTGCCGCGGCAGACGCCCTTTGGCTTCGAGAACATGCGCGGTCAGTCAGGCACGCTCGCCCACCCGCTGGGCACCGATGGCGGCGGTCGCGATCTCCTCGCGCTGCTCATCATCGGGGCGCCGAACACGCTCTTCGTGGGGCTCCTGGCCTCTCTCATCGGCATGTCGATTGGGATTTTCCTCGGGTTTTCAGCGGGTTTCCTCGGCGGGCGCACGGATGACACGATCCGCGTCCTCGCCGATGTGATGATCACGATTCCGCCTCTTCTCATCCTCGTCGTCTTCCAATCGTCCTTCGGGGATGTCTCGCTCACCATGATGGCGCTTCTCATCGCGGGCTTCGTCTGGCAATCGCCCACGCGCCTCATCCGCGCGCAGGTGCTTTCCATGAAGCGCTCGGGCTACGTGCAGATGGCGCAGCTCTCCGGCGCGGGTACGTTTCACATCATGTTCCGTGAGATGATGCCCAACCTCGTGCCCTATCTCTTCGGCTCGTTCATCGCCTCGGTCACCACCTCCATCGTGACCGCCGTCGGTCTCGAGGTGCTCGGTCTCGGTCCCCAGCGCATCCCAACGCTCGGGCGCACGATCTACGAGGCCATCAATGCTGGCGCGCTCATCCAAAACCTCTGGTGGTGGTGGGGCCTGCCGACGCTGCTCCTCGCGACGATGTTCATCGGGCTTCTGCTCATCAATCTCGGGCTCGACGAGGTCTCCAACCCGCGCCTGAGGAAGCTGTCATGAATGCGTCCTCAAACCGGGAGGCCCCGGGTCAAGCCCGGGGTGTGAAGCGCGACACACCCGTCCCGGGCCTGACCCGGGACCTCCGCCGTGGGAAAAAACCATGACTGACAAACCCGTCCTGACCCTGAAAGACCTCTCGATCGAGTTTCCGACGCCGAAGGGCGTGGTGCAGGCGGTGAAGGGCCTCAACCTGACGATCGAGAAGGGGCGCCGCGTCGGCTTTATCGGTGAATCCGGGTCGGGCAAGACTACGACCGCGCTCGCCGTCATGCAGATGCTGGCTGAGCCCGGGCGCGTGGCTGGCGGCACCATCGACCTTGCGGGCACCGACATGCTGGCCCTAGGCGAGGAAGACATGCGCCGCGCGCGGCTTTCGGCGGTGGCCTACATTCCCCAGGGGGCCATGAACTCGCTCAATCCCGTCATGCGTGTCGAGCCGCAGATGTGGGATGCGATTATCGCCCACGAGGGCAATCTGCCCCGGGCAGAGCTGCAGAAACGCTCGGACGCCGCGCTCGTCTCGGTGGGTCTGCCCGAACATGCGGGCCAACTCTTCCCGCACGAGCTCTCCGGCGGCATGAAGCAGCGCGTCTGCATCGCCATGGGCCTCATCCTCAACCCGGATCTCATCATCGCCGACGAGCCCACCTCCGCGCTCGATGTCGTCACCCAGCGGCAGGTCATGCAGACGCTGAAGGACATCCAGGCCGAGATCGGCTCGGGCCTCATCCTCATCGGGCACGACATGGGGCTCATGGCGCAGTCGGTGGATGAGCTGGCCGTGCTGAAGGACGGCGAACTCGTCGAACACGGCACCGTCCAGCAGATCATCGAGGCCCCGCAGCATCCCTACACGCAGGACCTCATCCGCTCCGTCCCGCTCGTGGGCGGCGACAGTTTCCTCAACCCCGACCGCAACGCGCCGGCGGCGCAGCGCGCCTCGAAGGAGCCGCTCCTGCGCTTCGAGAACGTGCGCAAGGATTACGGCGCCGTCACCGCGCTCCAGCGCATGTCGTTCACGCTGGAGGGTGACACGCCGCAGATCATCTCCATCGTGGGGCAATCGGGCTCGGGCAAATCGACCATGGGCTCGATCATGCTGGGCTTCAACCCGCCGAGCCAGGGCCGCGTGTTCTACGAGGGGCAGGACGTGGCGCGCATGGGCGCGGCCCAGAGCCTTGAATTTCGCAAGAATGTGCAGGCCGTGTTTCAGGACCCCTATGCCTGCTTCAACCCGTTCTACCGGGTCAACCACGCGCTCAAATTCCCCTACAAGCAGTTCGGCCTCGCCAACTCCGAGGCCGCCACGCAAAAGGCGATGGAGGAGGCCTGCGCGGCCGTGGGGCTCGATCCCGACCTCGTGCTGAGCCGCTATCCCCACCAGCTGTCGGGCGGCCAGCGCCAGCGCCTGATCGTGGCGCGCGCGCTGATGCTTTCGCCCAAGCTTCTGATCGCCGACGAGCCCGTGAGCATGGTCGATGCGTCGCTGCGCGCCACGATCCTTTCCAACATCTACGACCTGAAGGACAAGTACGGGATCTCGATCCTCTACATCACCCACGACCTCGCAACAGCCTACCACGTGTCCGACTACGTCATGGTCCTCTTCAAGGGCCATGTCGTGGAGGCCGGCCCGCCGAAGGAGGTCATCGGCGCGCCGCAGCACCCGTACACGCAGCTCCTGATCGACTCGATCCCCTGGCCCGATCTCCAGCGCAGTTGGGGCTCGGAGGGCTGGGATCCCGACCAGATGCGCGCCGAGGCCGAGCGCGCGCCCAGCGTCATGCGCGGCAGCATCGCGGGCTTCGAGCTCGCCGCAGGCTGAGACAATGGACGACCTGCACGATCACGCCCTGGAACGGGACCGGCGCCAGAGGGCGCTGCACAGGCTTCGCCTGACGCGGGAGAAGCTGGGTGCGCGGCTCGCGCTCATCGCGCCCATGGTCTTTCGCCGCCGCGCGCCGCTACCGCCCTTCCTCCTCAAGGAGCTTGCGGGGCCAGACGTCGCGCCGGACCTCCACCAGGCGCCAGTGGGCTGGCCCGAGATCCCCCATCATAGCTACTGGGGCCGCGCCAAGCTCGACTTTCTCCTGAAGACGCGCGTGACGATCCAGGAGGACTGGGACACGCGCCGCCTCGCGCTGCACCTGCCGCTGGGCGCCCTGGGCGACATCTTCAACCATCCAGAGGCGATGGTCTATCTGGGCAAGACACCGCTCGGGAGCGCGGACCGCCACCACCACTCCATCCCGCTGCCGGAGGACGTCACCGGCACGCATGTGCTCACGCTCCACGGCTGGACCGGCCTCGCGGGCTGGCCCCCCGATCCCACGAGCCGCGCGCAGCTCTACATGGGCGCGCCCGCGCTGGTGGAGCGCTGCCCCGACACGCTCGATTTCATCCGCCTGGCCCAGGCCGTTCATGACGCCGCCACCCACACCGACAACCCCGAGCTCATCTCCGCCCTCGACGCGGCCTTCAACGTGCTCGACACGCGCGACCCCCTGGGGGAGGCGTTCTACGCCTCCGTGCCCGGCGCGCTCGTGACGCTCCGCGGCGCGCTGATGGAGGCGGGCGCGCCCCTCGACGTCACACTCCACGGTGTGGGGCACGCGCACATGGACGTGGCCTATCTCTGGACGATCGACCAGATCCGGCTTAAGAACCAACGCACCTATTCGAACGTTTTGCGGCTAATGCAGGCCGATTCCGGCTACAAATTTTCACATTCCCAACCTGCTCTCTACGAAATGACCAAGCGCGACTTCCCCGACATCTACGAGGGCATCCGCGCCCGCGTGGCCGAGGGCCGGTGGGAAGTGATGGGCGGGATGTGGATCGAACCCGATCTCAACATCCCCGGGGCCGAGGCGCTGGTGCGCCAGCTCATCCTCGGGCGCGACTTCTTCCGGGCGGAGTTCGGCGCGGTGGAGACCGACGTGCTCTGGCTGCCGGATACCTTCGGCTTCCCAGGCCAGATCCCGCAGCTCATGAAGATGGCCAGGCTCCACTGGTTCGTGACCAACAAGCTCAACTGGAACCAGATCAACCGCGTCCCCTGGGCCTCGCACCACTGGGAGGGGATCGATGGCACGCGCGTCATGGCGCATATCCTGACGACGCCGCGTGCGGTGCAGTACCTGCCGTTTCCGACGAATTACAAAAGCGATCTGAGCGCCTCGGAGGTGCGCGGCACCTGGTCGAACGCCCACGGCGCGGCGCGGGATCATCTGCCCATCTGCTACGGCTACGGTGATGGCGGGGGCGGGCCCACGGAGGATCTGCTGGCCAAGGCAGAGGCCTACCGCGCCATGCCCGGCATGCCGCGCCTTCGCATGTCCACCGTGCGGGACGCGCTCGCGGGCCTCGCGCCGCTCGTGCCCGAGGATCAGCTCTGGCAGGGCGAGCATTACATGGAGGGCCACCGGGGCGTCTACACCTCCCAGGGCTGGATCAAGCGCGCCAACCGCAAGGCCGAATGGGCGCTCCACGAGGCGGAGGCGCTGGCGGCGATGCTGGGGCAGGGGATCGCGCTCGACGCGGAATGGAAGACGCTCTGCCTTCACCAGTTCCACGATATCCTCACCGGCACCTCGATCACCGAGGTCTTCGACGAGGCGAAGGAGACCTTCGCGAGCCTGCGCGCGGAGATCGAGGCCAAGGTCTCGGCCCTCCTGCCGACGGAGGGCGCGCCCGTGGCGTTCAACACCGCGCCGACGCGCGGGCCCCGCATGGCCTTCGTCGAGGGCGAGGCGGAACTGCACGCAGCCCAGCGCGTGGAGGGAGGCGCGCTCTGCTGGTTCTCCGATCTCCCGGGTTATGCCGCGCGTGCCGTCACACGGGCGGAGACCCCGCCCCACGCCGCGCGCGCCTCCGTGGGCGACCGCCACGCCTGGCTCGACAACGGCATCGTGCGCGTGAAGGTGCTGCCCAACGGTCACGTGGCCGAGGTGACCGACCTCGCCACCGGCTGGCAGGCGCTGGCCGAGGGCGAGCACGGCAACAGGCTCATCGCCTTCGAGGATCGCCCGATCTGCTGGGACGCCTGGGACATCGATCCCTATTTCGAGGACAACCAGGAGGAGGTGACCAATGCCCGCCAGTTCGAAGTGGTCGAGAATGGCCCGGTGCGGGCGGCGGTGCGGGTCACCCATCTCTGGCGCGGCTGCGAGATCACGCAGACCATTCGACTGACGGCCGGGTCCCGGCGCGTCGATTTCGAGACGGAAATCGACTGGCATGTGAGCCACATCCTGCTGAAGGTGGCGTTTCCCGTCAGTATCGCGTCGGATACCGCGCTTTACGACATCCAGTGGGGCGCGATCCGCCGCGCCACGTCGCGCACCTCCGATTTCGATGCTGCACGCTTCGAGGTGCCCGCGCAGAAATGGGCGCTTGTGTCGGATGGCGCGCGCGGCGCGGCGCTGCTCAACGATTGCAAGTACGGGCACGATATCCACGGCCACGTCATGCGGCTCTCGCTCATCAAGTCCGCCACCTCGCCGGACCCGGTCGCGGACCAGGGGCGGCATGTCTTCACCTACGCGTTCTTCGCGAGCCCCGCCTTCGACCGGGCAGAGCTCGATCACGCGGCCTACGACCTCAACGCGCCGCTGCGCGTGGCGCCGGGGCCGGAGCTGGCCCCGCTCATCGAGGTGCCCCCGGGCGTGATCGTGGAGACGGTGCGCCCGGTGGACGGCGAGGTGGAGTTCCGCCTCTTCGAGGCGCGCGGCGCGGACGTGGAGACGCGCCTGCGCTTCGCCCAGCCGCCCAAGCAGCTGAGGATATGCGATATTTTCGGCGCGACGGAGGAGGTGCTCCCGCCCGCGCAGGAGGTGCCGCTCACGCTCACGCGGTCCCGGATCCTCACGCTCCGCGCGAGGTTCGAGGCGCTCAGGTGATGACGTCGGGCGCGGAGCGGCCCGTGCGCGCCGATATCCCCGCGATGGCATCCGCCGCCGCGATGATGGGCGCGAGCGCCTCCTGCGGATCGCGGTGAAGCTCGCCCGGGTCGGTCTCCAGCCGCTCCAGATAGACGCGCAGCGTCGCGCCCTCCGTGCCCGTCCCCGAGAGGCGGAAGACCGCGCGCCCGCCGCCGGAGAAGAAGATGCGGATGCCCTGCGCCGCGGCGTGGGAGCCGTCCACCGGGTCGTCGTAGGAGAACTCGTCGGCGCCCTCGATGGTCAGCCCGCCGAAATCGCCGCCCTTCAGCGCGCCGAGATTGTCGCGCAGCGCCTCCATGAGGCCCGCCGCCGCCGCGCTGTCCACTGCTTCGTAGTCGTGGCGCGAGTAGTAGTTGCGCCCGTACCGCTCCCAGTGGTCCGACAGCAGATCGGACACGCCCTTGCCCGTTTTCGCCAGGATGTTGAGCCAGAGCAGAACGGCCCAGAGCCCGTCCTTCTCGCGCACGTGGTTCGAGCCCGTGCCCGCGCTCTCCTCGCCGCAGATGGTGGCATGCCCGGCATCGAGGAGATTGCCGAAGAACTTCCAGCCCGTGGGCGTCTCGAAGGCCTCGATGCCCTTGGCCTCGGCCACGCGGTCGGCGGCGGCGGAGGTGGGCATGGAGCGCGCCACGCCTGCGAGCCCGGCGGCATAGCCCGGCGCCAGATGGGCCAGATCGGCCAGCACCGCGAGCGAATCCGAGGGGGAGACATAGGCCCCGCGGCCCACGATCATGTTGCGGTCGCCGTCGCCGTCGGAGGCCGCGCCGAAATCCGGCGCGTTGGGGCCGTACATGGCATCCATCAGCTCCTTGGCCCAGATCGGGTTGGGGTCGGGGTGGCCGCCGCCGAAATCCTCCTTCGGCTCGCCATTGACCACCGTGCCCAGCGGCGCGTCGAGCCTGTTTTCGAGGATCTCGCGCGCATAGGGGCCGGTGACCGCGTGCATCGCGTCGAACCGCATCCGGAAGCCCGACACGAAGAGCCCGCCGATGGCGTTGAAGTCAAAGAGGCTCTCCATGAGGTCAGCGTAATCGCGCACCGGGTCCACGATCTCCACGGCCATGTCGCCCAGCGTGGTCTCGCCGAGGGTCTTGAGATCGACGTCCTGCGCTTCGAGGATGTGGTATTTGGTGATCTCCTTCGTGCAGGCGAAGATCTTGTCGGTCACGCCCTCGGCCGCCGGACCGCCATTGGGCCCGTTGTATTTCAGCCCGAAATCCTCCTCCGGGCCGCCGGGATTGTGGGAGGCCGACAGGATCAGCCCGCCATCGGTGCCGCGTTTGCGGATGAGGTGGCTCGCGGCGGGGGTGCTGAGGATCCCGCGTTCCCCCAGGATGGCGCGCGCCGCGCCGTTGGCGGCGGCCATGCGCAGGATCACCTGGATCGCGCGATCGTTGAAATACCGGCCATCACCGCCCACCACGAGCGTCTTGCCGCTGACCCCGCCGATCCCGTCGAAGATCGATTGCACGTAATTCTCGAGGTAGTGGGGCGCCATGAAGACCCGCGTCTTCTTCCGGAGCCCGCTCGTCCCCGGCTTCTGGCCCTCGATCGGCTGCGTGGCGATGGTGGTCATGGTGGTCTCCCGGTCAGCTCTTTTCGGCGATGGTCCTCAGTGTGAACGCGACGACGCTTTCGGCCGCGATGGAGGTGGTGGTGCGCGGGCGGTCCTCTGGGGGGATGCCTCCCGCGGTGTCGAAGGCGCGCGCCCAGAACTCGCCCTGGGGCGCTTCGGGCAGCGTGGCGCGGATCTCTCCGCCGTTGTTGAAGATGATGTAGATCGCGCCCAGGCGCTTCTCGTAGGGCGGCGTGCCGCGCGCCATGCGCATCTCCGCGCCGAGGAATTTCAGCTTGGCCTGGCCCCAATCGTCGGAGGTCATGGGCAGCCCGTCCGCGCGCCGCCAGAAGAGGTCGGGCACCCCGTCGATGAGGCGCGGGCGGGCATGGAGGAACCGCGTCTGACGCAGGATCGGCGTGGCCCGGCGGAAGAGGATCACGTCCTTGCAGAATTGCAGGAAGTCGTCGTCGGCCCCCTCCCAGTCGATCCAGCCGGTCTCGTTGTCCTGGCTGTAGGCGTTGTTGTTGCCACCCTGGCTGTTGCCCAGTTCGTCGCCTGCGAGGATCATCGGCGTGCCTTGGGAGAGCATGAGCGTGGCCAGCATGTTGCGCCGGCGTTGCGCGCGCTTGGCGATGACGCGGACGTCCTCGCTCTCCCCTTCCGCGCCGCAGTTTTCAGAGAAATTTTCGCCGTGGCCGTCGCGGTTGCCTTCGCCGTTCTTCTCGTTGTGCTTCATGTTGTAGCTGACGACGTCCATGAGCGTGAAGCCGTCATGGGAGGTCAGGTAGTTGATGGAGGAGGTCGCAGGCCGCCCGTCGTGGTCGAAGCGGAAGCTCGACCCCGCCACCCGCGTGGCGAGCTTTTGCACCGTGCCCTCGTCGCCGCGCCAGTAGCGGCGCACCTGGTCGCGGTACTTGTCATTCCATTCGGTGAAGGGCGCGGGATAGGCACCGAGCTGGTAACCGCCCATGCCCACGTCCCAGGGCTCGGCGATGAGCTTCACGCGGTTGAGCACGGGGTCCTGCCGGATCGCCCGCATGAACGGGCCGTCGCGGTCGAAGACGCCGCCGGTGCGCGCCAGCGTGGAGGCGAGGTCGAAGCGGAAGCCGTCGACGCGCATCACCTCCACCCAATAGCGCAGCGAATCCATCACGAGGCGAAGCGTGAAGGGATGATCGAAGTTGAGCGCGTTCCCCGTGCCCGTGTCGTTGACGTAGTAACGCCCTTCGCTCAGCCGGTAGTAGCTCGAATTGTCGAAGCCGCGGAAGGCCAGCGTCGGGCCGTTCTGGTCGCCCTCCGCGGTGTGGTTGTAGACCACGTCGAGGATCACCTCGATATCTGCGGCGTGGAAGCGGGCGACCATCTGCTGGAACTCGGCGATATCGGCGTAGCTCAGGTACCGCGGGTCCGGCGCGAAGAAGCCCAGCGTCATGTAGCCCCAGTAGTTGCGGAGCCCCTGGTCCACGAGGAAGCGGTCATCGACGAAGGCCTGCACGGGCAAAAGCTCGATCCCCGTGATCCCGAGATCCGTGAGGTGATCGAGGATCGGGTCCGAGGCCATGCCGAGGAACTTGCCGCGATGCGCCACGTCCTCCCGGTTCTGCGTGAGGCCTTTGACATGGGCCTCGTAGAGGACCGTCTCGTTCCAGGGCCGGTCGATGCGGCCCCCCTTCGCGCCCCATGTGAAAGCCGGGTCCACGACGACGGAGCGCGGCATGAAAGGCGCGCTGTCACGGGTGTCAAAGCTCAGATCGGCCTCGGCATGGCCGATCTCGTAGCCATAAAGGCTGTCATCCCAGGTGAGGTGCCCGGTGAGCTTCTTCGCGTAAGGATCGATGAGGAGCTTGTGCGGGTTGAACCGGTGGCCTTCTTCGGGCGCGTAGGGCCCGTGCACGCGGTAGCCGTATTGCTGCCCGGGCAGCATGCCCGAGAAATAGCCGTGCCAGACATGGCCGTCGCGCTCCGAAAGGTCCACGAGGAGCGCCTCGTTGCCCGCGTCGTCGAAAAGGCAGAGCGTCACGCGCTCGGCATGCTGCGAGAAGACGGCGAAGTTCACACCCTCGCCGTCGAAGGTCGCGCCGAGCGGGTAGGGCCGTCCGGCGGAGAGCTGGAGCGATCTCATGGCGATGGGGCGATGCTCCGGTAAAGCGCGGCGTAGGCTTCGGCGGAGGTCTCCCAGCCGACGGGGTGGGCCATGGCGTTGCGCTGGATCGTGCCCCAGGTCTTGGCGTCGGCAAAGAGCGCGCAAAGCTTCGTCAGCGCGTTTCGCAGCGCCTCCGCCGTGACGGGCGAGAATTGGAGCCCCGTGGCGACACCGCGCGCCAGCGTGGCGGGCGTGGCGGGGATGACGGTGTCGGCGAGCCCGCCGGTGAGCGCCACGACCGGCGGTGTGCCATAGGCCAGCCCCATGAGCTGCGTGAGCCCGCAGGGCTCGAACCGTGACGGCACGAGGATCGCGTCGCCGCCCGCCACCATGCGGTGGGAGAGCGCGTCATCGTAGCCGATGCGTACCGCCACATTCGGATCGCGGGAGGCCGCGGCGAAGGCGGCCTCGAGCACCGGGTCACCGGAGCCTAGGAGCGCCAATTGCCCGCCCGCCTCGGTGAGCGCGGGCAGCGCCTCGATGAAGAGGTCGAGGCCCTTCTGCTCCGTCATGCGCGAGATGAGCACGCAGAGCGGGCCGTCCGCCTCGGGCAGCCCGAATTCCGCGCGCAAGGCCGCCTTGTTCTTGGCTTTGCCGCGGGGGCTTTTGTAGCTGTGGATCTTCTTGTCGGTGGCCGGGTTCCAGACGCCGGTGTCCACGCCGTTGAGGATGCCCACCAGATCGCCGCGCCTCTCCCGCAGCACACCGTCGAGCCCCATGCCGAAATCAGGGCGCATAAGCTCCTCGGCATAGGTGGGGGAAACGGTGGTGAGCTTCGTGGCGAAGGTGAGCCCGGCCTTGAGCGTGGAGACCTGCCCCCAGTATTCCGCCCCGCCCGAATGGAAATCCCGGCCCTCGATGCCCAGATGCTCCGCCCTCTCGCCGGGCGCGAGGCCTTGGAAGGCGATGTTGTGGATCGTGAGCACGCTGGCCACCCGCGGCGCGGCCTCCGAGCGGGCGATGTAGTAGGGCGCGAGCGCGGCCTGCCAGTCATGGGCATGAACGATCTTGGGCATCCAGCGCCCCAGCGCGCCACCCGCGATGTCGCTGGCCACGCGCGAGAGTGCGGCGAAGCGCTCGGGATTGTCGGGCCAGTCCTTCCCCTCCTCGTCGAGGTAGATCGTCCCGCCCCGCGTGAAGAGATGGGGCGCGTCGAGGACGAGGAGGTCCACCCCCTCCACAGTTTCCGAGAGCACCCGCGCCGCCGCGCCATAGAGCTCCGTGCGCTCGTAGACCTGCTCCGGCTCGGAGAGGCGCGCCATGACCGCCGGGTAGCCCGGCAGGAGCGTCTTCATCTCGACGCCATGGGACCTCAGCGCGCCCGGCAGTGCGCCGGCCACGTCCGCGAGGCCCCCCGTCTTCACGAAGGGTACGCATTCGGACGTGACGGAGAGGACGTTCATCGGGCCGTTATTGCTTGGCGAGGTAGGCGTCGATCATGGGCTTCGTGATCAGCGTCGTGCCCTTATCGGTCACGCGGAACCCGTTGGCGGCGTCCTCCTCGGGGTCGTCGCCCACCACGAGGCCTTCGGGCACTTCGACGCCACGGTCCACGATGCACTTCGTCAGGCGCGCGCTCCGATGCACGACCACGTTGGGCAAGAGCACCGTGTGATCGAGGACGGCGTAGCTGTTCGTTTTCACCTTGGTGAAGAGGAGCGAGTTTCGCACCGCCGTGCCCGAGATGATGCAGCCGCCCGACACCATGGAGGAGATGGCCACGCCGCGGCGGTCCTTTTCGTCATGGATGAACTTCGCCGGCGGAACGCTCTCCGAATAGGTCCAGATGGGCCAGTCCGTGTCCCAGAGGTCGAGCTCCGGCGTGAAATCGGTGAGGTCGATATTGGCCTGCCAGAAGGCGTCGAGCGTGCCCACGTCGCGCCAATAGGCGGCCGTGTTCGGATGGCGCACGCAGGACCGGTCGAAGCGGTGGGCATGGGCCTTCCCGCCCTTCACGATCTTGGGGATCAGGTCGTTGCCGAAATCGTGGGACGAGTCCGGGTCGTCCCGATCCTCGAGGAGGAGCGAGCGCAGGAAGGGCCAGGAGAAGACGTAGATCCCCATGGAGGCCAACGCGTGCTCTTCATCGCCCGGGATGCCCGGCGGATCGGCGGGCTTTTCGAGGAAGGAGGTGATGTTTTCCTCGGCGTCCACGGCCATGACGCCGAAGGCCGTGGCCTCCATCCGCGGCACGGTGAGGCAGCCCACGGTGACCTCGGCGCCCTTTTCCACGTGCTCCTCGAGCATCACCTCGTAGTCCATCTTGTAGATGTGGTCGCCCGCGAGGATGACGACGTGGTCGATGTCGTAGCTGTCGACGATGTCGATGTTCTGTGTGACGGCATCCGCCGTGCCGAGATACCAACGATCTTCATTGACCCGTTGCGAGGCGGGCATGATGTCGAGGAACTCGTTCCGCTCGGCGCGGAAGAAGTTCCAGCCGCGCTGGCAGTGGCGGATGAGGGAGTGGGATTTGTACTGGGTTGCCAGTGCCATGCGCCGGATGCCGGAATTCATGGCATTCGAGAGGGCGAAGTCGATGATCCGCGTCTTGCCGCCAAAGTAGACCGCGGGCTTCACGCGCGTATCGGTGAGCTCCTTGAGCCGCGAGCCCCGCCCCCCGGCGAGGACGAAGGCCATGGCGCGTTGGGATAGTCTCTTTGGTCTGGGCATCTGGTCTCCTCCCGAGAGCTCTAGTCCAGTTTGAAGATGAGGGTCGAGAGCGGCGGCACCGTGATCTCGATGCTCTGGTCCTGACCGCTTTGGGCCACGTCTTGCGTGTGCACGCCGCCGCCATTGCCCCGGTCGCCGCCGCCATAGGCGCTGGCATCGGTGTTGAGGATTTCGCGGTAGTGGCCCTTCGACGGGGCCGCGATGCGGACGCCGTGGCGTTCCATGGGCGTGAAGTTGCAGACAACGATGCAGGTCTCCCCGCCGCCGAAGCGCGCCCAGGCCGTGAGGCTCTGGGCCGGATCGTTGTCGAGCCAGGTGAAGCCCGCGGGCTCGCAATCCTGGGCATGGAGCGCGGGGGTGGAGGTGTAGACGCGGTTGAGGTCCTTCACGAGCGTCTGGAGGCCTTTCTGGTTGGCGCCGAGCAGCGCGTCCCAGTCGAGGCTCTCATCGTGGTTCCATTCCTGCCACTGGCCGAACTCGCAGCCCATGAAGAGGAGCTTCTTGCCCGGGAAGCCCCACATGTAGCCGTAGTAGGCGCGGAGATTAGCGAACTTCTCCCACTCGTTGCCGGGCATCTTGTCGATCATGGAGCCCTTGCCGTGCACGACCTCGTCGTGGCTGATCGGCAGGATGAAATTTTCCGTGTAGGCCCAGTCGAGCGGGAAGGTGATCAGGTGATGATCGTATTGGCGATAGATCGGGTCTTTCTCGATGTATCGCAGCGTGTCGTTCATCCAGCCCATGTTCCACTTGTAGCCGAAGCCGAGCCCGCCCGCATCCACCGGGGCGGAGACGCCACCGAAGGCCGTGGATTCTTCGGCCGCGGTGAGGATGCCCTCCACCTCGCCATAGGCCAGCGTGTTCATCTCCTTGAGGAAATCGATCGCCTCGTAGTTTTCGCGACCGCCGTCCTTGTTGGGGATCCACTGGCCCGCCTCGCGGGAATAGTCGCGGTAGAGCATCGAGGCCACGGCATCCACGCGGAGCCCGTCGACATGGTATTCCTCGAGCCAGTAGAGGGCATTCGCGGTGAGGTAGTTCTTCACCTCCGTGCGCCCGTAATTGAAGATCGCGGTGTTCCAGTCCTGGTGGAAGCCTTCCCGCGGGTCCGAATGCTCGTAGAGATGGGTGCCGTCGAACATCGAGAGCCCGTGTGCGTCGGTGGGGAAGTGCCCCGGCACCCAGTCGAGGATCACGCCGAGCCCGGCCTGGTGCGCGGCTTCCACGAGATCGCGGAACTCGTGCGGCGGGCCCATGCGGATCGTGGGCGCGTAGAGCCCGATCGGCTGGTAGCCCCAGCTGCCGTCGAAGGGGAACTCGGAGACCGGCAGGAATTCCAGATGGGTGAAGCCCATCTCCTTGGCGTAGTCCACGAGCTCGGTGGCGAGTTCCTTGTAACTTTTCGGGCGCCCGCCCTCGGCGCGCCGCCAGGAGGGCAGGTGGACCTCGTAGATCGAGATCGGCGCGGACCGCTCGTTTTTCGTCGCACGGCCCGCCATCCAGTCGCCGTCCTTCCAGCCATAGCCCGCGATGTCACGGACCACGCTGGCGGTCTCCGGCGGGTGCTGGGAGCCGAAGCCGAACGGGTCGGATTTCGCGTGGAAACCGCCTTCGGCCGGCGCGATCTCGTACTTGTAGAAGGCCCCGTCGCCCACACCGGGCACGAAGATCTCCCACACGCCCGAGGCGCCGCGCCGCCGCATGGGCAGCCGCCGCCCGTCCCAGCCGCAGAACTCACCCACCACGGAGACGCGCGTGGCGTTCGGCGCCCAGACGGCGAAATGCGTGCCGCGCACGCCCTCGTGCTCCATCACATGGGCGCCGAGCGCGTCCCAGAGCCTGCGATGGGTGCCTTCGGAGATGAGGTGGATATCCATGTCGCCGAGCACCGGACCGAAGGAATAGGCATCCTCGAACGCCGCGCCGCCCGAAAAGTTGACAGCTGTCAACTTTGCCCGGGATTTCGACGTGGGCACCTGCGCCGCGAAGAGGCCGCCGCCCAGATCCGCGAGGTCCACGGTCTTTTTCCCCACCGTCGCGGACACCGCCTCCGCCCCCGGCAGGAGCGTCACGAGCCAGGAGGTGCGGCCGGTCTTGTGCACGCCGAGTTTCGCGAACGGGTCGCTGTGGCGCGCGTCGAGAAGGGCGCGTACGTCCTCCTCGCTCAGATGCGGGGGATGGGTCGGGCTCGGCACGATCTGTCTCCCTTTTGTGATGTCGGTCTTGACGCCTAATGGGGTTTCACAAGGCGGGGGGGAGGTGCAACCCCCGCCCGACTCAGGACTTCCGCGCGATGACGAAGCCGTTGGGGCCGAGGTCGAGGCGGTCTTTCGCACACGCAACGTCCACCTCAATCAGCGGCGTCACCGGGCAGGGGAGGCGCACGCTCACCTTGCGCTTCGAGAGGTTGAAGACGCAGGTGATGTCGTCCCCGCGGTCATAGCCGATCACCGGGTCGGGCAGGTCGAGGAAGGTCTGCGCGCCGGTGCGCAGGTCCTCGTGGTCCCCGCGCAGCTTGATCATCTCCCGGTAGAAATGGAGGACGCTCTTCTTGTCCTTTTCCTGCACGTCGACGGCGCGGTCGCGGGCGGGCTCTTTCACCGGCAGCCAGGTCTCCGCGGCTTTGGAAAAGCCCGCGTTCTTGGCCGACTTCTCCCACGGGATCGGCGTGCGGTTGTTGTCGCGGCCCACGGGCTCGGGCCAGTAGGCGATGCCTTGCACGTCGGTGAGTTCGTGGAACTCGAGCTCGGTATCCACGAGGCCGAGCTCCTCGCCCTGGTAAAGGCAGACCGAGCCCTGGAACGTCAGGAGCAGCGCCGCCGATTGCTTGGCGATGGCGTCGAGGCTCTTGCCGTGGGGCAGGAAGCGGCCCGCATGGCGCGGCACGTCGTGGTTCGAAAACGCCCAGCACGGCCAGCCCTGCGGCGCACCCTTGAAGAAGTTCTCGATCCGCTCGCGAAAGAAGTCCGGCGCGTAGTCCGGGCCGAGCAGCTCGAAGGAATAGGCCATGTGGAGCCGGTTGTCGGAGGTGTACTTGCCCATGAGCGAGATCGACTGGTGGTTGTCGCCCACCTCGCCCACCGTGGTGCGGGCCTCGTACTTGTCCAGGAGCTGCCGGATCCGCTCGAGAAAGGTCAGGTTCTCGGGCTGCGATTTCGAGAAAAGGCAGTACTGCATGTCCACGGGCTTGGCCGCATGGGGCCCCCAGTCGAGGTAATTGGCCGGGTTGTCGCGCAACAGCTTGTCATGGAAGTAGTAGTTCACCGTGTCGAGGCGGAAGCCGTCCACCCCGCGTTTCAGCCAGAATTCCATGCAGTCGAGGTGGTAGTCCTGCACTGCCTTGTTGTGGAAGTTCCAGTCCGGCTGCGAGCTGAGGAAGTTGTGCATGTAGTATTGCTTGCGGCGGGTGTCCCACGTCCAGGCCGGGCCGCCGAACACGCTCATCCAGTTCGTCGGCGGCGTGCCGTCGGGCTTCGGGTCGGCCCAGACGAACCAGTCATGCTTTGGGTTGTCGCGGCTCTGGCGGCTCTCCTCGAATAAAGGATGCTCCTCGGAGGCGTGGCTGATCACCTGGTCGGTGATGATCTTGAGCCCGCGCGCATGGGCCTCCTCCACCATCTCGTCGAAATCGGCCATCGTGCCGAAAAGCGGGTCGATGCCGGTGTAGTCGGAGACGTCGTAGCCCATGTCCTTCATGGGCGAGGTGAACACCGGGGAGAGCCAGATCGCATCCACCCCGAGCGAGGCGATGTGATCGAGCCGCTGGGTTATCCCCTTGATATCGCCCACTCCGTCGCCGCTCGTGTCCTGGAAGGATCGCGGATAGACCTGATAGGTGACGGAGCCCCGCCACCAGTCTTCGTTCTTCGTCATGCTCGCTCGCAGCCTCTCGGGTCGTGGTGTCGGACATCCCGAAAGTGATCAGGATCGGCGTTCTTTTGCAACAAAGCTTCCCCTGGCGCGTTGCACTCGTGGCGTATGCGTGGTGTGAAGCGCACGTATTCAGGGATACGCCCTCGGCCTCCCCGCACTCAGACAGGAATGCCCGTGGCGCGCGCTTTGTTCCCGATCTCTTTCCCGGCCTCCATCGCGCTCTGTCTCATGCTTCTGACCTTGCCGCTGGCGGCCCAGGACTTGCGCGTGGAGGGCGGCGACGAGGACCTGCGCGCGCGGCTCGCAGGCGATGCGCTCGTGCTCTCGGGCAAGAGTGCGGACACGCCCGGCGATCTCATCGCCACGGCCAAGGGCGATTACGGTCGGCTCCTCGCGATCCTTTACGAAGAGGGATACTTCAGCGCTACGGTCTCCATCCGGCTGGGCGGACGTGAGGCAAGTACGCTCACCTCCTTCAACGCTCCTGCCGCGCTTGGCGCGCCGGTCGTGGAGATCGCCACAGGCCCGCGTTTCACCTTTGGCCGCGCGGACATCCGCCCGCTTGCACCCAATACGACGGCAATCGAGGGCTTCTCGCCGGGGGCCACCGCGGGCACCGCGCAGATCGAGGCGGCGGGGCGCGGCGCCCTCGCGGATTGGCGCGACGCCTCCCACGCCAAGGCCGCCATCACCGGGCAGGAGGTCGTGGCCCGCCACCGCGCCGCGGAGCTCGACGTGGCGTTGGCCATCGACCCCGGTCCGGCGCTGCGTTTCGGCCGCCTGATCACGCCGCCCGATGCCTCGGTGAGCGACCGCCGGTTGCAGCAGATCGCGGGGATGCCGAGTGGCGAGGCCTTCAGCCCGGACGGCGTGCGCGACGTGCGCCGGCGCCTCGTCGATACCGGCACCTTCAACTCCGTCGTGGTGAGCGAGGCCGATATCCCGAATCCCGACGGCACCCTCGACCTCGAGCTCGCGCTCGAGGCCGCGCCGCTCCGCCGGCTGGGCTTCGGGGCCGAGATCGAGACGACGAACGGCCTCTCGCTCGAGGCGTTCTGGCTCCACCGCAATTTTCGCGGCCGCGCGCAGCGGCTGCGCTTTGACGCCTCCATCAAGGGGATCGGCGGCGAAACCGGCGGGGTCGACGTGTCGCTCGGCACCACCTTGTCCATTCCCGGCTTCCGCCGCGCCGATGACACGCTGGAGCTCGGCCTGCTCGTGGCGCGGATCGACGACGAGGAATTCGAGGAGAACCTCGTCCAGCTCACCGCACGCCGGGAGCGCCGCGTGAACGAGACGCTCGTGATCGGACAGGGCGTGGGCTTCCGTTTCTCGGAGTCCCGCGACGCCTTCGGCACGCGCACCTTCGGGCATCTCATCCTGGGTGCCGATGCCGAGCGTGATCGGCGCGACGACCCGCTCAACCCGCGCGCCGGGACCTATGGCATCTTGGATGCGCGGCCGTTCATCGCCGTCGCCGGTGGCGATACCGGCCTCAAATTCGACGCCGACCTCCGCGCCTACCGGTCGCTCGGCGCGCGCACCGTTATCGCGGGCCGCGCGCAGCTCGGCACCATCCTCCTGGCCGATCTCGAGGGCACGCCGCCCGATTTCCTCTACTATTCCGGCGGTGGCGGGACGGTGCGCGGTCAGGGCTTCGAATCGCTCGGCGTGGTGCAGGACGTGGGCACCACCGGCGGGCGCGGCTTCGCGGGCCTCTCCCTCGAGGTGAGACAGAACATCACGGAGGCTTTGGGCGTCGTGGGCTTTCTCGATTACGGCTACGTGTCCGAGAGCGGCACGTTCGAGAGCGGCGAAGGGCATGGCGGGGCGGGCCTCGGCGTGCGCTACAACACCGCGCTTGGACCCCTGCGCGTGGATCTGGGCGTGCCGGTGGGCGAGAGCTCCGACGGCACGAGCTACGCGCTCTATATCGGTCTCGGGCAGGCATTCTGATGCGGTGCTTCGCGCTTCTCATCCTCCTTTTCCTCGCGCCCGCGGCCTGGGCGCAAAGCGGCCAGATCGAGCGGTTGATCGAGCGCCAGCTTTCCGGCGACGGGCGCCTGGTGGAGGTGGACGGCTTCGCCGGTGCGCTCACCGCGGAGGCCACGATGGAGGCGCTGCGGATCTCCGATGACGAGGGCCTCTGGCTCGAGCTTCTGGACGTGCGGCTCAATTGGAACCGCGGCGCGCTCCTGCGCGGGCGCCTTGAAGTGACGGAGCTCGTCGCGGCTCAGCTCCGCGTGCTGCGCGGGCCCATCGCCCGGGAGGGCGTCGAGGTGCCGGAGGCGGAGGCCTCGGGTTTCCGCATTCCCGATCTACCCGTGTCGATCCGGATCGACCGGCTGGCCGTGGAGGACCTTTTCCTGGGCGCCCCGCTCCTCGGCGAGGAGGTGCGCGTGCGCGCCGAAATCGCAGCGGCGCTGGCAGATGGCGGGCTCGACCTCGCGCTCAACGCCGCCCGGATCGATGATCGCGCGGGGGAGGCCGTCATCGACCTCGTCTTCGCGCCGGAGACCGAAGAGCTCGGCGTGGAGCTCCGCGTCTCCGAGCCCGCGGGCGGGATCGTGGCCACGGCGCTCGCGCTGCCGGGGTTGCCTTCGGTGGCGCTCGCTGTGGCGGGCACCGGCACGCTCGACGCGTTCGCCGCCGATCTGCGTCTCGCCACCGACGGGGCGGAGCGCCTCGCGGGGCAGGTGACGCTCGATGCCACGGGCGCTGACACCCGCGCCTTCGCCGTCGACGTGGCGGGCGATATCCGTCCGCTCCTTCAGCCCGACACGCGGGCCTTCTTCGGCGCCGAGACGCTCCTGACCGCGGAAGGGAGCGCCGGTGCTGCGGGTGCGCTCGCGCTCGATGACCTGCGGCTCGAGACGGCGCAGCTCCTCCTCACGGGGTCGGCGGCGCTGGCGGGCGGCGCGCCGGAGCGCATCGCGCTCACCGGCGTGCTGGCCCGCGACGGGCGCGCGACCCTTCCCGGAACGGAGGTCACGCTCTCGCGCACCGAGCTCGAGGTGGCCTTCGACGCCGATGTCTCCGACATCTGGGACCTGCGCCTGGCGGCGCGGGAGATCGCGGCGGGCGACGTGACGCTGGAGAGCGCGGTCCTCACCGGGCGGGGCCAGATCGCGCCCGGCACCGCGCGGCCCTTCGCGGGCGATATCACGGCCCGTGTCGCGGGCCTCGATTTCCCGGAGGACCCGGCGCTCGCCGCCGCGGTGGGCCGGAACGTGGAGCTCGTCACCGCGCTCGTGGCCGAGGCGGGGAGTTTTTCCTTCACCGGCCTCGATCTGCAAGCGGCCCATGCCAGTGCGGCGGGCAGTGCGACGGTCACGCCCACGGACGGGCGCGTGGCGCTCGCTGCCGCGCTCTCCGTCAACGCGCCGGACCTCGCGCCGTTCTCGGCGATCTCCGGCCTCGATCTCGCGGGCGAGGTCGCCGCCGATCTCGAGGCGGAGGCCGAGCTGCCCGGCGGGGCGATCACCGTCAGCCTCGGGGGCCGCACGGCGGGTCTCGATATGGGCGTGGCCCAGCTCTCGCCGCTCCTCAACCCGGAGACGACGCTCTCCTTTGGCTTCACGCGGGACGAGGCCGGTACCCGCATCGACGATCTGGTGCTCGAGAACGTGGAGCTAGAGGCCGCGGTGGACGGGGAGGTCTCCTCCGCCGATGGCACGCTCGAGATCACGGCCAGCCTCCGCGAGGTGGGCCTCTTCACCGACCTCGTCGAGGGGCCCGTGAGCCTCGAGGCCTCGCTCGGCGATGCGCGCGGTGCACGCCGTGTGGAGGGCGCGTTGAGCGCGGCCTTCGGGCTCGATGCCACCGTGGCCGGACCGCTTTCGGGGCCGGATGCAGGCGTGACGCTCGATGGCCAGCTCAGCGAAGTGGAACGCTTCGTGCCGCAACTGCGCGGCGTGGCAGAGCTCGTGGCCTCAGTGGCGCTCGTGGACGCGCCGGTGCTCGACGCGGCACTCACCGTGGCGCCGGGCATCCGGGCCACCGTGCGCGGGCCGCTCACGGGGGAGGCCCAGGCGCTCGATATCGTGGCGGACGTGGCCGATCTCGCGGCGTTCGCGCCGCCCCTGCCGGGGCCCGCACGGCTCTCGGCGCGGGTGAGCGATTTCGCGGCGGGCCCGCTCGTGGAGGCCGATCTCACCGCCACGCCGGGCCTCACGGCCCGCATCGAAGGCCGCCCGACGCAGCCGGGCGCGGTGGTGACGGTGCGCGCGGATGCCGACGATCTGGGCTTTCTCGTGCCGCTTCTCGAAGGTCCGGCGCGCATCGACGCCGAGATCGCCGACCTCACCGGCGCGCTCACGGTGGACGCGACCGCCACCGCCACGCCGGGGCTTTCGGCGCGGATTTCTGGCCAGCCCCTCGGGACGGCCTCGGAGCTCCGCCTCGACGCGGAGGCGGCCTCCTTGGGCTTTCTCGCACCACAGCTCGCCGGGCGCGCCACGGTCGCCGCCACTCTGCGCGACCTCACCGGCGCGCAGCGGATCGAGGCTCGCGTGGTGAGCGCCACGGGCCTTTCGGCAGACGTGACGGGCGCGGTATCCGATGCGCTCAGCCTGCGCGCCCGGGCCTCGTCGCTGGCGCGCTTCGTGCCGGGCCTTGCGGGCGGGGCCACGGTCACGGCCGATGTGGCCGATATCGCCGGGACGCCCGATGTCAGCGCCGCGCTGAGCTCCGATAGCGGCGCGCGCGCCGATCTCCAGGCCGAGCTCGGCCTGCCGGGGGGCGCGGTGCGCGCGGATGCCTCGGGCGCGCTGCCGCTTGCCATCGCCAATGCCTTTGCCGCGGGCCGCGCCGTCGAGGGGACGGCCAATTTCGATCTGAGCCTCAACGGCGCGCCGGGGCTCGAGGCGCTAACAGGCACCCTCACCACCGCCGGGGCGCGGGTCTTCGATCCCACGCTCGCGCTGACGCTCGCGCCGATCGCGCTCGATATCGGGCTCGCGGGCGGGCGGGCCACGCTCGCGGGCTCCGCGGCGCTCGAGGGCGTCCCGATCCGGTTTTCGGGCAGCGCAGGGCTTGCCGCGCCCTTCGCCATCGACCTCGGTCTTCAGACCACCCGCCTGCCGGTGGCCTATCTCGACGTGCTCACGAGCGAGGTGACCGCCGATCTGACCCTCGCGGGCTCGGTTCAGAACCAGCTCGCCGTGAGCGGCGCGGTGCGGGTGGAGGACGTGGAGGTGCGCATCCCCGATACCGGGCTCGGCGGGGCCACGGCGATCCCCGCGATCCGGCACGAGGGCGCGCCCGCGGGCGTCCGCCGAACGCTCGAGAGGGCGGGGCTGCGCCTCGACGGGCGCGAGGAGGCCGGCGGGAGCGGCGGCCCGCGCATCCCGCTCGATGTCTCGCTGACGGCGATCAACCAGATCTTCGTGCGCGGGCGCGGCCTCGATGCGGGGTTCCAGGGCGGGCTGCGCATCACCGGCACCGCCGCCGCGCCGATCCCGGCGGGCCAGTTCGACCTGACGCGCGGGCGGCTCGACTTCCTCGGGCGGCGCCTCGATCTGAGCGAGGGGCGCATCACCATAGCGGGTTCTTTCCTGCCGCGCATCGATCTCGCCGCGATCTCGCAGGTGGAGGGGGTGACGGCGCGGATCGGGCTTTCGGGTCCGGTGAACGCGCCGGAGCTCGAGCTCAGTTCCACGCCGGAACTCGCGGAGGACGAGATCCTCGCGCGCGTGCTCTTCGGCCGGGGCATCGAGACGCTGAGCGCGCTCCAGGTGGCGCGGCTGGTGAGCTCCATCCGGCAGCTCAGCGGGGCGGGGGGAACGAATGTCCTCGAGAGCGCGCGCGCGAGCCTCGGGGTCGACGATCTCGATCTGCGCACCGACGAGGCGACGGGGGAGGCAGCGCTCGCCATCGGCGCAGAGCTCGACGAGGACGTCTACACCGAGGTGGAGGTGGGCCAGGGCGGCACGACCCTCAGCCTGAATTTCGACCTGAGCGACACGACGACCCTGCGCGGCTCGGCCTCGAGCGAGGGCGAGACGGGCATCGGCGTGTTCTGGGAGCGCGACTACTGATCCATCGGGCGTCCCGCGCGACGCCGGGAGACTTTTTGCCCGGAGCTGAAACTCCGGCGCCCGACCTTTCGTGGTTGAGCATATGGCCCGCGCCGCTGCGCCGGGCGCTCATGCCTCTACGAAAGGAAACCCCATGCGTATTCTCCTCTCCTCGACGGCCCTGGCCGCGCTCGCGACCTCCGCGCTGGCGGACGGCCATGGCGGCCTCACGGGCTACGCGCTCGCGGATGATGGAATGACGCTCGTGACCATGGCCTCGCTGGCGGCACCGGGCGAGGTGACGCGTGTCGCGCTCGCAGAGCCGGTGTCGGCCATCGCCCATCGCCCCGTCACCGGAGCGCTTCTGGGCATCTCGGAGGGCAAGGTCGTGTCGATCGACCCCGCCACGGGCGCCCTTACCGATCTCGCGGCGCGCTTCGACGAGGGGGCGACGCTCGGCGCCGGTGCCGTGGCGTTCGATTTCAACAACGCCATCGACGCGGTGCGCGCGGTCTCCGCGAGCGGTGCGAACCTCGTCTACTTCCCCGACGGCTTCGGCGATGGCGATGACCGTGCGGGACGCGTTCTGCGCTTCACCGATGCCTTCTACGCGGAGGGCGACGTGCATGCCGGGCAGGCGCCGGACATCTTCGCCAATGCCTACACCAACGCCATCGCCGGCATGAAGGCGGGTTCGACGGCGCAATACGCGCTCGACAGCGCGACCGATGCGCTCGTCACGCTGGCCAACAATGCGGGCACGCTGGGCACCGTGGGGCCGGTGACGGTGGACGGGGACGCCGTCGACCTGACCTCGGCGGGGGGCTTCGACATCGTCTCTCCGGAGGAGGGCACGGACCTCGCCTACGCGATCCTGCAGCTCGAGGGTGCGCCGACAGCGGGGCTCTACGCTGTCGACCTCGGGTCTGGGGCGGCCACGTTCCTCTCCGATCTCGGGATGGGCGGCTTTTCCGGTTTTGCGATCAGCATGGGTATGTAACGGCGGAAGAGTTGCTCCAGGGGGGCGGGCCGTCAGGTCCGCCTCCCGATCACTGCGTCGCCCGGACCATCCCCAAATTCGTCCGGGCGGCGCAGTCAGTGCCGGAAGCGCAGGTTGTCGCGGCTCAGTTGATCTAGGCTCGTGATGCCCATCAGCTTCATGTCGCGCTCGATCTCCGTGCGCAGGTTGCCGAGCGCCTTCTCCACGCCAGCGCCCCCTGCGGCGGCGAGGGCATAGAGGTAGAGCCGCCCGCCCGAGCAGGCCTTCGCGCCGACGCTCAGCGCTTTCAGGACGTGGGTGCCGCGCTGGATGCCGCCCTCGCAGATCACGTCGATCTTGTCGCCCACGGCGTCGCAGATCTCGGCAAGCTGGTCGAAGGGCGCGCGCGCCCCGTCGAGCTGCCGCCCGCCGTGGTTCGAGACCATGATGCCCGTGCAGCCGATATCGACGGCGCGCTTGGCGTCCTCGACGCTCATGATCCCCTTGAGCGCGAATTGCCCGTCCCACTTCTTGCAGAGCTCCTCGGCGTCCTTCCAGTTCATGTTCTGGTCGAGCATCGTGGAGAAATAGTCGCCCACCGACACGGCGAGGTTCGTGCCCGCCGAGACATGGCCGGAGAGGTGGGGCATGTCGAATTTCTCCTTGGTGAAGAAATTCCAGGCCCACATGGGATGCGTGGCGAAGGAGAAGACGGAGGAGGGCGTAAGCTTCGGCGGCGAGGTGAAGCCCGTGCGCAGGTCGCGCTCCCGGTTGCCGCCGGTGATCGTGTCCACGGTGAGCGCCATGACGTTGAAATTCGCCGCCTTCGCGCGTTCGAGGAGCGCGTCGTTCAGGCCGCGGTCCTTGTGGAAGTAGAACTGGAAGAGCTTTGGGCCGGGGGCGAGCTTCTCGATCTCCTCCACCGTCACGGTGGCGAGCGAGGACACCCCGAACATGGTGCCGTGCTTCGTTGCGGCGCGGGCCACGCCGCGCTCGCCCTCATGGTGGAAGAGGCGCTGCAGCGCGGTGGGCGCGCAGTAGACGGGCATGTCGAGTTTCTGGCCCATGACCTCCACGCCCATGTCCACATCCGCCACGCCGTTCAGGACGGAGGGGATCAGGTCCACGTCGTCATAGGCGGAGGTGTTGCGCCGGTAGGTCACCTCATCATCGGCCGCGCCGTCGATGTAGTGAAAGATCGGCGCGGGCAGCCGGCGCTTGGCCAGGGCGCGGAAATCCTGAAAGTTATGGCAGTTCTGCAGGCCCATGGCGTGGCTCCTCGATTTTGGTCAGCTGCGCTTACCAATTAGGGCGATTTCGCGCAAGCATAGCGGCAAGACGCGGTGTTATCGGGAAACCTGCATTGGCCTCGGCGGTTGACCACCTACGTCTCAAGCATACCCCCAACGGAGGTGCCACCATGGCAACTGACGCAACGAAGCGCCCGAGGGTCGTGATCATTGGAGCCGGGTTCGGCGGGCTCGCCGCCGCCCAGGAGCTTCAGGACGCGCCGGTGGACGTCACGCTCGTGGACAAGCGCAACTACCATCTGTTTCAGCCGCTTCTCTACCAGGTGGCCACGGCGGACCTGTCGCCAGCGGATGTGGCGTGGCCGATCCGGGGCCTTTTCGCCGACGAGAAGAACGTCAAGGTGGCGCTCTCGGAGGTGCAGGAGATCGACCTGGAGAACCAGCGGGTTCTCGGGGACACTGCCGCCTTCGACTACGATCATCTCATCATCGCCACCGGGGCACAGCATTCCTATTTCGGCAACGAGCAATGGGAGCCCCATGCGCCGGGGCTCAAGCGCATCGTGGACGCGACCGAGATCCGCAAGCGCATCCTCATGGCCTTCGAGCGCGCCGAGGTGGCCACGGACCCCGATGTCCAGGCCCGGGAACTGACCTTCGTCGTGGTGGGCGGAGGGCCCACGGGCGTGGAGCTCGCCGGGGCGATCTCCGAATTGGCGCGGCAGTCGCTCGCCAAGGATTTCCGCAACATCGACCCCACCGGGACCCGTGTGATCCTCGTGGAAGCGGGACCGCGCGTCCTCGCGACGATGCCCGAGAAGCTTTCCGGCAAGGCCCTCAAATCGCTCGAAGGGCTCGGCGTGGAGGTGCAGCTCGACACGATGGTGGAGGACATCACCGAAGAGGGCGTCAAGACCTCCAAGGGCTTCATTCCGGCGGCCACGAAGGTCTGGGGCGCGGGCGTCAAGGTGCGAAAGCTCGGCACGTGGCTCGGCACCGAAACCGACCGCTCCGGCCGCGTGGCGGTGGAGGCGGACCTGTCGCTGCCCGGCCATCCGGAGGTCTTCATCATCGGCGACGCCGCCAAGGTCCCCTGGAAGGGCGACCTCGACGTGCCGGGGATCGCGCCCGCGGCCAAGCAGACCGGGCATTTCGTGGGCAAGCGGCTCGCGCGGCAGGCCGCTGGGAAGCGCGTCTCGGCGCAGGGCTTCAAGTACAAGCACAGGGGAAATCTCGCCACGATCGGGCGCAACGCCGCCGTCATCGACTGGGGCTGGCTGCAGCTCTCGGGCGCGCTGGCCTGGTGGATATGGGGCTTTGCCCATGTCTATTTCCTCATCGGCGTGCGGCGGCCGGTCTTCGTGCTGCTGAGCTGGTTCTGGTCCTACGTGACGTTCTCGAAGGGCGCGCGGCTCATCACCGGGCTGCGGCCGCTCTACCTGGCCGCCGACGAAAAGCGCGCCGCCGAGGAGCGCGGGCAGGACAAGGCCGCCTAAACGCCTGCACTCCTGGCCCGAGGCCGGGTGCGCGGTCGGATGGTCTCGGAGCGCGCCGGTCGCCGCATCCGTGACGGTTGAGGGCGGTCGAGTGAAGCCTGACGGGTGACGCATCCGTTCCGGGCGGGCAGACGGACTGGTTATGGAGCGGCAGGACATACGCTCGGGGAGGCGTGAGGCGCCCCGCTTCTCTTGGCTGAAACGATCAGACCGAGGCGCGGCGCAGGCAGCCGGGACTGCCCGCCGCACAGGTCCCACCGCGATTGGCCCCGCGCTCAGGCGCCGGTGATCGTGATCGCGAGGTCCTCCAGACCGTCGATCCCCCCTTCCAGGAAATCACCCGGCTGAACCGGGCCCACGCCCGCCGGGGTGCCGGTGAGGATGAGGTCGCCGGGCGTCAGGCGATAGAGCGTAGAGAGAAAGGCGATGAGCTCCGGCAGCGACCAGATCAGCTCCGCGAGCGAGGCGTCCTGCCGGATCGCGCCGTTCACGCTCAGATGGATGCGCTGGTCGGCGGGGGTAAAACGCGCCGCGGGGGTGAGACCCGTGAGGATGCAGGAGCCGGTGACATCCTTGCCCACGTCCCAGGGCAGCCCCTTCTTGCGGTTGGCCTGCTGGAGGTCGCGGCGCGTCATGTCGAGGCCCACGCCGTAGCCCGCCAAGAGCCCCATGGCCTCCGCCTCCGCGACATTCGCGCCGTGCTGTCCGATGGCCGCGACGAGTTCCACCTCGTGGTGGTAATCCGACGTGCCGGGCGGGTAGGGAGCCTCTCCCCCGGACGGGACCACGCTGTGGTGGCCCTTGGTGAAGAAGAACGGACGCTCGCGTTCGACCTCCTGGCCCATCTCGGCGGCATGCGCGGCGTAATTGCGCCCGATGCAGAAGATGCGGTTGACCGGAAAATGCTGCCCGGTGCCCAGGATGGCAATGCGCGGAATGTCGGGTGCGGGGAAGGCGTCGGTGGCGGTCAAATGATCTCGTCCTCGTCGAAGAGCGGCTTTGCGAGCGCTTCGGTGTGGTCTTCCATGGCGGCCTCGGCGTCGCGCCGCGCGGGCAGGTCGCCCAGGTGATAGAGCGCGTCACCTTCGTTGACGATGGGCATGACCGCGCGGCCCACGATGATGCCGTCGCCCGGCGCCGTGAGGTCTACATCCGCGGCACCGAACGGGTCGGACACGGTGGCCAGCACATCGCCCTCGGCCACGATCTCGCCCTCGGAGCGATACATCCGCACGAGCCCCCCCGCCGGAGCGCGCAGCCACGTGCTGTCGCCCACCATGAGCGGCGTGGACGGCGCGCGGGGCACCCCGCGGCGCGTGATCATCCCTTCCTGTTGGAGGACCCGGAGGATGCCCGCGACCCCGGCGCGCACGCTCGTTTCGTCGAAACGCAGCCCCTCGCCAGCCTCGTAGAGCAGCACATCCACCCCGCGCGCCTTGGCCTCGCCCCGGAGCGAGCCGTCGCGCAGCGGCGAGGTGAGCACCACCGGCGCCCCGAACGCCATGGCCAGCGCGCGCGTGCGCGCATTGCCGGGGGAGATGCGGATCTGCGGCAGGTTGGTGCGGTGGATCGCGGCGGAATGGAGGTCGATGCCGAAATTGCAGGGCAGCACGACCTCGTGGAGAAAGAGCCGCGCCAGCCGCGCCGCGAGCGACCCGCTCGAGGAGCCGGGGAAGGAGCGGTTGAGGTCGCGCCGGTCGGGCAGGTAGCGGGAATGATTGAGAAAGCCGTAGGTGTTGACCACCGGCACCACGAGGAGCGTGCCCTTGAGCGTGTCGAGGTTCGGTGCCCGCAGGAGCCTGCGGCAGACTTCCACGCCGATGACCTCGTCGCCGTGGATGCCCGCGCTGATGAAAACGCAGGGCCCGGGCCGCTTGCCGTGGACGACATGGACCATGAGCTCCGCCGGGGCGTGGTTGGCGAAGACGGACACGGGGAGGCCCACCGTCTCCCGCGTGCCGGGTGCGATGCGGGCGGTCCCGATCTCGAAGGGACCGCGTTTCGGAACGGGCTGAGCCATGGGCGGAGTTTTCCCGATATGGCCGGAAGTGCAAGGGCTTAGGTGCGGCGCACGTGTTCGGCCCGCCGGAATATCTCCGTGGCGGGCAGGTCGGCGACGGTGAGGCTTCCGAGCCCCGCAAAGCGAGCGACCCTGCCCAGTTCGGACAGGAGCCGCGAATGGCGCCCGGCGCCGAGCTTCACGCCCGCCTCGGGCCAGTACCCCTTCACCACGAGCATGCCCGCGGCGCGGTCGGCCTTCAGGTCGATGCGGCCGGTGAGGCGCGTGCCCTCGAGGATAGGAAAGACGTAGTAGCCGTATCTGCGCTTGGCCTCCGGCACGAAGACCTCGATTGTGTAGTCGAAGCCAAAGAGCCGCCGCGCCCGCGCGCGGTCGCGCAGGGCCGGGTCGAAGGGGCTGAGGATGCGGAGCCGGTCCGACGGGGCAGGCAGCGCGGCGAGGCGCGCCTCCCAATCGGCGTGGATGAGGGACCTGCGGCGCGTGCCATCGGCACCCTCCACGTCGATCTCCGTCACGTCCGCGGGCGTCGTGGCTGCCCAGGCCGACAGCTCGTCCTTGGTGAAGATGTCCCAGAACGCCTGCAGCTCCGAGGGCGTGGCGAAGCCCAACCGCGCCAGCGCCGCGCGGGCGGACCACGCGATGCTCTCTTCCTTCGCCGCGCGCGCGTTGAGCGCCTCGGGCGGCAGGACGCGCTCTGTCAGGTCGTAGACCTTGGCGAAGTTCCGGCGGTGGCAGATCGCGAGCTCCCCGCTGCGCCAGAGATATTCGAGCGCCACCTTCCGCGGCTGCCAGTCCCACCATCCGCCGCCGTTCTGGCGCGCGCCGTCTCCGACCTCCGCCGCCGTCAGCGCGCCGTCCTGGGCGATCCGCTGGAGCACCGCGTCGCATTCCTCGTGAAACCCGACCCGGCCCCAGCGTTGCCAGCGCTCCGAGAGCCGGGCCGCGTCGCTCTGATGCTTGTGGCGCCAGTGTTTGAAGAACTCCGCCGGGATGAGTGCCGCGTCGTGGGTCCACCCCTCGAAGAGGGTGCGGGTGGTCGCGGCACAGCCATGGGCCTGCCCCGGGCGGATGCCGGGGCGCCTTGACCACAGGATATGGTCATGGGCCTGCGATAGCGTGTTGATGGAATCGACCTGCACGAAGCCCAGCTCCGTCACGAGCGCCGCGATCCCGGCCCGGGTGGCGTTGCCGCCGGGACGCGCGAGAAGCCCGTGCGCCTCGAGAAAGAGCCGCCGCGCATCGGCGTTGCGCAGCACGGGCCGGGAGGGGCGGGTTCTCTCGTTCATTGCTGAAAACTCTAGTTAAGTGCCCTTGGCGCTTCGGCCCGCAGACCGCTCAAGGTTAAGCGAAATTTAGGCCTTCCCGCAGATGTTGCGCCAACTCGCCAGGGGCCGCCATGCGTTTGTTTCACAATACCTCAATCCGCCTGAAGTTGCCGGCGTTGATGATCGGGACCGCGCTCACGACACTGCTCGTGGCCGACTACCTCGCGCATAAATACGCCACCGAGGCGCTGCGCGGGGCAGCAGAAGCGCGGCTTTCGGCCGTGATGGACAACCGCACGCAGAAGGTCACCTCCTGGGCCGCAGGGGTGGAGGCCGAGGCGGTCGCCCAGGCCGAGAACTCCTTTGTGACGACCGCCTTTCGGGCGTTCCGCAAGGGCTGGAACAGGCACCTTGCCGGGCTGCCCGACGGCGAGGCGCGCGGTGCTCTGCGCGCGGCCTTTTCCGGGGACGTGGAGGGTGGAGAGGCCGAGCGTGTCTACCGCGCTGCCCATGAGCGCTACCACGACCATTTCGCGCGCCTCGTGGAACGGACAGGTTTCGACGACGTGTTGCTCGTCAATCTCGACGGTGACGTGATCTACACCGCGCGGAAGGGGCTCGAATTCGCGTCGAACCTGCGCGAGGGCCCGCTGTCGCGCAGCGCCGTGGCCGACGTCTTCGAGGCCGCGCTGACCCATGGGGCGCCGACCCCCGTTTTCAGCGAACACGCGCCCTATATCGGGGCGGAATACGAGCTGGCGAGCTTTTTGGCGCGCCCGCTCAAGGACCGTGGCGGCGCGGTGATCGGCGTGGCGGTCTTCCAGACGAAGCTGCCGGGCATTGGGGAAATCCTCGCCGACCGCGCAAGTCTCGGAGAGACCGGTCAGGCCTACCTCGTCAACGCCCAGGGCGTGCTCGTGGTGGGAGACGCGGCCATGGGGGAGCCCGGCACCACCGAAATCGACTCGCGCCCCGTGCGCCGCGCGCTCGACGGTGCGGCGGGGCGGGAAGACCTCGCGGTCGATGGCCAAGAGGTCATCGCCTACCACGCGCCGGTCTCGCTTCTCGGCGGGCAATGGGCGCTCATCGTGCAGCAATCGCTGAGCGAGATCGCGGCGCCGGAGCTGGCCATGGCGCGCCACATATTGCGCGACGGGAGCATCCTTTTGATCCTCGCCATCGTCGTCTCGATCCTCGTGGCGCGCTCGGTCACGCGACCGCTGGCGCGGCTCCAGGAGGCCATGGCGCGCATCCGGGGCGGGGATCACGGTCACGAGATCCCGCACACCGCGCGCGGAGACGAGGTGGGGCGCATGGCCCGCGCGCTCGCCGATTTCCGCGACGCGATGGTGCTCAACGACGAGCTGGCCCGCGACGGCTCCTTCAAGGGCGCGGCGTTCGAGGGGGCCTCATCGGCGCAGACGCTCATCGATCTCGACATGACCATCGCCTACGCCAACCAGGCCTTCGAGGATCTGCTGCGCAAGAACATCGAGACGATGCGCGCCCGCATTCCCGATCTGGATCCTGGCCGGGTCGTGGGGCGGTCCATAGATCTCTTCCAGGAGGATCCCGAGCGCATTCGCGGCGTTCTTTCGGCCCGCGACGTGCTTCCCTACCGGCTCGATCTGGCGATCGGGGAGCTCGATTTCGTGCTGACATTCAGCATCGTGCGCGACCAGGCGCACGAGGCGATCGGCTTCGTGGTGGAATGGAAAGACGTCACCATGGAACGCATGCGCGAGGCCATGCTCGAGGCGATCAACACCCGCCAGGTCATGGCGGAATTCGACATGTCAGGGCACCTCGTGACCGCCAATCCCGCCTTCTGCGCCCTGATGGAGCAGAAGTTCGAGGCGCTGCGCGGGCGCGCGCTCGACAACCTTCTGGCGCCGGCGGAGGGCCTGTCGGGCGGGGACGCTGACACCGAGGACCTGCCGGGGCAGTCCCGCTTCGTGACGGCGGGCACGCAGCGCATTCTGGAGGGGGGCATGACGACCGTGCTCGATCGCGAAGGCGTGCCCAACCGGTTGCTCCTGATCGGGCAGGACATCACGCGCGATCACGAGAAATTGGTGGCGGCGGAGGCCGACAAGCGCCAGCTCATCGCCGCTCAAAGCAGGGTCGTGGACGCGGTGAGCCGCGCCCTCGCGGCGCTCGCCCATGGCGACCTGTCCGAGCGGATCGAAGGCGCCTTCGATCAGGGCAACGAGGCGTTGCGCATCGATTTCAACCACGCGCTGGAAACGCTGTCCAAGGCCATGCGCACCGTTCTCGAAAACGCCGACGCGATCAGCGCGGAAGCCGGCGAAATCACCAACGCGGCCGAAGACCTCAGCCGGCGGACCGAACACCAGGCCGTCACGCTGGAGGAGACGGCGGCGGCCCTCGACATGCTCACGCGGAACCTCACGCTAGCCGCGGGCGAGGCCGAGCAGGCCGACGGCGTCGTGCGACGCGCCCGCGATCATGCGAAGGCCTCCGGCGACGTCGTCTCCCGCGCTGTGGAGGCCATGGGGCAGATTTCCGAAAGCTCGCAGGAGATCTCTCGGATCATCGGCGTGATCGACGAAATCGCCTTCCAGACGAATTTGCTCGCGCTCAATGCCGGCGTTGAGGCCGCGCGCGCCGGGGATGCAGGCCGCGGCTTTGCTGTGGTGGCCTCGGAGGTGCGGGCGCTGGCGCAGCGCTCCGCGGATGCGGCGCAGGAAATCTCCTCGCTCATCTCCAAGAGCGGCGGGCATGTGGCGCAGGGCGTCGATCTCGTGGGGCAGGCCGGGGAGGCGCTGCGCGCCATCGTCGGCACGATCGAGGACGTGTCCTCCCACGTCTCGCGCATCGCGGTGTCGGCCACGGAGCAGAGCGGGTCCATCGCGGAAATCAACGCCGCCGTCACCAACCTCGACCGCGTGACGCAGCAAAACGCGGCCATGTTCGAGGAAACCACGGCCGCGAGCCATTCCCTGACCAAGGAAGCCGCGAAGTTGCGGGACGCCATGGCGGGGTTCAAGGTGATGCGGGGAGCGCAGGTGAGGGAGGGGTCCTTCATGGGCGACGAAGATCACCGGTCGCAGCCGCGTCTGGCCGCGGCGGTAGGACAGGACTTTCTCGGGCCGGTGTCTGACGACACCGATGGACGCGACGGGGATGGCAGGCCCCCGGGGCCGGGCGCAGCCCCCCATCGGCCCCACCGGGGCACCCACGCCGCAGGAGCCTACGACGAACCCGACGCAGCCGAGATCTGGGAGGAGTTTTGAACGGCCCGTTTCCCATGCCTCGGCACGAACCGGCCGTCGAATACATCCGCCAGAGCGAGGTGCGGATCGCCGCATGCGCGGACGATTGCTTCGGCGCGATCCTCGGGTCCTGCGTGACGACCATCCTCTGGGACCCCGAACGACGGGTCGGCGGGATGAACCACCTCCTCCTGCCCTCTCGCAGCCTGGAGGTGAGCGCGCTGCGCGGGCACGAGGTGAACCTCATGGAGCTTCTGATCAACGGTGTCGTCCAGGCGGGCGCGGCGCGGCCCGCGCTACAGGCGAAGGTCTTCGGCGGCGCGCGCATGATCAACGGGCTCGGCAGTACCGGCGCCGCGAACGTGGCCTTCGTGGAGGGGTTTCTCGCCGAAGAGGACATCCCCTGCGTGGCCTCCTCCACGGGCGGGCAGCAAGCACGGCGCCTGCGGGTGTGGCCCGCGATCGGCCGCGTGCAGCAGCTCAGATTGCGCGAGAGAGACGAAGTCACGCTGGCGCTCGATGCCGAACGGATGCGCCGCCGCGCGCTTCACTATTCGGGCGTGGAACTCCTCTAGATCAGCGGGCGCGTTGGTAGATCGTGTGCTCCCGCGCCTCGAGGCGGGGGGCGTGGGCCCGCGGGATCCGCTCGGAATGGCCGACCATGAGCCAGCCCCCATCGCTGAGCTTGTCCTCGAAGCGCGGCCAGAGCGCCTCCTGACCCGCCTCGTCGAAATAGATCACGACGTTCCTGCAGAAGATGACATCGAAGCGCCCGGGCATGGGCCAGGGCCCGTGGAGGTTGAGTTCGCGGAAGAGCACCAGCGCGCGCAGGGGCGCCGTGGCGAGAAAGGTCTCCGAGGAGGTATCGAAGCTGAAATACGCCTGGCGCAGGCGCTCGGGCACCTCGCCCAGCATGGAGCGGTGATAGGCGGCGAGTTGGGCATGGCGGATGACGGACGGGTCGATGTCGGTCCCCAGGATGCGGATGTCGAGCGCGTCGGCGCGCGGCTCGAGGTCGAGCACGGTCAGCGCGATGGAATAGGCCTCCTGCCCGTGGGCCGCGCCGGCCGACCAGATCCGCACGCGCGCGCCCGACCGCGCCGCCGCCAGAAGCGGGGGCAGGATGCGATGCCGCAGCGCCTCGAAATGATGGATTTCGCGAAAGAAGCTCGAGACATTCGTCGTGAGCGCCGAGACCATCCGGCGCCGTTCCGCCGCGCCCGGTTCCGAGATGATGGGCACATAATCGGCCAGGTCCCGGAGACCGAGCCGCGCCACGCGCCGCATCAGACGGGAAGTGACCATGGCGCGCTTCGTCTCTTCCAGCTTGAGCCCCGCCTCGGCATGGGCGACGGCGGCGATGGCCGCGAACGTCTCGTCGTCGAGCGGGCGCCCGACGGGGGGCGGCCCGTGCCCCATCAGGCGGCGGCGGTCTCTTTACCCGCCCCGGTGACGTGAGGTGCGATGCGGCTGGCGGCGAGGACGCGGATCATCCGCTCCTCCTCGAGGATGAGCGCGCTCACGCAGCCGGGCTCCGTCCCGTCGTCGAGCGCCGGAGGGTCCTGAAGCATGCTGCGGGGGACCGTCAGGATGTCGGACACGCCGTCGACCGTGACGCCGAAGACCCGGCCCTCGGCGTGGATGACGACGAAAACGCTCCTTTCATCGGGGGCGCCCGCGTCGAGTTCCAGCCGCTTGGCGAGGTCGAGGATCGGAAGCACGGTGCCGCGCAGGTTGATAACCCCCCGCACGAAATCCGGCGTCTTGGGCAGCGGCGTGGGCTCCGTCCAGTTCCTGATTTCCCGCACGCACATGATGTCGATGGCGTAGTCCTGCTCGCCCACGGCGAAGGTCAAAAGCTCGATCTGGTCGAGCACGCCGGTTTCGGTGCCGTCGGGCTCCTGGTGGGGTGGAAGCTGCATGGCTCTCTCCTTAGGCGCTCAGGTCGAGGGGGATGGCCGCCCGGCGCGCGCCCCGCGCCGCACCGCGATAGAGGCTGGCGTCGAGCGGATCGATGATGAGCGCGATGCGCCCGTCGCCGAGGATGGTGGCACCGGACACCGAGCTCGCCTCGGAAAACCCGGCCTGCAGACCCTTGATGACGACCTGTCTCTGTTCATGGATTTCGTCGATGGCCAGCGCCGTGGGCGCCTGACCTTCGCCGTGGATGACCAGCGCGATCTTCTGGTCGAGGTCGCTCCGGTGCCCGTGATAGCCGAGCTCCTCCCCCAGATCGAGGAGCGCGATGGGCCGCCCGCCATGCCGCAGCATGCGGGAGGAGGGCGTGAGCTCCAGGATATCCGAGGTCCTGAGGGTGAGCGTTTCGTGGATCGTGGAGAGCGGGAGCACCAGTGTCTGGTCGCTGACCGACACGATCATCGCATCGAGCACCGCCAGCGTGAGCGGCAGGCTCACCTCGAAGCGCGTGCCCTGTCCGGGCCTGCTCTCCACCGCGATGCGTCCGCCAAGGCCGAGAATGGCCGAGCGGACGACATCCAACCCCACCCCGCGACCTGACAACGAGGTGAGCTGCGACGCCGTGGTGAAGCCCGGCATGAAGAGAAGTTGTTCGATCTCCGCCCCCGACAGGTCCTCGTCAGGGGCGATGAGGCCCTGGGCGAGGGCGCGCGCCCGGATCTTCTCCCGGTCGAGGCCCGCGCCGTCGTCGATGACCTCGAGGATCACCTGGCCGGACCGGTGGGACGCGCGCAGCCTGATCGTGCCGTGGGCGGGTTTGCCGGCCTCCAGCCGATCCTCGGGCGCCTCGAGCGCGTGGTCCACGGCGTTCCGGATCATGTGGGTCAGGGGGTCCACGAGCCTTTCGATCACGGTCTTGTCGATCTCGGTCTCCTGGCCCTCGGTGACGAGCTCCACGTCCTTGCCGCAATTGAGCGCCGCCTCCCGGCAGATGCGGGCCATGCGCTGGAAAAGCGGCTTCACCGGTTGCGCCCTGATCTGCATGACGCTGTCCTGCAGATCGCGGGTGAGCCGCAACAGCTCCTCGAGGCCGAGCATGTGATCGGAATTGGCCTGAACGCCCATGTCGTCGGCCGATCGCGAGAGCATGGCCTGGTTGATGACGAGCTCGCCCACGAGGTTCATGAGGCGGTCCACGCGGTCGAGCTCCACCCGCACGGTCTGGACCGGCGCGGCGGCTGCCGGGCGCGGTGACGGGCGCTCAGACCTGGAACCGGCCTCCGGGGTCCCCCCGGCCTTGACCAGTGTCAACGCACCGGACGGATCGATCTCCGCCAGCCGGGCGTCGAGCTCGGCGTCCCAGAGCGGGGTTGAGAGCGTGATGTCCCAGCTCAGCCGGCACGCCTCCGCGGACCAGGCGTCGAGCTCCGGAACCGTCGAAAGATCGGGGCTCACGGTGAGCTCCCCGTCACGCTGGAGCGCACGTAGGCAGGCGGCCGTGTCACAGTCCGCCGCAGGAGAAAACCGCAGGCGCGAGGATCGCAGGTCCGCCGCCGGGCCATCGCGCGTGGGCTCTCCGGGTTCGCCCGGCTGCGCGTCCTTTGCCGGAGTGCCCGCCGCGGTCTCCGCCACAAGCGTGCTCAGCCGATCGAGGGCGTGCTGCAGGGGGGGGATGTCCTCCGGATCGGGCAGTGTCCCGCCGTCCCGGTGCCGTGCGAAATGGTTCTCCAGCTCATGGGTGAACTCGGCCAGGTCCGCGAAGCCGAAGGCAGCCGCCCCGCCCTTGATGGAATGGAGCGCGCGAAAGGCGGCATCGAGGTCCGCTTGCGCGGCCTCGCCGCTCCGCAGGGCCGCGAGCATGTCGGCGACCGTCTCGATCAGCTCCTCGCATTCCTCGAAGAATCCCGTCCGGATGTCGGCCATGGCATCCGTGCCGGCGCGCCCGTCGCCGCGCTCCGCACCGCTGCCATCGGGGCCCGCCGCCACGAAGCTAGCCTGCGATCATACGCAGGGCGCGCACGAGCTTCTTCGGGTCGAAGGGTTTGACCACCCAGCCCGTGGCCCCCGCCAGCCGCGCCCGCGCCTTGAGCTCCGGCGCGCTTTCCGTGGTGAGGACGAGGATCGGCGTCTTCTTGTGCTTCGCTTGCGCGCGCACGCCGTCGATGAAGCCGAATCCGTCCATTTTGGGCATGTTGATGTCGGTTATGATGGCGTCGGGCTCGATCCCCTCCAGCACCTCGAGGCCGTGCACGCCGTCCTCGGCCAGATGGGTCTCGATGCCGGCCTCTTCGAGCGTGGACTGGATCATGGCCCGCATGGTGCGGCTGTCATCCACGGCGAGAATGCGGATCGTCATGGGCGGGTGTCCTCCGCGGGAGATGTCACGTCAGAGAGGGCGAGACCGTGGAGCGCAAGCACCGAAAGCACGTCCTCGGACGGATTTTCAAGGACGACGGCGTCGCCCCGCGCGCGCTGGGTCCGCGCGATGACGAGCAGGCCCTCCAGCGCACCGGCATGGAGGGTTCTCACCCGCGAGGCTTCCAGCCGGAGGGAGCACGCCCCGGCGCGCAGCTTCTCCACGAGGGGCAGGAGGCAGGCCGCCTCCACGACCTCGGGAAGCCGGTCGATCAGTGTCTTCTGCGGCCCGGCCATGGCGTCGTCCATCGTTGCCTCCTGGTACTGGGCACGAGGTCTAAGCCGCCGAGGCTTAATTTAGTCTTACGCGCTGAGCCGATTTCGCGGCGGCGCCCCGGTTCTCAATTGCCCGTGAGGGCCGTGATATGGCTCGCGCAGCCGGTAAGCGGGGCGAAGTCGTCTTCGACCACGGTGACGCCGAAATTGCCCATGAAACCGGCGAAGCGGCCCTTGTCACGGAAGGCGGCCTCGAAGCCGAACGTGCTATAATAGGGCTTCATGACCTTGGCCATGCCGCCCACCAGGTAGACGCCGCCAAAGGGCAGGAAGATCAGCGCGAGGTTGCCGGCCACGGTCCCGAACAAACGCACGAAGAGCCGCGCGGCATCTTCGGCGGTGGGATCGCTTCCGTCGGCGATGGCGGCCATGATGTCCTGGGAGCTCTTCTCGGCGGGCGCGCCCGCTTCCCGCGCGAGAAAGGCATAGGCGCGCTCGAGCCCGCGACCAGACAACAGATCCTCCACCGCCGGGAAGCCATGGGCCGTTTCCACGAACTTGCACAGTCTGAGATCGGCCTCGGTGCGGATGGGCAGGTTCGAATGCCCCGCCTCGGCGGGCGGGACGTAGCGGCCGGTCTCGGTTTCGAAGACGGCGGCGACGTTGAATCCCGTGCCGATGTTGATCACGAGCCGCGCCGCGTTGGGCGAGGCATCGGGTTGCGGGATGATCGTGGTCAGGTTGCTCGGGTCGATATGGCCCAGCGCGTGGCCCGGCGCCTGGAGATCGTTGAGAACGGCCACGGTCTCGGCGCGGGTGGCGCGGCGGAGCATGTCCTTGTCGATCGTCCAGTTGAGATTGGTGAGGCTGCCCACGCCGTCGCGCACCGGGCCCGCGACGGCCACGCAGCAGGCGGCCGCGTCCACGTCATCTTCCGCGGCGATGTAATCCTTCAGGATGCTTTCGAGGCCTGGATAGCTGGCATTGGGGTATTTGCGGATCGTCTCGGGCAGGAGCCGCCGCCCCTCGGCGAGCGCCACGCGGGTATTGGTGCCGCCGATGTCGGCCACGAGATTGCGCGTGTCGGAGGGATGCTTTGTCATGGTGTCTCGGCCAGCCAGGATTTCAGCGCGTGATAGGAGCCTTTCGGGGTACGCGCCATGGTGTCGAAGTCAACATGGACGAGGCCGAAGCGTTTTTCGTAGCCGAAGGCCCATTCGTAATTGTCGAGGAGCGACCAGTAGAAGAAGCCCTGCAGGTTCACGCCCTGGGCGATTGCCTCTTCCATGGCGTCGAGATGGAGGTCGATGAAGCTCTGGCGCTCGGGGTCGTGGACCGCGCCGTTCTCGATCACGTCACCCCAGGCCATGCCGTTCTCGGTCACGAAGAGGGGCAGGTCCCCGGTATGGTCGTCGCGGAGCCGGGTGAGGAAGCCGGTGAGGCCCGCGGGGTAGATCTCCCAATCCATCTGCGTGCGGGGCAGGGGCCCGCGGGAGCCCGAGTATGACGGCCACGCCTCCTCCGGCGCGTCGCTCAGGAGGCTGCGCGTGTAGTAATTGATGCCGAGCCAGTCGATGGGCGCGCTGATCTCGGCCATGTCGTCCTGCCAGCCTTCGGGCATGTGCGGCGCGAGCGCGTCGAGCACAGGCGCCGGATAGGCGCCGGCGGTGAGCGCCTCGATGAACCAGCGATTGTAGATCGCGTCATGGCGCGCGGCGGCGGCGATGTCGGCGGGGGCGTTGGTGGCCGGGGTGCAATGCTCGAAGTTCAGCACGATGCCGAGGTTGTCCAGCCCGATCTGCCGGAGGCGTGCGAGGCCCGCGCCGTGGGCCTTCATCACGTGGTGCATCGCGCGCGCGGCGTCGCGGATGTCGCGATGCCCGGGGGCGTGGCCGCCCAGGAAATGGCCGAGCCAGGCCACGCACCAGGGCTCGTTGAGCGTGGCGATGCTGGCCATGCGGTCGCCGATGCGGCCGGCGATGACCTCGGTGAAGTCGGCGAACCACCGCGCGATGTCGGGATGCGACCAGCCGCCGATGTCGCTGAGCGCCGCGGGCAGCTCCCAATGATAGAGCGTGAGATGCGGCTCGAGCCCGCGGGCGAGGATCGCGTCGGCCAGACGGTCGTAGAAATCGAGGCCCGCGGCGTTCACGCGCCCCGTCCCCTCGGGCATCACCCGCGCCCAGGAGGCCGAGAACCGGTAGGCGTCGAACCCGCCGTCGCGGAGGATGTCGAGGTCTTCTTCATAGCGGGTGTAGTGATCGCAGGCACGCGCGCCGTCCTCCGCGCGTACGACGTTGCCGGGCACAGCGGCCCAGGTGTCCCAATGCGTCGGGCCCGCGCCGCCCTTGGCGTGGCCCTCGATCTGGTAGGCCGCCGTGGCCGCGCCGAAGCGGAACCCGGCGGGAAAGTCGGCGCGGGAGCGTTTTTTCATCATGGGGGACGTCTCACGTGGGGCAGGGGCCGGTGGACCGACCGAGGACGAGGGGCGCCTCGAGGAGGCGCGTGGGAAGCGCCTCGCGCGGCGCGTGAATAAGATCAAGCAGCATCTGCGCGCAGAGCATGCCCGCCTCCCGCACCGAAGACCGCGTCGCCGTGAAGTACGGCACCTCTCCCGCGTTGCGCAGGTAGCTCAGGTCGTCGTCATGGGTGATGAGGGACACGTCCCGGCCTAGCGTCATGCCGAATTCCTCCACCGCGCGGCGCACGCCGAGCGCCGTGATGAGCGAGGAGACGAGGAAGGCCGTGGGCGGGTCTGCGCCGAGAAGCATCTCGCGCGCGGAGGCGTATCCATAGCCCTCCGTCATCTCGGCGGAGCGCATGTGCCTGGGATTCGGGCCGAGGCCGCGCTGCGCGAGCGCCATCTCGAACCCCGCGCGGCGGCGGCGGGCGAAGTCCATGGCCTCGAGCCCGTTGAGGAACGCGATGCGCCGGTGGCCGAGGTCGAGGAGAAGCGCGGTCGCACTGGCGAAGGCGGAGGTGTTGTTGACGTCGAGCCAGGCATACTCGCGCGTCTCCTCGCTCGCACGGCCATGGACGACGAAGGGGATATCGAGGTCGCGCAGCAGTCCGATCCGCGGGTCGCTCACGCCGGGACCCTGCACGATCAGACCGTCCACCGTGCCTTTGGCCTTGAGCTCGCGATAGACGCGGGGCTGGTGCCCGTCCTCCACCATGGACAGCACCATGTCGAAGCCGTGCCGGGCATAGGTCTCCCCCGCGCCGGAAATGAAATCGCCGAAGATGGGATTGACCATCTCGTGGCGGGTGGAGGTGGGGATGACGTGACCCACGGCCATGGTCCGCCCCGTGGCCAGCCCCTTGGCGCGGGTGTTGGGCCGATAATTGTGTTGCTCCGCCGCGTGGCTAACCCGGAGCCGTGTCGCCTCCGACACCTCCGGATAGCCGTTGAGCGCGCGACTCACGGTCGTCTGGCTCAGCCCCAGATGCGCGGCCAGTTCCTTCAGGTTCATGACTTACCCAAGCCCAAAGCGCTTTCAAATTCGGGCCGAGCCTAAGCTTAAGCCACCGGGAACGTCAAAGTCATGCCGACGCACCATCATTCTGCAATTGCAAAAGAATTTCGCTCTGCGGTGCAGCGAGGCGCGGCATCGAGCCTTGGCTGAAACCTGATTGACAGCACTTTGCAGGTGCGAGACTGTTTCGCCCATCCAAAGCGCTTTGGCGTGAGCCATTCACGCGCGCCGAGGTGCGGATGACCGCAACAGTGCCCTGAACAAGGGCGCGACTGGGAGGAATATGAATATGAAACATCTGCTTCTTGCAGGTTCCGCGACGCTTGCGCTGACGGCAGGTATGTCCACCGCGGGTGGCCACCTGACATTCGCACCGGGCGAGGGGCCCTTCAGCTGGGACAGCTACAACGCCTGGGCTGAAAGCGCGCCTGACCTTTCGGGGCAGACGGTGACGATCTCCGGCCCCTGGCTGAACCCGGAGGACGATTTCTTCCGCAACGCGCTGGCCTACTTCATGGATGCCACGGGGGCCGAGGCGATCTACACGGGCTCCGACAGCTTCGAGCAGCAGATCGTGATCGACGCCGAGGCGGGCTCCGCGCCCAACGTGGCCGTCTTCCCGCAGCCGGGCCTCGCATCCGTGATGGCCGGCAACGGCCTTCTTTCGCCGCTCCCCGATGGCTTTGGCGACTGGGTCGGAGAGAACTACGCGGCGGGCGAGAGCTGGGTCGATCTGGGCACCTATGCCGACCAGAACGGCGACGACCAGATGTACGGCTTCTTCTACAATGTGAACGTGAAGTCCCTGGTCTGGTACTCGCCGGAGAATTTCGAGGATGCGGGCTACGAGGTGCCGACGACGCTCGAGGACCTCAAGGCGCTCACAGAGCAGATCGTGGCAGATGGCGAGACGCCCTGGTGCATCGGTCTGGGATCGGGAGCCGCGACCGGCTGGCCGGCCACGGACTGGGTCGAGGACATGATGCTGCGCACGGTGGAGCCCGCCGTCTATGATCAGTGGGTCGCCAACGAAATCCCGTTCAACGACCCGCGCGTGATCAATGCCATCGAAGAGTTCGGCTATTTCGCCCGTGACGATGCCAAGGTGTCTGGCGGTGCGGATGCGGTCGCCACGACCGATTTCCGTGACAGCCCGCAGGGCCTCTTCGCGTCGCCGCCGCAGTGCTACATGCACAAGCAGGCGTCGTTCGTCCCGGCCTTCTTCCCGGACGGGACCGAGTTCGGCGTGGACACGAATTTCTTCTACTTCCCGTCCTACGAGGGCGAGGATCTGGGCAACCCGGTGCTCGGTGGCGGCACGCTGATGGCGATCACCGACCCGTCCGAGGCCACCAATGTGCTGATGGAGTTCCTGCAGCTGCCGCTCGCCCACGAGGTGATGATGGCGCAGACGGGCTTCCTGACACCGCATAACGGTGTCAACCTCGAAGCCTATCTGAACGAGACCCAGCGTGGTCTGGGTCAGATCCTGCTCGATGCGACGACGTTCCGCTTCGACGGCTCGGACCTGATGCCCGGCGCCATCGGCGCCGGCACGTTCTGGACCGGGATGGTCGACTATGCCGGCGGTGCATCCGCCGAAGAGGTGACGGCGGAAATCCAGGCCTCCTGGGACGCCATCAAGTAAGCAGGGGAAGGCGGGGTCGAGGCCCCGCCTTTTTCCTCAGGCGGCACGAAAACGCCGCCGCCCCGGAACCGGTAAGCGAACCGGTCCATTGATACAGGAGACGGCCCTCGCGCAAATGAAGGGCCGCTCACACCATAGCCAAGGGAGGGCGCCATGCATCCAGCATTGCTCGGCTTATTCACGATCATCATCGCCGTTGCGGCCTGCGGGCTTTATTTCTACGGGTCCAACTGGGTGCTGGACAAAGTGCTCTACCCGCCGCGGGGCCCCAATGCGGGGCGCAACATCAACCGCGCCAATATGATCCGGCCCTGGCTCTTTCTCTTTCCCGCTTTCGCGGCACTCGGCCTTTACCTCGCCTATCCGGTCTTCGAGACGCTGCGCCTATCGGTCCTGGACCGTGACGCGGGCAATGCGTTCGTGGGCCTTCAGAACTATCAGCAGATGGCCAACGAGCCGAAATTCTGGGAGGCGGTGCGCAACAACTTCCTCTGGCTTCTCGTTGTGCCCGCGGCCTCCACGGCCTTCGGGCTGGCCGTGGCGCAGCTCACCGACCGACTGGCCTGGGGCAACATCGCCAAATCGCTCATCTTCATGCCCATGGCGATCTCTTTCGTCGGCGCCTCCGTCATCTGGAAGCTCGTCTACGAAGCCCGCCCCGAGGGGACCGATCAGATCGGCATCCTGAACGCGATCTACATCGCCATGGGTGGCGGCGAGCCGATCACCTGGATCACGATGCCCTTCTGGAACAACTTCTTTCTAATGATCATCCTGATCTGGATCCAAACCGGTTTCGCCATGGTGATCCTCAGCGCTGCGCTGCGCGGCATACCGGAGGAGACTGTGGAGGCCGCCATCGTGGACGGGGCGGGCCCCTTCTCGATCTTCTTCAAGATCAAGGTGCCGCAAATCATGCCCACCATCGTCGTCGTCTGGACGACGATCACCATCGCCACGCTCAAGGTCTTCGACATCGTGTTCGCCATGACCAACGGGCAATGGGAGACGCAGGTGCTGGCGAATTACATGTTCGACAAGCTCTTCCGCGCCAATGACTGGGGCGTGGGATCGGCGTCGGCGATCATCATCATGCTCATGGTGACACCGATCCTCGTCTGGAACGTGATCCAAGTCCGCAAGGAGACACGCTGATGGCTACGATAGACAATGACGCACCGGACCGGGGCGGGCTCATCGCCTCGGGCCAGCAGCTGATCCGCGGGATCTTCGCGCCGAAGGCCAAGGATGACGGGATCGCCGGCGAGAAGAGCTCGCTCGGCATCGTCACGAACCTCGCCGTGCTCTTCCTCGTCTTTCTCTGGCTCTTCCCCACGGTCGGCCTTTTCGTGTCGTCCTTCCGGACGGCGGATCAGATCACGAGCTCCGGCTGGTGGTCGTCGCTCGCCACGCAGGAAAGCCAGAACCCGGCCATCCGCCTCGAGGGCAGTGAAACCGTCGATGGTGATCTCTTCGTGATCACGGGTCAGCTTTTCGAGAACGACGCCACCACCGTCACCGCCTGGGGCTGGTCCTCCCGCGCGCCCGAGGATTTCGCGCCCGGGGAGACGGCCGAGCTGCGCGGTGGCGAGAAGGCCGCCACGAGGATCGGGATGATCGTCGCCGGGATCGTCACCGTCAGCGTGTTGAAGAAGGCCGGCGCCATGCTCTCGTTCGAGCCCGCCGGAATTTACCTTCGAGAATTACGACTACATGCTTTTCCAGGGCTCGAACGAGAGCATGGCGCCGGCCTTCTTCAACACGCTGACGGTGACGATCCCGGCGACGATCATCCCGATCCTCGTGGCGGCCTTCGCGGCATACGCGCTGGCCTGGATGGAGTTCCCGGGGCGCGCGCTCCTCGTGGCGCTTGTCGTCGCGCTCCTCGTGGTGCCGCTCCAGCTCGCGCTCATCCCGCTTCTGCAATTTCACAACTGGATCGGGATCGGGAAGGGATACGTGGGTGTCTGGCTCGCTCATATGGGCTTTGGCCTGCCGCTCGCGATCTATCTCTTGCGGAACTACATGGCTGGCCTGCCGCGCGACATCATCGAAAATGCGCGCGTGGACGGGGCGACGGATTTCCAGATCTTCATGCGGATCATCCTGCCCTTGTCCTTCCCGGCGCTCGCGTCGTTTGCGATCTTCCAGTTCCTGTGGACCTGGAACGACCTCCTCGTGGCGCGGGTGTTCCTGATCGACTCCACTGGTCAAACGACCGTCATGACGAACGCGATCGTGGAGCTTCTGGGCACCCGCGGCGGCAATTGGGAGATCCTCGCGACGGCGGCCTTCGTGTCCATCGCGGTGCCGCTGGCGGTCTTTTTCGCGCTGCAGCGGTATCTCGTGCGCGGGCTTCTGGCCGGATCGGTCAAGTGATGGGCGCCCCGGGCAGGAGCCCGGGGGGCGACGTGGATTATTCGCAGAGTAACGGGCGAAGAAGGACATGAACCAGCAAGGCCAGGAGTTGGCGGGCCGCATGGTCACGGACGAAGAGTGGTGGCGAGGCGCGGTGATCTATCAGATCTACCCACGCTCCTACCAGGACTCGAATGGCGACGGGGTGGGAGACCTCCTCGGGATCGTGCAGCGGCTCCCCTACATCGCGTCGCTCGGCGTGGATGCCATCTGGATCAGCCCATTCTTCAAATCACCGATGAAGGATTTCGGCTACGACGTGAGCGACTATTGCGACGTCGATCCCATGTTCGGCACCATCGCGGATTTCGACATCCTCGTGGACACGGCCCATCAATGGGGCATCAAGGTCATGATCGACCTCGTGCTGTCCCATACCTCTGACGTGCATCCCTGGTTCGTCGAGAGCCGCGCCTCTCGGGACAATCCGAGGGCGGATTGGTACGTCTGGGCCGATCCCAAGCCCGACGGGACGCCGCCCAACAACTGGCTGTCGATCTTTGGCGGGTCAGGCTGGCAGTGGGACAGCCGCCGCGAGCAATACTACCTGCACAACTTCCTCGTGTCCCAGCCGGACCTGAACTTCCACACTCCCGCGGTGCAGGACGCGCTCCTCGATATCACGCGGTTCTGGCTCAATCGCGGGGTGGACGGGTTTCGCCTCGATACGGTTAATTTCTACTTCGCCGACAAGGAGCTGCGGGACAATCCGCCGTGCCCTCCGGAGTTGCGCAACGCCACGATCGCGCCCTCGGTCAATCCCTACAATCACCAGCTTCACCTCTATTCCAAGACGCAGCCGGAGAATATCGGCTTCCTCGAGCGGTTCCGCGCGCTCCTCGATGAATACCCCGGCACGACCTGCGTGGGCGAGGTGGGCGACGCCCAGAAGGGGCTCGAAATCCTCGGGGAGTACACGAAGGGCGAGAAGCGCATGCATATGTGCTACGCTTTTGAGCTCTTGTCCGGGGACCGTCCCACCGCCGACTTCGTGGCCGAGGTGTTCGCCCATTTCGACGCGGCGGCCCCCGAGGGCTGGGCCTGCTGGGCGTTTTCGAACCATGACGTGGAGCGCCATGCGACGCGCTGGCACCTGAGCCCGGGGGCGCAGCGCCTCTTTCACACGTTGGCCATTTGCTTGCGCGGGTCGCTTTGCCTCTATCAAGGGGAGGAGCTCGGGCTGCCGGAGGCCGAAGTGCCCTTCGAGGCGCTGCAGGATCCCTACGGCATCGAGTTCTGGCCTGAATTCAAGGGTCGAGACGGGTGTCGCACGCCCATGGTCTGGGAGCAAAACAACACGAATGGCGGCTTCACGGAGGGGATGCCCTGGCTGCCCGTGCCCGGGGAGCATCTGAGCCACGCGGTGGCGGCGCAGGAGGCCGATCCGGCCGCGCTCATACATCACTACCGGCGGGCGCTGGCGTTCCGCCGTGCTCACCCCGCCCTGCGCATGGGCGCGCAGTCGCGCATCGAAGCCCACGGAACGGTCCTGCGGTTTACCCGGAGGCACCAGTCGCAGGAGCTCTTTTGCGCATTCAACATGAGCGACCAGCCGGCGTCCGTGGATGTGCCCGACGGGGATTGGATGACCATCGGATCCGAACTCGGCTCCATCGCGCCGGGGCCGGATTTCCGGCTCCATCTCGGGCCCTGGCAGGCCACGATCGCACTCAACAAGAAGAACTAGGGAAGAAGGGGAGAAGACATGGCCGAACTTCTGCTGACGGATGTCGAGAAGACCTATGGCGGCACGGTGAACGTGCTCAAGAACATCGATCTCGACATCAAGAAGGGCGAGCTCATCGTCTTCGTGGGTCCATCGGGCTGCGGCAAGTCGACCTTGCTGCGCATGATCGCGGGGCTTGAAAAGATCACCGGAGGGGAGCTCAAGATCGACGGACAGGTGGTCAATGACGTACCGCCGTCGGAACGTGGCATCGCCATGGTCTTCCAGTCCTACGCGCTCTACCCGCACATGACGGTGCGCGACAACATGGCATTCGCGCTGAAGCTTGCCAAGAAGAGCCCCGCGGAGATCGACGAGGCCATCGACCGCGCTGCCTCGAAGCTGCAACTGACCGAATATCTCGACCGCCTGCCGAAGGCGCTTTCGGGCGGCCAGCGGCAGCGGGTGGCGATCGGGCGGTCCATCGTGCGCGACCCGAAGGTCTACCTCTTCGACGAGCCGCTCTCGAACCTCGACGCGGCCTTGCGCGTGGCCACGCGGATCGAGATCGCGCAGCTTAAGGAGCAGATGCCCGATAGCACGATGATCTATGTCACCCATGACCAAGTGGAGGCCATGACGCTGGCGTCCCGCATCGTGGTGCTGGCCAACAAGGGCATCGCGCAGGTCGGCTCGCCGCTCGAGCTCTACGAGACGCCGGAGAACGAGTTCGTCGCGCAGTTCATCGGGTCGCCGCAAATGAACCTGCTGCCCGGCGAGGTCGTGGAGACGGGCGATGTGACGAAGGTGCGCGTCGCCCGGGGCGGCGGCGTGATCGAGGCGGCGATCCCGACGAAGGCATCCGACAAGGGCCTGCAGGTGAATGTCGGCATCCGTCCCGAGGACATGATGCAGACCGACGGTGCCGATTACGCCTATTCCGGGGAGGTGGAGATAACGGAAGCCCTGGGCGAGGTGACGCTGCTTTACTTCGTCAAGGACGAGGGGGCCTCGTCGCCTGTGATCGGCAAGCTGCCGGGCATTCACCGCGACCTGCGCGGGACGCAGCCCAAGCTCACGGCGGCGAAGGAGAAAATTCACCTTTTTTCGAACGGCATTTCGCTTCTCTACCGGTGAGCAGAATTTTCTTCGGAAAATTCTGCGGTCCGCAATTTCCGAAGAAATTGCTTGTCAGACCAGACGAGAAATCTTCGCGTCATTGCAAACGACGACATACTGGTGCTGCGTGCGGATCAGCTGAAAGCCGCGGCGCCGGACCTCGTCCCTGAGGCCCTGTTCTCCGATCTCCCGCGCGACGTCCAGCACGTCGCGCTTGACCACGCCACCGGTCAATGCCGTGCGGCTGGAAAACATCGCATCGAGAAAAGCCCGATTGAATCTGAGGGGATGTCCGCGCTCTGCCATGGGTCAAAGCTAGAGGATGCTTGGTTAACGCGCGCTTAACCCCGGCGGCGCCTCCGACCGCCACGCCCGCCCGCAGCCTCGCCGGGAGGCTTGTTGAACCGGATCCAAGCAGCGCCGCCCTCGTCATTGTTCGTCAGGAAGTTCGCGGCGCGGATCGCTTCCATCTCCTTGCCGGGGCGCGGCTTCGTCGAGCCCAAGCCGAAGAGCGAGCAGAAGGCCTCGTCGTCCAAGCCGTCGGGCAAGGTGATCCCTGCAGCGGCCACTTCAGACTTCTTTTCTTCGAGCCGTTTGGCGCCCACAGTCAGCGCCACCGGGTTCATGATCGCGGAAGTCATGCCGGCGGTCATCGCCATGGGGAGGAAGGCGTTGTTGATCCCGTGCCGGTTCGGAAGCCCGAAGGAGATGTTGGAGGCGCCGCAGGTCGTGTTCACGCCGAGCTCCTCGCGCAGGCGGCGGACGAGCGTGAAGACCTGGAGACCGGCCGTGCCCATGGCGCCGATGGGCATCACGAGCGGATCCACCACGATATCGTGGGCGGGAATGCCGAAATCAGCGGCGCGCTCCACGATCTTCTTGGCGACGGCGAAGCGGACGTCGGGGTCCTCGCTGATGCCGGTATCGTCGTTCGAGATTGCCACCACGGGCACGTTGTACTTCTTGACGAGCGGCAGGATCGCCTCGAGGCGCTCTTCTTCGCCGGTCACGGAGTTCAGGAGAGGACGGCCCTCCGCCGCGGCGAGGCCGTTCTCCAGCGCGCCCGGCACGGAGCTGTCGATGCAGAGCGGGCAATCAGTGACGGCTTGCACATGCTCCACGAGCTCTTTCATAAGGTCGGGCTCGACGAAGTTGTTGTCGGCGTAGCGCGGGTCCTCGGCCATCTTGTTGGAGAAGACCGCGCCCGAGTTGATGTCGAGAACGTTGGCGCCCGCGGCGACCTGGGCCAAGGCATCCGCCTCCACGCGGGAGAAGTCTCCCCGCTCCAGCTCCTCGTTGAGGATCTTGCGGCCCGTGGGATTGATGCGCTCGCCGATGACGCAGAAGGGCTGGTCGAAGCCGATGATTGCGGTCTTCGATTTCGACTCGATAACGGTCCGGGTCATGCGGGGTCCTTTATTCGGCGGGTCGGCCTGCGGCTCCGCCGTGAGTTTGGGTCCAGGCGGCGCTCGCCTTGATGCCGCCGAGGGGGAAGACATGCACCGCCTCGATGTTGAAGTCGGGATGCGCGGCCTTGTGCGCGGCGATACCGGCGATGAACTCCGTGGGCTCGAAGGGCACGAGAAGCTTCGTGACATCCTTCGCACGCCGCTGCAGCACCCGCAGCGAGGCCCCCACGCCGCAGGCGATGGAGAACTTGATCAGCGTCTGGAGCTTCGCCGGGCCTGCCACGCCGATATGGATAGGAAGCGTGATACCCGCCGCGCGGAGCGCGTTCGCCCAGTCGATCACCGGCGCCGCCTCAAAGCAGAACTGCGTCGCGATGGCCATTTCAGCATCGTTGGTGTCGTAAAAGGCTTGCTTCCAGCGAAGGGCCGCATCGACGTTGGCGGAGCCGCCGGTGGGGTCGATGTCTCGGTTGCCCTCCGGGTGACCGGCCACATGGAGCCGCTTGAACCCCGCATCGCCGAACGCGCCGCTCTTGAGGAGCTGCATGGAGCTTTCATAGGTGCCATGGGGCTTTGTCACGCCGCCGGCGAGGAGCAGGGCCTGGTCCACACCGGCCTCGCCCTGGTAGCGCGAAATCCAGTCCCGGAGCGTGGCCTCATCCTTGATGATGCGCGCGGGGAAATGCGGCATGACGGGGTAGCCGTCGACGGCGAGCCGCTTTGCGGTGGCCACCATGTCCTCGATGGGCGTGCCTTCGATATGCGCGACATAGACCCGGGTGCCCTCCGGCAGGAGCTCGCGGAAGCTGTCGACGCCCGCGGCCGTGCGGGGCATGACCTCGATGGAAAATCCCTCGAGCATGGCCTCCACTTCGGGTTTTGCCGCGCCGGCGCCGGGCTCGTTCCGAGCGAAATTAAGAAGTCCCATGTCTCACCTCAGGCTTTGCCCTTGTTCTTGACGAGCGCGATCAGCCTCGCGCGGTCATATTCGGTGTCGAGACGTGCGGCCTCGGCATCCGCCACCTCGGCGGGCTCCCCGTCAACGGGATAGGGCGCGGCTTTCCGCCATTCCGCGAGATATGCATCCGTGTCCTGGGCGCCAAGGCGCATGGCAGCCGCGTCGATCGCCTGCTCAAACCGCTCGGGCAGCTGCTTCTTCGCGCCCCGGCGGCCCTTGCCGACAATGACCTGCGCCGGAATATCACGCCAATACACAACCGTGACCTCGGGCATCGCTGCTCTCCCCGTCCATAGGACCCTGATAGCGAGGTGGTGCGGGACCGCATCGCTCAATATCGACAAAACGCATATCAGCCGCGACGGACGGCTCACGGCTAAGTGTTGCGTCGTTAGGCATTCGTCACTACCTTTTCGCTCAACTCGTTATGAAAGGCGCAAACGATGGCGCCACAGCGCTCGGGCGATGCGAGCGCGCTCCCGGAAACGGTCGAACCGTCGGCATCGCCTTCTCCGCCCCGGAGCCCGCTTTACGCGGCGCTCGATCTGGGGACCAATTCGTGTCGGATGCTCATTGCCCGTCCCTCGGGCAACGGCTTTGAAGTGGTGGACAGCTTTTCGAAGCCTGTTCAGCTCGGCCTCGGGCTGGAAACCAGCGGCAAGCTCTCCCGCGCCTCCATGGCCAAGACCGTGCAGGCCATGCGCATCTGCAAGCAGAAGCTGAAACAGCACAACGTCACGCGCATGCGTCTGGTCGCGACGGAGGCCTGCCGGCGCGCGCGCAATGCCCGGGATTTCATGCGGTTCGTGCGGCGGGAAACGGGCCTTGGCCTCGAGATCATCGCCCCCAAGGACGAGGCGCGCTATGCCGTCATCTCCTGCGCGCCGCTCGTGTCGAGAAAGGCGGAGCAGCTCCTCGTCGTCGATATCGGCGGGGGCTCGACGGAGCTTGTCTGGATCGACCTTTCGAAGGTCCCGCGGAAGCGTCGCAAGCATGCGATCATGGGGCTGCACAAGGGCTTCGAGGGTCCCCATGAGGGGGCGAAGGTGGTGGACTGGATCTCCGTGCCGCTCGGCGTGGCGACGCTCCGCGACCAGTTCGACGATGTGAGAGACGACGCCGCGCGCTTTGCACTGATGAGCTGGTTTTTCGAGGAGAACCTGGCCGATTTCACCCCCTACAATGCCGAGAACGCTAGGGAAGGTTTTCAGGTCGTGGGCACCAGCGGGACGGTGACGACCGTCGCGGCGAGCCATCTGGGTCTGAAGCGCTATGACCGCACGAAGGTGGACGGGCTCACGATGACCTCGGACGAGATCGATGCGGTGATCCGGGACTACCTCACGCTGGGTCCGGAGGGGCGGCGTGCGGATCCCCGTATTGGCCGGGATCGGCACGCGCTCATCATGTCGGGCGCCGCGATCCTCCAGGCGGTGCTTCGGGTCTGGCCCACCGACAGGCTCTCGGTGGCGGATCGAGGTTTGAGGGAGGGGCTGCTCTACGCGCAGATGAGCGAGGACGGGGTTCTGAGCTTCAAGTGAGGGAGCGCCAGTGGAGAAACGCAGCGACGTCCTTCCCAGGGTCGCGCGTAATTGCGGGACCCGTTCCCCACCCGCGCGGCACGAGGTATAGCTGCCCGTGACTTCAGACCAGGCCTGCGGGCATCGCGAACCATGGGGCATTCGAGGACATGACGAAAAAGGACAGCGGGCGCGGCAAGCGGGACCTGAAGGTGAAGGTCAAGACGGCGCGCGGCCGGCGGCTTTCCTCCACGCGCTGGCTCGAGCGACAGCTGAACGATCCTTACGTGAAACGCGCGCGGGCCGAGGGGTATCGCGGGCGCGCCGCCTTCAAGATCCTCGAGCTCGACGACAAATTCGGTTTTCTCCGCCCGGGGGCGCGGGTTGTCGATCTGGGCTGTGCACCCGGCGGGTGGAGCCAGGTGGCCGTGGCTCGCGTCAATGCCCTCGGTGACGCGCCCGGCAAGCCGCGGGGCACGGTGCTCGGCGTGGACCTCCAGGAGGTGGAGCCCATCGCGGGCGCCGATCTCCACGTCCTCGATTTCATGGAGGACGGCGCCGATGACAAGGTGAAGGCATGGCTCGGGGGGCAGGCCGACGTCGTCATGTCCGACATGGCCGCAGCGTCCTCGGGGCACAAGCAGACCGACCACCTGCGCATCATGGCGTTGTGCGAGGCCGCAGCGGATTTCGCGTTCGACGTGCTCGCGCCGCAAGGGACTTTCGTGGCCAAGGTCCTCGCCGGTGGCGCCGAGGCAGGGCTCCAGTCCCTGCTGAAGCAGAAGTTCGCCAAGGTAGCCAATGTGAAACCGCCGGCCTCCCGGGCGGACTCAAGCGAGAAATTCGTCGTGGCAACGGGGTTTCGGGGCTGATGGGCCGCCAGATTTGCAAACCCAGGCCCGACATGGGAAACCTTGGGGATCGCAAATAGTTTACGGACTGGACACACCTGCAGGGGGGATGACCCATGGCAGACTTTGAGCTTTTTATCATTGGCGGCGGCGTGAACGGCTGCGGGATCGCACGGGACGCCGCCGGGCGCGGTATGGGCGTGGGACTGGCCGAAATGAACGACCTGGGCTGGGCAACCTCGTCGTCCTCCACCAAGCTGTTCCATGGCGGTCTGCGGTATCTCGAATACTTCGAATTTCGCCTCGTGCGGGAGAGCCTGATCGAGCGCGAGCGCCTCTTGAGCGCCATGCCCCACATCTCCTGGCCCATGCGGTTTGTGCTGCCTTACCACAAGGACATGCGTTTCGAGTCGACCACGCCGACCTCGAAGCTTCTGTCCACGGTCATGCCGTGGATGAAGGGGCGCCGTCCCGCATGGCTGATCCGGCTGGGTCTTTTCATGTACGACAACCTGGGCGGTCGCAAAATCCTGCCCGCCACGTCGACGGTCCGGCTCCCCGGCTCGCCGGAGGGCGCACCGCTCCAGGAGCGTTTTCAGACGGCCTACGAGTACTCGGATTGCTGGGTGGAAGACAGCCGCCTCGTGATCCTCAATGCCCGCGACGCTGAAGCGCGCGGGGCCACGATCATGCCACGCACGCAGGTCATCAGCGCCGAGCGGGGCGCGGAGGAGTGGACCATCACCCTCGAAGACAAGACCGGTACGCGGCAGGTGACGGCCGGCACGCTCGTGAACGCCGCGGGCCCCTGGGTGCAGGATGTCATCCGCAGCAAGGTTCGGCAAAACACGCTGGAGGGCGTGCGCCTCGTCCGCGGCTCCCACATCGTGACGAAGCGGCTCTACGACCACGACAAGTGCTATTTCTTCCAGGGTGAGGATGGCCGCATCATCTTCGCCATCCCCTACGAGACGGATTACACGCTCATCGGGACGACCGATGCCGATCATTCCGATCCGGCGTTGAAACCGGAGATTTCGGAGACGGAGCGGGACTACCTCCTCGCCTTCGCGTCGAAGTACTTCAAGAAGCCGGTCACCGCCGACGATGTCGTCTGGGCCTATTCGGGCGTTCGCCCGCTCTATGATGACGGCGCCTCGTCGGCCTCCGCGGCCACGCGGGATTATGTGCTGCGCCTGAACAACGAGGGCGGCGCGCCGATCCTCAACATCTTCGGCGGTAAGATCACCACCTACCGAAAGCTCGCCGAACACGCGATCGAGAAGCTTGCCGAGGCGATCACGATCCCCGGCCCGGCGTGGACGGCGGGGGTGGCGATGCCGGGTGGCGATTTCAAGGTCTCGGAGGTGGAGACCAAGATCGCCACGCTGAAATCCGACTATCCCTTCCTGTCAGACCGCTGGGCCAAGCGTCTGATCCGCGCCTATGGCACCGAATCCTGGGAGGTGCTCGGCGACGCGAAGAGCGAGGCCGATCTCGGGCAGGCCTTCGGCGCAACGCTCACCGAGCGGGAGATGGAGTGGCTCATCTCGAAGGAATACGTCACCACGGCAGAGGATGCGATCTGGCGGCGCTCGAAGCTCGGTCTGCGGCTCAGCGATGCCGAGGTCGCGGCCCTGGACAATTGGGTCACCGACGCTCTGAAGGAAGCGGAGGCTGCATGAGCTACATCCTCGCCATCGATCAAGGCACGACATCGAGCAGGGCGATCATCTTCGACAAGGACATGACGCCCGTCGCCACGGCGCAGGAAGAATTCCCGCAGCACTATCCGCAATCGGGCTGGGTCGAGCACGATCCGGCCGACATCTGGGGCACCGTGGTCGCCACCGCGCGCGCCGTCCTCGAACGCGCCGATTTGAAGGCTGCCGACATGGCCGCCATCGGCATCACCAACCAGCGCGAGACGGTGGTGATCTGGGACCGCGAAACGGGCAAGCCCGTGCACAATGCCATCGTCTGGCAGGATCGCAGGACGGAGCCGTTTTGCCGCGAGCTCCGCGATGAGGGGTTCGAGGCGACGATCACGCAGAAAACCGGGCTCCTTGCGGACCCGTATTTCAGCGGCACCAAGGTGCGCCACATCCTCGAGACGGTGGATGGCGCCAAAGAGGCGGCGGAGGCGGGCAGGCTTGCCTTCGGCACGGTCGACAGCTTTCTCATCTGGAAGCTCACCGATGGCGCACGGCACGTGACCGACGCCACCAACGCCGCGCGCACGATGCTCTACGATATCCGGAAGGGGCGGTGGTCCACGACGATCTGCGAGCGCTTCGGGATTCCCATGTCGATGCTGCCCGAAGTGCTCGATTGCGACGCAGATTTCGGCACGGCGCGTGCGGACCTGCTGGGGTCGGAAATCCCGATCTACGGCGTGGCTGGCGACCAGCAGGCCGCGACGCTGGGGCAGGCCTGTTTCAAGCCCGGTATGCTGAAATCGACCTACGGGACCGGGTGCTTTGCGCTTCTCAACACGGGCGACACGCTGGTGGAGAGCAAGAACCGCTTGCTCGGGACCATCGCCTACCGTCTCGATGGAAAGACGACCTACGCGCTCGAAGGCTCGATCTTCATCGCGGGGGCGGTGGTGCAATGGCTGCGGGACGGGCTGCAGATCATTCGTGAGGCGAAGGAGACGCAGCCCCTCGCGGAGCGTGCCGACGAGGGCCAGGACGTATATCTGGTGCCCGCATTCACCGGCCTCGGCGCGCCCTATTGGGATGCCGATTGCCGCGGCGCGATCTATGGGCTCACGCGCGGCAGCGGCCCGGCAGAGTTCGCCAAGGCGGCCCTCGAAAGCGTGGGCTTCCAGACCCGAGACCTTTGGGAGGCGATGCGCGCGGATATGGGGGATCATCCGTCCGGGGCCGAGGAGGCGGTGCTCCGCGTGGACGGCGGCATGAGTGCATCGGATTGGACGATGCAATTCCTGTCGGACATGCTGGGAGCGGAGGTCGATCGGCCCAAGGTGTTGGAGACGACCGCCCTCGGTGCTGCGTGGCTGGCGGGCCAACGGGCGGGAATTTACCCGGGGCAGGAGGAGTTCGCCGACGCGTGGGCCCTCGACCGACGCTTCGCGCCTCAGATGGCCGACAACATGCGCGCCGCGCGGTACGCCGGTTGGAAGGACGCCATCTCCCGCACGTTGAGCAGCCGCTAGGAGGCCACGTCGAGGCATCCGTGGAGGCCCTCTACGGTGCCGGGAGGGACATGTGCTATGCGTCGGGACGCGGTCGTCTCGAACTTGTCCGATAGATCGTCGAGGGATTGCTTCGTCATGCGTGCCAAGGTCAGGAGCGCGCTCCATTCCGCCATCATTCCGCGCGACTTCGGCGCGAGGGCCGCGAGGGCGGCATCGAGGTTGGCCAGGTTCATGCGCATGATCGATAGATCGTAGCGCACGTCGTCATTGCGGGATGGCGCCGGCTGGTTCATGGTGCGTCGGGCGCGTTCGACCGGCGGTGCAATCCGGGCTCTGTCTTCGCATCCCCCATCCGGTACCGCCACCGCCGCTATTCCGAGCGAAGCAGGGTAGCGGATGTCACCGGGGCCAGCGCGCCCCGCCGCGATCAAGGCGGCCGAGAGCGTTTTTCCGATGGTGGTGTTCGTCCCTGCGCCTACGACTGGCCGCGCTTCTGCAGGGCGGCTGGCGGTGGAGATGCTGAAACCCGACGAGGCCCAGCGGGGCAGATGAAAGACGCGGAAGGTGTCCCTTCCCTCGGCGTTCAGCCGAACGATCAGGAGCGACGAGGCGCCGAGAAAAGGGTCAAAAGAGGGGAGAGGGAGCACAACAACGCCTTGAATTAATTTCGTGGTGCATTGGTTGTGAACGCCACCGATTAAGAGGGCCTTAATCGCCCACTGGATTTTGCGCTCCAACATGAATGATCTGGATGAGGATAGGGGCGTAAGTCCCTCTGCGGCGGCAAAAACTTTGACTTGCGTTTAATGACAGTAATCCTATCCTTAATCCGGAGCGTGGCGCGACGCTGGCTTCCCGGCTCTGCATCACCGAGGCATTTGGCAGATTGGGGCACCGGTTGCCCCGCAAAACTCGCTCACGCGATCCGCTGCATCCAGAGCGGCGTTTCAATGAAAATGGGCTGGTTGAGAGCGCCGTCCCGCTAGCAACTTGAGCCGCCGTGCGCTCCAATTCTTGATCCAGTCGATTGCCATGCCTTTGAAGTTGCATGGTCTTGATCGCACCACCCAGAGCCCCGGTGCGATCACCCAAGCCGCCCCCCGCGCTACCTGAACACGGTTGATTGTGGGTTTGGCAGCGCCAGGCGAGGACGTGATCTGACCTCCTCGCGAGGCCAAGTGACTTGCCATTGTGTCACGCTGCTGTCACGCACCATCTCTAATCAAAATTCATTCGGATGAATAAGACATGACACAGAACACCTGGATGACCATCAAAGAGCAGCTACTGGATGACATCGTTACCGGACGATTGACCGAGGGCGACCAGCTTCCAACCGAACCGCAGCTCGCGGCACGGTTTGCGTCCGGGCGTCATTCCGTGCGCCGCGCCTTGGAGGCCCTGGCGCGCGACGGGAAGGTCAGCATCGAGCAGGGACGGGGAACGTTCGTGTCGGCCACGCCACGGCTCACCTACCAGATCGGCAGACGCACGCGGCTCCGGCGTAACCTCATCCCGCAAGGCGTGAGCGTGACGAGCACGCTCATCGCGGCAGGCCGCATCATGGCACCGAGCGAGGTGGCCGCGGCGCTGCTTCTCGATCCGGGGTCCAGGGTGACAAAAAGCGATCGGGTGACGCTGGCGAACGATCTTCCGGTTGCCTTCGGCTCCGCCTATCATTGCGCCACGCGGTTCCCGGACTTCGCTGAACGGCGCGATGTCCTGGGCTCGACAACGGAGACTTTCCGCTCCTTCGGGATCACCGATTATATCCGCAAGCAGACATCCATCTATTCCCGGTCCGCCAAGCCCGAGGAGGCGAAGACGCTCAAGCAGCACGCGGACGTGCCCGTGCTCGTGGTGACGGCCGTGGACGCCACACCGGACGGCACACCCATCTCCTTTGCCCGCGTGATCTGGTCGGCGGGCCGCGTCACCTTCACCATGGAGGAGCCCGATGGATGATGTCCTCAGCACGCTCGCTCGCGCCGATGCCGCGCGGCTGAAAGCGTTCGCGGAGACGTTACTTCCGGCCTTGGGCGACGTGGAGGTGATGCAGTCCCGCTCGGGCCTCGTGATGCTGCCGATGCGGGATACCGCGCAGGGCGTGGCCTTCCATCTGGGCGAGGTGCTCGTGAGCGAGGCGCATATCCGTGCGGGCGCGCGCGAGGGCTACGGCATGCGCCGCGGTCACGATCTGGAGGCGTCGATGGCAATGGCTCTGGTCGATCTAGCTATGGCCACGGGGGTGGAGCGGGATGCCTGCGACGCCTTCTGCGCCCGGGAGGCCGACGCCCTGGCGGCCGCGGACACGGAGACGCTGCGCAGCGTCGAGGCCACGCGCGTGAACATGGAGACGTTCTGATGCCGGTCACCGTGCAGCCGTGCGCGTCCGAGGCGCGTGAGAATGCAACTTTCGAAGCCCTGCTCTGGGCGCTCTCCCGCCCGGGACACCCCCGGATGCTGCCGGAACCCGGGCTCGACGCCATCATCGACGCGCTCCTTGACCGGGAATGCCGGGTCCACGCGTCCGACCCGTTGCTCGTGCCGCGCATCATGCGCACCGGCGCCGAGATCGCGGATATCGACGTGGCCGATCACGTGTTCCTCGGCGCAACGCCAAAGCCCGAAGTCCTGTCGCGCTTGGCGGTGGGAAGCGACCTTTACCCCGATGGCGGCGCGACCGTGTTCGTCACCGTAACCCTCGGAGAGGGCGCGGCCCTCCGCCTCACAGGGCCCGGCGTGAACGGCGCGTGCGACCTCCGCGTTGCGGGCCTCGCGGACGGCTTCTGGCAGGCCCGCGCAGCGCGGTCGCGCTATCCGATGGGTTTTGACCTCTTTATCCAGGACGGTGCGCGGATCATCGGCGTCCCGCGCTCCACCTGTGTGGAGGTACTTAAATGATGTCCGGCGGCGAAGCGGTGGGAGACGCGTAATGGCCTATGTTGCGACGCGCGGCGGAGAGCGGGCGATCGAACAGTCCGAGCGGCTCTACCGCGAGGAGATGGGGCCATTCGACCGGGCCCGCGTCGCGGAGGTGAAGCGCGGCCTTCCCTATCTCATCGACCGGGTGATGGGAGAGGCATCGCTCTACGATGAAGACCTCGCGGCGCTCGCGCTCGCCCAGACCGGGGGCGAGCTCCACGAGGCGGTGTTGCTCCTGCGGGCATGGCGCACGACGCAGCCGCGCCTGACGGTGGCGGCGCCGGTGGAGCAGGGAGGGCTTTTCACGCATCGCCGTATCTCCGCCGCGTTCAAGGATATCCCGGGCGGGCAGGTGCTGGGGCCGACGCTCGATTACGCGCATCGCATCCTCGCGACCGAGGTGCTGGAGGGCGAGACATACGCGCCCGCGGCGGTGGAGCCCGCGGCGCAGCCCGCGCCGGCCTTTCAGCCGGCCGTCAGCGCGTGGCAGGCGGAAAACGACCTCCTCGATCTGTCGGAAAAGGACGGGACGCAGGGGAACGACATTCCCGATCTGACGCGGGAGCCCCTGCTTTTTCCGTCGAAGCGCGCGCATACGCTGCAAAGCCTCGCACGGGCGGAGACCGGGGGTGTGCTGGCCCTGGGTTATGCCGCCATGCGCGGCTACGGGCAGGCGCATCCGACAGTCAACGAGCTGCGGTTGGCGGAAGCGGAGATCGCGGTCACGCATCCGGACGGGCGCCGCTTTTCAGCCGGGCGCGTGAAGATCTCCCAGGCCGAGGTGGTGGACAAGAAGGGCGACAAGCTCCGCCTTGGTTATGCCGCGACCTTCGGCTGGAACGAGGTCAAATGCATTTCGGCGGCCACGCTCGATCTCAACGCGCCGGGCGCGGAGAAGGGATCGGCGACAGAGGAGGAGTTCTTCCTCTATCACACCGAGGGCGTCGAAAGCTCGGGCTTCTGCATCCACTTCAAGCTGCCCCACTACGTGACCTTCCAGTCCTCGCTCGATGCGATGCGCGACGCGAAGGCGAAAAAGGCGATGAAGCAGTCCACGCCCTCGAGCAGCGAAGCGGTGGGGCAGAAAAAATCACCGCCCTCAAGCAGCGAAGCGGTAGGGCATTCAAGTTCGGAACCAGCGGAATGAGTCTCGCGGACCTCACCAAGCCTTGGGAGGCCATGAGCTACGGCTTCCTCGACGGCTCCGCCAAGCGCGAACTACGGCGCAAGATGCTGAAATCCGTGGCCGTGCCTGGCTGCCAGATGCCCTATGCCAGCCGCGAGGTGCCCATGGCGCGCGGCTGGGGCACGGGCGGGCTGCAGGTGTCGCTGACGCTCGTGCGGCCCGACATGCGCGTGAAGGTCATCGACCAGGGCGCCGACGACAGCGTCAACGCCGCCTCAATCCGCCGTTTCATCGCGCGCGTCGCGGGCACGCCGACGGTGATGGACACGCTCGCGGCCGACCTCATCCAGTCGCGCCATCGCATCCCCGAAGAGGTGCTGCGGGAGGATCAGATCCTCGTCCTTCAGGTGCCCAATCCGGAGCCGCTGCGCCCCGTGCAGCCCAACATGTCGATCGCGCGCCAGATGCACGCCGATGCCGATTACGGGCGCATGTGGCTGCAGCTTTACGAGCAGATCGTGCGCTCGGGCCGGGTGATGCAGGGTGCGAGCTATCCGTCTTTGGTCCATGGTCGCCACGTCATGACCCCGTCGCCCATCCCGCGCTGGGACGTGCCGAAGCTGCACATGGCACAGCACCTCACGATCCTGTCGGCGGGCCGCGAAAAGCGCCTCTTCGCCGTTCCGCCCTACACGCGGGTGGAGCCGCTCGTGTTCTCCGACGTGCCCTACCGGGTGGAGGCTCATGCCGGGCTGACCTGCACGCGTTCGGGCACCAAAGGCTTTTTCATGAACGAGATACCGCAGGATGACGGCAAGTCGCGCTACGAGGTCTCTGACAGCGAATGGGGCGTGAAGACCATCCGCGCCCGCGACGGAGAGGGCGAGAGCCGCGGCGAGACGTGGTACCTGGATGGTGACTTTCAGCAAACCCGCCCCGGCCTTGAGCCGTCGCCTCCAGCTCAACCCGAACATGAGGTCCCGGGTCGAGCCCGGGACGTGTAGCGCCATGACGCTGACCTTCGACACGCCGAAGATCGTAAGGACCCAACCGCTTCTCGAGATCCGCGGGGTTTCGAAATCCTACGGCGACGTGCAGGCCGTGCGAGACGTTTCTGCCCATGCCTATCCCGGGGAGGTGCTGGGCATCGTTGGCGAGAGCGGCTCGGGCAAGTCCACGCTGCTGCGCATGATGAACCTTGAGGAGGCGCCGGATCAGGGCAGCTACACGCTCGATTTGCCGGACGTGGCGGGCAATCTGTTCGACCTCGACCGTTTCGCGCGCCGCATGCTCTGTGCCACCAAGATCGGCATCGTGTATCAGAACCCGCATCTGGGCTTGCTTATGAAGCACTCCTCGTCGGGCAACGTGGCCGAGCGGCTGCTCGTCGCGGGCGAACGCAGCTTCGCCACACTGCGCGCCGCCGCGACGGAGGCGCTGCAGGCGTCCGAGTTCCCGCTCGAACGGCTCGACGCGCCGCCCATCGAGCTCAGCGGCGGCATGCAGCAGCGAGTACAACTGGCAAAGGCCATCGCGTTGGAGCCGGCGCTTCTGCTTCTGGACGAACCCACCACCGGCCTCGACGTGAGCGTGCAGGCGCTCGTTCTGGACACGCTCAAGCGCCTCCAGCAGGAGCGGCAGATCACCATGGTGATCGTATCCCACGATCTGGGCGTCATACGCACCCTGGCCGACCGTGTGATGGTCATGCGGCGGGGGCAGGTCGTGGAGACGGGCCTGAGCGATCAGATCTTCCAGGATCCGCAACACCCCTACACGCAGCAATTGGTGCACGCGAAGCTATGACCCAGGTTCTTGAGATCGATGGCCTCGCGAAGGGCTTTTCCCTCCACCACCTAGGGACGGAGATCGGCGCGTTCGAAGACATCTCCTTCGACGTTGCGGCGGGCGAATTCGTGCTGCTCAAGGGGGCGAACGGTGCGGGCAAATCCACGCTGCTGCGCACGCTTTATCGGTCCTACCTGCCGCGGGCGGGGGTGATCCGGTTCCATTCCTCCCATGGCGTCATCGACCTCGCGCGGGCGGCGGATGTGGACGTGGCTTTCTTGCGCCGCACGGAGATCGGGTTCGTCACGCAGTTCCTCACCGCGCGTCCCCGCGTGAGCGCGGAGGCGATCGTTGCCGAGCCCCTGCGTCTCGCTGGATGGGAGGCAGCCATGGCATTGGACAAAGCCCGCGCGGCGCTCGCCACCTTCGGGGTCAAGCCCGACCTTTGGGCGGCCTATCCGACCACCTTCTCCGGCGGGGAGCAGCAAAAGGTGAACCTCGCCCGGGCGCTCATCCTGCCGCAAAAGCTGCTCCTGCTGGATGAGCCAACCGCGTCGCTGGACGCCAATGCGCGGGCGGCTCTTGTGGCGCGGCTCGAGGAACTCAAGACGCAGGGAACGGCGATGATCGGCGTCTTCCACCATCCCGATGACGTGCTGCACCTGATCGACCGGATCGTGGATTTGACGCCAGGCGCGACAGAGGAGGTGCGAGAGGATGTGGCTCTGTGACCTCAAGATCATCCTTGCCGACCGCATCATCGAAAACGGCAACGTCCGCATCGCAGACGGTGTGATCACCGATGTCATCGAAAGCAGCGGCGCGCCGTCCGGTCACACGCTGTTGCCGGGCTTCATCGACATGCATGGCGACATGATCGAGCTGGAGCTCGAACCCCGTCCAAAGGTCGCTTTCCCGATGGAGGTGGCGGTCCACCACCTCGATGCGCGCCTTGCGGCCACGGGCGTCACCACGGCCTATGCCGGGGTCTCCTTTTCGCGCACGGCCATGGACGGTGAACGTCGGTCTTTCGAGCATACGAGCGGGATCATCCGCGCGCTCAAGAAGACGATTTCCGGCCTCCGCGTGGATCACCGCATCCATGCGCGTTTCGACATGACTTACACCGATGCCATCGAGGCCCTCGACGGGTTGCTGTCCGACGGCGCCGTCGATCTCGTCTCCGTGATGGACCACACGCCGGGGCAGGGTCAGTACCGCAATGTCGAAAAGCTGATCGCCCATCGCGTAAACGGCGGGCTCAGCGCGGAGCAGGCACGGGCCTATATCGAACGGCGCATGGCCGACGGTCTGTCATCCGATGCTATGCTGCGCAACCTCGAGCGGATCTCAAGCCTCTGCAGAGCCCACGGCGTCGCCTTGGCGAGCCATGACGACGACACCGTCGAAAAGACGCATCTCATGGCCGATATCGGCGCCGTTATCAGCGAATTTCCCGTCACGATGGAGGCAGCGCAGGTCGCGGCAGACCGCGGGCTCATGATCGCCATGGGCGCTCCGAACGCCATGCGCGGGCAAAGTTATTCGGGGAATCTCTCGGCCCGCGACGCGCACGGGGTGGGTCTTCTTCATATCCTGGCCGCCGATTATCATCCGGCGGCGCTGCTGCCCGCGATCCGTGCGCTGGCGGCCCAGGACCCGGACAGCGTGTGCGGTGCTGTGAGACTCGCGACCCTGAACCCGGCAAGAGCGCTGGGGCTTTCAGATCGCGGCGAGATCTTGCCGGGCAAACGCGCCGATCTGGCGGTCGTCGACGGGTCCGACCGGGTGGTCGCGACGTTCGTCGCAGGCCAAGCCGTTCACCTTACTGGTGATTTAGGATTGTCCTCGAAAGCATCCACAGACGCAGCCAGAGCGGCCAAACCCGCCGTCGCATAACTGTGTCCTGACATTCATCCGAATGTCACGGAACCAAGCCATGACTAACGAGTAAAATTCATTCGGACGAATCCATGGCCGCTTCGCTCACCCTAAAGAACGTCTCGAAACACTTCGGCGAAACGCGCGCCGTCGACAGCGTTTCACTCGATATCCGGCCCGGCCAGTTCGTCGGCGTGATCGGCCGCTCTGGCGCGGGAAAGTCGACGCTGCTCCGCCTCATCAACCGCCTGATCGACCCCACCGAGGGGTCGATTTCGTTTGATGGGCAGGAAATCACGTCGCTCAAGGGGCGCGAGCTGCGCGCCTGGCGACGCGATTGCGCGATGATTTTCCAGCAATTCAACCTCGTGGACCGGCTCGACGTGTTGTCCAACGTCCTGATCGGACGGCTGGCGGAGCATGGTTTCCTCAGCTCCATGGCGATGCGTTTCACCGACGAGGAGCGGACCATGGCGCTGATGGCGCTCGACCGGCTCGACCTCGTCCCGCAGGCGCTGCAGCGAGCGGGCACACTTTCGGGCGGTCAACAGCAGCGGGTGGCGATTGCCAAGGCGCTGGTCCAGCAGCCCAAGATCATGCTGGCCGATGAACCCATCGCCTCCCTCGATCCCGCCAACGCCACCCGCGTGATGGACGGTCTCAAGCAGATCAACCAGGAAGACGGCATCACCGTCCTCGTCAACCTGCATACCCTCGATACGGCACGCGCCTATTGCGACCGCGTGGTCGCCATGCGGCTGGGCCGTGTGATGTTCGATGGCACCGCCGCGCAACTGACCGACGACGTCGTGCGCGACATCTACGGCGTGCAAGGCCTGCGCGAGTTCAACGAGGCCGTCACGTCGACCCAGGCGGCTGCCAAGCGCCCGAGCGTTCCAGCCTAACGCCCACCCGTTCACCAACCGAAAGCGCAATCAGGGGGATCACACCATGCGTTTCATCACCGCCGCAGTCGCAGCACTGCTTGCCACCCAAGCTGCCGCCATGGACGACGCAGCCTGGAAAGAGGACTACCAGGTCATCCGCTTCGGCATCTTGTCGGGTGAAAACGAAAAGGACCGCATCGCGCGCTACACGCCCTTCGAGGAGTATCTCGAGACGGAGCTCGGTGTGGAAGTCGAAATCTTCACGGCCGGCTCCTATGACGGGGTGATCCAGGCCATCGCCGCGGACCAGATCGAATTCGCGTTCTTCGGTTCTTCCTCCTACGCCGCGGCCTACACGGCCACCGACGGCAAGGTCGAGCCGCTCGTGTCCCGCATCCGCCAGGACGGATCCACGGGCTATTTTTCGGTCGTCGTGACGCGCTGCGAAGACGGCTATGAGAGCCTCTCGGACCTTGAAGGCAAGGTGCTGGCCTTCGCCGACCCTGACTCCACGTCCGGTTATGCTGTGCCTTACTTCAACATCGCGCAGGAAGTGGACCCGAAGACGTTCTTCTCCGCGATCCCGTTCTCCGGCTCCCACGAAGCGGGTGTGGCAGGCGTGTCCCAGGGCACCTTCGACGCCGCAGCCACCTGGCAGAACAACGCCGTCGACGGCCGCTGGCAGCGCATGATCGAGAAAGAGATGATCGCCGAAGGCGAGATCTGCCCGATCTGGGAAAGCCCCGAGATCACCTCCGGGCCCTTCACCGCACGTGCCAACATCCCCGATGAGCTGAAGGCCGTGATGAAAGACCTCGTCATGACCATCCCGGAGAAAAACCCGGAAGCGTTCGCCACGATGACCGGCTCCGTAGAGGGTGATCCCAACCCGCAGACCGGATGGATCGAGGTCGACCACTCCCGCTACCAGTGGATCGTCGACATGCGCGACTGGCTCAAGAAAGAGCGCCGCTCTTCATAAGGGCGTTCTTCGCCACCAGGAAAACACCCGCCCCGGGCCCTCCACCTCCTGGCTCAGAGGCCTCGGGGTCAAGCCCGGGGCGGGTAGACCTTTTTCAACGGATCGCGCCCATGACCGCCACAGCCGATATCCCTCAGCCGTTGCCGAGTTCCGGCCCGATTGAGCAGTTCGAGCGGGACTATGCCGCGCTGCGCCGCCGCCAAAAGATCGGCTGGTCCATCGCTGCGGTCCTGTTTTTGATCGCCTTCACGTTCTCGGCATGGCTCGGTGACTTCTTCAGGGTCACGCAGGTCACCAACATCGACGGTTCGCGCGAATGGCGCTGGATCATCCCGGCGGGGTTGCCGCGGCTGGGGGATTTCATCGAACGCACGTTTCCCACCATCCGCTTCGAGAGCTTCTGGGCCGACATGGTCGAATGGTTCTGGCGCTGGCGCATCTGGATGAACCTGCTGTTCGAGACCATCTTGATTGCCTTCATGGCCACGGTGCTCGGCGTGATCGGTGGCTTTCTTCTGTCGTTTCCGGCGTCCCGCAACCTAGCGCCGAACAAGTGGGTGCTCTGGATCTGCCGTCGCTACCTCGAGATCGCGCGCACGGTGCCCGAGCTCGTTTTCGCGTTGATCTTCGTCTTCTGCTTCTCGGTCGGGCCCATGGCGGGTGTGCTCGCCATCGGGCTCCACGCGGCAGGCGCCTTGGGCAAGCTTTACTCCGAGGTGAACGAGAACATCGACATGCGCCCGCTGGAGGGTGTGAAAGCCGCCGGTGGGACATGGTTCGATCAGATCCGCTACGGCGCCGTGCCCCAAGTCCTGCCTAATATCATCAGCTACACGCTGCTCAGATTCGAGATCAACGTGCGGGCCTCCTCCATCATCGGCTATGTCGGCGCGGGCGGCCTCGGCCAAGAGTTCCGCGAGGCGCTGAGCCTCCAGGAATACACCGACCTTTCCGCACTTTTCGTCATCATCTTCGTGACCGTGATCGTCATCGACTACGGCTCCGAGAAGCTGCGCCACCGCATCATCGGCCTCGAGAAAGGGCCCGCATGATGTCCAATCGCCCTGCTGTTTGAGGACTTGTGATGAACATCACGGACCAGGACACCGCTCGCTTCATGGAAGCCGTTCCGCGCGCCTATCGCGACACGCCCTTCGTGCGGGCCCGGAAAATCGGCCTTTGGGTCTTCTTTGTCGGCCTCTTCTGCTGGTGCCTCTACGATTTCAACTTCTCGCCCGAACGCATCTGGACCGGGCTCGAGCGCCTTGGCCGCGTCTTGTCCTTCATGTTTCCACCGCATCTCTGGGAGACGTGGGAGGAATGGCTCGAAATCTTCACCGCCCTGGGGGAGACGATCGCCATGGCCTTCATGGGCACGCTGCTCGGCGCGATCATCGCTTTCCCGGTCTCTTTCCTCGGGGCCAAGAACATCAACCGCATCTTCTGGCTCCGCCAGGGGACGCGCCGCGTCTACGACGTCATCCGCGCGTTCGAGACGTTGATCCTGGCACTCATCTTCATCCGCGCCTTTGGCCTCGGCCCGCTCGCGGGGATCCTCGCCATCGCCGTTTCCGAGATCGGCACCTTCGCCAAACTCTTCTCCGAGGCGTTGGAGAACACCTCCAAGAAGCCGGTCGAAGGCGTCGTGGCGTCTGGCGGATCGCGGGTACAGTCCATCCGCTACGCGATCATGCCGCAGGTGCTCCCGGTCCACCTGTCGGTCCTGCTCTACAACTTCGAATCCAACGTCCGCTCCGGCACGATCCTGGGCATCGTTGGGGCAGGGGGCATCGGGTTTATCCTGTCGGACCGGATCGCGGGGTATTTTTGGGATCAGGTGTGGACGATCATCTTCCTCATCATCGGAATGGTCTACCTCATCGACTACCTGTCCGGCCTGATCCGCACCCGCGTCATCGGGAAGTGGGAAGGTGTCCGGTAGCATGCGAGCATGCAGCGGATCATGATCATCGGAAGCTCAGGCTCCGGCAAATCGACGCTTGCCCGCACGGTGGGCGAGCGTCTTGGCCTTCCCGTCTTTCACATGGACCGCGAGGTTCACTGGCTGCCCGGCTGGCAGGACCGGCCCGAGGCGGAGAAAACGGCGCGGGTGAAAGAGATCATCGCCAAGGATCAATGGGTCTTCGAAGGCGGGCATTCGAAGAGCTATGCCGACCGGCTGGCGCGCGCGGACATGTTGATCTGGCTCGATATTCCGGTTGTTGTGCGGCTCTGGCGCGTCATCCGGCGAAGCTTGCGCGACCGCGGCACGACGCGGCCTGATCTGGCGGAGGACTGCCCTGAACGGCTCGACATGCTGCCCGAGTTTCTCGGCTTCATTCTGCGCACGCGCGCAGCCTCGCGCCGGAAGCAAGGCGCCGCGTTCAGGAACGCCCGCTGCCCCAAGCAGCGTTTGCAGCGTCCGCGTGACGTGGCGCGATTTCTTGCGTCTCTATGAAGCTCATCGTCCTCAGTGATCTTCACCTCATGGCACCCGGTGCGGCCAACGACCTGGGCAACCAGGCTCGGCTCGCTGCCGCGGTGGCGCGCATCAACGCCGGCTACGACGATGCGGACCTCGTCATCGTGGCCGGGGACATCGCCGACCGCGGGAGCGTGGCGGTCTACGCGGAAGCGCACGCGACGCTTTCACAGCTGACGCCGCCCTGGGTCGCCACCGTGGGGAACCACGACGACCGAGGGGCCTTCCTTCGGGTCTTCGACGGCACAGCCGGCTTTGCGCAATACGCGCGCGTCGTGGACGGCCACCACGTTTTGGTGCTGGATTCTCTGAAGCTGTCCCCCGACGGCCCCTATCCCGTCGCGCCCGAGGGGGAGCTTTGCGCCGATCGTCTCTCGTGGCTCGATGCCCGTCTGGCGGAGGCGAAGGGCGCGCCCGTCGTCGTGGCGCTCCATCACCACGTCGTTCCCGTCGATACACGCATGGATCCCTACACCCTCGAGGCCCCGGAAGAGCTGATCGAGCGCCTCGCCGCCCACGGTCACGTGCGCCACGTGATCAGCGGCCACATCCACATGACGACGACCAGCTTCCACCGCGGCATACCGTTCACGACGCTCGCGGGCGGGCACTCCACCTCGGTCGAGGACTTCGGACGCAAAACCAACAAGCGCCGCCTCACGGGCCCCGCGCAGATGGCCATCGTGTTGAGCGATGACAGGAAAACGACCTTGCATTTCGACAATTACAACGACGCGCACGCGGCCTTTGAAAGAGACGAGACATGAGCGGCGCCGGTTCCAAGAAGCACCTCAGCGAGGCCCCCACCATCCACGAGGGCGCGCAGGTCGAGGATTGCGAGCTGGGCGTCTGGACGGAGGTGGGCCGCGGCACCGTCATGAAAGCCTCCCAGATGGGGGACTACAGCTACATCACCCAGAACTGCCACGTCGTCTGGACGACCATCGGCAAGTTCTGCTCCATCGCCAACGCGACCCGCATCAATCCCGGCAACCACCCCACCTGGCGCGCCGTGCAGCACCATTCCGTCTACCGGGCTGAGGCCTATGGGCTGGGCGAAGACGACCACGATTTCTTCGCCTGGCGCAAAGACCACTGGGTCACCATCGGCCACGACGTCTGGATCGGGCACGGGGTGACCGTCACCGCGGGCGTCACCATTGGCACGGGGGCTGTCATCGGGGCGGGGGCGGTCGTGACCCGCGATGTGGCGCCGTACACGGTCGTCGGCGGCGTGCCTGCGCGCGAAATCAAGCGCCGCTTTAGCGAGGCGCAGGCCCAGGCGCTGCAGGACATCGCCGTCTGGGACTGGCCGCGAGACACCTACCGCGCCGCGTTGCCCGACATCCGCAGACTCGACATCGACGCCTTCATCGAAAAGTACCGGTGAGACGGCCATGGACCTCTTGAGGCCGGCCCGTGCGACCCTCCCGGCCTATGTCGCCGCATTGAAGAGGGGCTGGTCCCCGCGCCCGACGCGCCCGGAGGCGGCGGAGGAGGAGCTGGCGATGATTGCCCGGGATGCAGAGGGCTTTCTGGCCTCTCTGGATGATCCCGATGCCAAGGGCCCGCCCATCACGACAACGGATGGCAGCCGCTTGCCTCGCTTGCCTAGTTTTCGCCGCTGGATGTGGGAGGATGGGTTCTGCGGCAGTATCGAACTGCGCTGGCAGCCCGGCAGCGATGCGTTGCCCGCCACCTGCTCGGGCCATGTCGGGTATTCCGTCGTCCCTTGGCGCCGGAACGAGGGACATGCCACCGCGGCCCTTCGCGCGATCCTTCGACAGGCGCGCGGTATCGGCCTGACCCGGCTCGCCCTTTCGACGGACGAGGGCAACGCCGCCTCCCTCAGGGTGATCGCGAAGGCGGGCGGCTCTTTCGTCGGGCAGGGCGCGCGCGACCCGTCCCATGGCGGAGGGCAGGAGATGCGGTTCACCATCGACCTCGCGTCGGCACCATGAAGGCCGGGAAGTCCGCGGGTCGTTCTCGGGCCGAGGAGCCGGCTGGCCGCACGTCGCCCTTTGACGGGTCCTTCTTCATCCTGGGCTGCATCGCGACAGGCGCGGCTCTCGGCGTGGCCTGCGCCGAAGGGCCGGTCCGGGTGTTGGAGATCGCGCTCTCCTACCTCGGATTTCTGGCTCTCCTGTCCCCTAAAGTCCTGTGCGGGTTCTTCATCGCGGCATCTGTGCCGATCCTCATCCCGCGGGAGGCCCTCACCCGCTGGGTCGGTGGGGAGAGCGGCGCGCGCGGCCTCGTCGTGGCGTGCCTCGCCGGGGCCCTCGTCCCCGGTGGCCCCTCCATGATCTTCCCGCTCGCCGCGGGGTTCCGGGCTGCGGGGGCGAGCCTCGCCGTCCTCATCACCTTCGTCACCGCCTGGAGCCTTTACGGCATCAACCGCACCGTGATTTGGGAGATGTCTTTCCTCTACATCGACTTCGTCCTGCTTCGCGTGCTGATCTGTCTGCCTTTGCCGCTGCTCGCCGGATGGTTCGTGGCGCGGGTGACGCGATGAACATCGTCATCGGCACCGTGGTCCTGATGGCGCTGGCGGCGTGGGCCTGGCAACGGCTGGAGACGCCGGTAGATCGTGAGGTTGCATTTGAGGCCACGCGGCGGATGGTGTTCTTGAACGGGCCGCGCCTTGTGGTGGCGCTCATCAGCGCTGGCCTTTTCGCGGAGCTTTTGCCGGATGAGAGCGTGCGCGCCTATCTGGGCGACACATCAGGCATGACCGGCGTGCTCCTCGGCGCGGTGCTGGGCATCGTGACCCCGGGGGGCGCTTTCGTGAGCTTTGCGCTTGCGGCCGGTGCGACGCAGGCCGGGGCCTCCGCGTCCGCGCTCGTGGCCTATATCAGCGCTTGGTCGCTCTTTGCTTTGACCAAGGTCATCACCGAAGAACTCGCCTTTCTCGGTGTCCGCTTCATCCTGCTGCGGGTCGTCTTCACCTTTCCCTTGCCCCTGATTGCGGGGGCGGTTGCGCTCGTCTTCTAGGGCGGCCCGAAGACTGCCTCGACCCGCGAAACGCGGTCCTCGACCGGTCTCGGGGGCAGTGCGATCGTCTCGAGGCCCAATTCTTCCAAGGCCGCTCGGATGCGCGCGTATTCCGCGACGTCCTCCACGAAGTCCTTGTGGCGCCCGGGAGCCTGAGCGAACCGGGGCGCGTGAGGCGGGACGAGCAGAACTTGCCCGCAAAAGGGAAACCGCGTGCCCAACGTGGCAGAAAGCGGCCGCTCTCATACATGCCGCAGTCCGACAGCGGCATCGAAGAGGCCCCGGGCGACGAAGATCACTTGCTCGGCGCCTTGCGCGAGATCCGCACGCGCGAGATCCGCCGCTTTCTTCAGGAGTGAGCCCATGTCCCGCCACGGAAGGCCACGCCCGCCAGAGGCCTGCTCCGCCTCCACCACACGCTGCCCGGGTTCGGACACCGTCCCATGGCCCCGCGCCGCCAAGGCTTGCAGCAACGTGGATTTTACGCCGCCAGAACAGCCGGTGATCAGGACACGCCGCAGGGTCCGCCCCTCAGCCGCGCGAGGGTCAGCTTCGTCTGCACCCGGTAGGTCAGCTGACTGTCGCCAGCCGAATGGGGGGCGAGGAGGTCTAGAAGTTCCTGATCGAAGTCCGCGCGGCACGTGGCGAGCTTGCGCGCGGTGAAGCTCGCCCTCGAATGCTGACAGGCAACGAAGTCAACGGCGCTTTGACGGATCGGGTCGGACAGCAGTGCCTCAGTCGATATGACATCGAGATAGGTCAGATGTCGCTCGCGGGACGCCGTCCATTCCTCCGATCCGTGTGGCCGCCCCGTCACCCTTGGCACCCACCGCGCAAGAAAGACCTGATATGCCTCTGCCCATGGCGGCGCATGGGGAGTGTCGCCTTCTAGGACCGCGATGACATGGTCCTGCGCGAGATGCGGTGCGAGCGCTGAGAAAAGTCGCTCGAGATCCATCCAGTGAATGCTCGACGCGAAGCTGACGACGTCGAACGTCCCGGTCAGTGCGGCCTCTTCCGCCGTGGCGCAGACCCATGTGAGGGTCCTCGCCCGACCGCAGGGCAAGCTGCGTCCGAGCGTGATCATGGCGGGGGAGGGGTCGACGGCGATGACCTCCCCGAAATGAGGCGCAAACTGGCGGGCGATCTTGCCTTCACCCGCGCCGAGGTCGAGAAGGCGGTCACGGGCCGGCGCGCGGTCGAGCAACCGCCGAGAGGCCTCCGCGGCATAGGGCGGACGGTGCACGTAGAAGGAGGCTGTTTCTGCGTCGGCGAACGCGGCGCCCGTGGGCGGGGCGGCGGCCACCTATTCCACGAGCCCCAATGCCTGAAGATGGGCGTAGCCCGCGGGAATGTCCTCCTTCCGCCGCAGCTCCAACACCAGATGCGGCTCGGACGGGCATTCCGACAGCGCGCGGAACACCTCCCGCCAGTGGATTTCCCCTTCGCCCGGGGCCCAGTGGCGGTCGGCGTGACCATCGAGGTCCTGCAGGTGCACATGGGCCAGCTGTGCCCCCGCATCCCGCACGAAATAGTCGACGGGCGGGGCGCTCGACATCCGCCGCGCGAGATGCGCGTGCCCGGTATCGATGCTCAGTTTGATCGCATCGCTCTCGAAACTGTCGACCATCGCGCGTCGGGTCGCGGGATCCATGTCGAAAATATTCTCGATCACCAGCGTGATGCCCATCGCCTCCGCTGCCTGCACGACAGGCTCCATGACGGCATGTACCCGCGTGAGCACGCTCGCCTCGTAGCCTTCGTAATTCAGGCGGTTCCACGCGTACCAGCGATCATAGGGCGAATGGAGCACCATCTGGCGCGCCCCGACGCGGTCGGCGGCCTCCAGCGCCTTGAGATAGCGGGCGGTGACGAGCGGACGCAGCTCGGGGTCCTTGTTGTCCATGTCGAGCCCCTCGAAGGGCCCGTGCATGCCGATCCGGCCGGAAAATCCCTGCAAGGCCTGCTTGGCTGCTGCGATGCGGTCCTCGAGCTCCGTCGTCAGGTGGGCGTGCCGGGAAAAGCCCTGAAGCTCCACGTCGCGGTCGGCCTCGAACAGCCAGTCGCGGTGGGCGGCGATTTCGTCGGGGGCGAGGCAAGCGCCGATCTTAAGCGGGGTCATGGAGGGGCTCCCTGGTGAGTTTCCGAGCGTCGGGGATGAAGAGGCTGGCCAGAACGGCGAGGGTGAGAATGCTCGCCATGGCCGCGAAGCTGACCCAGCCTCCGAAGGTCTGCGTCAGGAAAGCGAACGCGAAGGGGGCAGAGGCATTCGCGGCCATGGACGCCGAGTTGATCCAGCCCAGCCGCGCACCGTACCCTTTGGCGCCGAAGAGCGCGAGCGGCAGTGTCCCGCGCGCGATGGTCTTGATGCCGTCGCCCATGCCGTAGAGTGCCGCGGCCAAGAGGATGCCCGGCACGGTGAAGCCCACCGCGAGGATCGTCAGAAATCCCGCAAGCATGAGACCCAGCGAAAGCCAGTAGGTGTTGAGCGGATAGAGGCTGCGGCTGATGAAGAGCTCGAGGAACCGGCCCACCGTCTTGAACGGCCCGATCACCGCGCCTGCGAGCGCGGCCATGGCGGCGGTATGGCCGAGGTCTTGGACATTCGTGACCCAAAGCGTCATCACCGCGCCCATGAGGTATCCCGAAAAGATGAAGGAGCAGACCATCCAGGCCATCCCGCGGCGGCGGGCGCTGCCGGTGAGTTCGGGCCAGTCCCCGTTCCGCGTGCCGGGCGCATCGAGGTCCCTCTCCGGTCCGGCAAGGCACAGCCAATGAACCGGAACGCAGACCGTCAAGTAGCTCGCGCCGAGGATCATCCAGGCGCTGCGCCAATCCACCGCCTCGTAGAGCACAAGCGTCAGCGGCCAGAAGATCGTCGACGCCACGCCTCCGAAGAGCGTGATGATCGTGATCGAGCGCTGCGGCGTGACCGACAGATCGAGCCGCGCGACGGAGGCGAAGGCGACCGGGTAAAGCACAAACATCGCAGCGGCCTCGACGAGCAGAATGGCCGAGAAAAGACCGACGCGGCCCTCCACCAGCGCGATACCCACGGTCGCGAGGCCCGCGGCCAGCGCGCCGCCGGTCATGACCACGCGCCCCCCGAAACGGTCCGTGAGGATGCCCGCGACCGGCGACAGGAAGCCGCCGAAGAAAAGCGCGAGCGACAGCACCGCAAAGATACCCGCCAGCGTCATTCCAAGGGGATCTGCCATCTGCGGCAGAAGGATCGCGTAGGCGTAGTAAAGCACGCCGTAGCCCATGATCTGCGATACACCGAGCCCGATGGCGGGCAGGTGGTCCCGCGAGATCACACCGCCGCCTGCGCGCGGTAGGCTTGGCGTCCCGCCACCCAGGTACCCTGAACGGCGGGGGTGGCGCCTTGGGGCCAATCGACAAGGACGAGGTCTGCGCGCTTCCCCACGGCGATCTCGCCTCGATCCGTCAGGCCCATGGCGCGGGCCGGCCCGGATGACACCAAGGACCACAATGCGAGCCTGTCCGCGCGCTTCTCGCGGTCCAGCCGGTCCACGGCAGCAAGCATGGCGGGGTAGTAGTAGTCGGAGGCCAGCATGTCACATAGCCCAGCCTCCACCATGTCAGCGGCGCCGAGGGAGCCGATATGGCTCCCTCCGCGCACGGCGTTGGGCGAGCCGAAGATGATGAGATCACCCTTCGACCGCGCTTCTTCCACCGGTCCCATGGTCATCGGGAACTCCGACACCGTCGCACCGAGATCGTGATAAAACGCCCGCGTGTCCGCCTGTGTGTCGTCATGGCTGAGCATCGGCACACCCCTGGCGCGTGCCTTTACCGCGACCTGCTGCATCTTGGCGACCACCTCGGGCCGTCGCTCCCAGACCGCGTGAACGAGGCGCTTGTGGTCTTCGTAGTCGAGCCCCGATCGCTCCGTGTGCTTACGGTATCGCCTTTCGAACAGCGCCGCGTCATTGAGCGCCATCGGCGTGAAATCCGGGCCATGCTCGAACGGGCGGTTCTGGATGCCGGTATCGGCACTGCGCATCGCCATGGAGAGGTGATCGTTGAACGCGAGCGACGGCGTCAGGTCGGTGTCCATCGCCCAATCGAGCGTCTCTAGCGCCTCGAAAGCGAACGTTTCCCAGCGCAGCTGCACGCGATTTTCCACGGTCAGGCGCGGCTCAAGGGACCGGATCGCCTCCATCATCGCGCGACCGCGTTCCACGCTGCGCAGGCCTGGCTCGTAGCTCAGCGTCACCGAATGGTAGGACGTGGCGATGCCGTTGGCGGCGAGCTGCCGGTCGGTTTCCAGTACGGCGGTTTCCAGTGGGAAGAACACGCCGGGTCGGGGCATCACCTGCCTCTCGAAGGCGTCACCGTGAACGTCGATGAGCGCCGGGGCGAGCACCTTGCCGCGCGCATCGAGCTCCGCGCCGCGGACGGGGCCGCCGATCTCCACGATGGCGCCGCCGTCGATGGTGACGGTCGTTTCCACGATCTCCCCGGGCAGGTAGACCGCGGCCCCCGCAAAGGTCTGCATCATGCCTGGCGTTCCAATATGAGATGCCAGTGCCAGGAGCCGGGGCGCTCGTGTTCGCGGTCTTCCATCCAGAGCACCTCGAACCCCTGAAAGAGGGCCAGCATCTCCAACGCGCCGCAATAGTAGTGGGGATGCCGCTTGTCGGTCAGGTCTTCGTCGAAGACCCAGGTGTTCCGGCTGATCTCCTGCGGGCCGTTCAGCTTCTCCCGGTCGACCCGAAGACGCCGCTTGGAAAGCATCGTCAGCATGAATGTCCCGCCCGGCTTCAGCACGCGGCGCACCTCGGAAATCGTGTTCAGCAATACCGTTTCGTCGCCGTGATATATGACGTTCCAGCTCAGCACATGCTCGAAAGCGGCGTCGTCGAAGGGCAGGGCATCCATGCGCCCTTGCATGCAGACCACGCCTGCACCGGCCTTCTCGATCTCGGCCAATCCCTCCGGCGCCGCGTCGAGCGCGGTGACGGCGAAGCCCGCCTTCCTGAGCGACACGGCGTGGCGTCCCACGCCCGCGCCCAGATCGAGGATCCTTGCCCCCGGAGCGAGACTTTCGGCCCAACGTTTCACGTCCGGCTCTGGCGTCAGCCACTTCGAACCTTGCTCGATCCCGTCCCAGATCATGCTCCAATGCTCGTGCGCGGTGTCGGTCTTCAACGCTCAACTCCAATGATCTTCGTGCGGGCCCAGCCCGAGAGGTGCTCGATGGCGATGACGACAACGGCGATCATCAGGATCACGGTCATCGCGGTGGGGTAGTCGAAGAGGTCGAAGCCCACTTTCAATTCGATCCCGATGCCGCCCGCGCCCACGAGGCCGAGGATCGTGGAGGACCGCACCGCCTTTTCCAGCGCGTAGAGCGAGGTGGAGATGAAGGCGGGCATGGCGGCGGGGATCGTGGCGCAAGCGACGACGTCGAGCTTGCGCGCGCCGGTGGCCTCCAGGCTCTCGGCCGGGCCCTTGTCGGCGGCCTCCATGTCGTCGGCGAAGAAGCGGCCGCAGAAGCCCAGCGTGTCGATGGCGATGGCGAGCATGCCCGCGAAGGGCCCGAGCCCCACGGCGACGACGAAGACGAGCGCCCATGCGATGTCGGGGACGGCGCGGATGAAGCCCAGGATCGTGCGCGTGATCTGGTTCACCCAGCGCGGCGCGATGAGACCCCGTGCGGCGAGGAGCGCCACGGGGACCGAGAGGATCACGCCGATCACGGCCCCTGCCAAGGCAATTTGCAAGGTCTCCAGCATCTTCCAGCCCAGCCTCTCCAGCACGGCCGGCTCGAGGTTCGGCGGAAATGCGCGGTCGATGAAATCAGCAAAGCGCGGCGGGGCGGAGATCACCTTTTCCAGCGAGAAGCCCGCACCCGCGAAGGACCACAGGATGATGATGACGGCGGCGGCATAACCGAGAAAGGCCAGCGCGGAGGGTCTGTCGTAGCGGGCGGGCGGGCTGGGCCGAGGGTGAGGCCCGGGATCAGACCCGGGACGCGTGGTGCCTCTGGCGAGATCAGTCATAAAGGCCCCTGAGATCGCTCGCAGCGAGGGAGGCCGCGCGCGCGTCGAACTCGAGCCTGCCATCGGCGAGCCCGAGCACCCGGTCGCCGTAGCGCAGCGCGTGGCCGATGTTGTGAGAGATGAAGACGACCGTCACGCCCTCCTGCCGCGCGAGCGCGAAGAAAAGATCCATCACATCCTCGCCTGCCGCGGGATCGAGGGACGCCGTGGGCTCATCGGCGACAAGGATCTTGGGCTGCCCCACGAGCGCCCGCGCAATCGCGACCCGTTGGGACTGCCCGCCCGACAGACGGTCGGCACGGCGAGTGGCAAGAGGCGCCAGTCCGACCTTGTCCAAGGCCGCCATCGCGGCGTCCCGAGAGGCGGGCGGCGCGATGGCTTGGCTCCAGTGTCGGATCCCAGGCTTCTGGCCCAGAAGGCCCTGCACCACATTCGACAGAACCGACAAACGCGGCACGAGATTGTGCCTTTGGCTCACTAGGCCCATTTGCGCCCGCATCGCGCGAAGCTGGGATGCCCGCGCTACGCGCACATCCGTTCCAAGGACGTCGATCTGCCCCGCATCTGCGGGAATGAGACCCAGGAGACACCGCAAAAGCGTGGATTTTCCGGTCCCGTTGGCGCCGACGATCGCCACGGCTTCCCCGCGAGACAGCCCAAAGGAGACGTCCTCGAAGACCCGCGTGCCGGCGAAACCCTTGGCCAGCCCGGTAACGCGCAGATCCGTCGGCAAAACCGGAGCGAATGTCTTCGCCCCGGTTCTGGTGAGCGCGGCGTGCGCCAACGAAGTCGTCACCGGGTCAGTCACCGATGAAGTTGTCGAATTGCGGGAAGCCCGCATTCGTGTACATGGCGCGTACGTAATCATAGGCGCTGTCCTCGATCTCCACGAGGTCCATGCCCACATACTTGTCGTTCTCCTCGTGCGCCGTGATGCCCGCGATGATGCTGTCCTTGTTGTCGATGATCGCCTGCTGCACGCGCAGGGCATCTGCCTCGGGCACGTGGGCGCCCACCATGATCATGTCGTTCGGCAGATCGCCGGAGCGCGCGAGCATCTTGAAGAAGCCGTAAGGCAGGTCGGTCTCGGAATTGCGGACCCGCAGCCAGGAGCCGGCATTGGAGCCGATGGCATCCACGTCGCCGTTCTTCAGCGCCTCGTGGGCGATGTTACGGCTGGTATGGGTTTTCTCGATGTCGTTGACGGGGTCGAGGCCGTAATCCGCGAGCACCTGCATCGGGCACAGCATGTTCGAGGTGGAGCCGATGTCACCGAACGCCACCGTCTTGCCCTTGAGGTCCATGACGGTGTTGATGCCGCTGTCGGCGCGGACGACGATGGCGCAGTGATAGTCAGGGCGGCCGAGGCCCACGATGGGCGTCGCGTTCGTCAGCTTGTTGATGACGACGTATTCCGCCGGTCCGGAGACGACGAAATCCACCGTCTCGCCGCGCAGCGCCTCGGCCGCGGCCGTGCGCGAGTTGACGGCGAAGAACTCGAAGGTATCGCCAGTGGCCGCCTCAAGCGCGTCCTTGAAAGGTCCCCACTCGAGTTGGAGGCGTTCCATGCCCTCGACGTCCGTGACGGCGATGCTGAAGGTTTCTGCCTGCGCGGCGAATGCCCCGGCAACGGCCAGCGTCGCGCTGGCAAGTATCGAACGAAGTTTCATGGTGGTCTCCCCTCGGTGGAATTCATTCGAATGTTTGAGGGGTGTTTGTCTCCGTTTGGTGACAGCGACGTGAAACTCTTGTTTCAATCGCGTGGACGCCATGTCGGTGTGCCAGACACCCACATCGCATGGTTTCAATTGGTGCGCCTCTGAGATGCATCGGTCCCGCTTCGAGGTTGCCTCTTGTGCGGGCGGATATCCCGAAACCGTATCAGGTCAGCTTGTGATCTTAGTGATCGGGTGCGCTCTGGCGGAGAGACAGGGATTCGAACCCTGGGATCCCGTGAAGGATCAACGGTTTTCGAGACCGCCCCGTTCGACCACTCCGGCACCTCTCCGCGGTCTGAGTGGACGCGAAATACACACGACATCGTCAGGGGGCAAGCGCCATTCATCCCGGCTTTGGCATTTGATAAACCGCTGGGGTGAGATACCGTTTCCATCGAAAAGGAGAGCAGCATGAGTTTCATCCGACCATTGTTCGCGGGTCTTGCACTGGCCGCATGCCTTGCCGTGCCGGGGCAGGCGGCGGACAGAGCCAAGCTTGCAGCCTTCATGGAGGTGACGGGCTTTGACGTGGCCCTCGACAGCCTCCGACTCAGCGCGGGGCAGGCGCCGTCGATGCTGGGGTTGAGCGAGGAAAACTTCGGCGCCGATTGGACGCGGCTCGCCGACGACGTGTTCGCCAGCGCGGGGCTTCGGTCGGATGCACTCGATATACTCGAGCAGACCATGGACGACGACATGCTCAATCACGCGGCGGATTTCTACGCCTCCGACCTCGGTCAGCGCCTCGTGGCCGCCGAGAACGAGGCGCACATGGACGACAGCGAGCAGAGCCGGCTGATCGGGGAAGAACTCGCCGCAGAGCTCATTGCCGACGACAGTCCGAAGATTCAGTATTTTAAGGACATGTCCTCGGCCATTGGCTCCATCGAGAACTCGATCCGGTCGGTCACGGAGGTGCAGGTGCGCTTTCTGATGGCTGCCCAGGGCGCGGGGCTCCTCGATACCGAGTGGAACGAGGAGGAACTGCGCACGGTCCTTCTGTCCCGCGCCGAAGAAATGGAGCAGGCGATGATCGTGGGCTCCGTGACCAATGCGGCCTACACCTATCGCGATTTCTCCGCCGAGGAGATGCGTGCCTATCTCGAGGCGCTGAGGGAACCGCTCATGCAGCGGGTCTACGAACTCATGAACGCGGTGCAATTCCAGCTTCAGGCGGACCGGTTCGAAATCCTCGCCGCGCGCATGGTCGACCTCTACCCGCAACAGGACATCTGATGCGCGCAGGGTTGGCCCTCGCGTTCGGCCTTGTGGTGGTGGCGGGGGCCGCCGCCGCGGATCCGGTCGACCGGCTCCTCGATGCGATGCAGATCGACGAGGTGGTGAACATTCTCGTGGACGAAGGCAGCGCGACGGCGCTCGGCCTCGAGGAGCGGATGTTCCCGGGGCGCGGCGGCGCGGCCTGGGAGGACGAGGTGGAACGCATCTACGAACGCGACGCCCGGGAGGCCGCGCTCGCGGCGGACATGCGGAAAAGGCTCGAGGGGGAGGATCTCGCGCCGCTCCTCGCCTTTCTCGAAAGCGATGTGGGACAGCGCGTCATGGCGCTCGAGGTGTCCGCGCGCCGCGCCTTCGTGGATCCCGAGATGGAAGAGATCGCTCTCAGCCTCTTTGCGGACGCCGAGGAGGAGGAACCGGTGCTCCACGGGCAGGTGATGGAGTTCGTGGAGGTCAACGATCTCGTGGATCAGAACGTCGAGGGGGCCTTCCGGGCCAATGCCGCTTTCGCCCTCGGCGCCCACGAGGCGGGAGCTTTTCCGGGGATGAGCCTCGATGCGCTCGTCGCGCAGCTCTGGGGGGGCGACGAGGCTGTGGAGGCCGATGTGTCCTCTTGGCTCTATGCCTATCTCATGACGGCCTATCGCCCCTTGCCGGAGGAGGACCTGGCCGCCTACATCGACCTGTCGCGGACACCGTCGGGGCAACTCCTCAACGACGTGCTCATGACGAGCTTCGGCACGCTCTTCACGGACATATCCTTCGATCTTGGTTCCGCTGCCGGGCGTTTCATGGCGCAGCAGGAATTGTGATCCTCGGGGCTTGACTTGCCTCCTGCCTGACGCGATACGGCAGCCTCTGCGCGGACGGATCCGCGCCTGTCTGTTTTGACGCCCAGTCAGGGCGCGCAGTCCGAGGCGGCGAGAGCCACGAACACCGGCGGGCCGGGGCCGAAGCGACGCGGAAGAAGAGGGAAAGACGCATGTTTGCGGTTCTGAAAACCGGTGGCAAGCAGTACCGGGTCACGTCGGGCGATGTGCTCCGCGTGGAGAAGCTTGCGGCTGATGCGGGTGAGACCGTTCAGTTCAACGACATTCTGATGGTTGGCTCCAAAGTGGGCACACCGCTCGTGGAAGACGCGGGCGTCCAGGCCACCGTGATCGACCAGATCAAGGGCGACAAGGTCATCAACTTCGTGCGCCGCCGCCGGAAGCACTCCTCGAAGCGGACGGTGGGGCACCGCCAGCAGCTGACGCTCGTGCGCGTGACGGATATCCTAGAGAAGGGCGCCGCGAAGTCCGGCGTGAAAGCGGCCGTGGGTGGCGGAGGGTTCGCCGCGTCTACGGCGGCCCCGGCGAAGGCCGAGAAGCCGAAGGCGGCCAAGGCGGCCGCGGCCCCCAAGGCAGACACACCAGCCGCCGCGCCCAAGACGGAACAGAAGACTGAGAAGAAGGCGGCACCTAAGGCTGCTCCCGGCGCCGATGACCTCAAAGAGCTGAGTGGCGTGGGCCCGGCCCTCGAGAAAAAGCTTGTCGCCGCCGGCGTCACGTCCTTCGCGCAGATCGCGGCCTGGACCGAAGAAGACGTCGCCGCCATGGACGAGAAGCTGAGCTTCAAGGGCCGCATCGAGCGCGAAGGCTGGATCGAACAAGCCAAGGCCAAAGTGGCCCAGGGCTAACGGAAAAGGAGACTGAGCTATGGCACATAAAAAAGCAGGTGGTTCGTCCCGGAACGGTCGCGACAGCGCGGGCCGCCGCCTCGGTGTTAAACTTTACGGCGGCCAGGCGGCCATCCCCGGCAACATCATCGTCCGCCAGCGCGGCACGAAGTTCTGGCCGGGCGAGGGCGTGGGCATGGGCAAGGATCACACGATCTTCGCCACCCATGAGGGCGCCGTGACCTTCCACAAGGGTCTCAAGGGCCGCACCTTCATTTCCGTGCTCCCAACGGCGGAGGCCGCGGAGTAAGCCGGACCACAAGGTTTCATTTGACACCCAGGGGATCGGCAGACCAGCCGGTCCCCTTTCTCGTTTCTGAAGCGGTTTTTTTGCGAGGGAGGGCCGTCACATGGCCCCGTTTTTGACATCCCGTCCGTGTAGGGATCGCGCTGCCGCCCCGCGGAGGACGTCGTCGTGAGTTTTGCCCTTGTCGCATTCGCCGCCAGCCAAGTTGGCACGCCGGGCCCGGCCAACATGGCGCTCCTCGCCACGGGCGCGCGCTTCGGCCTCGCGCGGTCACTGCCCTTTGTCGCGGGCGTCGTCGCGGGCAAGCAGCTCATCATCTGGCCGCTGGGCTTCGGCCTTCTCGAGCTCGCGAGTGCAGCACCCCTCGTGTTCGGCGCCCTCAAGTGGATGTCTGCCGCCTATATCTGCTGGCTCGCCTGGCGCGTGGCCAACATGCAGCTCGCCCCCGGCCAGGCGGAGGCGCGCGCGCCGGGTTTTGTCGCCGGGCTCGTGGTGCATCCGCTCAACCCGAAGGCGTGGGCGATGATCACCACGGCCTTCACGAGTTTCATCCCTGCGGGCCTCGACCCTCTGGCCGCCACCGCCACCGTTGCCCTTGTACTCGGTGTCTGTCAGGTCGCGCTTCACCCCGTGTGGACGGTCGCCGGAGACGTCATAGCGCGGAAGCTGCAGGGCTCGCCCGCTGAAAGACATCTGTTCCGGGCGCTCGCCGCCCTCACCGTGGCGAGCGTGGCCTACGCGCTGGCCGCCGCAGGAGACCTGCCATGATCCAGGATCCCGTTCCGCCCCAGGCCACCATCGAAACGGAGCGGCTCATTCTCCGGCCACTGCGGATTTCGGATCGCGGGCCGCTCGACATGCATGCGGGCGACGCGCGGGTCGCGCGGATGACGACGACCATCCCGCATCCGCTTCCCCCCGGTGCGTCGGAGGCCTTCATTCGCGGCGCCCACGCCCCGGATCGCGCGGAAGATGTCTGGGCCCTGGACGGCCACGAAACAGGCCTTTCGGAGCTCGTGGGGGTCATCGCGCTCGAGCGCATGGACCGCGGGCAGTCCGAGATCGGCTACTGGCTCGCCCCCGCGTTCTGGCAGCAGGGTCTGGCGCGCGAGGCAGTTGCCGCCTTGCTCGACGCCAATCCCCAGGACTGCGAGACCGTTTTCGGCAGCGTCTTCCAGGACAATCCCGCCTCGGCACGGGTGCTGACGAATTGCGGCTTCACCTATATCGGCGACGCGGAGGCGCATTCCGTCGCGCGGGACGCGACGGTCCCGACCTGGACCTATCACAAGCGGCTCAAGGACTAGGCCCATGCCGATTGTGACGGAAAGTCTGCTGCTTCGGCGACCCGAGGCAGGAGATGCGGCGTGGATCACGCGTGAGATCGCAAATCCAAGGTTTCATAGGTGGCTCACGAACCCGCCCAAGCCTTTCGCCCGGATAGATGCCGAGGCGTGGCTGGCCCGCGTGTCCGGCGATCCCATGGTGCGGGTGATCGAGGCCGGCGGCGCACCGCAGGGTGTGGTGAGCATCTCAACACGCGGTGGGGAGCGCAATCTGGGGTACTGGCTGGCCGAGAGGGCCTGGGGGCAGGGCTCCATGACCGAGGCCGCCGGCGCCCTGGCAAGGTACTTTTTCACCCGCGAGGCGGGCCCGCTCCATTCCGGTTGGCTCATCGGCAATGGCGCGTCTGAGCGCGTCCTTCGGAAGCTCGGATTCCGCGACGACGGAGAGAGCACGGAATTCTCTCGGTTTCACGGGTGCAGGATGCGCAACATCCGAGTGGTGTTGGACGCCGCGGATGGCTTGCACGCGCCTCCCAGTCGCGCCAAACGGGGATAGCACGGAAGGCAGACCATGAAGTTTCTCGATCTCGCCAAGGTCCATATCCGCTCCGGCGCGGGCGGCGGAGGCTGCGTCAGCTTCCGGCGGGAGAAGTACATCGAGTATGGCGGCCCCGATGGAGGCGACGGCGGCAAGGGCGGGAACGTGATCGCAGAGGCGGTGCCGGGGCTGAACACGCTCATCGATTTCAGGTATCAGCAGCACTTCTTTGCCAAGAACGGGCAGGCGGGCATGGGGTCCCAGCGCACCGGCAAGGACGGCGGCGACATATTGCTGCGGGTGCCGGTGGGCACCGAGATCCTCGACGAAGATGAAGACACCGTCATCGCTGACCTCACAGAGGAGGGTCAGAGGATGGTGCTCGCGCGCGGTGGGAACGGCGGGTTCGGCAACCTGCATTTCAAGAGCGCCACGAACCAGGCGCCGCGCCGCGCCAATCCCGGCCAGCCCGGGGTGGAGCGTACGATCTGGCTCCGGCTCAAGCTGATCGCTGATGTGGGTCTTTTGGGCCTGCCCAATGCCGGGAAGTCGACCTTCCTCGCCGCCACATCGAATGCCCGGCCCAAGATCGCCGATTATCCCTTCACGACGCTGGTGCCCAATCTCGGCGTGGTGGGTGTGGACGGGCATGAATTCGTCATCGCGGACATCCCGGGCCTCATCGAGGGCGCCCATGAGGGCAAGGGGATCGGGGATCGCTTTCTGGGCCATGTGGAACGCTGCTCCGCGCTTCTTCACATCGTGGACGGTACGTCCGATGACATCGCGGGCGACCACGCCACGATCATCAGCGAGCTCGACGCTTATGGCGGCGAACTGGCCGCGAAGCCGCGCCTCACAGCGCTCAACAAGATCGACGCGCTGGATGACGACGACCGCGCGCGCGCGAGACAGGTGTTGGAAGAGGCGGCGGGTGCCCGGGTTTACATGATGTCGGGCGTGGCGGGGGAGGGCGTGACCCCCGTGCTTCGCGCGCTCCGCACCGAGGTCGCCGCCGCGGCGGCGGAGGATGCGCCAGAGGATGCCGAACCATGGCAGCCCTGAGTGAGGCGCGCCGCGTGGTCGTGAAGATCGGCTCTTCGCTCCTCGTTGGTGTGACCGGGCTGAAGGCGGCGTGGCTGTCCTCGCTGGCCTCCGACGTGGCGGGCCTGAAGGCGCAGGGAAAGGACGTGATCCTCGTCTCTTCCGGTTCCATCGCTCTGGGGCGGGGGGTTCTGGGCCTCACGGGGGAGACGCTCGCCCTCGAAAAGAGCCAGGCGGCGGCCTCCGTCGGGCAGATACGGCTCGCCCGCGCCTACGAGGAGGCGCTCGCGCCCCATGGGATCGTGACGGGACAGGTCCTCGTGACGCTGGAAAACAGCGAGGACCGGCGGCGCTACCTCAACACCCGGGCCACACTGGCGCAGCTCCTCGGCCTCGGCGTCGTGCCCATCGTCAATGAGAACGACACCGTGGCAACGGACGAGATCCGCTACGGCGACAACGACCGTCTCGCCGCCCAGGTGGCCGTGACCGTGGGCGCCGACCTTCTCGTCCTGCTCTCGGATGTGGACGGACTTTATACCGCGAACCCGAACGAGGATGCAGGCGCGAGGCGTCTCGAAGAGATCGCGTGCATCACGCCCGAGATCGAAGCCATGGCCGGCGATGCTGGCTCCGGTTTGTCGCGCGGCGGTATGAAGACAAAGCTGATGGCGGCCAAGATGGCCACCCGAGCGGGTTGTGCGATGGTCATCACCCGCGGCGGCGTGGACCGGCCCCTATCGGCGCTCGCGAGCGGCGCGCCCGCCACGTGGTTCTCGGCCAAAGGAGACCCGGCACTGGCGCGCAAGCGCTGGATTTCTTCCATGAAACCGCGCGGGGCCGTGATCCTCGATGCGGGCGCCGTGCAGGCGCTGGGGCAGGGGAAGTCGCTCTTGCCCGCCGGTGTCACGGCGGTGGACGGACGCTTCGGTCGCGGCGATGCGATTGCGCTCACCGGCCCGGACGGGGCCGCGGTCGGCATCGGGCTCAGCCGGTACACGGCCGAAGAGGCCGACCTCATCAAAGGTCTGCACACGGCTGACTTCGCCGACGTGCTGGGCTATGCAGGGCGCGCTGCGCTCGTCCACCGCGATGACATGGCGCTATAGGGACCGGACCCATGAAGGACATCGACGCCAATATCTCTGCCACCATGGCCGATCTCGGCGCGCGTGCGAAAGCGGCGGCGGCCACGCTCGGATGCGCCGCGCCCGAGGCCAAGCGCGCCGCGCTCGAGACCGCCGCGGAGGCGGTTTGGACCGCGCGTGCGCAGATCCTTGCGGCGAATGAAAAGGACATGGCCCACGCCCGGGAAAAGGGCTTGAGCGCGGCCATGCTCGACCGGCTCATGCTCGATGAAGCCCGGATCGAAGGCATCTGCGCGGGGTTGCGCGCGGTTGCTGCGCAGGACGATCCCGTGGGTGAGGTGATGGAGGCCTGGACCCGTCCCAACGGTCTGGCGATCGAACGCGTGCGCACGCCGCTCGGCGTGATCGGCGTGATCTACGAGAGCCGCCCGAACGTGACCGCCGATGCCGGTGCGCTCTGCCTCAAGGCCGGCAACGCGGTGATCCTGCGGGGCGGCTCGGAAAGCTTTCACTCCTCCAAGGCGATCCATGGATGCCTCGTGGAGGGTCTCCGCGCGGCGGGGCTGCCGGAGGACGCGATCCTGCGCGTGCCTACGCGGGACCGGGCCGCCGTGAGCGAAATGCTCACCATGACGGAGACGATCGACGTCATCGTGCCCCGCGGCGGCAAAGGGCTCGTGGGGCTCGTGCAGCGCGAGGCGCGGGTCCCGGTTTTTGCCCATCTCGAGGGAATTGTGCATATCTACGTGGATGCCTCCGCCGATCCCGACATTGCCAAAAGCGTCGTGCTGAACGCCAAGACACGCAGGACCGGCATTTGCGGGGCTGCGGAATGCCTGCTGATCCACCGGGACGCGGTGACGCTGGGTCAAGAGCTTGTGGATATGTTGGTGGATGCAGGGGTCGAGGTGCGCGCAGAGGGGCTCGAGGGTTCCGTTGCCGCCACCGACGCGGATTGGGGCACCGAGTATCTCGAAAGCATCATCGCCGCGCGGGTGGTCGACGACTTCGACGCCGCCATCGCCCATATCAGCCGCCATTCCTCCAACCACACCGATTGCGTGCTCGCCGAGGATGACGCGGTGGTCTCGCGTTTTTTCAACGAGGTCGACAGCGCCATTTTGATGCACAATGCCTCCACCCAGTTCGCCGATGGCGGGGAGTTCGGCATGGGGGCGGAGATCGGCATAGCCACCGGAAAGCTCCATGCGCGGGGCCCCGTGGGGGCGCGCCAACTGACGAGCTTCAAGTATCTCGTGCGCGGCCGGGGCGCGGTGCGGCCCTAGCCCGCTTCGGTGTCCGCGCGCTTGTCGAAGGCGGTGATGCTGAGCGAGATGTCGCCGCTGCCCTGCACGAGATCGATCATCAGACCCATCTCTTCCTGCAGCATTGCCACGAGCGCGAATTGCACGTGGGCGGCGGCGAGGTCCTGCGGGTCATGGCCCTTGGTGATAATCGACCAGAGCCCGGCCACGTCCGAGAACCGCTCTGCGCTGCCGCGAACCCCCCAGGCCCCCTTGTGACCGGTGACCTCGATGGAGCCGCCCTGGGGCATGGCCGTCTCGAGACATTGCAACAGAAGAAAGATCAGCCGCACTTCCGCGCGGGGATGGGACCCCGGCGCCGACCACGCCAACCGATGCCGCCCGCCGAGGCTCATCCCCGCCAGCACCTGCGAGATTTCGTCATCCTCGAGGGTCTGCGTGTCGGAGGTAAAACCGTAGGCGATCCGAAAGAACCGGATCCGCGCATTGGCCGCCTCGACGCTCTCAGAGATCAGCGCGATCTCCGGCCCTCCTGCACCCGGTGTCATGCTCAAAAGCTCGACACCGTTGGAGATGGCGCCGAGGGGATTTATGAGATCATGGCAAATCCTCGATCCGACAAGCGGTGTGATGCGGTCCGGGTGTGCCATGGCCTCTCCTCTTGGCGACGGGCCAAGTTGCGACGGGCCCTTCGCGTCCTTACAATTTGCCGCACCGTCGCACAACTATCGCGTGCAACGGGCGGCGCAGATCGGCCGCGTGTGCAAACGGTGCACAGGTAAGGTTAAGGCCCGGTTAACAAAGCCCTTCCCCAAGCGGGCCGAGGCCGCGCGTCCAAAGCTCAATGATTGCCTCCGGGCAGGGCAAGCCCTACGAAGCAGCCATGGTTCGGCCAGGTGAAACATGATCGCGCACGACCCCCACCTTGCGGTGCGCCTCGCCCGTGATACGCGCGACCTCAAAGGTGCCCAGCGGTTGAGGTATCGGGTCTTCGTCGAGGAACTCGGGGGCGACGGGCCCCTCGTCGACCACGATGCCCGGCTGGAGATAGATGCCCACGATCCCCACTACGATCACCTCGTCCTGACGGATGCGCGCCGGGACGGGGCGGGCTTCGACCATGTCGTGGGTGCCTACCGCTTGATGACGGGAGAGAACGCGCGCCAGCACGGCTTCTACTGTGCCACGGAATACGACCTCGGCGTTCTGGCACGCAGCGGACGCAGCCTCCTCGAGCTCGGGCGGTCTTGCCTGCATCCGGACTATCGCGGCGGGTCGGCTATGTATCTCCTTTGGCAGGCCCTGGCGGGCTACATCCAGCAGCGGCGGATCGAGGTGCTCTTCGGCGTCGCGTCCTTTCACGGCACAGAGCCCGAACGTCTTGCAGCGCCCCTGTCGCTGCTCCACGCGCGCCACCTTGCGCCGCCGGACCTGCGGGTGCGCTCCCTGGTCCATCAGCCCATGGACCTTTTGCCCGAGCCCGAGATCGACCGGCGCGCGGCGACCGCGGCGATCCCCGCGCTCATCAAGGCCTATCTGCGCCTCGGCGGTTTCGTCGGCGACGGCGCCTTCATCGACGCCCCGTTCAACACCACCGATGTCTGCCTGGTTCTCGATGTCGCGCGCATGGATCCACGGTCGCGCGCGCTTTACGGTGGTACCTCTTGAGGCCAAGATGAGCCGCACCTGGCATTCCGAGGATGGTCCGCCGGCCTTTCAGCCCTTGACGCCGGCAGGGGTCATTCGGGCCGTGATGCGCGGTGTGCCCCTGGCCATAAATACCTTCGGCTGTCTCGCGCTCTTGCTCCTTCTGCGCCTGATCGAAGGGCCGGTCTTCGGCGCGCACCGCCCGCTCACGCCCCAAATCACGCGCTATGTCTGTCGATCGGCATTCCTGATCCTGGGCATGGGCTACCGCGTGGAGGGGCGACCGATGACCGCGGCCGGCGCGGTGGTGGCAAACCACGTGAGCTGGCTCGACATCTTCGCGCTCAACGCGCCGCAGCCGGTCTACTTCGTGTCGAAATCGGAGGTGGCCGAGTGGCCGGGCATCGGCTGGCTGGCGCGCGCCACGGGCACGATCTTCATCCGGCGCGACCGGCGTGACGCCGCGGCGCAGAAGTCGCTCCTCGGATCTCGCCTCGCGGAGGGCCACAAGCTCGTCTTCTTCCCAGAAGGAACCTCCACGGATGGCAGGCGCGTGCTGGATTTCCAGTCCACGCTCTTTGCCGCGTTCTTCGAGGACGGGCTGGTGGAGAGATTGTCCCTGCAGCCGGTTTCGCTGGTCTACGAGGCGCCCGAGGGCCAAGACCCGCGCTTCTACGGCTGGTGGGGCGACATGAGTTTCGAAGGCCACCTCCTGCGCGTGTTGTCGGCGCGGCGGCAGGGCCGCGTGCGCGTGATCTTCCATGCGCCCATGGCGCTGTCAGAGCTTCCCGACAGAAAGGCGGCGGCGCGGCAGCTGCACGCGCGGGTCGCGCAGCCGGTGGCGCAGTCAGCGGGAAAGGCGATCGCTGACGGCTGAGAGCGCGCGGGGAGGGTCCTCGGCGCCCCAGATTTCCGGGCCCAGGGCAAAGAAATCGACAAAAGGCACGAGCCCGGCGATCTCTACCTCGCCGAGCGCGCCCTCGGCCACCACGGGCACCTCGATCATCTCCGACCACCATTCGAAGAGCGCGCGCTCCGCGTGGGCGCCGTCGCCGAGCGCCGTGGGCGCGGCGGGACCGAAGCAGACGTAATCGGCATCGGCCTCTCCCGCGGTCATGCCGTCATGGCGCGAATGCCCGCAAAAGCTCCCGACGATGGCGTCGGGGCCAAGCGTCTTGCGCGCCTTGCGCACGGATTTCGAACCGTCGGGCAGGTGGACGCCGTCGAGCCCCAGCCGCGCGGCCAGTTGCACGTGGCTGTCGATGACGATGGCCACGTCGCGTCCATGGCAGACCTCGCGGCACGCATCCCCGGCCTTCGACAGCGTGTTTTCGTCCTTCGAGGACAGCGCCAGACGGAAACAGGCCACGGGCGCGGCCTCGAGACACGCGTTCAAAAGCTTGGGAAAGCGGGAAAGCTCGATCTCCGGCGGGCTTACGAGATAGATTTGAGGGTGCTCGGCGTCGGCCATGGTGCGGCTCCTTTTCGCGCCTCTTAGCAAGGGCTTATCCATGCGGCAACGACATGCGTCGCGTTGCCCATATCGGGCGCCTGCGCCTTGGCTTGTCGCGCGCCGGCGGGTATCACCCCGGCTCATGCAGGATGCGCCGCAACCCACCTTCGTTCTCGTGCGCCCGCAGATGGGCGAGAATATCGGCGCCGCGGCGCGCGCCATGTGGAATTTCGGTCTCGACCGGATGCGGATCGTGGCGCCCCGCGATGGCTGGCCCAATCAGAAAGCGGTGGCCATGGCCTCCGGCGCCGGGCGCCTTCTAGATGAGGCGATGCTCACCGACGATCTGGCGGGCGCCGTGGCCGATTGCACCTACACCTTCGCCACGACCGCCCGAACACGGGATCTGACGAAGCCCGTCTACGCGCCGGAGCGCGCCATGGAAATCGCCGCGGCGAAGATCGCCGCGGGGGAGCGTGTGGCCGTCCTCTTCGGCCCGGAGCGGGCGGGGCTCGAGAACGAGGATGTGGCACGTGCAAACGCGATCATCACGGTTCCCGTGAACCCGGACTTCTTCTCCCTCAACCTCGCGCAGTGCGTCCTTCTGACCGCTTATGAATGGCAGCGCGCAGCCTCAGATATCGTACTAGAAGTGAACGAACCCAAGGGCGCCAAGGGCGGTGACTGGGCCAACGGGGAAGAGGTCGAAGCCCTCGCGCGGCACTACGAGACTCAGCTCGGCGAGGCGGGTTTCTTCTTTCCGGACCACAAGGCCGCGAACATGAAAACGAACCTGCGCAACCTGTGGAGCCGGATGCCGCTCACCCGGGCGGACGTGCAGACGCTGCACGGCATCCTGCGCCAGATGGCGCGCAAACACGCGAAAACGTCAGAGGAACGCTGATGGCGAGATCAATCTTCGAGGATGTGGGCGACACGCCGAAGCGCAAGGTGGAAACCGGTGCGATCGACGGTGGGCGCGCGGGCGCGCGGCTGGCGATCCGGGCCTGGCTGATCGCGCTCGCCGCGCTTGTCGTGGCGATGATCACCGTGGGCGGCCTCACCCGGCTCACCGATAGTGGGCTATCCATCACCGAATGGGCGCCGCTTTCCGGCGCGATCCCACCGCTCAATGCCGCCGACTGGGAGGCCGAGCTCGAGCGCTACCGCCAGATCCCGGAATACCAGCTCCAGAACGCCGGCATGTCCATGGCCGAGTTCAAGGTGATCTACTGGTGGGAGTGGGGGCACCGGCAGCTCGGTCGTTTCGTCGGGCTCGTCTGGGGGCTGGGTTTTCTGTATTTCCTCGTCCGCCGTCAGATTCCGGCGGGCTGGACGCCACGATTGCTCTTCGTGGGCGCGCTCGGCGGGCTGCAGGGGGCGATCGGGTGGTGGATGGTTTCCTCGGGCCTCACGGGCACCATGCTCGATGTGGCCTCCTACCGGCTGGCGACGCATCTCGGTCTCGCTTTCGTCATCCTGGCCGTGCTGACCCGCTACATAGCGCTGCTAAGTCGTCCGGAGCGGGAGATCCTGCAGGCCCGCCGCGCGGGCGAGACCGGGCTCACCAGCCTCGCATGGGTCTTCACCGGCGCGCTCTTCATCCAGATGCTGCTCGGCGCGCTGGTGGCCGGGATCGATGCGGGCACCGCCTACAATTCCTGGCCGCTCATGGGCGGGCAGGTCTTCCCGCCGACGGGGCTTGATCTCGAGCCGCTCTGGCGGAACTTCTTCGAAAACGAGGGGACGGTTCAGTTCCTGCATCGGACCTGGGGCTATGTCGTCTTCGCCTTCGCGATCTACCTTGGCATCCGCGTGGCCAAGAGCCCCCACAAGAGGACGCGGAAGGCGGTAGGGCGCGTGGGGCTCCTCATCACGCTGATGATGGGGATCGGCATCGCCACGGTGCTGCTGGCCGCACCGCTTTGGATCGCGATCATCCACCAAGGCGTGGGTATCCTGCTGTGGCTCGCGACCATCTACGCCACGTTCCTCGCCGCCCATCCTGTTCGATCCTCGCTCCGAGAGGCCTGATATGACACCCTTCGACGCGCTCATGGCGTTCGACCGAGACACGCAGGCCCTGGGCCAGATCCAGGGCCGCCTGGGGTGGGACCAGGAGACGATGATGCCACGGGGCGCCGCCGAGCAGCGGGGCGAGGAGATGGCCGCGCTGGAGGGTGTGCTCCATTCCCGCCGCACCGATCCCCGCGTGGGGGACTGGCTGAGCAGCATCGAGGACGCGACGCTGGACGCGGTGGGTCAGGCCAAGCTGCGCCACCTGCGCCGCGACTACGCGCGCAATACCAAGGTGCCGGCAAAGCTGGCCGCCGAGATCGCGCGCGCCACGAGCCGTGCTCAGGGGCAGTGGGCGGATGCGCGCGCGAACGAGGATGTCGCCGCCTTCACGCCCGTCCTTGCCCGGGTCATCGGCCTTCGCCAGGAGGAGGGCGCAGCCCTCGCCGATGGCGGTGATCCCTACGACGCGCTCCTGCAAGACTACGAGCCTGGCACCACCGCCGAAGAGCTCGACGCGATGTTCGGGGCCATGCGCCCCCGTCTCGTGGCGCTGCGGGACGCGGTGCTCGGTGCACATAGCCCGCCGACCTTGCAAGGCACCTTCGCCGAGGGCGCGCAGCTCAAGCTCTCCGAAGAGCTGGCCGGCGCCTTCGGCTACGACCTCTCGAAGGGCCGCATCGACAAGGCTGTGCATCCGTTTTCCAGCGGGTCCGGCCACGATGTCCGCATCACCACCCGCACCGCTCTCTCCGATCCGTTCAACTGCTTTTACTCGACGATCCACGAGGTGGGCCACGCCTGTTACGAGCAGAACATCGACGATGCCTTCGCCCTCACGCCGCTCGGACAAGGCGTCTCCATGGGTGTCCACGAGAGCCAGAGCCGCATCTACGAAAACCAGCTCGGCCGCTCACGCGCCTTCACGGGCTTCCTCCATGGCCGCATGACCGAGGCATTCGGCGATCTGGGCATGGATGCGGAGGCGTTCTACGGCTGCGTGAACCGCGTGGGGCCGGGGTTCATTCGCACCGAAGCCGATGAGGTGCAGTACAACCTGCACGTCCTCATGCGCTTCGATCTGGAGCGGGAGCTCATCTCCGGACGGCTTGCCGTAGGCGATCTCGAGGAGGCGTGGAATGCCCGCTTCGAGGCCGATTTCGGTTTTGCCGTGGACAAGCCCTCGCATGGCTGTCTGCAGGATGTGCATTGGTCGGTGGGTCTCTTCGGCTACTTCGCGACCTACACGCTGGGCAATGTCTATGCCGGCTGCCTGCACGAGGCGCTTTGGCGCGACATCCCGGACCTGGACGAGGCGCTCGCACGGGGTGATACGGGCCCGGCGACAACTTGGCTCCGCGATCATGTCCAGCGCTACGGCGGGCTCCGAGAGCCCCGCGCCACCATTGCCCACGCGGCGGGCGCGGAGCCGACCGAAGGGCCGCTTCTCGACTACATAGAAGCCAAGTTCCGGGGCATCTACGACCTGTAAGGCCTCGCTCGGCTCAGGTGTGGACGTCCGGACGGCTGAGCCCTTTGAACGCCGTTCACGTGTTGAGCGTTGTTCAACTATTAAGGCTTCCTTGCTGAAGACCGTCACGCTCAGCACCGCCTCTCTCGCAAGCTTTCTGCTCAGCGCCTGCGAGGTCAGCTACCCTGTCGCCGTGATCGGCCCCGAGGGGACCACCTTCCGCGGTTTTGCCAGCGACACGGTGCCCCATCGTGGCTTCTTTTCTGGCACGAATGGCGGCACGTCCTGTTCTCATACCAATCAACGCGCAGTGGACATGACCGATGTCAGCTTCCCCGTGCGCTGCTCGAACTTCCTGACTGGCGTCGGCAAGGCCACCTTCGAGACGGGCGCGAGCGGGGCCGGGACGGTCCACATGGTCGACGGCAGCGCATGGCAGTTCATCTTCGGCCGTCGCGCCGCGGGGATTTAATCCTCCAGGCCCGCGTCGTCCCCCTGATCGGCGATCCATGCCACCGACGTCACGAACTCGCCCTTGGCCGTGTTGAAGACCTTCACGCCGCCCGCGCCGCGGGAGCGGAAGGAAATGCCGTCCACCGGCACGCGGATCGACTGGCCATTGGACGTCACCAGCATGATCTGATCGTCGAGCTCCACGGGGAAGCTCGCGATGATCGGCCCGGCGCGCATGGCCTTGTCCATGGCCGTCACGCCCTGCCCGCCGCGTCCGCGGAGCGGGTAGTCGTGTGAGGAGGAGAGCTTTCCCGCGCCTTGCGCCGTGATCGTGAGGATGAGGTTTTCGGCCGCCGACATCTCCGCGTAGCGCTCCTGGCTGAGCGGCATGTCGGCGTTGCCTTCCTCTTCCTCCGTCTCGGCGTCGTCGACAAGGCCCGCCATTGCCCGGCGCATCTTGAGATAGGCTGCGCGCTCGTCCGGAGTGGCGCCGAAGCGCCGGATGATGGACATGGAGACCACAGCGTCGTCGTCGCGCAGATTGATGCCCCGCACGCCCACGGAGGCGCGCGAGTTGAAGACGCGCACATCGGTGGCCTTGAACCGGATCGCGCGGCCGAGCCGGGTGACGAGCATCACATCGTCCTCGTTGGAGGCGATGCGCGCGTTTATCAGTTTGGTTTCCGCATGTTCGCCCTCGAACTTCATCGCGATCTTGCCGTTGCGCATGACGTTGGCGAAATCGCTCAACGCATTGCGCCGGACGGTGCCGGCGGAGGTGGCAAAGACGACCTGAAGCTCGTCCCAATCCGCCTCGTCCCGATCCACCGGCATGATGGCGGCGATGGAGACGCCCGTGGGGATGGGCAGGATGTTGACGATGGCCTTGCCCTTCGACGTGCGCCCGCCGAGCGGGAGGCGCCAAGTCTTGACCTTGTAGACCATGCCGTCGGTCGTGAAGAAAAGGAGCGGCGTGTGGGTGTTGGCGACAAAGAGCGTCGTGACCACGTCCTCGTCCTTCATGGACATGCCGCTCAGGCCCTTGCCGCCGCGTTTCTGGGCGCGGAAATCGGTGAGGGCCGTCCTCTTGATGTAGCCGCCCTGGGTGACGGTGACGACCATGTCCTCCCGCTCGATGAGGTCCTCGTCCTCCATATCGCCGGACCAGTCCAGGATCTCTGTGCGGCGGGGGATGGCGTGGGCCTCTCTTACCTCTTTCAGCTCCGTGGCGATGATCTCCATGATCCGCTCGCGCGAGCTGAGAATTGCGAGGTATTCCTTGATCTTACCGGCCAACTCTTCAAGTTCGTCGGTGACCTCTTTCACGCCGATCTGCGTGAGACGCTGGAGGCGGAGGTCGAGAATGGCGCGTGCCTGGATCTCGGTCAGGTTGTAGGTGCCATCCTCATTGAGCTTGCTCAGCGGATCGTCGATGAGGCGCAGGTAATCGGCGATGCTTCCCGCCGGCCAGCGACGGGTTATGAGCGCCTCGCGCGCGGCGGCGGCGTCGGCTGATTGGCGGATGGTCTGCACCACCTCGTCCACGTTGGAGACCGCCACGGCGAGACCGCAGAGCACGTGGCTCCGGTCCCGGGCCTTGTTGAGCTCGAACGCCGTCCGGCGCACGACAACATCTTCGCGGAAGTCTATGAAAGCCGTGAGAAATTTGCGCAGCGTCAGCTGCTCCGGCCGGCCACCATTGAGCGCCAGCATGTTGCAGCCGAAGCTCTGCTGCATGGGCGTGAAGCGATAGAGTTGGTTGAGCACCACCTCGGCTGTGGCGTCGCGCTTGAGTTCGATGACCACGCGGACGCCGGAGCGATCGCTTTCGTCCTGCACATGGGCGATGCCCTCGATGCGCTTGTCCCGGGCGGCCTCGGCGATCCGTTCGATCATCGTGGCCTTGTTCACCTGGTAGGGAATCTCATCGATAACAATGGCGTAGCGATCTTTCCTCAACTCCTCCACGCGCGTCTTCGCACGGATGATGACGGAACCGCGCCCCTCCAGATAGGCCTTCCGCGCGCCGGAGCGGCCGAGGATCTGACCCCCCGTGGGGAAGTCGGGGGCCGGGACGATCTCGATCAACTCCTCCGTGGAGAGGTCCGGGTCCTCGATGAGCGCGAGCGTCGCATCCACCACTTCCCCCAGATTGTGCGGCGGAATGCGGGTCGCCATGCCGACCGCGATCCCCTCCGCGCCGTTGACGAGGATGTTTGGATACCGCGCCGGGAGGACGGTGGGCTCGCTCTCCTTCCCGTCGTAATTGTCTTGAAAATCAACGGTATCCTTGTCGATATCGTCGAGTAGCGCGCGGGCCACGCGGCGCAGGCGGCTTTCGGTGTAACGCATGGCCGCCGGGTTATCGCCGTCCATGGAGCCGAAATTTCCTTGCCCTTCGATTAACGGAACGGACATGGAAAAATCCTGGGCCATCCGCACGAGGGCATCGTAGATCGCGCTGTCGCCGTGGGGGTGATAATTGGCCATGACCTCGCCCACGGGCTTGGCGGATTTGCGGAACGATTTGTCGTGCGTGTAGCCCGAGTCGTCCATGTGGTAGAGGATGCGCCGGTGCACGGGCTTGAGCCCGTCGCGCAGGTCGGGAATGGCGCGGCTGACGATGACCGACATGGCGTAATCGAGGTAGGACGCGCGCATCTCGTCGGATATCGAGATCGACGGTCCGGCACGATCGGGCCGCTCAGGCGGCAGACCGCCCGCGTTTTCAGGGGTTTCCGTGTCGTCGCTCATGTCCCGCCCAGGCCCGTATCGTCGCTAGATTTTGTCGCCTGCAACATATCACTCCCTTTATCTGGTGTGCAATTCCATGCCTGCATTTTCAGCATCAAATCCCCCGCCGATCTTCACAAGGTCGCGCCAAGGCGCTGAAATTGTTGACACATCCCCGCGCGCTCTCTCACACTCGGGGAAAACGAGAGGAGAGCGCATGACAGAGACGGAGATGCTCCTGAAAGGCTACGGCCTCACGACCGCGGAGTTCTTCTACGGGATGCCGGATTATCCCCATGTTTTGAATACCTTCATCTGGCAGGACTACGATCTCGCCCCCGATCATCCGAAGCTTTTCGACTTCATCGCCTTCTGGCAGGGGGAGATCGAGGGACCGCTCAATTCGGTGCGCTTCATCCACCGGAAGGCGATCGCACCGGGCGAATGGCGCCACGTGACGGGGGAGTTCGGACCCTCCGATTTCCCGCTTCATTAACGGCGCGAGAGGCCCCGGATCGGGAGGCACATCCCGTACACATCCTGTACACAAGCCGTATGTACGGATGGTCGTCCGGGCGCGGCGTTAACGCGCCGGTGCCGGGTTAACGGGCGATGACACGCCCCGGGCCGCGACGATCCAAAGCGCCGTGAGCGCGAAGCTGAACGCCGCGTTCCACCCGGCCATGGACACTCCGAGGAATTGCCAAGCGATCTCGTCGCACATGACGATGGCGGGCGCGGCCTCGAGGCTCAGTAGGTCGCCGCCGCTTAACCCGCTGAGCGAGCCGCCGCCGGAGCAGCTCGACGGGCCGGGCCACCAGCCCTGTTCCACCCCGGCGTGAAAGACGCCGATACCGCCCGTCACCGCCGCCGCCGCGGCGCCGAGCCAGGGGATCGCCCGCGACGGCAGGGCCAGGAATGCGAGGCCGAGGCCCGCCGCGAGGACATGGGGATAGCGCTGCCAAAGGCACATCCGGCAGGGCGCGTAGCCCAGCCATTGGAAGACGAAGGCCCCCGCGAGGAGCGCCGCGGACCCGAAGGCCGCCAGGAGCACGAGGCTGCGCGCCGTCACAGCCCGAACCACGCGCGAAGGAGCGAGACGAGCGTGGCGCCCGCGAAGACGAGGGAGGCGATCCAGGCCGTGCCGAGCACCGCGCCGAGGATCACGAGGAGCCCGTCGCGCTGCAAAAGCCCCGCGGCGACGATGACGACCGCCACGCCCGGCACCGAATTCGTCCCCGGCAGCGGCACGAGGATCGACGCGCTGAAGAGCACGAGCGCGGCCCCCACCACTCGGTCCATCGGCGCCCGGGTGAGCGCGGCAAGCCGGGGGCGGCTCAGCGTTTCCAGCCGGCGCAGCCACGGCCCCGCCCGCCGCGACAGCGTGTCGAGCGCCGCCGCGTTCACCGTCCGCGCGCCGAGCCGCGCAGGCAACCAGGGCACGCGCCGCCCGATGAGAAGCTGGAAGGAGACGAACATCAGCGGCAGCGCCACGATCTGAGGGACGCCGTAGAGAAACGGAATGCAGCAGGGCAGCGCGAGCACCAGGAGAAAGATGCCGAAGGCGCGCTCGTGGAGCTGCGCGAGGATCCAGCTCAGCGTCACCGTGTGGCCGCCGGTTTCAGAGGCCAAGAGGCTGAGCCGGTCGGAGATGGCGATATCTGCGGTCGGTGAGAGGGTCATGGGCTGCTCGATCGGTGCCTTGTTCTGCGCGCGGGCGGGGCGCGGGTCAAGCGCGGCGAATTGGCCGCGTGCTCCGTGGGCGACGTTGCCTGCCCGGCGATCAAGCCATGGTGAGCGCGCGTGGGCCGCGGCGGTCGAAGGGGCGCCTTGCCCTTCGGGCTCCGCCGCCCACCTTTGGATTGCACTTGGATATTCGAATGGCGTTGCTGCCCCGGCGGGCCATGCGAAGCGGGAGGATTGATATGGCAAAGGTTTTACGGCGCGGCGTGGCAGGCACGCTCTTGGGTCCGCTTCTGGGCGCGGCTCTCGCCACCGGCGCGTTCGCGCAGGAGGTCACGCTCCGCTTCCAGCACTTCCTCGCGCCGCAAGCGAGCGTGCCCGCGGGCTTCATGGAGCCCTGGGCGCGGAAGGTGGAGGCCGAGAGCGGCGGCCGCATCAAGGTGGAGCTCTACCCCGCCATGCAGCTCGGCGGCGCGCCGCCCGCGCTCTATGACCAGATCCGGGACGGTGTGATCGACGGGGGCTGGGCGCTGCCGGGCTACACGCCGGGCCGCTTCCCGGAAACGGAGGTTTTCGAGCTGCCCTTCATGACGTCGATGTCGGCGGAGGCGTCCTCCCGCGCGCTCTGGGATTTCACGGAGCGCTACGTGGCCGAGCGCATGGGCGACATCAAGATCCTGGCCGTGCATCTCCACGGGCCGGGCATCATCCACAAGCGGGGGCCGGCGGTCAAAACCCTCGCCGATTTCGAGGGGCTGACGCTGCGCGGCCCGTCGCGGCAGGCCAACCAGCTCCTGGAGGCGCTCGGGGCGAGCCCCGTGGGCATCCCCGTGCCGGCCTTCCCGGAGGCCTTGTCACGCGGGACGGTGGATGGCGGCGTCATCCCCTACGAGATCGTGCCGCCGCTCAAGGTGCACGAGCTCGCTGACAGCCACACGCAGACCGGCGGCGACCGCGCGCTCTACAACACCTTCTTCGTCTGGGGCATGAACCGCGCCTCCTATGACGCGCTGCCCGACGATCTGAAGGCGGTGATCGACGCCAATTCCGGGCGCGAAACCTCCGCCATGGCAGGGCGTGCCATGGATGAAGGCGACGATGTGGGCCTCGCCGTGATCGAGGCTGAGGGCAACGAGGTCCATACGCTCGACGACGCTGTCCTCGCCGAGATCGAGGAGATCGGGGCCGCGCAGGTGGCGGCCTGGATCGAGGAGGTCACCGCCCGCGGCCTGCCGGGGCAGGAGATGGTCGATTTCGCGCGCGAACTCGTGGCGCGCTACGACGAGGCGATGTGAACGCTGGACGCCTGCGGCGCGCGCGTTAAACACCTCCGGCACGACATCCAAGGAGGGCAGGGTGCAGATCGCTCCGAGACTTGAAGCATGGGCCGGGCACGGCGCCGAAGCGCTGGCGCGCGGGCTTGCCTATTTCGGCGGCGCGGTGCTCGTGGGCCTCGCGCTTATGACGCTCATCTCCATCCTCGGGCGCTGGATCAACACGGGGCCCATCCGCGCGATCACCGGCGATTACGAGTTGGTGGAGGCAGGCGTGGCGATCGCGGTCTTCGCCTTTCTGCCGTGGTGCCAGCTCCGCCGGGGTCACGTGACGGTCGACATCTTCACCAACGCCCTGCCCGGGCGGGGGCGCAGCCTGACGGCGTGGCTGGGTGACGTGCTCATCACGCTCGCGGCCTTCGTCGTCATGTGGCGCTTCTATCTGGGCTTCGGCGAGAAATTCCCATTCTTCTCGGAGGCCTGGCGGGACCGGCTCGCCATGGGCTTCAAGCCCTTCTTCCCGGAGACGACTTACGAGCTCGAGGTCCAAATCTGGATCCCTTACGGCCTCGCGCTCCTCGGCGCCGTCGCGTTCTTTCTGGTGAGCCTCTACACCGTCTGGCGCGGCTGGAACCGGCTCGCGGCGGGCCGCGCCGTGGAGCAGGAGGCGTGAGCGGGATCGAGCTCGCGCTCGCGGGCTTCGGGCTCATGCTTCTGGCGATCTTCGCGCGGGTGCCCATCGCGGTGGCCATGGCGCTCACGGGCTTCATCGGCGTCTGGATCGTGCGTGGCTCGCCGGCGGCCCCGCTCGCGCAAATGAAGACGCTGACCTACGACACCTTCTCCTCCTACTCGCTCTCCATCGTGCCTCTCTTCCTCCTCATGGGGCAGTTCGCCACGAAATCGGGCATGTCGGGCGCGCTCTTCCGCGCCGCGCAGGATTGGCTGGGCCACCGGAAAGGCGGCGTGGCCATGGCCGCCGTGGGGGCCTGCGCGGGCTTCGGGGCGGTCTGCGGGTCGTCGCTCGCCACAGCCTCCACCATGGGGCAGGTGGCGCTGCCCGAGATGCGAAAGCGCGGCTATTCCGACAGCCTGAGCACCGGCGTCCTCGCCGCGGGCGGCACGCTCGGCATCCTCATCCCGCCCTCGATCATCCTCGTGATTTACGCGATCCTCACGGAGCAGAACATCGTGAAGATGTTCATCGCGGCGCTCATCCCCGGCCTCATCGCCGCGCTGGGATACATCCTGACAGTGGCGATCTACGTGCGCATCCGCCCCTCCGCGGCGGACCAGGCGGCGCGCGTGCCCTATGGCCAGCGGATGAAGAGCCTCGCGCAGACATGGCCCGTCTTCTTCATCTTCGGGCTCGTCATGTACGGCATCGCGGGGGATTGGGACTGGTCGAACCCGGGGCCCGATGCGCTTTTCACGCCCACCGAGGGCGCGGCCGTGGGGGCGGTGCTCACAGGGCTCTACGGGCTTTCCACCGGCGATCTCACCTGGGAGGGGATCAAGGAGAGCATCCTCGGGACCGCGCAGGCCACGGCGATGATCTTCTTCATCGTTTTCGGCGCGGCGCTCTTCAATTCCTTCCTCGCCATCACGCAGGCGCCTCAGGCGCTGGCCGAATGGGTGACGGGGCAGGGCTTTGCGCCGCTCATGGTGCTCACGGCGATGCTGCTCGCCTACCTCGTCTTCGGCTGCGTGATGGACTCGCTTTCCATGATCCTGCTGACGATCCCGATCTTCTTTCCGGTGATCGAGGTGCTCGATTTCGGGCTGTCGGCGGAGGAGACGGCGATCTGGTTTGGCATCCTCGCGCTGATCGTGGTGGAGGTGGGGCTGATCACGCCGCCGGTGGGCATGAACCTCTTCATCATCAATTCCATGGCCCGCGACATCCCCATGGGGCGGACCTATGCGGGGGTGACGCCGTTCGTGGCGACGGACCTCGCGCGCGTCGTGCTCTTGGTGGGCTTTCCGGGCCTTACGCTCTGGCTCGTGGGAGTGATGTTCCCGGCTTGACCGGGCCGGGCCCCGGGGCTACCCGAGATGCGTGCCCAAGTGGCGGAATGGTAGACGCAGCGGATTCAAAATCCGCCGGCTTAACGGCCGTGCCGGTTCGAGTCCGGCCTTGGGTACCAGCGGCACGCCCTCTCTCCGAAACAATCGCACCGGCGCATCGGCGCCAGGACTGCCTCATTGCGGACGCAACATTGCCGTGATTCGCGGCTTTCCACGGACAAATGCGACCCAAAGTGCCGAAAAGCTGTGAATTGCCCCCAATTGTGAAACAAACTTGCGCAACCATGGCGAAAGTCGGGCACGGCGCGGGGAAAATGACCGGAGGTCATTTGCGCATCGCTTTGCGCCCGGTCTTGGAAACAATCGCGCGCGGCATCCCGCGGTGACCGAAGCGCCCAGCGGGACGGTGCGGGAAATTCGCCTCGATTGCCGCCGCCGGGCCGGCAATCTTGTCAGAAATGCGGCGGAAATGGGGCCGTTTATCAGGTCTTGCGGAACAATCTCCTTCCGCCGCTGCCGCGGTCGCCGGGTGCCTTGCGCAATTTCGCCAGATTTTCCGCCCTTTTGCGCTCAAATTTAGACTTTGTGCCCGCGTCCGGGAAGGCTACCACGAAAGTGCCCACTGGGGGGCATGTGACCAGGCCACGGGAGCGGTCGATCGGGGTCGTGACGATGCTGTACGTCGCGATGTCCAGCGCGATACGCTGACGCGTCGGCGTCGAGAGGTGAGGCGTTCCGCCCTCTGCGGAACGCAGCTCGCGAAGCTTGGCTCATCCTACCAGATGCGACCGACATCGCCCGTCCGGGGACGGTATGCGGTTGCGGTTGGGGCGGTGTGGCCAAGTGAGGATGTTTTGCCGTGATCAGTTGCCTTGTTTCGACCTTCTGGGGCCTCGCCCTTGCCGCGCTGCTTCTCATGATTGCATCTCCCCGCGGCGCCGCGCGCGGCTTCGATGGCGCGCCCATCCCGGTGCGGGCCGGTGACGGGCGCCGCGCGGCGCTGGAGGGACGTCCATGAGCGATCCCTACCTCCTCGACCCGCGCTTCTTGATCGCGGAGTACCTCTTCAACGACGACAACGAGGGCGAGCGGCCCATTTCCGGCCGGACCTTCGAGGACAGCGCCACCGCGACCGACGGGGAAGCGCAGACCGGCACCAATGTGGGCTCCGCCAACACGCTCAACGGTCCAGACGTGCTCGACCTCGACGGAGTGGATGACGCGGTGCTCATCGCCCCCTCCGAGGCGTTCCAGATCGACCAGGGCGCCCTGAGCCTCGATTTCGTCCAGAACACGCAGGTGGGCCGGGCACCGGACACGCTGATCTCCCGCGACAGCAAGAACTTCGACGATGGCGGGCACCTGACGATCCAGGCCACGCGGGACGGCGCCGTCACCGTGCGGCATCAGACCGACGCCAAAAGCGAGACATTCAAGACGCCCGACGACTTCTTTGCGGTCGGCGACGAGGTTCATGTCTTCTACCAGTGGGACAACGAGGGGGAGGACGGCCTCTTCGTCGTCCAGAACCTCACCACGGGCGCGGAATACCGCGAGGAGATCGACGCCGCGCTCACGATCAACATGGGCCCCGATTTCAACGAGCCCTGGACTATCGGCGCGAGCCAAGCGGGGTCAGGGGACAATTCCGCCGACAACCTGCGCGACTTCTTCGACGGCCAGATCGACAATGTCCGCATCTACGACGTGGGCAGCGCAGGCCCCGCGCCCGACGGGATCGTGTCTGGAACCGGCGCCGCCGACCTCATCGACGCCGCCTATACCGGCGACCCGGAGGGCGACCTCATCGACGCGGGCGACGCGCTCCTGCCCGGGGAGGGGCCCGACGACGATATCGTGCTCGCCGGGGCGGGTGACGACACGGTCAAGAGCGGCGCGGGCGACGACGACATCTTCGCGGGCGCGGGCGATGACCTGGTGGAGGCAGGCCCGGGCGACGACATCCTGCGCGGCGAGGGTGGGAACGACACTCTCATCGGCGGCGAGGGCGCCGATGCGATCACCGGCGAGGACGGCGCCGACGTCATCATCGCCGGCGTGGCCGGCAGCCCCGATCTCGGCTTCCCGGATCCGGCAGACGGCGATCCCGATCCCGAGAACGACAAAGACACCGTCGATGGCGGCGCGGGCGACGACACGATCACCACCGGCGACGACGCCGACGTGATCTTCGGCGGAGCGGGCGAGGACGTCATCGACGGCGGCATCGACGCCGACACGATCGACGGCGGCGCCGATGACGATCGGATCTTCGGCGGCGAAGGCTCGGACGAGATCCTCGGCGGCGGCGGCGACGATGTGATCTTCGCGGGCGCGGACCCCGACGCCCCCAACAGCATCGACATCACCGACGCGGATACCGGCGGCGCGAGCCCCGATCCGGTGCCCCAGAACGACCGCGACTTCGTCGATGGCGGCGCGGGCGATGACACGATCTTCGGCGCCGATGACGACGACACGCTCCTCGGCGGCACGGGTGATGATTTCCTCGACGGCGGCATCGACGATGACAGCCTCGAGGGCGGCGCGGGCGCGGATGTGCTCCTCGGCGGGCAGGGCAACGACACGCTCGAAGGCGGCAATGACGGGGCGCGGGACGAGGCCTTTGGCGGCGACGACCGCGACGTCTTCTCCGGCTTCGGCTCCGGGGACGTGGTCGATGGGGGCGCGGGGGGCGATGACTTCGACGTGCTCGACCTCACGGGCTCGGTCACCGACCCGGGCGGGTCGCTCGAGGTCACCTTCACCAGCGCCGACAAGGAGGACGGGTTCGTCGAGTATTTCGACGAGGACGGCGTCAAGACCGGCCAGCTCGATTTCGAGGAGATCGAGAATGTCGTGGTCTGCTTCACGCCCGGCGCGCTGATCGCGACCCCGCGCGGCGCGCGCACGGTGGAGAGCCTGCGGCCCGGCGACCGGGTGATCACCCGTGACAACGGCATCCAGGAGATCGCGTGGACGGGGGCGCGCACGCTCACCTCCACGGAGCTCGCGCTCGCCGCGGAAATGCGGCCCGTGCTCATCCGCGCGGGCGCGCTCGGCCACGGCCTGCCGGAGCGGGACATGGTCGTCTCGCCCCAGCACCGCGTGCTCGTGGCCAGCGACAAGGCCCAGCTCTTCTTCGAGGAACGCGAAGTGCTGGCGGCGGCCAAGCACCTCGTCGGGATGGAGGGCGTGAGCCGCCTCGGCGTGGGGGAGACGACCTACGTGCACTTCATGTGCGAAAACCACGAAGTGGTGCTCGCCAACGGCGCCTGGACGGAGACGTTCCAGCCGGGCGATTACACCTTGGGCTCCATGGGGCACGCGGCGCGGGACGAAATCTTCGCGCTCTTCCCCGAGCTCCGGACCGATGCCGGCCTCATGGATTACGTGGCCGCGCGGAGGTCGCTCAAACGTCACGAGGCGGCGCTTCTCTTCGCCGGCTAGGTCCCGGGAGGGACGCATATCCCCGCGGCGGCTGCCAAAGGAAAGCCCGGGGATGTGACGCCGACCGAAGCGATGCGCTGCCCGCGCAGGGCCCTTGGGGAAGTTTGGCCCTGCGCGACCCGAAGCCCGGACCGCCGCTTCTTGGGGGAAGTGCCGCGGCCGGGCTTCGACCTTTTTGAGGCCGTGGTGATCGTAGGGGTGGCGTCGGGCCGAGTTTTCGCTGCCGTTGTCTAAATCTCAATCTATCGGTGCGAAGACGCCCGCTCAGCGGGGCGGGGCGATGCCGCGCGCCGCGCCGGGGCGGCGATACAAGTGGGGCGGTGGCGCATGGGCATGGGACGTGACCGGCAAGGGAGGGCTCGGGCAGGTGTGCCGCAGCCCATGGCAGGGAGCCGCGCCTGATGCGTATGGGGCGGCTCGATCCCCGCGCGGCGCGTCCGGTGGCAAGCGTCGAGCGCGCGCGCCCCGCGCCCTGGGACGGACCGGACCTGCCGCCCGACCTCCATCGCGGGCCGATGACGCTCTCCGCCCTTGAGGGCGGGACGTTAATCAAGACGCTTCACGGCGAACGGCCCGCCGCCGAGCTCGAGCTCGGCGACCGGGTGCTCACGCGCGATAACGGCTTTCAACCCGTGCGCTGGATCGCGCGGGACGCACACGGCACCGCCGAGCAGATCCTCCATCCCGCGCTCCGGCCCGTGGAGATCGCGCCCGGCGCGCTCGGTCGTGGCATGCCCGAGCGGCCGCTTTTCGTATCGCCGGCCCTCCGGCTCCTCCTCACGGGCCACGGGGTGGAGATGCGGTTCGGTCGCGAGGAGGTGCTCGTGCCCGCCGGGTTTCTTGATCGGCTCCCGGGGGTGCGCGCCGCCGCGCCCCGGGCCGTGCACTACGTGCGGCTGCTCTTTGATCGGCACGAGCTTCTCATGGCAGATGGCCTCTGGTGCGAAAGCCTCCACCTCCCCGGCGGATTGCCTGGCGGCCATGCCGTCCCGGCGGCGCGGCGCACGCTCAACCACGCCGAGACCGCGATCCTTCTGTCCTAAGCGCGCGCCGACCGCCCAAGACGGATAAAGGGACATTTCACCCCCCGAAAATGTCGCGTTGGGGACAGGTCGCGCCTCCTGGCCCGCTAGGCTGGACGTCAAAGCGGGAGGCACGCATGAAATCCGAAGCGCAGGCAGTTGTCATCGGCGGAGGCGTGATCGGGTGTTCGATCCTCTACCATCTGGCAAAGCTCGGCTGGCGCGACGTGATGCTGCTCGAACGGGATGAGCTCACGAGCGGCAGCACCTGGCACGCGGCGGCCAACATCCACGGGCTCCACGACAACACGAATATCTCGCGGCTCCAGACCTATACCATGCGGCTCTACAAGGAGCTCGAGGCCGAGACGGGGCAGGGCTGCGGCGTATTCCAACCCGGCAGCCTCTACCTCGCGCAGACCCAGGCGCGGGAGCATCAGCTCCGCTTGCAGGCCGCCAAGGCGCGGCTTTACGGAATGGCCTTTCACGAGATCGGCCGGGACGAGGCCGAGCGGCTGCACCCGCTCGTCGATTTCGACGGCGTCCGCTGCATCATGTTCGAGCCCGAGGGCGGCAATGTGGACCCGTCCGGCGTCACGCAGGCCTATGCCGCGGGCGCGCGCGCCATGGGCGCGGAGGTCCACCGCTTCACCCCCGTGACGGCCACGGTGCCCACGGCGCGCGGCTGGCGCGTGGAGACGCCCAAGGGAGATATCGCGGCGGAGTGGGTGGTGAATGCCGCCGGGCTCTGGGGCCGCGAGGTGGCGAAGATGGCGGGCATCCACCTGCCGCTCCTGCCCACCGAGCACCAGTATTTCGTCACGGAGACGATCCCTGAGATCGCGGCCCTCGACCGCCGCCTGCCGTCGGTCGCGGACCGCGACGGGGAGTATTATCTCCGCCAGGAGGGGCAGGGGCTCCTCGTGGGCGCCTACGAGAAGGACGTGCGCATCTGGGCCGAGGACGGCACGCCCCAGGGCTTCGGCCACGAGCTCTTCGCCGACGACCTCGAGCGGATCGAGGAGAACATGCTGCGCGCCATCGACCGCGTCCCCGCTGTGGGCCGCGCGGGGATCAAGCGGGTGATCAACGGCCCGATGATCTGGTCCCCGGACAGCTCCGCCCTCTACGGGCCTCACCCGGAGCTCAAGAATTACTTTCTCTGCACCGGCATGATCCCGGGCTTCTCTCAGTCCGGCGGCATCGGGCTCAGCGCGGCGCAGTGGATGGTGGAGGGCGAGAGCCACCAGGACATGTTCGGCTGGGACGTGGCGCGTTTCGGCGACTGGGCGGATGCGGACTTCACCAAGGCCCGCGTGAAGGACCAATACGCCAACCGCTTCGCCATCCATTTCCCCGGCGAGGAGCGGGAGGCGGGCCGGCCCGTGCGGATGCGCCCGGCCCACGGGAGGCAAAAGGAGCTGGGCGCGGTCTTCGGACTGAATTACGGCTGGGAGCATCCTCTCTATTACGACGCGGGCGTGCCCGATAGCGCGGGCTTCGACCGCCAACCCTGGTTCGCCGCCGTGGGCCGCGAATGCCGGATGCTGCGCGAGGCGGCGGGCATCATCGATATCTCGAACTTCGCCAAGTACCGCGTGGCGGGGCCGGGGGCGGAGGAGTGGCTCAACGCCGTCTTCGCCAATTACGCGCCGCGCGCCGTGGGCCGCTCCTGCCTCACGCCGCTCATCGGCAAGCGCGGCGGGATCGCGGGGGATTTCACGATCACGCGCACGGGCGACGCGGACTTCCTGCTGATCGGGTCGGGCATGGCCGAGCGCTACCACCAGCGGTTCTGGAAGGAGGTCCCGCTGCCGGGGGGGACCACCTTCGAGAGCCTCACCGAGGCGCTCTGCGGCTTCAACGTGGCCGGGCCGCGCTCCCGCGAGCTGTTGCAGCGGCTCACCAACGAGAGCCTCGAGACCGAGGACTTCCCCTTCATGCGCTCGAAGCGGATCACGCTGGCGGGGGTGAGCCTGACGGCGCTCCGGGTCTCCTTCACCGGCGATCTGGGCTGGGAGCTGCACTGTGCCGAGGCCGACCAGGTCACGCTCTTCGAGGCGCTCGTGAAGGCCGGGGAGGCCGTGGGCGCGGGGCCGGTGGGCTCCCGCGCGCTCATGTCGCTCAGGCTGGAGAAGGGCTACGGCTCCTGGTCGCGGGAATATTCGCCCGAATACTGGCCCCAGGAGGCGGGGCTGGCGCGGCTCATCAAGATGGACAAGGCTTTTCTGAACAAGGCAGGCTACGAGGCCATCGCGGCCAAGCCGCCGCGGGAGACGCTCCAAATCCTCGAGATCGACGTAACCGAGGCCGATGCCTCTGGCGGGGAGCCGATCTTCTGCACCGCCGGCACGGGGCTCGGCCGCGTCACCTCCGGCGCCTACGGGCACGGCGTCGGCGCGTCGCTGGCGCTCGCCTATCTTCGCGAGGTGCCCGCAACGCGCGAGGTGGATGTCATGATCCTCGGCCGGCCGCACCGCGCGCGCGTCCTCGAGGCCGCCCCGTTCGATCCCGCGGGGGTCCGCCTCCGCGCCTGAGCTGACGCCGCCCCAGACCTGATCCGGGGCCTCCGCGTCTCTGAGCATGAGGCCCCGGGTCAAGCCCGGGGCGTGCGGCCCTAGATGCGGCCGTGGCGGCGCAATCGGGAGGCGATGCCAACCGCCTCCATTTTCCCGTGCTCGAGGGCGAAGACATAGGCCTGGGTCAGAAAGAACATCTCCTCATCGAGGCTCTCCGCCCCCTCCGCTGCTTGCAGGTATAGTGTCACCATCGCCACGCCGTCGCCTGCCGCATGGGCGGCCAGAAGCGTGTCATGAAGGCTCACCGCGCCTGCATCCGCGTCGCGACCCAGTCGTGGAAGCAATGGGTGGGCCCGTCCATGGCGGGCGAGAAGCGGCCGCCGTCGAAATCGGGCGCGGCGCGGCCGGTCTGCATGCCTTCGACTACGAAGACGTCCTCCTCGAAGACCTCGCGCCACATGGCGCTGTTCTTCTCCCGGTTGGCGCGCTTGGTGTCGGGCGTCGCGTAATAGAGGTGCACGTGCTCGCGCGTGCGGTCATGGGCGACGGGTTCGAGCACGATGGCATAGGCGTGGTCGCGCTGCACCCCGAAGAGCACGTTGGGATAGAGGGCGATATACTCCGCCCCGGTGTCCCATTGCTCCGAGAGCCCGTCGAAATCCGGGAAGGCGGGGCCGTCCCCGGTCTCGAACTGGCGATAGACCAGGGTGCCCTGGCCGGAATACCGGCCCGGGGCTTCGATGTGGTAGTGGTCCTCCAGCCGCGAATAGGCGTTGAGCCCGGGATGGACCCAGGGCAGGTGATAGCTTTCGCAATAATTCTCCACCGCGAGCTTCCAGTTCGTGGCCACGTCGAGGGTGAAGCTGCTTTCAGGCCCGCCATGGTGGAGGGGCCTCGCGTGCTCGGCCCAGCGGTGGAGGAGGTCCGCGTGGACCTCCTCGAACGCTGGCGCGTCGCCCGAGACGTTCACGAAGACCACGTCGCGCCAGACATGGGAGCGCACCTCGATGAGGCCCAGCGTCGCGCGGTCGATCCCCTCATGGGTGTTCATGCCCGGGCCGCCCACATGGGGCGTGCTCACGAGCGCGCCCTGCGTCGAGTAGCACCACGAATGGTATGGACAGCGGATCGCACCGGTGATCCGCTTGGGCTCGGAGACGAGGATCATGCCCCGGTGGCGGCAGATATTCTGGAAGACCCGCACCTGGCCCGCAGTGTCGCGCAGGAGAAGGAGCGGGATCCCGAGGAAGGTGAGGGGCTTGGCGTCGCCCGCACGGGGCACGTCGGCGGCGACCGCGAGGCCCGACCAGGTGGACAGGAGCGTGGCCTCCGCCTCCTCCTGAAACAGCTCGGGATCGGTGTAATGGGCATTGGGCAGGCCGTTGGCCTGCGCGATGGGGCGGCGGACGGCGTCGAGCGCGGACGGGTCGAGATCGCGGGCCATGGCGTGGTCTCCCTCTGTGTCGTGGCCCGAGGCTAGCGCGCACCGGCCCCCGCGGGCGCGCCAGACCACGACCTGCCCGTGTCGCGTTGTGACCAGAGGCGAGGGGGCGATGGGCGGCGATCCGCGCCTTCCGGGTGCGGGGGATGGCAGCGCTCCGCCATGGCCGCCGGGGCGGGTTTGCGGCGGCGGAATTGCGTCACTCGGGGGGCTCGGTTTCGGCGGCGCGGCGTCGATTTCCGCGTGCCGGCGCGGGCACGCTCGCGCCGCGGGCCTTCCGCGGTCAGGGTCCGCCTCGCCTCATGACCGGAGGCGTGTACCAAGGAGAAAACCCATGACGAAGTTCATCACCGGATCCGCCGCCCTTGTGGCTGTCGCGGGCCTCGCCGTTCCCGCGGCGGCGCTCGAGATCGACGCCGATACCGACCTCAATGCCGACGGGCTTCTGAGCCTCGAGGAGATGCAGCTCGCGGTGCCGGAGCTCACGGAGGAGATGTTCATCCTCATCGACGTCACCGAGGACGGGCTCGTGGATGCCGACGAGCTGGCGCAGGCAGAGGACACAGCACTTCTACCCGTCACGGACGGCTGAAGACGGGGCGGGGTCCCGCCGCCGGGACGCCCTGAGCCTGGCGGCGGGGAGACGCGCTAAAGCGCGCCGCGCGCAAGTGCCGCGACCCCGGTGCGCGCGATCTCCTCGAGCCCGAGCGGCCGCATGAGATCGGCGAAAGCATCGATTTTCTCAGGCGCGCCCGTCACTTCGAAGACGAAGCTCTCGAGCGTGGAGTCCACCACGGACGCGCGGAAGATATCGGCGAGGCGCAGCGCCTCCACCCGTTTGTCGCCCTGGCCCGTGACCTTGAAAAGCGCCAGTTCACGCTCCACCGCGGGCCCCTCCACGGTAAGGTCGTGGACGTCGTGCACGCTCACGATGCGGCCGAGTTGGGCGATGATCTGCGCGATGATCTGGGGCGTGCCGATGGTCACGATCGTGATGCGGGAGCGGTGGCCGGTGTGATCCACCTCGGCCACGGTCAGGCTCTCGATATTGTAGCCGCGCCCGGAAAAGAGCCCGATGACGCGCGCCAGCACACCGGGCTCGTTTTCGACGATGACGGCCAGCGTGTGTCGCTCCTCCACGTCGCTGAACGTGGGGCGGAGGTTATAGGCGCTGTGGCTCGTCGCGCCTTTCTTGATCTTGAGTGCTGGCATTATTTTTCTCTCTTGGTCATGACTTTCGGGCTGGCTTGAAGGCAAACGAGATGAGCGCCGCGATTGAGACGTATCCATAGATGGCCTGAAAAGGTACGGGTATCCGGCAGAGCCCGACCGGAGAGACATCCCCAAAACCAAGCGTGGTGTGCGTCACAAACGAGAAATAGGCGTACTTTAAGACCTCGTTGCCGTGCTCTTGGCCGTCGATGAGGCAATCCGCCTGCGTTGCGTGGCTCAAGCAAAGGTAAAGCCCGGCAAAGATGCCCGGCATTAGGATCAGCAGGAGGACCGCCGCCCGTTCAATCGTTTCGTCGTCGTTGCGTTTGCCTAGCAGCGCCAGCGTTTGCGTGTAGCCGAGGCTGGCGGCAAGGCAGAACAAAACGACGCCCGCAATTGCGACTATTTCCTTCGCGTTCGAAGACGAAGCTATCGGTGGCATTGACTCCCAGAGGACCGGCCCGAGCAAGCCCGAGACCCCCGAGACCAGACAAAACGCGTAGGGCGCTTTGCCGGTGAGTACCTTCCTGCCAATCACACCAGAACGGATCCCTTCGCGTCGATCGCGCCCTCGGTGGAAGCTTCGCCCAGGAGCATCTCGTTATGGGCCTTGCCTGACGGGATCATCGGGAAGCAATTCTCGTGCTTGGTCACGCAGCAATCGAAGATCACCGGGCCGTCGTGGTCGAGCATCTCCATGATCGCGTCGTCGAGGTCGGCGGGATCCGCGCAGATGATGCCCTTCGCGCCGAACGCCTCCGCGAGCTTCACGAAATCGGGCAGCGCCTCGGACCACGAATGCGAGAAGCGCCCGCCATGGAGGAGATCCTGCCATTGGCGCACCATCCCGAGCCGTTCGTTGTTCAGGATGAACTGCTTCACAGGAAGCCGGTACTGCACCGCCGTGCCCATCTCCTGCATGTTCATGAGCCAGGATGCCTCCCCCGCCACGTTGATGACGAGCGCGCCCGGATGGGCCATCTGCACGCCGATCGAGGCGGGGAAGCCGTAGCCCATCGTGCCGAGGCCTCCGCTCGTCATCCACTGGTTGGGCTCCTCGAAGCCGAGATACTGCGCGGCCCACATCTGGTGCTGGCCCACCTCGGTGCAGATGAAGCGATCCTTGCGGTGCTTCGTGAGCGCTTCCAGCCGCTCGAGCGCGTATTGCGGTTTGATCGTCTCCTTGGAGGCCGCGTAGTCAAGGCAGCGCACCTCGCGCCATGTCTCGATCTTCTGCCACCACTTGGCGAGGCCCTCAGCATTGGTTTTGCGGCCCCGGCTCTTCCAGACCTTGAGCACGTCCTCGAGGACATGGCCCACATCGCCGAGGATCGGGATGTCGACCTTGATGACCTTGTTGATCGAAGACGGGTCGATATCGATATGGGCCTTCTTCGAGCGCGGCGAGAAGGCGTCGATGCGGCCGGTGATGCGGTCGTCGAAGCGCGCCCCGATATTGATCATGAGATCGCAGTCATGCATCGCGAGGTTGGCCTCGTAGAGGCCGTGCATCCCCAGCATGCCGAGCCACTTCTCGCCGCTCGCCGGATAGGCGCCGAGCCCCATGAGCGTGGAGGTCACCGGGAAGCCCGTCGCCTCCACCAGCTCGCGCAGGAGCTGGCTCGCGGCGGGGCCCGAATTGATGACGCCGCCGCCGGTATAGAAGATCGGGCGCTCCGCCTTTTCCATGGCAGCCACGAGATCGGTGATCCCCTCGATGTCGCCCTTCACCTGCGGGTGGTAATGCGACTGGACTTTCTGCGGCGGCGTGTACGTGCCGGTGGCGAACTGGATGTCCTTCGGGATGTCGATGAGGACGGGGCCGGGGCGGCCGGAGGTCGCGACGTGAAACGCCTCGTGCATGACCTTTGGGAGCGTGTCCGTCTCCTTCACGAGCCAGTTGTGCTTCGTGCAGGGGCGGGTGATGCCCACGGTGTCGGCTTCCTGGAAGGCGTCCGAGCCGATCATGAACGTGGGGACCTGGCCCGTCAGCACGACGATGGGAATCGAATCCATGAGCGCATCGGTCAGGCCCGTCACGGCGTTGGTGGCGCCGGGGCCGGACGTCACGAGCACGACGCCCGGCTTGCCCGTGGAGCGTGCGTAGCCTTCGGCGGCGTGGACCGCGCCCTGTTCGTGGCGCACGAGGACGTGCTGGATATCGTTTTGCTGAAAGACCTCGTCATAGATCGGAAGCACGGCCCCGCCGGGATAGCCGAATACGACGTCCACACCCTGATCCTTCAAGGCCTGAACCACCATCTTTGCTCCGGTCATCTGCGCCATGTTCACTCTCCGCTCTGGCAGTCGGTCACAAAAAAAGCCCCCGGGGGTCAGTCGGGGGCGCATGGGATCGTTATGGACAACCGTTACCGGCCCATGCGCCTTATTCCTACAAGTACGACGACGTACGACATCGTTATCCTCCGAGTGCGGGGACGTTATGCATGGTGCGCGGATGGGGTCAACACGTTCTGTAGGAAATATCTTTGGACGCGGCGGACGCGCAATTTTCTTTCGCCGGAGGCGCCGGGTTGGGATTTTCCGTGAAGCCGCCGTGGGACGTGCTAGCTCACACGAAGCAGCCGGGGGTCGCCCCGTACCCGGCACGGGAGGTGTCTTCCATGATTGCACTCAATGCCTCGGGTCTGGCGGCGGGTCTCAGCCTCGCCATCGCCATGCCAGCCTTCTGCACATCGCTCGATGTCCTCGAATTCACGGCCCAGGTGGGCGGCAAGGCGCTGTTGGTGGAGGCACCGGCGGGCGGGGCGGCCACGACGGTGGTCTTCTTCGCCGATGGCGTGGCGGCGGCCCAGGCGGGTCGCGGCACCTGGCAGGGCACCTGGCGCGGTGCGGGCAAGGAACTCTGCTACAGCTTCAGCGCGGGACCTCGCGCGGGCAGCACCTGCGTCGAATTGGCCGGGCGTGGCGACGGCGTCTACGCCGCCTCGAACGGGGACGTGCTGCGCTCGGTGGCGAGCGCGCTGCGCTTCTGAGCTTTCGGCGCGGGGTTTCTGAGCCTTGGGCGCAGGAGCGAGCGGCGACCCGGCGCGCCCCTGGTTTCAGAGCGCCTCACCGAGACGGGTGATGGCGCCCGTCACCTCGCTGGCGGCCATGCGCGTCTGCTCCGACAGCCCCTTGATCTCCTGCGCGATGACGGAGAAGCCGCGCCCGGCCTCGCCCGCGCGCGCCGCCTCCACCGCCGCATTGAGCGCGATTAGCGACACCGTGCGCGAGATGTCGGTGATGCGCGTGATCGCGGCATCGGCGTCGGTGCGGGAGCTGTTGATGGTCTCGATCCGATCGGAGAGAAGTCGCGTCTTGGCGCGCTCAAGCTCCTCCACAAAGGCCGTGAGCCGTGGCTGGAAGTGGTCGATGGCATAGGTGATGAGCGCGAAATGTGCCTCCGGCGCGCCGCCGGGATGGTCCTCTGTGGTGTCGATGAGCGCCTCCACCCGCTGCGCGAGGCCAAGAAACGCGTCGGAGGACCCGGGGCAGCCGGCGAGGCGGGCACGAAACCAGGCGAGCGCGTCCTGATCCTCCTCCGGCAGCGGGCGCGCCGGGTCGAAGAAGGCCGTGATGCTGCGATACTCCGCCAGGGCGAAACCGATGTCCCGCTCCAGGCGCTCGCGTTCCTCCCCGGTGCGTGCGATGCCCTTGAGAAGCGTGAACTGGACGAGCCAGTGTCCCGTGGCGCGCAACTGCGTGGGCAGCTCCGCCATGGCCGTGCAGGCCATGACATAGCGCTGGTGCGGCGCGCCCACATCCGCGCCGGGGGCGCGGGCCGAAAGTGTGGTGGAGAGACGATACGCGTCGGGCATGGTCCACGGGGTCAGAGTGCTCGCATGGGCATCGCACACCAGGCATGAATTGCCGGTTAACCGATGTGTGGGCGCGCGCGCACGCCCCGAGGTCGGGGTGCGCAGGCCATGGCGCTTTCTCTCATTAACGCTTTTCCGCACAGTAGGCGTTCTGAACTTAGCTGTTCAGTTTTTCCGCGCCCTCGTGCTATCATTGTAGCATTATTGATGGAGGCGCCCATGATTCGCGGCTTCTCGAAAATGAAATTCCACAGCCAATACCGCGCACCCATGCTCGCCCTGCTTTTGCTCATCGGGCTCGGATTGCCCAAACTCCACGCCTCGCCCATGGACGCCGACGACTTCGCGCGGAGCGTGGAAGGGCAGGCGCTGGCGATATCGCCGGTGCCCTTTCCGGCCACGGCGGTGATCCACGCCAGCGGGCGGGTGGAGGTGCAATCGGCCCTCGGCACGTTCCATGGCCGCTGGGTTGGCCTGCGTGAGCAGTTCTGCCTCTACTTCGACGAAGGTCCGATCAACGGCGAGACCTGCGTGGCGGTGGTGCCGCGCGCCGATGGCAGTTTCGCCGCCTCGGACGGCAAGACGCTGCGCCCCGTGGCCAGCGCCTACCGTTTCTAGGGCGCGCGCCCCGTCCCTTGGAGCACGCCGTGCTCCATGGCGTAGCGGGTGAGGCCGGCGGTCGAGCTTATGCCGAGCTTGCGCTTGATGTTCTTGCGATGGGTCTCGACCGTGCGCACGGAGATGTCGAGCGTGCGAGCAACTTCCTTGTTAGATTGCCCCTGCGCGAGCTCGAGGAGGATCGTCTGCTCCCGACTGGTGAGCGGCTCGCGCCCGTCGCGCGTTGACGGCTGAAAGGCGCCCTCGGCTCCGGTGCAGAGATATTGCTGCCCGGCCATGACGGTGTCGATGGCGGTCTTGATCTCCTCGGTGGGCACGTCCTTGAGCACGTAGCCGCGCGCGCCGTGATTAAGGGCAGTGGAGATGTATTCGGGGCTGTCATGCATCGACAGGATCAGGATGCGGATGTCGGGATGCTTTTCCAGGATCATCTCCGTGGCCGCGAGGCCGGAGACCTCGGGCATGTTGAGATCCATGAGGATGACGTCGGGCGCGGTGGCGCCGGCTTCTTCCACCGCCTGGCGGCCGTTGCCGAACACGCCCACAATCTCGAGATCGTCGTAGCCCTCGAGGATCGCCTCGATCCCCTCGGCTACCATGGGGTGGTCGTCCACGATGAGCACGCGCGTCGTCATGCAGCGCCTTTCCGCGTCTCGGCGAGGGTGGGCGAGAGCATGTGCGAGAGCGGCACGCGCGCCTCGATCACCGTCCCCCGGCGGGAGGAGAGGATGCGAAGCGTCCCGTTCAGCTTTTCCACGCGCTCTTCCATGTTGCGGAGCCCAAGGCCGGATCGGGGATCGCCGCGGCGGTCCTCGCTGAGCCCGCGCCCGTTGTCGGAGATCCGCATGCGCGCGCCGCGGCGATTGCCCTCGAGCGAGAGCGTGACTTCGGTGGCCTGAGCGTGGCGCTCGATATTGGTGAGCGCCTCCTGGGCCACGCGGTAAAGCGCGATCTTGGCCTCGTCATCGAGCCGGTTGCGGAAGACCACGGTCTTGAAGTCGGTGGCGATGCCCGTGCGTGCGCCGAAATCCTCCATCAGCGCCTTGAGCGCGGGGCCGAGGCCCAGATCGTCGAGCACGCCGGGGCGCAGGTCCCGGCTGATGCGGCGCACCTCCTGGATCGCGCCGCCGAGCGCGTCGATCCCCCGGTCGATATTGTCCTTGGCACGCACATCGCCGTTCACGAGCCGGCGACGCCCGACTTCGAGCGCGTAGCGGACGGAAACGAGGATCTGGCTGATCCCGTCATGGAGCTCGCGAGCCACGCGGCTGCGCTCCTCTTCCTGGGTGTCGAAGATGCGCTGGGTGAGGTCCTTGAGCTTCACATCCGCGCGGCGGCGCTCGCGGATGGTGATGTAGAGCCCGCTCAGGAAGACGAGGAGGAGCGCCAGCGCCGTGATCGCGCCGATCTGTAGAAAGGTGCGGTCGATGCGCGTCTCCATGTCCGCGCGGGCGGCGGCCACCGTCTCGAGCACGTCGTCGATGAAGACGCCCGTGCCCATGACCCACTGCCAGGAGGGGAGCGCGGTGACATAGGCGATCATCTCCGCCTCCTCCCCCGTTGAGGGCTTGGGCCAGAGAAACGTGTGGTAGCCCGCGCCGGTGCGGCCCACGTCGATGAGAAGGTCGGTGATGGGCGTGCCCGCGCTGTCGGTCCGGCCTGAAAGGTCCTGCCCGATGAGCTCGGTCTGGCGCGGCGAGACGAGCATCGTTCCGTCATAGTCGTAGACGAAATAGAAGCCCTCGTCGCCGTAGATCATGGCCGAGAGGATCTGGCTCACGCGGTCTTTGGCATCCTGGTCATCGGGGGCGGCATTGCCGTAGGTCCAGAAGAACGAGTTCCGCGCGAGGGTGACGTAGTTCTGGAGCTCGGCCTTCTTTGCCTCGAGGAGCTCGGTCTCCAGCGCCTTGATCTCGCGCTCTGCGAGCGCACGGGACTGGTCGGTGACGAGGAGCCCGGTCAGGGCTACCGCGAGGACGAGCGGAACCGCCGCCAGAAAGACGAGCTTCTGAGCGTAGGATAGATGTAACGGCGCGAATGCCTTCCCCATGGGGCGCGTTCTTGCCCGATCCGGACGGGTCAGGCAACGGGCACCGCGCGCGCCGCCTGTGCGATCTCGGTCATGTGACGCATATCTGTCCCGCAACATCCGCCGACGACCGTAAGATGCGGAAATCGCCGACGAAGCGCGGCCATTTGCTGGCCGAGTTCGGCCGGGTCCCCGTCATCGAGGTGCTCTGCCGCGTCGAGCTCGGCGTGGGAGCAGCGGGAGGCGTTGACGATGAGGCCGCGGAGCCGGTCCACCCAGGGACCGGGCTCGAGCGTGTCGCCGAAGTGATCGAGATGGGCACAGTTGATCATGAAATACGCGGCCTGGTCCGCTGTGGCCACGTCCACCTCCGCGATGGCCGCACCGAGGGGCTGGCCAGTGGGCAGCGTGCCGTCGGTTTCCACGGTGAAGGAGATGACGACCGGCAGGCCCACGGCTCGCGCCGCGCGCACGATGCCGATGGCTTCCGCCGGATAGGCCAGCGTGTAGGCGCTGATCACATCGACCTCCGTCTGGGCCAGGGCCGAGATCTGCTCCGCGTGGTAGGCCTCTGCCGTCTCCGCCGACATCTGGTCCCCCGGTGCGTAGGCATCGTCGCGCGGGCCGATATTGCCGCTGAGAATGATGGGCCCGCCGGACATGCGGGGCGCGCCTGCCCTTAGGGCCGCCATCACGGTCAGCGCATCGCAATTGAGGCGCAGCACGTCGGCCGGCGCGTAGCCGATGCCTGCCGCGCGATCGCGATTGGCCATCCATGTCGGGCTTTCGAGAATAACGCCCGTCCCCGTCCGCGCCCCGACGTCGAGGAGCTCGGCCATGGACGTCTCGAGCAAGGCGCGGCCCTCCGCCGTCTCCATCAGGGGAAAGGAGGCGAAGCCCGGCAGATCGACGCCTTTGTTGAAAATCAGGTCGGTTTCGATGCCAGCATGGGCCAGCATCAGATCACCGTACCGGGCCAGCAGATCGCTTTGCGATGTCATGGCCATCCTCCCGTTTTTCGCCAGTGTACACGCCATTCTCGGCATCTCAAAAAACGAGGGCCAAGGGGCGGGCGGCCCCTGACTACGTAGTGCTGGGTATTGTGGCCCGCTCGCGCTTCGCTACGGTCCGCGCCACTTGCAACGATCAGGCTGCGCGTGAGTCGGGTATTGCCCGCGCGTAGCTTAACGGGAGGAAATCTATGGATCGTCGTTCATTTCTGAAAACGTCCGCGCTTGGCGGCGCCACCGCCGCCCTCGCAGCCCCGGCCATCGCCGCGGGCCATGCGCGCACGCTCACCATGGTCACGTCCTGGCCCCGCGGCTTCGCGGTGCTCGATGACGCGGCCACCTACTTCAACGAGGCAGTCGACGCGATGTCGGGCGGGGAACTGCTCATCGAGAAGAAGGCACCGGGCGAGCTCGTGGGCGCGTTCGAGGTCTTTGACGCCGTGTCGTCGGGCCAGGCGGATCTCTATCACTCCGCTGACTACTACTTCATCGGTCAGCATCCGGGCTACGCGTTCTTCACGGCCGTGCCCTTCGGCGCCACGGCGCAGGAGCTGACGAACTGGTACCACCACGATGGCGGCCAGGAGCTCCATGACGAGCTCGGCTCCATCTTCGGCCTGAAGTCGCTTCTCGCCGGTAACTCGGGCTCGCAGTCCGGTGGCTGGTTCCGCAGCGAGATCAACTCCGCCGACGACCTCGCCGGACTGCGCTTCCGCATGCCGGGCCTCGGTGGCCAGGTGCTCGGCCGCCTCGGCGTCTCCGTCCAGAACATTCCGGGCGGTGAACTCTACCAGGCGCTCAGCTCCGGTGCCCTCGACGGTCTCGAGTGGGTCGGTCCCTTCGCGGACGAGCGCGCGGGCTTCCAGGAAGTGGCGAAGGTCTATTACACCGCAGGCTTCCACGAGCCGGGCTCGGGCCTCGCGGCGGGCATCAACCTCGACGTCTGGGAAAGCCTCGAGCCGAAGCACCAGGCGATCCTCGACAACGCCGCCAAGGCCACGACGCACTACCAGCTCAGCCAGACGCTGGCCAATAACGGTGCCGCGCTCGAGCGTCTCCAGGCCCAGGGTGTGCAGACGCTGCAATTCCCCGATGACGTCTGGGATGCCTATGGCCGCGCCTCCGCCGAGGTGCTCGACGAGAACATGGGTGACGAGCTCTTCGCGCGCATCCGTGGCTCCTTCGACGCGTCGCTCGCGAAATCCTCGGACTGGCTCCAGAAGTCTGACGCCGAGTTCGTGCGCCAGCGCAACCGCGTGCTCGCGGCGGGCTAAGCGCCTCACTCAGCGCCAGGGCCCGATCGCCGGGCCCTGGCGCCCAAGACTTTTCGCAAAAGTCTTTGCCCGCAGGGCCACCGCCGCGCTGGCGAAGACTTTTCCCAAAAGTCTTCCGACCCCGGGAGGGTCGGCAATAAAATGACAAGGGGGAACTGCCCATGGAGGCTCTCAGCTGGTTCTTCACGAACCTGGCCCTTGGGTTCTACAACACCTTTTACGCGCTGACCCATCCCGCATCCTGGCTCAACTGGTCGGATCCGGAGGCGATCATGCGGTTCATCTATTACGGCGGCTCGGTGGAGTTCTTCTTCGCCATTCTCGCCATCTTCCTGACCGTGACGGCCGTGGGCTTCTGGAAGACCAGGTTCATGTGGGGCTTCGTGCGGGGCTCCGAGGCCATCGCCAACACCGTGGGTCGCTTCGCCGCCTGGGCCGGGCTCCTGATGGTGCTCCAGCAGGTCGTCATCGTCGTCATCCAGCGGATCTTCCTCGAGGCGCAGATCTCCTTTGCCTTCGGGATCGACTTCACCAAGGACATTTCTTGGTATGCCGAGGAGCTGAAGCTTTATAACGCCATCATCGTCTGCCTCTGCTGCACCTACACCTTCGTGCAGGGCGGCCACGTGCGGGTGGACCTGATCTACTCGGCGGTGAGCTATCGCACCAAGCGGGTGATCGACATGGTGGGCTCGCTCTTCCTGATGATCCCCTTCGCGGTGCTGGCGTGGATGTATTCCTGGTACTTCATGTGGCGCCACCTCGTAACGCCCAAGGTCTCCGCCTCCGACACTCTTGAGCGCCTCGTGGACGGCAAATCCCGCGCGTTCCGCTGGAACGTGGAGACGATCGGTTTCAGCCCCCAGGGCTTCAATGCTTACTTTCTCTTCAAGGTCCTTCTGATCGTGCTCATCGGGCTCATCTTCCTGCAGGCGGTCACCTTCTTCTACCGCTCCTACCTCGAGTGGAAGGAAGGCCCCGAAAGCGAGGGCCGCTATCTCGACAAGGACAAGCTCGGCGACGAAGAGGCCGAGCTTGCCGCAGAAATTCACTAAAAAAGGGCAGGGGTCATGTTTGGACTAGACGGCGTCGAGGTCGGCCTTCTCATCGTATTCCTGTGCCTGTTCGGCTCGATCCTTTCGGGGTTCCCGGTGGCCTTTGCCATCGCGGGCTCGGCGGTCCTGTCCTTCGGGATCATCGCGGGGCTCGACAGCGCGGGGCTGCTTATTCACGCGGCCATCGACACGACGACGGCGGAGTATTTCGCGCTCGTCAATGACGGTGTCGCCCGAGAGAGTATATCGATCTTCCGATACCCGGAATTACCGAGGATCGAGGAACCCGTGTTCCCCAGCGGCTGGGAACAGGCGATGGACCGCAACATCTCCTTCCTCGTCAACCGCATCAACGAGCGCGTGCTCGCGGGTCAGTCCATCGAGACGCTGCTGGCCGTTCTCATGTTCGTGCTCATGGGCATCACGCTCGAGCGCTCGAAGATCGCCAATGACCTGCTAACGACCATGGCCAAGGTCTTTGGCCCTCTGCCGGGCGGCCTCGCCGTCTCCGTCGTCGTCGTGGGCGCGTTCCTCGCCGCCTCCACGGGCATCGTGGGCGCCACTGTGGTCACGATGGGGCTCCTGTCGCTACCCACCATGCTGCGCAACAATTACTCGCCGGAGCTTTCCACCGGTGTCATCGCGGCCTCGGGCACGCTGGGCCAGATCATCCCGCCCTCCATCGTGATCGTTCTCCTCGGCACGCTCGCGGGCGATCTCTACAGCCGCGCGCAGGAAGAGCGTGCGCAGTCGGTGGGCTGCACCGACGCGCTGACCTATCTGGGCGAGCCCGCGGTGGTCTCGGTGGGGACGCTCTTCCAGGCCGCGCTCTTGCCGGGCATTCTTCTGGCGGGGCTCTATGCGGCCTACGCCTTCATCTTCGCGCTGTTCAACCCGTCGAAGGCGCCAGCCGTGGAGCTGGGCGATGGCGGCGGCGAGGTGGTGACCCGCAATGAGGGGCTGAGCTGGTTCGTGGCCGCCCCCGTGGCGCTCATCGGCGGTGCGATCCTTCTGGGGCAGGTGGGCGTGATCGGGAGCCAGAACATCTCCGTCTCCTCGCGTACCGCGCTCCAGGAAGGCGCTTCGCTGCGCACGAATGTGTCCGAGCCCTGCGCCGCGGCCATGATCGAGCTCCACGGCCAAGAGGCCTGGAACACCGCCCTGGCAGAGCAGGCCGCCATCGACGACGCGGGCGGTATCCAGGATAGCCGCGACCTCACCGAGGAAGAGATCGCCACGGCCATATCCGAGCGCATCGCCTCCGCCGCGCCCATCGGCGGCGGGCTGGCCACGGGCTTCATCCTCCTGGCGCTCGTGCTCACGACCGCGCGCGGCGTGGCGCCGAGCCAGGATTTCCGGCCGCTTGCGATCGGGCTCGGAGGGGTGGCGCTGGCCTTTCTCGTGGATGCCGTCCTGTTGCCGGCGGACATGACGGCGGGCCCGCGGCTCGTGCTTCTCGCGATCCCGCTTCTATTGACGCTCTACGGCTGCACCGAGGCGGTGAAACGCCTGGCCGCCAACGAGCTCATCCGCGTGGTCTTCCCCCCGCTCGTGCTGATCGTGGCCGTGCTCGGCTCGATCCTCGGCGGCATCACCAACCCGACGCCGGCGGCCGCCCTGGGCGCGGCGGGAGCGATCATGCTCGCCGCCTACCGCAAGCTGGGCGACCAGAACCGGAGCCCGCGGGTCATCCTCGGGGCGTCCTTCGCCCTCGTGATCATGCTGCTGCTCGGGGTGAACTTCGACCTCCGGCTGGGGCAGGAGATGGTGCTCGTGGAGAACCGCATCGCCTATGTCGCGGCCATGGCGGCCTATCTCTATGCGATGTTCGGCCTGCTCTTCGCCTGCTGGGTGCTTTTCTCCGGCGGGGTGCTGAGCCCGGTGGTGCGGGAGACCGCTAAGGTGACCTCGATGGTCTTCACCATCCTCATCGCCTCCCAGCTTCTCAACCTCGTGGTCATCTCCTTCGGCGGGGAGCACTACATCCAGCAGTACCTGCGCAGCTTCGACGAGGAGTGGCGGGTCTTTCTGATCGTGATGATCATCATGTTCATCCTGGGCTTCGTGCTCGACTTCCTCGAGATCATCTACATCGTTGTGCCCATCGTGGGGCCGGTGATCTATGGCGGGTCGCTCGATCCGAAATGGGTGACGATCATGATCGCGATCAACCTGCAGACCTCGTTCCTGACGCCGCCTTTCGGCTTCGCGCTCTTTTACCTGCGGGGCGTGGCGCCGCGGGAGGTGACGACCGGCCATATCTATCGGGGCATCATTCCCTTCGTGATCATCCAGGTCTTCGGCCTCGCGCTTCTGGCGACGTTCCCGGGGATCGTGACCATCGTGCCGGATCTCATCGGGAACTGAGCGCCGAGCGACATGAAAAAGCGGGCTCCCGGGCCCGCCTCATGCGTCATACATTCTGTGGCGAGCGGTGCCTATTTCGGCCCGCGCGTGGGGCCGACATCGGGCAGGCTGATCTGCGCCACCTGCTCTGCGATGGGTTCCACCGCCAGCGGGTCCACATCGGTGGCGTAGTCGTCGGGATGCGTCAGCGGCGTCCATTGGCCGTGACGGTAGATCTCCACGCCCTTGAAGCGGGCCTTGTATCCCATCTTCTCCGAGCCCGGGACCCAGTAGCCGAGATAGACGTAAGGCAGCCCCGCCTCCCGCGCGATCTCCACGTGGTCGAGGATGATATGGGTGCCGAGGGAGTGCCGCTCGAGCCCGGGCTCGTAGAACGAATAGACCATGGAGACGCCGTCATCGAGCACGTCGGTGAGGCAAACGGCGGTGAGCACGCCGCGCCCGCCCTCGCCGGGACGGTGATACTCCACGAGCCGCGTGCGGATCGGCGTCTCTTCGATCATGGCCGCAAATTCGAAGATATCCATGTCGGCCATTCCGCCCTCGGCATGGCGGGTGTCGAGGTAGCGGCGGAACAGATCGAACTGATCCTCCGTCGCCCAGGGCGCGGTGGCTTGCCGCGTGAGATGCGCGTTGCGCTTCAGGACCCGGCTCTGGGAACGTGAAGGCGCGAAATTGGCAACGTTGATGCGCGCCGACAGGCACGCGGAGCAATCCGCGCAGGAGGGCCGGTAAAGCACGTTCTGAGAGCGGCGGAAGCCCTGCTTCGAGAGGCTGTCATTGAGCATCTCGGCCGTGTCGCCCTGGAGGGCCGTGAACAGCTTCCGCTCCATGCGACCCTCGAGATAGGGGCATGGCTGCGGCGCCGTCACGTAAAACTGCGGCGCAAGGGGGACTGAGTGGCGCATCGTGGCTCCGGACGTGGATCACCCCAGAAGCCTAGCAACGCGGGCCCGCTTCGCAAGGAGAAAGATAAAAAGGACCCTATGGCGCGCGCGAGGACGCTCACGGGGACGCTCACGGGCCGGATGGGGAGGCTCCAGCCGCGCCGCACTCGGTCCCGGCAGCGTTCAGGCGCGCGCCATGCGGTTCAGCGCCACGGTGCCGAAGAAAAGATCGCTGATCCCCTGGCCGCGCTCGGTCACGAGCATGAGGATGATCGACAGGAGCTGCAGCGGCGCGACCGCCATGGAGACGTAGAAGCCCAGCGTGTGAAGCACCGCGTCGCCCGTCGAAAACGTGCCGCCGTCCTGGCGGCGCAGCTCGATCCCCACGAGGCGCATACCCCAGGTGGCCGACCCGCTCGCCAGCGTCCCCACGCGGTAGAAAAACCCAACGACCGTGATGACGAAAACGAACACGAAGAAGAAGAGCCCGAGGCTCAGAAGCGCAACGAGCGTCGCCGCGGCGAACACCACCAGCGTGTCGATGAGAAAGGCAACTAGGCGTTTGAACGGCACCCCGGCATAGAAACCGGCCTGGCGGTGGGGGTCGGGAAGATTTTCGTAGGGAATGGTCATGGCGGGGTCTGTCATCTTGTGCACGGCTCTCATCCGGTTCCCCGGGGCAGGCGTGGAATGGCCCGGGGCGCGCGCGCGCGCGTGGCGCATGCCCCAGGCGGCGAGGTCACTCCGAGGCGCTGCGCGCGGCCTGCGCCCGGGCTTCCATGAAATCGTCGAACTCGGTCTTGTCCTTGGCCGCGCGGAGCCGGTCGAGGAATCCGTCGAAGGCCATCTGCTCCTTCTCCAGCCGCTGGAGGAGCTCGGCGCGGTAGGCGTCAAAGCTCGCATTGCCGCTGGAATGGATCGGGGTGCCCGGTTCCGCCTTGGGCCCGAGCACGCCGAGCGCCTCGTCCACGGGGGTGCCGGTCTCGATGCCCGACAGGCGGAGCCAGACGACGCCGAGAAAGGCCGTGAGCACGATCCCGAAAAAGGTGGAGTGCACGATCGCCACGATCGAGACGGGCATGGCGAAAAGGCCAAAGAGCAGGATGGACAGGATATGCGCGCGGGGCGGTGCTTTGGGCATGGGCGTGGGCATCTGTTTCGAAATGGTTGCGGGTCTGGAAAGGCTATCGTGTGGAAGCGTGGTCGTCATTATCGGTCTCGCTGTGAAGGGGCATCGGGAGCCAGGACGTTGGCGAAAGGGGCCGCGACGGGCGGCCCCTTTGCATGGGTCAGTGCTGCGTTCCGGTGCCTTTGTCGCCGTCCCCGGACCCCTCGGCGTCGTCGCCGGCGGTCTTGGCACGTTCGTCCATGAACTGGTCGAACTCGGCCTTGTCCTTGGCGGCGCGGAGCCGCTCGAGGAAGGCCTCGAAGCTCTCCTGCTCCTCCTCGAGGCGGCGCAGCGTGTCGGCCTTGTAGGCGTCGAAGGCAGCGTTGCCGGAGGATTTCATGGCGGAGGCCGCCGAGGACATGGATGCGGCGCGGCGGCCGCAGGACCACGCCGAGCGGCCCCATTTATTGGTCACGGTCATGTAGATCACCAGAGCAAGGCCCACGGGCCAGAAGAAGATGAAGCCGAGCACCATGGCTGCGATCCACGCGCCGCGGCCCCGTGCATCGAGCCAGGCCTCCGCGCGGGAAAACCAATTCGAGCGGCGAAACGTCTCGTCATGTGTGGCAGTGGCAAGGGTGGACATCGTGATCTCCTGAGGGGCGGTTGAGGTAATGTGAATTCCTTTCACATCCGCAATATGAGAGCCCGGCGTCCCTGCCGCAAGAGAAAATGTGAAACTTTTTTACATTGCCTTGGATGTCTCAGTCACATCAATGACTTGGCCGCCGGTAATTTCCACGAGTTCCGCCGGCGTCAGGCCGAAGAGGTGGCGCGGCGTGCCCGCGGCCACGTAAACTCGCCCGAAACACAGAAGGTGCGGGTCGATCCAGGCGGGCAGGGGCGCGGTGTGACCCACGGGCGACACACCCCCGATGGCAAAGCCCGTCTGCGCGCGGATCACGCCCGCATCGGCCTTGCCCAGGGGTTCGCCCGCCGCCGCCGCGGCGCGCGCCAGGTCCACGCGGTGGGCCCCCGAGGTGAGAAAGAGCTTCACCTGGCCCGTCCTCTGCCCCACGAGGATGATCGAGTTGGCGATCTGGTCCACCGCGCATCCGAGGGAGGCCGCGGCTTCGGAGGCGGTGCGCGCCGCGCCCACCTCCACGATCTCGGTCCGAAGGCCGATCTCCTCCAAGGCGCGCGCCACGCGCTTCAAGCTCTTTGACATGGCGTGTCCCCCTGCGCTCCAACCGTCCGGTCGCGCGACCCTAGCGGCGGCGGATTGACCTCGCCAGCCCCGCGCGCGTCTATGGCCCCATGACGACCGCCGCGATCACCCGCTGGCCCACGCCCTTCGAACGCGAGCGCGCCGCGGAGGTGGCCCCGCTCTACCCGGCCGGACCGCTGCGCGACCTCGTGGGCGGCGCGGCGGGGTGCAGCCCCTACCTCCACGGCATTCTCGGCGCGGAGCCCGACTGGATCGCGCAGGCCATGGACGCCCCGGACGCGGCGCTCGCCGCGCTCTCCCTTGGCGAGACCCAAGAAGAAATGCGCAGGGCCAAGCGGCGCATGGCGGCCCTCGTGGCGCTTCTCGATCTGGGCGGCGTCTGGGATCTGCCGCGGGTCACGGCCGCGCTCACCGACTTCGCCGACCGCGCCGTGGAGCGGGCGATCGCGGCGGAGCTCGCCCCGCTTGAGGCCCGCGGAAAGCTGCCCGCGGAGACCGGGCTCTTCGTCCTCGCCATGGGCAAGATGGGCGCGCACGAGCTGAACTATTCCTCCGACATCGACCTCATCTGCATGATGGACGACCACGGCCTCGAGGCGAGCGAGGCGGGCACGCGGCGCAGCCTCCTCATCCGCGCCGTGCGCGCCGCCATGCGCCGCCTCTCGGACGTCACCCAGGGCGGCTATGTCTTCCGCACCGATCTGCGCCTGCGCCCCGACGCCGCGGTGACCCCGATCGTCGTCACCACGCGGTTCGCGGAGACTTATTATGAGGCGCTCGGGCGCACCTGGGAGCGTGCGGCCTTCATCAAGGCGCGCGCGGCCGCCGGGGACCGGGACGCCGGAGCGCGTTTTCTCGCGGCGCTGCGTCCCTTCGTCTGGCGCCGCTATCTCGATTTCGCGGCCATCGAGGACGCCCACGACATCCTCCTGAAAATCCGCAGCCATCACGGCCTCTCGGGCCCGATCACGCTGCCGGGCCACGACATGAAGCTCGGGCGCGGCGGCATCCGGGAGATAGAGTTCTTCGTGCAGACGCGCCAATTGATCTCCGGCGGGCGGGACGCCCGGCTGCGCGCGCGGGGAACGCAAGAGGCGCTGGCGGCCCTGGAGGCGGCGGACTGGGTGCCCCGGGACGTGTCCCAGACGCTGAGCGCCGCCTACACGAGGCACCGGGAGGTGGAGCACCGACTGCAAATGCTCAGGGATGCCCAGACCCATGCTTTACCGCAAACCGATCACGGCTTCGACAGGCTCGCGGCCTTCATGGGCACCGAACGCGCCACGCTGGAGGCGCGTCTCAGGGAGGATCTGGAGGCGTCGCACGCCCTCTGCGAGCCTTTCTTCGCGCCGAAACCCGTGACGGGGCGCGGCGCCGCCACCGCCGCCTTCGGCGATGAGATCACCCAGCGCTGGCTGAGCTATCCCGCGCTGCGCTCCCCGCGCGCGGCGCGGCTCTTCGAGCGGCTGCGCCCGGCGATCCTGTCGCGGCTGGAGGCGGCGCGGGAGCCTGCCCGCGCGCTCGGCCATTTCGATGCCTTCCTCGCGGGGCTGCCCGCTGGCGTGCAGGTCTTTTCGCTCTTCGAGGCCAATCCGCAGCTTGTCGAGCTCCTCACCGACATCGTCACCACGGCGCCCGCGCTCGCCGAGTATCTGGGCCGCAATGCCGCGGTGCTCGACGCGGTCATCGGCGGCAGCTTCTTCTCGCCCTGGCCCGGGGTCGCGGCGCTCACGGAAACACTCGCCGACCGGCTCGGGCGGGAGGACGACTACGAGGCCCGCCTCGACGCCGCGCGCAGCTGGGCCAAGGAAATGCATTTTCGCATCGGCGTGCATCACCTCCGTGGGCTCATCGGAGCCGAGGAGGCCGGGCGGCAATACGCCGATCTGGCGGAGGCAGTGGTGGCAGGTCTATGGCCGGTGGTGACCGCGGACTTCGCGCGCAAGCACGGGCCGGAACCGGGGCAGGGGGCGGCGGTGGTGGCCATGGGCTCTCTCGGGGCCGGGCGGCTCCACGCCGCCTCCGATCTCGATCTCATCCTGATCTATGATGCTGCGGGGGAGGAAAGCTCCGCCGGGCCGCGGCCCCTGACGGTGCGCAGCTACTTCGCGCGGCTCACTCAGGCGCTGATCACTGCGCTCAGCGCGCCCATGGCGCAGGGGCGGCTCTACGAGGTGGACATGCGGCTCAGACCCTCGGGCCGCAACGGGCCAGTGGCGGTCTCCGTGGCGTCCTGGGAGCGGTATCAGCGCGAGGAGGCCTGGACCTGGGAGCACCTGGCGCTGACGCGGGCGCGGGGCGTGGCCGGCAGCGCAGCGCTGCGGGAGCGAATCGAGGCCTTTCGCTGCGCCTTGCTCGCTGCGCCGAAAAACGCCGAAAAGGTCAGGACCGACGTGGCCGATATGCGCGCGCGCATCTTTGCCGCGCGGCCCGGCGCAGGAGGGCTCACGGCCAAGGACGGGCCCGGGCGGCTCCAGGATCTCGAGCTTTTCGCGCAGATGCAGGCGCTCCTTGCGGGTAGGGACGCGCGGGGCGTCGCGGATCAGCTCACCGGCGTCGCCGGCGCACCAGCGCTCTTGGCCCACGGTTCGCAGCTTTGGCGCGTGCGCACGGGTGCGGCGCTGATCGGGCTCCGCGGAGCGGATGGCGCGGCGGTGGGCCGCACAGCCATGGCGCTCATCCTGCGCAGCACCGGGACCGAAAGCGAGGCCGCGCTCATCGCCGACCTCGCGGCTGGCGCGGAGGCCGCGGTGGCACGGATCGAGGCCGCGCTTGCCCCGAACGGCGGCGCGGCTACCTGAGCGCAGGACGGGAGAGGAAGAGGCCCATGGACATGCAAGACGCCGACCCGAAAGGGCTCATCCGTGAAAGCTACCGCATCGAGGGCATCACCGGCGGCGAATGCCGCTCGATCTTTCTCGACTGGGCGATCGGCGTGGCCGAGGGGGCCGACACGCTGGCCCGCATCCGATTTCTTCTTGAGGCCTACGGGGACGAGGCGCCGGCCCATCCCATGACGCACACCTTGCGCGCTGCGCTGGAGACACCGCCCGCGACGGGGCGCCGAGGCGGGCGCAAGGCGCGGCTGGCCTAGGCGCGCGCGGCCCGACCGAGGGTGGAGGCCTCGCGCGCCAGGGCCTCGACGGCGGGCCAGTCGCCGGAGCCCACGGCCTCCTTCGGGGCGAGCCACGAGCCGCCCACGCAGATCACGTTGGGCAGTGAGAGGTAGGTGGCCGCGTTCGCGGGGCTCACGCCGCCCGTGGGGCAGAACCGCACCTGCGGGAGCGGGGAGGCGAAGCTGCTCAGCAATGTGACGCCGCCCGCGGCCTCTGCGGGAAAGAACTTCTGGACGGTGTAGCCCTGCGCGAGCAGCGCCATCACCTCCGTGGCCGTGGCCGCCCCGGGCAGGAGCGGGAGGTCGTTGGCGATGCAGGCGTCGATGACGTCGGCGGTCGATCCCGGCGAGACGCCGAATGTGGCACCGGCGGCCTTGGCGTCTTCCACGTCGCGCCCGGTGAGGAGCGTTCCGGCTCCCACCATGCCTCCCTCGACGCCGGCCATCTCACGGATGGCGTCGAGGGCCGCGGGCGTGCGCAGCGTGACCTCGAGGGCGGGCGCGCCGCCGGCCACGAGTGCCCGCGCGAGGGGCGCGGCCCGGGCGGCGTCCTCCACGACGAGGACCGGGATTACGGGCGCGGCCGAGCAGATCTCTGCGGCGACGGTGGATTGTTGTTCGGGGGTCACGGGCGTCGTTCCTGCCTGGGGTTGAGTTCTCTTCGTCTTCCCGCGGGAGCCGCGCGTTTTCGATGGACAGTCACGGCGTCCTCAAACGACTACACCCGCGCCGGTGGAGGCCGGTCCCGCCGTGGCGCGAAAGATGTCGAAGAGCTCGCGCCCCACGCCGTGTCCGTTCCCGGCGAGGTCTGGTTGCGCGGGGGTGCGCGCGCGCCAGCCCGGGGTGAGGTTATCGATGATGCCCGCCACGGCGTCGACGCGGATCATGTCCCCGTCCGCCACGTAGGCCAGCGGCCCCCCATCGGCGGCCTCGGGGCTCACATGGATCGCCGCCGGGACCTTGCCCGAGGCCCCCGACATGCGCCCGTCGGTCACCAGCGCCACTTTGATCCCCCGGTCGAGGCAGACCGAGAGGCAGGGCGTGAGGTTGTGGAGTTCGGGCATGCCGTTCGCCCTGGGACCCTGGAACCGCACGACGACGACGGTGTCCTCGGTGAACTCGCCACGCTGGAACGCTGCCTTTACGTCCGCCTGGTCGTGAAAGACGCGCGCCGGGGCGGTGATCTCGTGGTAGTCCGGCGCCACGGCGGAGACCTTCATCACCCCGGTGCCGAGCGGCCCTTCGAGGCGTTTGAGCCCGCCTGTCCGCTGGAAGGGATCGGACGCGGGGCGCAGGATCTTGTCGTTCTGGCTCACGCGCGGGCCGTCGATCCAGGTGGCGCGCCCGCCGCTCAGCTGCGCGTCCCGCGTGTAGTCGCGCAGACCGTCGCCCCTGACCGTTGTCGTGTCATCGTGGAGAAGCCCCGCATCGAGCAGCTCGCCGATGAGATACTGAAGCCCGCCCGCGGCGTGGAAGTGGTTCACGTCCGCCAGACCGTTCGGATAGACCTTTGCCATGAGCGGTGTCGCCGCGGAAATCTCCGCGAAATCCTCCAGCGCGAGCAGCACGCCCGCCGCGCGCGCCATGGCTGGCAGGTGCAGGACCAGGTTCGTCGAGCCCCCCGTGGCCATGAGACCCACGATGCCGTTCACGAAGGCCTTTTCATCGAGCACCCGGCTCACGGGACGATAGTCGTTGCCCATGGCCGTGATGCCGAGCGCCTGGATCACGCCCTCCTCCGTGAGCGCATCGCGGAGCGGCGTGTTGGGGTTCACGAAGCTCGCGCCGGGCAGGTGCAGCCCCATGAATTCCATGAGCATCTGGTTGGAGTTGGCGGTGCCGTAGAAGGTGCAGGTGCCCGGGCCGTGGTAGGAGGCCATTTCCGCCGCCATGAGTTCCTCGCGCCCGCATTCCCCGGCTGCGAATTTCTTGCGCACCGCGGCCTTTTCGTCGTTCGGCAGCCCGCTGACCATGGGACCCGCCGGGATGAAGATGCCGGGGATGTAGCCGAAGGTGGCTGCGCCGATGACGAGGCCGGGCACGATCTTGTCGCAGACGCCGAGATAGAGCGCAGCGTCGTAGCAATTGTGCGAGAGCGCCACGCCGGTGGCGAGCGCGATCACGTCGCGGGAGAAAAGCGACAACTCCATGCCCACCTGGCCCTGGGTGATGCCGTCGCACATGGCCGGCACGCCGCCGGCGACCTGCGCGGTGGCGCCGCGGTCGCGGGCCGCCTTGCGGATGAGCTCCGGGAAGCGCTCGAACGGCTGGTGCGCCGAAAGCATGTCGTTGTAGGCCGTGACGATCCCTATATTGGGCGCGCGGCCGGTGGCGAGGTCGCCTTGCGCCTCGCCCATAGCGGCATAGGCGTGGGCCTGATTGCCGCAAGTCAGATGCGCCCGGCGCGGGCCCTCGGCGGCGGCGGCTTCCATCCGGCGCAGGTAGGTGGCGCGGCTCTCGGACGAACGGGCGATGATGCGGTCGGTGACTTTGGCGATTGTGGCGTCAACGGGCATTGCGGGTTCTCCTCTTGGGAAGGAACTGGCTTTGGCGGGCGCATAGCATGGTCGGCGCGGATATGATAGCGCTAACGGAGGCCAGGCTCGTTGTTGCGCGACCGCCCGCAACACCCTCCTGCACTGCAACAGATAGGGAGCTTTCCCCCACAATTCCGGCAATTTTCCCGAAATTGCCGCAATTCAGCCCCCTTTTGCGTCCAACCCGGAAACAATCCGTTCGGATCACATGAAGGGAATGAGCATGACCCGTATCCTGCGCGCTTGCGCTTTCGCCTGCATCGCCGCGTCGCTCGCCGCCTGCGCCGCCGTGGACACGGCCACGCGCTCCGCGCCGCTCGAGGTGCCCGGCTTCCAGGAAATCCAACCGTCCTTCGACGTCACCGAGCTGCGCGTGGCGGTGCCGCGCGACCTGCGCGTGTCGGAGGCCAACAGCTACTATCCCATCGCCGACATCGTCTGGCGCGGTGATCCCATGGGCGACCGCTACGCCCAGGTCAGCGAACTCATGGGAACCGCCTTCGAGCGCGGCACGCGCGAGCTGGAGGGCGTCCAGCCAGTGCACGTCGACATCGAGGTGGCGCGCTTCCATGCGCTCACGGAAAAGGCCCGGTACACGGTGGGTGGGGTGCATTCGATCCGCTTCGACCTCACGGTGCGCGACGCCGAAACCGGCGCGATCATCGTGCCGACGCGGCGCATCAACGCCGATCTCGCGGCGCTCGGCGGTCGCGCGGCGATTGAATCCGACCGCGGGGGCAACGGGCAGAAGATCCGGATCTCCGGGCACCTGGCCGAGGTCATCAAGGCGGAACTGTCGCGCCCGCTGGCCGTCGCCACGGAACTCTAGCGCGCGCTACACATCGCCGGATGAAGACAGTAGAGGGGTGGCATGGAGCCGCCCCTTTCCGCTTTGCCCGATCTCCCCGTCATTCGCCTGCGCCCCAAGGCCGATGCGCGCCGCCTGCGCCATGGCGGGCCGTGGGTCTATGCCAACGAGCTCGTGCTCGATCGGCGCACCAAGGCGCTCGCGGCGGGCGCGCTGGCGCTGCTCGAGGATGCGGGCCGCGCGCCCATCGGCACGGTGGCGGTCAACATGGGGTCCAAGATCGCCGGGCGCATCCTAACGCGCGACCCGGCAGAGGCCGTAGACGCCGGTTGGATCGCCGCGAAGCTGACGCAGGCGCTGGCGCTCCGTGAGCGGATCTACGACGCGCCGTTCTACAGGCTCGTCCACGCGGAGGGAGACGGCCTGCCCGGGGTGGTTATCGACCGCTTCGGGGAGGTGGCGGTGCTGCAGGCCAACGCGGCCTGGGCCGACAGGCGCAAGGCGGAGTTCGCAGCGGCGCTCGCCGGGCTCGGCATGTCCACGGTCATTCTGAACGGCACGGGTCGGGCGCGGAGCCTCGAGGGCCTGCAGGAGCTTCGTGAGGTGATCGCGGGCCAACCGCCCGAGGGCCCGATCCCCGTGCCCATGAACGGCGCGATCTACATGGCCGATCTCATGGAGGGGCAGAAAACCGGGCTCTTCTACGACCAGCGTCCGAACCACGCATTCCTGCAGAAACTCGTGGCCGGCGGGCAGGTGCTCGACGTGTTTTCCCATGTGGGCGGCTTCGGGCTCGCGGCACTTGCGGCAGGCGCGGCTGAGGTGACAGCGGTGGACGGCTCCGCCCCGGCCCTCGCGCTCGCGGAGGAAGGGGCGCGGCGCATGGCTGCCGAGGATCGGTACCGCACCGAGCAGGGCGATGCATTCGACGTACTGGCGCGGCTCGGGTCGGAGGGCGCGCGCTTTGACCATGTCGTCTGCGACCCGCCCGCCTTTGCACCGGCCAAGCCCGCTCTGGAGGCGGGGCTGCGCGCCTATGAAAAGACCGCGCGTCTCGCCGCGCCGCTCGTGGCGCCGGGCGGCACCCTCGTGCTTTGCTCCTGCTCCCACGCCGCCTCGCTCGAGAAGTTCCGCGCCGCCAGCCTGCGCGGCGTGGCGCGTTCGGGGCGGGAAGCGCAGGTGCTCCATACCGGGGCGGCGGGGCCGGACCATCCCCAGCATCCCGCGCTCGCGGAGACGAGCTACCTCAAGGCGCTTTTCCTGAGGCTCCTGTGAAGGTTCTGCTCGACGCTTGCGTGCTCTATCCCACGGTGCAGCGGGAGGTCCTCCTCCATGCCGCGCGCGCGGGCACGTTCACGCCGCTCTGGTCCGAGCGCATCCTGGAGGAATGGCGGCGGGCCGCCGCGCGGCTGGGTCCCGTGCCCGCCGCCCAGGCGGAGGGGGAGATCGCGGTTCTGCGCGGGCTCTGGCCCCAGGCCATGGTGCGCCACAAAGAGAGTGACGAACGACGCCTCTACCTGCCGGACGAAAACGACATCCACGTCCTCGCCGCGGCCATCGCAGGCTCCGCGGAGATCCTGCTCACGGAGAACGCCAAAGACTTCCCACGCCAGACGCTCGTGGACGAGGGGATCCGCCGCGACGGGCCCGATCACTTCCTGACGTCCCTCCTCGTCACCTTTCCGAGGGAGATCGGGCAGGCGGTGGCCACGGTCTGGGCCCAGGCGCAGAGCATGGAGGGCTGCCCGCCCACGCAGCGCGCGCTCCTGAAGAAGGCGCGCCTGCCGCGGCTGTCGAAAGCGCTGGAAAGCGCGCTTTAGCTTTGGACCTGCGAGGCGCGCCACCGGGCCTCGTTGGCCTCGATCGCGGCGATGCGTTCGGGGCTTTTCGGGTGGCTCAGGAGCCAGGCGGGGGCCGCGCCCGCGCGCGATTTGGTCAGCGCGTCGAGCTTGCCGAAGAGCCTCTTTTGCCCTTCGAGCCCGATACCCGCTTTCATCAGCAGCGCAGAGGCATAGGCATCGGCCTCGTACTCGTCCTCCCGCGACAGCTTCGCAGCAAAGAGCGAGACAAGCGCATTGGCGATATAGGGCCCCACGACGGGAATGAAGCGCCCGATGATCATCATCAGCGCGGCGCGCGCGGCGTTCTGGGCGGTGAAATCGATCATGCGGCGGCGCGTATGGCCGAGCGCCACGTGGCCGAGTTCGTGGGCCACGACGCTCGCCATCTCGTCGGCGCTCACATTCCCCTTGCGGAATTCCTGGTAGAAGCCGCGGGTGATGAAGATGCGCCCGTCGGGCGCGGCCAGACCGTTGATCATATCCACGTCGTAGAGGTTGACCTTGATCCGCGGCACGTCGAGCGCGCGCGCCATGGCGCGAAAAGACCGTTCCAGCTCGGGGTCATCAAGCGGGCGCGATTGTTCATTGAGGTGGCGCTTCGTCGACCACGCGGAAAAGCGCATCATCACGAAGCCATAGGCCACGGCGAGGAGGATCGGCAGAAGATATCCCATGGGTGGGATATGGGGCGCGGGGAGCCGCCTCTCAAGCGTGCCGCGCCCTGCATATTGTCCCATGGACCGGCGCCGGGGAGGTGCAGTGCGCCCCTCCGCCTCAGCGGGCTCATTCACCCGCACGCGCCGGTTGGAACGGGCTAGCCGCGGCTCAGCATCCGCATGCCCGCATCGATGCCGTCGAGGGTCATGGGCACCATGCGATCCTCGAAGATCGTGCGGATCATCTGCACCGATTGCGTGTAGTCCCACCACTTCCGCGGCACCGGGTTGATCCAGAGATGCGCGGGCCATTGCTCCCGCGCGCGCCGGAGCCAGACCTCTCCGGCCTCCTCGTTCCAGTGCTCGTTGGCCCCGCCCGCCATGGCGACCTCGTAGGGCGACATCGATGCATCGCCCACGAAGATGCAGCGGTAATCGGGGCCGTAGGTCCTGAGTACCTCGTGGGTCGGCGTCTGCGCGTTCCAGCGCCTGCGATTGTCGCGCCAGACGCCTTCGTAGAGGCAATTGTGGAAGTAGAAATATTCGAGGTGCTTGAACTCCGCGCGCGCCGCCGAGAAGAGCTCTTCGACGACCTTGATATGGGGGTCCATGGAGCCGCCCACGTCGAGAAAGAGCAGCACCTTCACAGCGTTCCTGCGCTCGGGCCGGGTCTGCACGTCGAGGTAGCCGTGCTCGGCGGTGGCGCGGATCGTGCCATCGAGATCGAGCTCCTCTGCGGCCCCATCGCGCGCCCAGCGGCGCAGGCGCTTGAGCGCCACCTTGATGTTGCGCGTGCCGAGCTCCACGCTGTCATCGAGATTGCGGAACTCGCGCTTGTCCCAGACCTTCACGGCGCGCCTGTGGCGGCTTTCCTTCTGGCCGATGCGCACGCCCTCGGGGTTGTAGCCATAGGCGCCGAAGGGGGAGGTGCCCGCCGTGCCGATCCATTTCGAGCCGCCCTGGTGGCGGCCTTCCTGTTCCTTGAGGCGTTCGCGCAGCGTCTCCATGAGCTTCTCGAAGCCGCCCATGGCCTCGATCTCCGCCTTCTCGGCCTCGCTCAGGTGCTTTTCGGCCATCTTGGCGAGCCAGTCGGCGGGGATGTCCACGGCCTCCAGCACGTCTTCCATGGAGATCGCCTCGAGGCCCGCAAAGCTCGCCGCGAAGGCGCGGTCGAAGCGGTCGATGTGGCGCTCGTCCTTCACCATGGTCGTGCGCGCGAGGTAGTAGAAGGCATCGACATCGTAGGTCGCGATGCCGCGCTCCATGCCCTCGAGAAACGACAGGTATTCGCGCAGCGAGACCGGCACCCGGGCCTGTCTCAGAGCCTCGAAGAACGGCAGGAACATCAGACGAGGCGGGACAGGATGATGGCCGCGATAACCCCCACGATCATTCCGAAGATCGCGAAGGAGCCGGCATATTGCAGGATGTCGGGCAGCTTGCCGCCGCTCTGCTTCGCTCGCCAGGCGCCGTAGCCGCCGAAGAGGACCATGCAGACCAGGGTGGGGACCATGAGACGCCTCCGAGGGCGCGCTAGAAGGAGACGCGCCCGTGTTTCGCCGGGTTCAGGAGGGCGATTTCGCGCAGCCGCGCGGAGATCGACCTGTGGGAGCCGAAGCCGTAGCGCGCCCAGCCGAGACTGTCCATCCTGACCGCCCGGGCCTCCGCGTGCCGGCCCTGAAGCTCCAGCGCCTCGGCGCGGAACATCAACAGGGACGCGAGGAGGGCGGCGTTTTCGTGCCGCGCGGCGATCGTGATGTGGGGGCCGGTGATGTCGAGCACGGAGACCGCGTCGCCGTCGAGCAGCGCAAAGGCCGCGAGCTGCACCCCCACATAGGCGCGGTGGAGTGCGGTGGCGGGATCGCGGGCATAGATCGCGTCGGCCTCCCGGAAGGCGGCGAAGGCGCGCTGGGGTTCGGAGGCGATGGTAAGGCGGCCCAGTGCGTAATTGGCGTAGCCGAGGCGCGTGTCGTTCCAGCCCGACGCGCGGGACAGGGCGATGGCGTTGACGGCGGCCTCCTTGCGGCCCGCGGGCGTGCGATCGGCACCGAGCGCCTTGGCCATTTCAGATTTCCAGGTCCGGCTGGTCGACCGGGGGAAGCGGGAGGCGGCGCGTTCTCCGGCCGGGTTGAGGCGCGCCAGAAGCGCGGGAAGCGCGGCGCGCACCTCCGATCGTGTCATCCCGTTGCGCAGCTCCGGCGCGTAGTGGGCGCGCAGGATGAGCATGTCGAAACCGGTGAGCACGGTGTGGATATTGTCGTCGTTGAAGACGCTGTCGGGGAGCCGGTAGAGATCGTTGAGCGGCCCGAGGGCCTGGGCGATCTCCTCGTGGAGACAGTCGCGCAGCTCCTGAGGCGGGGCGTCAGACGGCACGAAGACAGAGACCTGCTGCCGGCTGCGCAGCCGTGCCCAATCCACCTCGGGGCCCCGGCGCGCCTGCTTGAACTCCTCCCAGCTGCGCACGTTCGGCACCACGAAACACGCCGCGCCGGGCACGGCCTTTTGCATCTTGGCCTTGGGCAGCGTGACGATGTTGATATTGGCGTCCTTGTCCTGCGTGACGGTGATCTCGAGCCCGGCCTCCCGGCGCAGCCGGGTCAGAAGGCGCCCCAGATCAGGCGCGAGCGACGCCGGCGCGCGCCCGGCCACTCGAAGCGTGATGGGCCCCTCGAAGCGGGTGAGGATGGCGAGCTGGCGCCCGCTTTCCATTTCGAAGGCGAGGTCGAGGAAGTCTTGCGCGATATCCCGGTTGGAGCGCAGCGGCGGCGCAATGGGCATGGGCGCGAATGTGCGCATGGGCGGCAGCCGGTCGATGCCGGGCGTGGCCGAACGGCTCGCGACCTCGACGCTCGAAAGCGGGGCACACCCGGCCAGGGCGAGAAAGGCGCCAAAGATGAAACGACGGGTGCCCTGGGACATCAGAGGCAGCCGCGCCAAAGGGGCCTGCCGCGTCCGGTGGGAATGAGCCGATGGTTATCGGCGCAAGACCGCTCTCCCGTCTCGCAAACTACGTACCGCACACGCCTGCCGTCCCACGCTGCCCTGTTTTGTAAATTTTTAGGGATCGAGCGTGGCGGAAAGTTGCGCCAAATGCGGCGAGAATGGGGCGGCGCGCCTAGCGCTGGCTGCGCGCCATGAAGGCGAGACGTTCGAAGAGCGCCACGTCCTGCTCGTTCTTCAGGAGTGCGCCGTGCAGCTTCGGCAGCGCGTTCGTGCCGTCCCGGCGCAGGTCCTCGGCGGAGAGGTCCTCGGCGAGGAGCAGCTTGAGCCAGTCGAGGACCTCGCTCGTCGAAGGCTTCTTCTTCAGCCCCGCCGTCTCCCGGATTTCGTAGAATTGGGTGAGCGCGGTGCTCAGCAGGCTGTCCTTGATCCCGGGGTGATGCACCTCCACGATCTGCTTCATCGTCTCGGCGTCCGGAAACCGGATGTAGTGGAAGAAGCAGCGACGGAGGAAGGCATCCGGCAGCTCCTTTTCGTTATTCGAGGTGATGATGACCACGGGACGATGGCGCGCCCGCACGGTTTCGCCCGTCTCGTAGACGTGGAATTCCATGCGGTCGAGCTCCTGCAAGAGGTCGTTCGGGAACTCTATATCGGCCTTGTCGACCTCGTCGATGAGCAGCACGACCCGCTCGGGCGCCGTGAACGCCTGCCAGAGCTTGCCGCGCTTGATGTAGTTCGCGACGTCCTTGACGCGCTCGTCACCAAGCTGACTGTCGCGCAGGCGGCTCACGGCGTCGTATTCATAGAGCCCCTGCTGGGCGCGCGTGGTGGATTTGACGTGCCATTCCACCATGTCGAGGTCGAGCGCGCCCGCCACTTCTCGGGCCAGCTCCGTCTTACCCGTGCCGGGCTCGCCCTTCACGAGGAGCGGACGCTCCAAGGTCACCGCGGCGTTCACGGCGATCGCCAGATCCTCTGTGGCGATGTAACTTTTGGTCGATCTAAATAGCATGATATCTCACCATTTTTGGATGAACTGACGCGATTCAGAGCGCCCCGTGATCACAAGTCGCGGCAACAGCTTGTTTACCGGGCTTTTGCCTAGTGACAACGCAAGGTCAACTGGATAGGACCCACCCACAGGCGCCAAAGGGGGGGAGCCCGGCCGCGTCAAAGCCTAATGCGAGTTAAAAAGCAGGGTGTGCCATGAAAGCCGAAATATTTCCCGACGATTACAAGCCCGCGGAAAATGAACCGTTCATGAACGATCGGCAGATCGAGTATTTCCGCCGGAAGCTTCTGAGCTGGAAATCGGAGCTTCTCTCCGACAGCCGCGACACGATCGAGGGCATGAAGGACTCGACGCGCAACATTCCCGACATCGCCGACCGCGCCTCCGAGGAGACCGACCGCGCCCTCGAATTGCGCACCCGGGATCGCCAGCGCAAGCTCGTCACCAAGATCGACGCCGCGCTGCGCCGCATCGACGAGGGCGAATACGGCTACTGCCAGGTGACCGGCGAGCCGATCTCGCTGAAGCGCCTCGATGCGCGTCCCATCGCGACCATGTCGCTCGAGGCGCAGGAGCGGCATGAGCGCCGCGAGAAGGTGCACCGCGACGACTGACCCGCATTGAGCGCACGAGCAGTCCAGAAAGAACGTGTCGCCGTCATCGGCGGCGGATTGGGCGGCCTCGCGGCCGCCCTTGCTTTTCGTCGCATGGGCGCGGAGGTCCATGTCCATGAGCGCGCACCGGAATTCGGCGAAGTGGGCGCGGGAATCCAGGTCGCCTCGAACGGGCTCCGCGTCCTCCGCGCCCTGGGCGTCGACCCGGGGGACGCGTTTCTGGGGCAGGGGACCACGCTCCACGATCACCGCGGCACGCGCGTGGCGATCCTGCCCAACGGCCCGGGGCGCGAGGTGCGTCTCTTCCACCGCGCCGATCTTCTGAAGCTCTTGGAGGAGGCCTGTCGCGCCGCGGGGGTGAAGGTTCATCTGGGTCACCCCGTCACCCCTGAGGACGCGCCGGAGGCGGACCTCCTCATCGCCGCCGACGGGGTCAATAGCGCCTTCCGCCGCCACGTGGCACCGGACCTCGCGGACCCGGCGTTTTCGGGTCAGGCCGCCTGGCGCGCCATCGTGGTCCCGCCGGAGCCCATCCGAGAAGCGGGCGTGAGCGTCTATATGGGGCCGGGCGCCCATGTGGTCGTCTACCCCATGCGTGGCGGGGAGCTGATCAACCTCGTGGCGGGCGAGGATACGCCAGAGCCCCAGGCCGAAGGCTGGCGCGCGGAGGTGCCGCAATCGGAGCTTGCCGCGCGGCTAAGCGTCTTCGGCGGTCCCATTGCGGCGCTCATTGAACGGGCGGAGAAGGTGCACCGCTGGGGCCTCTACCACCACGCGCTGCCGCGGCGCTGGTCGGCGGGGCGGGTCGTCCTCCTCGGTGACAGCGTGCATGCGATGCTTCCCTACCTCGCGCAGGGGGCCTGCATGGCCTTAGAGGATGCCATGGTGCTTGCCCGCTGCTGGGAGCGTCACGATGATGCCGACGCGGCCCTCGGCGCGTATGAACGCATCCGCGCCCCGCGTGTGGCGCGGGTGATGAAGGAGGTGCGCGCCAACGCCACGCGGTTCCACCATTCGAATGCGGTGGCGCGTTTCATCGGGCACGGCGCGCTCCGCACGGTGAGCACGCTCGCGCCCGGGCTCGTCGCGCGCCGCTTCGACTGGCTCTACAATTACGACGCCACGCGGGTTTAGGCGGCGAGTTTCACCCAGATCGGCACGTGGTCGGACGGCTTCGTGCCGCCGCGCACGTCCCGGTCGATATGGCAGTCTTCGAGCAGGTCGGCGCATTGCGGGGTGAGCAGGAAATGGTCGATGCGGATGCCGTCATCGTTCTCCCATGCGCCGCGCTGGTAGTCCCAGAAGCTGTAATGCCCTGCGCCCTGAACTCGCGCGCGGAACGCCTCCGTAAAACCCAGCGCGAGGATCTCGCGGTAGGCCCGGCGCGCCTCGGGCCGAAAGAGCGCATCGTCGCGCCAAGCATCGGGGCGCTTGGCGTCCTCGCGTTGGGGGATGATGTTGTAGTCCCCGGCCATGAGCGCGGGCTCCTCGGCGGCCAGGAGCTCCGCCGCGCGGGCCTTCATCCGCTCCATCCAAGCAAGCTTGTAATCGAATTTCGGCCCCGGCGCGGGATTGCCGTTGGGCAGGTAGAGCCCACAAATGCGCACGGCGCGCTCGCCCACCACTGTGGCCTCGATCCAGCGGGCCTGTTCGTCGGTGTCGTCGCCGGGCAAGCCGCGTGTCACATCCTCGAGCGGCAGCTTGGAGAGGATCGCCACGCCGTTGAAGCTCTTCTGGCCGTGGGTCTCCACGTTGTAGCCCCGATCCTCGAAGAGCGCGCGGGGAAACGCCTCGTCCACGCTCTTGATCTCCTGGAGGACGACGACGTCCGGGTCGGCCTCATCGAGCCAGGCGGGCAGGGCCTCGGCCCGCGCCTTGATGCCGTTGATGTTGAAGGATGCGACTTTCATGGGTCCCGTGTGGCGCAGCGACGGAGACGGAGCAACAGAAATCACAGGCGACCACCAGGCATGAAAAAAGCCGGAGCGACGCGCGCCCCGGCTTTCCTGTAGTCTTTGTCGCGGATTAGCGCAGGACGTCGATGCTTTCTTCGTCCACCACTTCACCGTTCACGATGAGCTTGGCCACGAGGTCACCGGTGGACACGCGGTCGGCGCCGAAATCCACGCGGACATTCGTGTTGGCACCGGCGTTGACAGAGGCCATGCCCAGCACGTCGCCGGCGAAGGTTTCGATCTGCACCGTGCCCTCGCCCAGGGTGCTCACGACGCGCACGTCATAATAGCTGTCGCCGGAGGCGGCGTTGTCGAGGATGCCGAAGTTGTTGTTGGCGGAGGCGGCCCCTGCGGTGGCAGCGAGGGCGGCGGCGATTGCGAACTTCTTGAACATGTTTTTTCCTTTCAGTGCGGGCCGGTTGGGGCCCTACGGGTTTATTGTATCGGCCGGGTGGGGGCCGAGAGTTTGGGTTTCAGACGCCTGCGGCGGGGTCGGTGCCGCTGTCTGACGGGACAGAACGTGGGGCCGGGGAGACCCGAAACAAGCCTCTGATATATCACGAAAAAGAGTGTGCGACTTAGGGTAGGGCTCTGTGTGTCCGCGCGCAGAGACCCACGGGAACCACGCCCGCCGCGCGCAAACAAAAAAGGCCGGAGCAGGGGCTCCGGCCTTTCTTGTCGGGAGGTGTCGCCCGGATCAGCGGCGCACTTCGATCATCGCTTCGTCGACGACGATGCCGTCCACGATGAGCTTGGCGGTCAGGTCGCTGGCACCGACGCGGCCCTGGAAGGGGACGCGCACATCGGTGTTCGTGCCGGCGTTCAGCTCGGCCTGGCCGAGGACGTCGCCGCTCAGGTTCTCGATGACCACGGAGCCTTCGCCGAGCGTCCGTGCGAGGGGCACATCATAGAAGGTGTCGCCGAATTCCGCGCCACCGACGATCCCGAAGGAGTTGTTGGCGGAAGCGGCACCTGCGGTTGCGACGAGGGCGGCGGCGATTGCGAGTTTCTTGAACATGGGTCTTTCCTTTTGAATGTTTGGCGGGGTCAGCGCCGGGTTTGATATGGTCCGGAAGGAGGCGTTGGTGTCGGTGCCGCCGTTCGATGTCTTAGAGTAGGGGACGCCTCGTCGATTTGGGAAGTCTACGTCCCATCACATAAATGAGCGCGGCAGCGAGCCCGCACAATGGGCTGTGATCACAAAACCTGGCCCTCTGTGCGCCGCGCGGCGGTCAGTGTGCAAATGTGTGCAATGATCCTGAAATTGGCGCGATTTGCGATAATTTCGGAGCGGAGGCTTTGTAACGTTTCCTCACGCAGGACCCACGCTTAGCGCGGTTGCAACCCGAAAAACTCTCCGACGCCGAGGTTCCGTCGCGAGCGGGCCGGGATCGCCCGCCCATTTTTCGGGCAACGCCCGGCACGTCACCGCCCAATTCGGGGAATGGCCGCCTTGCGTCCTGTGATCCCGAGCCGTCTCACCTAGGCTTACGCAAGAGGAGGACAGGATGCTGAGATTTTTGTTTGGAAAGAAGCCGGGCAACCCGGTCGAGACCCAGCGCGAAACGTTCGAGCGCCAGGTGAAGGACCTCACCGCCACGATCGAGGCGATGCCGGTCAAGCCCCGCGTGACGGTGGATCCCAATACCGGCGAGGTGAGCTTTGAGGCGCCCGATCAGTTCGCCGATGAGGCGCTCGCGCTGCCGAAGCCCGATAAGGCGGACGAGGAAAACGGGGAGGTGCCGGTAGCGGCGTCGAACACGCCCGAGGCTCCGAAGGCTGCGCCGCCTAAGGCCACGACCTTTGAACCCGATACGCCGGAGGGAAGCGGGTCCAAGGCCGCCTGATCAGAGGGAAAAGGACGTCCCGCAGCCGCAACTCGCGGTCGCGTTCGGGTTCTCGATGACGAACCGCGCGCCGATCAGCTCTTCCTCGAAATCGATGGTGGCGTCGGCGAGAAAGGGCAGGGACACGCTGTCGATTACCACGCGCTCGCCCTGGCCTTCGAGGACGAGGTCATCGCCCTTCGGCGCATCGTCGAGGTCGATCTCGTATTGAAAACCCGAGCAGCCGCCGCCCTCCACCGCCACGCGCAGCACCTTGCCGGTGGCGGCGGCGCCGATCTCGCTCAGGCGCTCGAAGGCGCGCGGGGTGACTTTGGGGGGCAGGGTGAGCATGGCTCTCACTGTTCTTTAGCGTCCTTATCATATAGCCAACGTCCACGGCGGCACAAGCCGCGAAGCAGATCGGGAGCCAGTGGCAGATGGCAGCCCCCTACGCAGCGGATCCCGAGCAGTCGCGCGGGCGGCTCGTTCTCGAGCCCAAGAGCATGCATCGCTCGTGCTTTCAGCGCGACCGGGACCGCATCATCCATTCCAGCGCCTTCCGGCGGCTCAAGCACAAAACGCAGGTCTTCGTGGAGGATGAGGGCGACTATTTCCGCACCCGGCTCACGCATTCCATCGAGGTGGCGCAGGTGGCGCGCACCATCGCCGGCGCGCTCGGCCTGAATGCCGAGCTCACCGAGGCCGTGGCCCTCGCCCACGATCTCGGTCATCCGCCCTTTGGCCATACCGGCGAGGACGCGCTCCATGTGCTGATGGCGCCCTACGGCGGCTTTGACCACAATGCCCAGGCCATCCGCATCGTCACCGCGCTCGAGAAGCACTATGCCGAGTGGGATGGGCTCAATCTCACTTGGGAGAGCCTCGAGGGCATCGCCAAGCATAACGGCCCCGTCATCGGGGCGCTGCCCTACGCCCTCGCGGATTACGATGCCGTCCACGGACTCGAGCTCTCCACCCACGCCAGCGCCGAGGCGCAGGTGGCGGCGCTCTCGGACGATATCGCCTACAACAACCACGACCTCTTCGACGGGCTGCGGGCGGGTCTCTTCTCGGATGCGGACCTCGCGGAGTTGCCCATCGTTGGCCCCTGCTACGCGGAGGTGGACAGCCTCTATCCCGGGCTCGAGCCGTCGCGGCGCAGGCACGAGGCGCTTCGCCGGGTCTTCGGGGTCATGGTGGAGGATGTGATGGACATCTCCCGCGCGCGGCTCGATGCCTCTGGCGCCCGCTCCGCGCAGGATATCCGCGACCTCGGGCACCCGGTCATCAGCTTCTCGGAGGAGATGTGGGCCGGCATCGGCGAACTCAGGACCTTCCTCTTCCACCGCATGTACCGCGCGCCGCGGGTCATGAAAAAGCGCGACCAGGTCACGCGGATCGTGGAGGACCTCTTCCCCTTCTTCCTCTCCTCGCCTGAGAGCCTGCCCGCGGAGTGGCAGGGGCAGGTCGCCGAGCGCCGGGACGAGACGGATCTGGCGCGCCTCGTGGCCGATTACATCGCCGGCATGACCGACCGCTTCGCGATGCAGGAGCACGCGCGCCTCCTCGGCGCCTGATCCGTTGACCACGGCCTGTGGCATGGGTAAGCGCGCCCCCGGAGGCCCGCCATGAACCTGTTCGCCGATATTCGCACCGTCGTCATCTCCGCCCTGGAGGCGCTGATGCGAGAGGGCGTGCTGCCCGAGGGGCTCGACCTCGCGAACGTGGCAGTGGAGCCCCCGCGCGACGCCGCCCACGGCGACATGGCGACGAACGCGGCCATGGTGCTGGCCAAACCCGCCAAGGCAAAGCCGCGCGATATCGCGGAGGCGCTAGCCGCGCGTCTCACCGCCGACGACCGCATCGCGCAGGCGGAGGTGGCGGGGCCAGGCTTCCTCAACCTCACGCTCGCAGAAAGGGTCTGGACCGGGACAATCGCTCAGATCCTCGAGGCGGGGGAGGCTTTCGGCCGGTCCGACATGGGGGCCGGGCAGCGCGTGAACGTGGAGTATGTCTCCGCCAACCCCACGGGCCCCCTCCATGTGGGTCATACCCGCGGCGCGGTGGTGGGCGATGCGCTGGCCTCGCTCCTCGATTACGCGGGCTACGAGGTCACGCGGGAATACTACATCAACGATGGCGGCGCGCAGGTCGATACGCTCGCGCGCTCTGTCTATCTGCGCTACCTCGAGGCGCACGGGCAGGACGTGGCCTTCGAGGACGGAACCTATCCGGGCGACTATCTCGTGCCGGTGGGCGAGGCCCTCAAGGCCAGGGTGGGCGACACCTTCGTGGGCAAGGGCGAGCAGTTCTGGCTGTCCGAGATCCGCGAATTCGCCACCGAGCAGATGCTGGACCTCATCCGCGCCGACCTCGCGTTGCTCGGCGTGGAGATGGATGTCTTCTTCTCGGAGAAGTCGCTCTATGGCACGGGCCGGATCGAGGCGGCCATCGACACGCTCGATGAAAAGGGCCTCATCTACACCGGCACGCTCGAGCCGCCCAAGGGCAAGACGCCCGAGGATTGGGAACCGCGGGAGCAGACGCTCTTCCGCTCCACCGCCCACGGCGACGACGTGGACCGCCCGATCAAGAAATCCGACGGCAGCTGGACCTACTTCGCCCCCGACATAGCCTACCACTTCGACAAGGTGGAGCGGGGCTTCGACGCGCTCATCGATGTCTTCGGCGCCGATCACGGCGGCTACGTCAAGCGGATGAAAGCCGCCGTTTCCGCGCTCTCGGACGGCAAGACCCCGCTCGACATCAAGCTGACGCAGCTCGTCAAGCTCATGCAGGGCGGCGAACCGCTCAAGATGTCGAAGCGGGCGGGCACCTTCGTCACCGCCGCCGACGTGGTGGAGATGGTGGGCCGTGACGCCATCCGCTTCACCATGCTCACGAGAAAGAACGACGCGCCGCTCGATTTCGACGTGGACGTCGTGCGCCAGACCACCAACGACAACCCGGTCTATTACGTCCAATACGCCCATGCCCGGGTCATGTCCGTGATCTCGAAGGCAAAGGCGCAGGGCATGGACATGTCGGATGCCGCGCTGGCCTCTGCTGCGCGCCTCGATCACGAGGCCGATGTCGCCGTCGCCAAGAAGCTCGCCGAATGGCCGCGCCTCGTGGAAATCGCCGCGCGGGGCAACGAGCCTCACCGCATCGCCTTCTACCTCCAGGAGCTCACCGCGCGCTTCAATACGCGCTATTCCATGGGCCGCGACAGCGACGCCATGCGCTTCTTGCAGGAAGGCAACACATCCGAAAGCCAGGCCAAAATAGCGCTGATCCGCGCCGTATCCGTTGTGATTTCAGCGGGCTTGGGTATCTTGGGCGTATCGGCTCCCGACGAAATGCGCTGACCCAACAGGCGCGGGCGGAGCCAGAGGCAGAGTTCAAGGGACCACTGGCGCGGGGCGGCGGCCCGGCCGGGGCAGTGAGGCGGACATGGCAGAGGCGTATTTCAGTTCCAAGGGGGCTGAAGGCCCCGCAACCTACGCAATGGGCGTGGGCACCTTCGTCAGCGCGGTGGGCGGTCTCGTCTCGCTCGCGCTGATCGCGGGGGTATGCCTGTGGAGCTACAAACTCATCGCGCGGGACGTTTCCGGCGTGCCTGTGGTCATGGCGCTGGAAGGCCCCATGCGCGTGGCGCCGGATACGCCCGGCGGTCGTCCCGCGGATCACCAGGGCCTCGCCGTCAACGAAATCGCCGCCGAGGGCACCGCGAGCGCGCCGCGCGACCGTCTGGTGCTCGCGCCGGCCGCCATGGAACTGACGGAAGAGGACGCACCCGTGAGCGAGCTCAACGCCGTCTTCACTGGCGAGGATGCGGGCGCGCTGACCGATGCCGCCATCGAGATGACCACGCTCGAGCCCGCCGATCCGGGCGATGTGGAAGAGCTCATCGCCTCCCTCGCGAACCCGGAGGCGGTGGAGAAAACGATCGAAGACACGCTCGCAGGGCCCGCCGTTGCCGCGGAGGCGGAGGCGGGAGAAGTGAGGGTCGCCGCGCTCTCGCCGCGTCCCGATCTCGGGCCTGGTGTGCGCCGTTCCCTGCGGCCGCAAGTGCGGCCCGCGGCGCTCGACACCACGGCCAGCGCCCGCCCCGAGGCCCCTGTCGGCATCGACGTGGCCGCCTCCGCCGTCCCTGCGGGCACACACCTCGCGCAGCTCGGCGCCTTCGCCAGCCCGGAGATCGCGCGGGCGGAATGGGCGCGTCTCTCCGACCAGTTCGGACCGTTCCTTTACGGCAAGAAGCGCGTGATCCAGCGCGCGACCAAGGCGGGCCGGACTTTCTACCGCCTGCGCGCCCACGGCTTCGATGACCTCGCCGATGCGCGCCGCTTCTGTTCCGCGCTCGTGGCGGCCAAGGCCGCCTGCATCCCCGTCCTCGTCGAGTAACGCGGTGGCCGGGGCCCATATCTTCGGCTGTGCCGGGCCGGAGCTCTCGGCATCGGAGGCCGCCTTCTTTCGTGCGGCCGATCCCTGGGGCTTCATCCTCTTTGAGCGGAACTGCGTTTCAAAGGCCCAGGTCGCAGCCCTGACGGCGGCCTTGCGCGAGAGCGTGGGCCGCGACGCGCCCGTCCTGATCGACCAGGAAGGCGGGCGCGTGCAGCGGCTCTGGCCTCCGGTCTGGGCAGGGCATCCGCCCGCGCTCGACCTCGTGGAGGCGAGCCCGGACCCGGAGCGCGCGCTCTGGCTCCGCGGGGCGCTCATCGCGACCGAGCTGCGCGAGATCGGCATCGACGTGAATTGCGCACCCATGGGCGACACGGCCTTCGCGGGGACCCATTCACGCCTGCGCAACCGCTGTTACGGGCACACCGCGGAAGAGGTTGCGCGGCGCGCCCGCGCCCTGGCGAAGGGGCAGTCGGCGGGCGGAGTGCTCAGCGTGGTCAAGCACATGCCGGGCCACGGCTCGGCCACCAAGGACAGCCACATCGACCTGCCGCGCGTGACGAAGACTAAGGAGGCGCTCGCCGCAGAAGACTTCGTGCCGTTCAAGGCGCTCGCGGATATCCCGCTTGGCATGACCGCCCATGTCGTCTTCGAGGCCTATGACGCCAAGCGCGCGGCGACGACGTCGCCCGCTCTCCACCGCGTCATCCGGGAGGAGATCGGCTTTGACGGGTTGCTGATGACCGACGACCTTTCAATGGATGCATTGTCCGGAGGCCCCCGGAGCCGTGCCGAGGCGGCGTTGCGGGCGGGCTGCGATGTCATCCTCCATTGCAATGGCGTGATGGCCGAGATGGAGGAGGTGGCCACCGTGGGCGCCCTGACGGAGGCTGCCGCGGCCCGGGCGGCCCGCGCGCTCGCGCTCAGGCCCGACGCGCCGAACATTGACACCGGCGCCCTCACCGCCGAACTTCGCAGCCTCACCAACGGAGCCGCTGCATGAGCGAGGACAGCATCCTGGAGACCAGTGTCGCCGACCGCCTGGCGGCGGAGGCGCTCATCGTGGATGTGGACGGATTCGAGGGGCCGCTCGACCTCCTGCTCACGCTCTCGCGCACGCAGAAGGTGGACCTGCGCCGCATCTCGATCCTGCACCTGGCGGAGCAGTATCTGGCCTTCGTGGAGAAGGCGAAGGAGCTCCGGATCGAGCTCGCGGCAGACTACCTCGTCATGGCCGCCTGGTTGGCCTTCCTCAAATCGCGCCTCCTTCTGCCTCCGGACCCCGCCGAAGAAGGACCTTCGGGCGAAGAGCTCGCCGCGCATCTGGCGTTCCAGCTCGAGCGCCTGCAGGCCATGCGCGACGCCTCCGCCCGCCTCATGGGGCGCGACAGGCTGGGCCGTGACTTCTTTCCCCGCGGCGTCACCGAGGATGTCACCCGCGTGCGCCGCGTGGACTACACCGCCACGATCCTCGACCTCATGCAGGCCTATGCCCGGATTCGCACGAAGGACGAATTCCGCCCGCTCTCCTTCGATGCGCGTGAGAGCATCCTGACGATGGAGCAGGCGCTCGACCGCTTGCGCGGACTCCTCGGCTTCGCCGGAGACTGGACCGACATCATGTCTTATTTGCCGGACGACTGGGCGGGCGACCCCAAACGTCGCCGCTCCGCCACGGCCTCCACCTTCGCGGCTACGCTGGAGCTGGTCAAAGAGGGCCGCCTGGAGCTTCGTCAGGACGCCACCTTCGCCCCCCTCAAACTGCGCGCGCGGGAGGCCAGCGGTGGCTGAGCCCGAGGAAGAGAGCCTCTTCGAGGCTCCGCCCATGGGCGAGCAGGAGCGGATGGTGGAGGCCATCCTCTTTGCCAGCGCGGAGCCCGTGACGGTGCGCGAACTGACGGGGCGCATGCCCCACGGCTCCGACCCCGCCGAGGCGCTTCAGTACCTGCGCAAGCGCTACGAGGGCCGCGGCGTCAGCGTCATCCGCGTGGGGGAGGCCTGGGCCATCCGCACCGCGCCCGATCTCGGCTTCCTGATGCAGAAAGAGACGGTGGAGACGCGCAAGCTCTCGCGCGCGGCGATCGAGACGCTGGCCATAATCGCTTACCACCAACCGGTGACGCGCGCCGAAATCGAGGAAATCCGCGGCGTGAGCGTGAGCCGCGGCACCGTCGACCAGCTGCTGGAGCTCGACTGGATCAAGCTCGGACGGCGCCGCATGACCCCGGGCCGCCCGGTGACCTTTACCGTCACCGAAAGCTTTCTCGATCACTTTGGCCTCGAATCGGCGCGCGACCTTCCAGGGCTCAGGGAGCTGCGCCAGGCGGGCCTTCTGGAAAACAGACCGCCGCCGGGTGCGGAGGAGCCAGAGATTGAGGCCCATGAGGACGAACCCGATCTCTTCGAAGAGGACGACACCGAGGCAGAGGAAAGCGAGACAAACCCATGAACCAGTTCATCAACATGATCCTGCACATGGTCATGCGCAGGCTGATCTCGAAGGGCATGAACAAGGGCTTCGACATGGCCACGAACCGCCGCAGAAAGCGCGACGACCCGAAAGGGGCTGGCCACGGCGTTTCGGAGGAGGATCGCAAGGAAATGGCCGCCCTACGCCAGAAAGAGAAGCGCACCAAGCAGGCCATGCGCATCACGCGACGCATCGGGCGGTTCTGAGGCGAAGCGCGCTCATGGGCGGCTCTGCGGTGCATGTCGCCTCGCTCCCGGGCGGCCTACTTTGAGAACCGCGCGCGCACTTCTTCGATGTCGAGCTGGGTTTCGAACAGGTGTTAAGGTTCCCATTCGCTCCGTTCCGCTTCAAAGAAATCGCCGCCATAGACATGCAGCGCGGCCGTCAATCGCGGGATCGGGTTCGTGACCGAATGAATGATGTCTGCGCCCATGGGGCACACATCGCCCGTGGACAGAGACTTCGCTCCGGCCGCCTCGATCAGGCCGTTGGGATGATCCTTCACCCGTCGCCAGAAGATATTGTCCTCCCGCCCGCCATAGATTCCGATAACGGCCCACATTTCGTGGTTGTGCGGGGGTATCGTGGTCGAGGGCTTCCAGGCGAGGTTCACGATCGTCAGGTTCGGCGACGCGTAGAGGGGCGTGATCCCGGGCTCGGTGGGCTCTCCAAGCGCGGCCAAGACCTTCGAAGGGTCCGACAGGGCGCGTCGCACGATCTCCGCGGCTGACTTGTGCGTGGGGTCCTTGTCCACCGCGTCGCGGCAATCCGCGATAAAGGTATCGAGGTCGAACATCGCGCATCCCTCCCACGGCGAGGGTAGCACATTCGGCGCGAAAGGTCTGCCTTGGACGGTGCGCGGCCCGAAACGGTCGGCTCAGGCCTCGAGCCTCACTGTGCAGCGAAGTGCTTCGAAAGCTTCAGCCCCTGGCCCTGGTAGTTGCTTTTGAGCCCCGTGCCGTAGAGGCGCTCGGGCTTTTCGGACATGCGCTCGTAGACGAGCCGGCCCACGATCTGGCCGTGTTCCAGCACAAACGGAGCCTCGTGACAGCGCACCTCCAGGACCCCGCGGGAGCCCGCGCCTTCGCCGTGGCCGAAGCCCGGGTCGAAGAAACCCGCGTAGTGCACGCGGAATTCGCCCACCATGGCGAGATAGGGTGCCATCTCGGCGGCGTAGTCGGGGGGGATCGTCACAGCCTCGCGGCTCACAAGGATGTAGAACGCGCCGGGGTCGAGGATGATGCGCCCCTCCGTCGTGCGGATCTCCTCCCAGAAATCCGCGGGCGGGTAGTGGCCCAGCTTCTCGAGGTCGATGACGCCCGTATGTGGCTTGGCCCGGTAGCCCACGAGATCGCCCTCTGCGGGCTTCAGATCGACGGAGAAGCCGAGCCCATCGGCGATGGTGGCCGCGCCATCCACGAGCGGGCTCGCGGCGTGGAGCGCGGTGAGTTCGGCGTCGGAGAGGACGGCGTGACCGTCTCGGAAGCGGATCTGGTTGAGCCGCATGCCCGGCCGCGCGAGGACGGAAAATGAGCGGGGGCAGATTTCGGCGTAGAGCGGCCCGTCATAGCCGGGCGCGATGCGGTCGAATTCCACGCCGTCATCGGTGATGGTGCGCGTCAGGAGGTCGAGCCGCCCGGTGGAGCTCTTCGCGTTGGCGACGGCTTGCACTCCGTCGGGCAGGGCGAGCCGCTCCATGAGCGGGACGACGTAGACGCAGCCCTTCTCCAACACCGCGCCGTCCGAGAGATCGATGCGGTGCATGACGAAATCGTCGAGCCGCTGGGCCACGGTGCGGCCCTCTCCGGTGAGAAACGAGGCGCGGACGCGGTAGGCGACCGGACCGAGGCGCAAATCGAGCGACGCGGGCTGGAGCTGCTCGGGGATGATCGCGGGGTCGGCGGTTATCGCGCCCTCTGCAATGAGCGCTTCGATCCGTTGGCTAGGAAACACGCCCATGCCGTCTCTCCCTTGTACAAAACCTCTCGAGTGCGCCGTGGCGCTGTACAAAACGGGGCAAACCGGGGTCGATCAGCCGGAACGGGGGTGGAGTGTTGGTCGGGCTAGCAGGACTTGAACCTGCGACCTTCCGTCCCCCAGACGGACGCGCTACCAGGCTGCGCCATAGCCCGACTGAGCGTGTCGTATAGCCGATTGAGAGGCCCGTACAAGACGCAAATTCCAAGGTGGCCTACCAGGGGCCGTTGGTGGACTGCATGCGGGTGGCAAGCGCCTTGAGCCGTTCAGTGAGCGCTGCGAGGGCGTCAGTGTCGACTTCATGCGATACATGAGCTGCGCGACGCAAGGCGTTGACCCTGCTGAAACCCAAGCTGTCCGGATCAGTGGCGGTTGTCCGTGATGGCGTGGCCTCGGATTTGCGCTCCAGCGGGATCACGACGGCATCGCTGGGCGGCTCCTGCGGCGCGGGCGCCCCTTGGGAGCCGATGGCGGCCACGTATTTGACGCCGCGGTCACGCAGCACCTTCTGCACGCCCTTGATGGTCATCCCGTCGCCGTGCAGGAGCTGCTTGATTCCACCCAGGAGATCGACGTCCGCGGGTCGGTAATACCGGCGGCCCCCCGCTCTTTTCACCGGTTTGACCTGAGGAAATTTGCTTTCCCAGAACCTGAGAACATGCGGCTGCGTGCCTAGCCCGTCGGCCACTTCCGAGATGGTTCGAAATGCCTGGCGGGACTTTTCCATGCTCACCCCTTGTTGCCGGACGCCACGCGCTCTTTCATCAGGTGGGAGGGGCGGAAGGTGAGGACGCGGCGTGGCGAAATCGGCACCTCTTCGCCCGTCTTCGGATTGCGCCCCACGCGCGCGGCCTTGTCGCGGACACTGAACGTGCCAAAGGAGGAGATCTTGACCTGCTCGCCGCGCACCAGCGCGTCCGACATCTCGTCAAGAACGCTTTCCACGAGTTGGGAGGATTCGTTGCGACTCAGACCCACCTCGCGAAACACAGCTTCGCTGAGGTCCATGCGCGTCAACGTCTTGCTCATCAAAGGCTCTCCCGGCTGGTCTCCTGCTACGGCAAAATTTTAGGAGTGCAATCCCGGGCGGTCAATAAACTTCGGAATTCAACCGTTTAAACGGCGGGCTTAAACGCGGAAAACCACCGAGCCCCACGCCAAACCACCGCCAATCGCGCCGGTGACGACCAGATCGCCCTCCTTGAGCCGCCCATCGGCATGGGCCACGGAGAGGGCGAGGGGAATCGATGCCGCTGACGTGTTGCCGTGATCCTGTACCGTGACGACGACCTTCTCCATGGGCACGTCGAGCCTGTCGGCCGTGGCCGTCAGAATGCGCAGATTAGCCTGGTGCGGCACGATCCAGTCGATGTCAGAGGGCGTGAGACCGGCCTTGGCCAGCGTGGTGCGCGCGGTTCCGGCGAGCTTTTCCACGGCGTGGCGGAAGACTTCTTTGCCCTGCATGCGCAGCATGCCGGTGCTCTGGGTGGAGACGCCGCCATCGACGTAGAGTATGTCCTTGTAGCGGCCGTCGGAGTGGATCTCGGCGGCGAGGATGCCGCGATCCTGCGGCGTGCCCTTGGCGTTGCGCGCCTCGAGGAGCACCGCGCCCGCACCGTCCCCGAAGAGCACGCAAGTGCTCCGGTCCGACCAATCCATCAGGCGGGAAAACGTCTCCGCCCCGATGACGAGCACGCGCTGCGCCTGGCCGCTCGCGATCAGGGAATTCGCCGTGGTCATGGCATAGGCGAAGCCCGCGCAAACGGCCTGCAGATCGAAGGCAAAGCCGTTCGACATGCCGATTTCCGCCTGCACCATCGTGGCCGCGGAGGGGAAGGTCAGATCAGCGGTGGAGGTGGCGAGGATGAGCGCATCGACGTCGTCAGCCCCAATATTGGCATCCTCCAGTGCGGCCAGCGCGGCCTTTGATCCCAGTTGCGAGGTGGTTTCGCCTTCGGCCGCGAAATGTCTTCGTTCGATGCCCGTACGCGTGCGGATCCACGCGTCATTGGTCTCGAGGGTCTTCTCGAACTCCGCATTCTCCACCACGCGCGCGGGGAGATAGTGTCCGTAGCCGCGGATCACCGCGCGCAGGGTCGTCATACGTTATCCTCGTCCTCTGCCGGCAGAAACCCGCCCGCTTGCGCCACTCGCGCCGCCAGGCGTTCGCTGAAGCCCGTCTGAGCCAGTTGGCTGGCAAGCCCGATGGCGGCGGCGATCCCCGTGGCATCGGCCGAACCATGGCTTTTGACGACCGTACCATTGAGGCCGAGAAAGACACCACCGTTCACTCGTCGCGGGTCGATCCGCTTTTTCAAGCGGTTGAGCGAGGTGAAGGCCATGAGGGCCGCGAGCCGCGAGAGCGGTGTGTGGCGGAAGGCGTCGCGCAGCGCGGCAGAGATAAAGCTCGCCGTGCCCTCTCCGGTCTTGAGAGAGATGTTGCCGGTAAAGCCGTCGGTGACGATGACATCGACCTTATTGCCGGGGATTTGCCCGCCTTCCACGAAGCCCACGAAGTCGAATTTCGCCTGATGAGCCTGGGCGGCGATGAGTTCGGCAGCCACCTTGATCTCCGCGCGGCCCTTGTGGTCCTCAGTGCCGACATTGAGCAATCCGACCCGCGGGCGCGCGATCTCGAGCCCGTTGCGCGCGTAGCTCACGCCCATGAGCGCGTATTGCATGAGGTCGGTCTCGTCGGCGCGGATATCGGCGCCGGCGTCGAGAAGGACATTGAACCCCTGCGGATTGGAGGAGGGCCATAGCACCGCGATGGCGGGCCGGTTGACGCCGGGCACTTTTCTCAGGCGCATCATCGCGACGGCCATGAGCGCCCCGGTATTCCCGCAGGACACGCAGACCCCGGCCTCTCGGGCGCGGACGGTGTCGATGGCCGCCCACATGGAGGTGTCCTTGCCGTGCCGCATGACCTGCGACGGGCGATCCTCCATCGTCACCACGCCGGGCGCGTCGCGGATCGTCGTGACATCGGCGAGCTTGCGACGCTCCACGATACCCGTGAGCGTGGCTTTCGGCCCGAGCAGGACGAAGCGGAGCTTGGGATTGCGGTAGGCGGCCTTGGCCATGCCGCGCACGACCATGTCAGGGCCTTGGTCCCCGCCCATGGCATCGACGGCCACAACAACCGTTCCGTCGTCGGGTTGCGCGGTGTCGCTCGCGCCTATCATGTACCTTGCGCGGCCTAGGCGGCGTCTTCGTCTTCGAGGTCGATCTCGTCAACCATCGCGATGACTTCCCGATCCCCGTAGTGGCCGCAGGACGGGCACACGTGGTGGGGACGCCGAAGTTCGCCGCAATTCGTACATTCGTTGGGGTTCGCAGCCACGAGGCTGTGGTGAGCCCGGCGGTTGTTGCGACGCGATTTGGAGACGCGATTCTGTTGAACGGCCATGTCTGAACCTCGGATCGGGGGCGCGCGACCTCGCACGCGTGCATTTCGAAAGTTTGGCGGGCTCTAAAGCACCTGTGGCAGCCGCGCAAGGGGTTTGCCGCGGAAGAGATGCGCAGGCGATCGCGCCGGGCGGCGTGTGCTATTCGCCGCCTTCGAGCTTGGATTTCAGCGCCGCGAGGCCCGCGAAGGGTTTTGCGTCCTCATCCGTCATCGGTCTGACATCCGGCGCGGCGAAGACGGCCTCGCCCAGCTCGGCGTCATCCGCGCGAGGGTAGGGCGGCAGGGCGAGCGCGAGCATCTCCTGGATCAGGGGTAGGATTGGTGCCGCGTCCACGAGCGGCTCGAGCGTATCGTCCTCGGGCATCTCGCTTTCGGCCTCGGTGATCTCGGGCATGTTCGCCGTGAAGATCAGCGCGTCGGTGCGGTCGATGCGCGTGGTCACCGGCGCGAGCGTCACCACGCAGGGCTGAATGAGCGTCGCGCCCCACGCGGCGCTCAGGTGCCAGTCGCGCGTGCCCCGCGGCGTCAATGTGAACGCCGCCCGAAGCTTTCGCAGGTCGAGGAGGTCGAGTGCGGCGACGAGCGCCGCGCGGTCTTCCTCCGTGGGCGTCCATTCGATGCGGTGCGGCCCGTCGGCAGGAAGCTTGGCAAGGGGCAGAACGGGGTCGTGGGCCATGGGCGCGTCTCTCGCTTGAAAAAATCGCGTCCGCCCTGTTACACAAGCGCAAGAGCAGGTGAAAGCCGGCTCGGACGATGGGGGAACTTGCACAGATGCCCAGACGACGGACGCGCCTCTTGGGGACGCTTTTTGCTGGCGTCATCGCGTTGACCGGATGCCAGGCAACGTTTCGCAATCACGGCTACGCGCCCACGGACGAAGAACTCGCGGACGTGATCGTCGGCGTCGATACCCGCGCCTCGGTGGAGGATGTTATCGGTCGACCGTCCACGAGCGGCGTGCTCACCGATGGTGCGTTCTACTATCTCGCGGACCGGCGGCGCCTTTTCGCCTTCTTCGCGCCCGAGGTTATCGACCGCCAACTCGTGGCCGTGACCTTCGACGGCGACGGGGTCGTACGCAATATCGAGCGCTTTACCCTGGCGGATGGGCGGGTCGTGCCGCTGTCGCGCCGCGTCACCGACTCGGCAGTGCAGGACACCGCCTTCCTCAGGCAGCTCTTGGGCAATCTCGGACGGTTCGATCCCGCGCGCGTTCTCGGCGGGGGAGATGACGGGCTTTGACGTAGCGCCCCGTGTGGCTCGTCAGTCTGCCTCCTGAAAACTCAGCGCAACGCCGTTGATGCAGTAGCGCAGTCCCGTGGGCTGCGGTCCGTCGGGAAAGACATGCCCCAGATGGGCATCGCACCGGTCGCAATGGACCTCCGTGCGGCGCATGAACCAGCTGTTGTCCACGCTCTCGGCGATGGGCGCGTCCTCGGCGGGTTGGTAGAAAGAGGGCCAGCCCGTGCCGCTGTCGAACTTGTGCTTCTTGTCGAAGAGGGGCGCTTGGCAGCAGATGCAGCGGAAGAGGCCCGGCCCCTCGGGAAAGGTCTCATGCGTGAACGCGCGTTCGGTGCCGTGCTTGCGCGTCACCTTGTAGGCGAGCTCGCTCAGCTCGGCTTTCCACTCGTCATCCGATTTGATCACTTTATCCATGATGTGCGTCCGTCATTGTGTTGTCACATGGCCCATGCCATGCCGCTCTTCTGGAGGTATGTCGCATGATGCGCCCGGCCAAGGGGTGCAAATCATGCGACAGAAGGGAGAGGAAGCATGCTGAGCCTCGAGAGAGGACGTTACCGCGCGCGGATCGCCCGAAACGCCGAGGATCACGCAGCGGTGCAGGGGCTGCGGGCGCGCTGTTTTCGGGCTGGCGCGACAAGCGACGTCGATGCCCATGACGCGCACTGCGATCACGTCCTCGTCGAAGATCGCGTGTCAGGCCGCATCCTGTGCTGCTTCCGTCTCCTGCCCTTGGGATCCGGCGCAGACATCGGACGGAGCTATTCGGCGCAACACTACAACCTCGCCGCGCTCGAAGCCTACCACGCGCCGATGGTCGAGTTGGGCCGCTTCTGCACGGCGCCCGAGTGCTCCGACGCCGATATCCTGCGCGTGGCGTGGGGGGCGATGACGGCCTACGTGGATGACCGAGGGGTCGAGATGCTCTTTGGCTGCTCGTCCTTTGATGGCACCGAGGCGGAGGCCTACCATGACGCCTTTGCCATGCTGCGCGAAAGACATCTCGCGCCGCGCCGCTGGCTGCCCAAGGTGAAGGCGCCGCAGGTGGTGCGCTTTGCGGAGCGGCTCGGCCTGCGCCCGGATCTAAAGCGTGCCATGGGTGCGATGCCGCCCCTCCTCAGGACCTACCTTTCCATGGGAGGCTGGGTGAGCGACCACGCGGTGGTGGACCGCGATTTGGGCACGCTCCACGTGTTCACCGCGCTCGAGATTACCGCGATACCCGCCGCGCGAAAGCGTCTTCTGCGATCCGTGGCGGGCTGAGGTACCAGCCGCGCGCAGGGTCTTCCCCGCGGGCGTGGAATTGACCTTCTCTGCGGCGCGCCATAGCTCCCCGCCATGGCACAGGCACCGCTTCTCCAGCTCAACGATATCTCGCTCACCTTCGGGGGCACGCCAGTGTTCGACGCGCTTTCGCTCGTGGTGCATCCCGGCGACCGCGTGGCGCTCGTCGGGCGCAATGGCTCCGGCAAATCCACGCTCCTGAAGGTCATGGCGGGCCTCGTGGAGCCTGATCGGGGCGAGCGCGTGCTGCCCTCGGGCGTGAGTGTGGGCTACATGGAGCAGGACCCGTCCATGGCGGGCTTCGCCACGCTGGGCGATTTCGCGATATCCGCGCTCGACGCGAGTGAGGCCTACCGCGTGGACATGGCGGGCGAGGGGCTCAAGTTTGACCCGGCGCGCCCCGTGGCCACGGCCTCCGGCGGGGAGCGCCGGCGCGCGGCGCTGGCAAAGATCTGGGCCGAGGCGCCGGAGCTCATGCTCCTCGACGAGCCCACCAACCACCTCGACATCGAGGCCATCGGCTGGCTCGAGGACCAGCTGCGCAACACGCGCACCGGGTTTGTCGTCATCTCCCACGACCGCGCGTTCCTCTCCGCGCTTACGCGCGCCACGCTCTGGATCGACCGCGGCGAGGTGCGGCGGCAGGAGAAGGGCTTCAGCGCCTTCGAGGCCTGGCGCGACAGGACCTGGGCCGAGGAAGACGACAAGCGCCACAAGCTCGACCGCAAGATCAAGGCCGAGGCGAAATGGGCCGTCGAGGGTATCAGCGCGCGGCGCAAGCGCAACCAGGGCCGAGTGCGGGCCCTCCAGGACCTGCGCGCCGAGCGAGCCTCGCAGATCACCCGGCAGGGCGCCGCCGCGCTCGAGATCGAAACGGGCAAGAAGAGCGGCAAGAAGGTGATCGAGGCCACGGGCCTCTCGAAAGCCTTCGACGGCAAGAACATCGCCAAGAACTTCTCGCTCACCGTCCAGCGCGGGGACCGCATCGCCTTCGTCGGCCCGAACGGGGTGGGCAAGACGACCGTGCTCAACATGCTCACGGGCGGACTTGCGCCCGACGCGGGTAATGTGAAGCTCGGCACCAATCTCGAGATCGCCTATTTCGACCAGGCGCGTGCCCAGATCGATCCCGAGCTCAGCCTCTGGGAGGCGCTCACCTCCGAGCAGGGTCTCCGCGTCTCGGGCCGCGCCGACCAGATCATGGTGCGCGGCGCGCCAAAGCACGTGGTGGGCTATCTCAAGGATTTTCTCTTCGACGAGGCGCAGGCCCGCGCGCCTGTCCGCTCGCTCTCGGGTGGCGAGAAGGCGCGGCTTCTGCTGGCCAAGCTCATGGCGAAGCCATCGAACCTGCTGATCCTCGACGAACCGACCAATGATTTCGACGTGGAGACGCTGGACCTCCTGCAGGACATCCTGGGTGAATATGACGGCACGGTGCTCCTCGTGAGCCACGACCGGGATTTCCTCGACCGTGTGGCCACGGCCACGGTGGCTTTCGAGGGCGCGGGCCGGCTTACCGTCTATGCGGGCGGCTGGAGCGACTACCAGGCCCAGAAGCCTGCACAAGATGCTCCCTCTGCAGAGCAGCAGACCCCTTCCTCGGTGAAGAAAGGGACCGCGCCCGCCGCCGCGGCTGGCACAGCGTCGGGCACAGGGCTCAGCTTTACCGAAAAGCACCGGCTCGACGCTCTGCCCGGCGAGATTGACCGCCTCACCGCCGAGATCGCGAAGCTCGAGGCATTTCTCGCGCAGCCCGGGCTCTTCACGGACGCGCCGGTGAAATTCCAGAAAGCCACCGACGCGCTCGTGGAGCGACAAGCGGCGCTCGCGCGTGCGGAGGAGGAATGGCTCGCGCTCGAGGAACGCGCGGAAGCGAGCTAGGGCCTGATATGGAGGGCGAAGCGGGCCTGGAGCGCGGCGTCCGCGGCAGGATCGAGCATCGCCCTATTGGGCGCAGCCAGGAGCGCCGCCGTCCGGGCCCTGGCCGCGGCCACGAGATCGGGCTTGCCGTTCTCGTCCCATTCCTTGGGTGAGGTGCGGTCGCCCAGCGTGGGATAGACGAAATCCTTTTCCATGCGTGCCAGCGTCTGCCCCGCGCCGAGATAGTGGCCGGGCCCGCCCGTGCCATCTGCGCCGAGCACCGTCTCGCGGATCGTGTCCACCGCCAGGGTATCTTCAGAAACCTCGATCCCGCGCACGCAGCGCAGCGCCTGACCGATGAGGTCATCGCCCATCACGAGGCTCTCGAAGCAGAAACCGAGAAGCGAGGCATGCATGCCAGCGGCCTCATAGATCATGTTGCAGCCCGCGAGGCCCGCGGTGACGTTTGAACACATTTGCTCCCAGCCCGCCTGCATGTCCGGGAGCTTGGCGTCGGAGGCCCCGGCCGCCGCGCCGCCGGGCAGCCCGTAGAACTGATGCATCTGCGCACAGCCCGCCGTCAGCAGCGCCTGCTCGCCCGAGCCGATGGACATCGCCCCCGTGCGCAGGTCGAGCCCGAAGGGCCAGGTGCCGAAGATCGCCGGATGCCCGGGCGCGATGGCGTTGACGTAGACGAGGCCCGCGAGGCATTCCGCAGTGGCCTGCACGATGGCGCCCGCCGTGGTGGAGGGCGCCGTGGCACCCGCCATTCCCGCCGAGAGGAGCAGCACCGGCATGCCGCCGCGAATGCAGGCCTCCATCACGAGGCAGCTCTCGGTGGCGAATTTCATCGGGGGGACGACGAAACAGTTCGAATTGGAGACGAAGGGGCGCGCGCGCCACGCGGCTTCGCCGCCCGCCATCAGGTGCAGCATGTCGAGTATGTCCGGCACGTGGGCGGCATCGGTGATCGAGGTGCCCACATGCTTTCGCGTGCCGGTCACGGAGGCATAGATCGTGTTGAGATCGAGATCGCGCGCATCTGCGACGTCGCGGGCCACCATGGGGCGCTGGAAGAAATGCACGTTGTCCAGCTGCTCGGTGATCCGCGCGGCATCGTGGAGATCCTGGAGCGTGCTCTCGCGGTAGGCATGCCCGTCGATATCGACCATGTGCACGGCTGCGCCCGCCGTCCCGTAATGGACGCGTGTTCCGCTCAGTTCGAGATCGAAGGCCGCGTCGCGCCCGTGAACGGTGATCCCCCGCGCGGCCTTGGCGAGCATGTCCTCGACGAGCGAACGGGGAAAGCGGAGGCGGCCATCATCTCCGAGGACCGCGCCGGCACTGGTCATGATGTCGACGCCGGATTCCGGTGCGTCAGCGAGGCCGATGTCTTCGAGGCAGGTGAGCGCGGCCGCGTGGATGCGCTCGACTTCCGCGGGGGTCAAAACCTTGAGCGTGCCGCCTTCGAGGCCCGGCCAAACCGGGCGGTCTGTCTTCTCGAGGGGGGCGGCACGGAGCGCGCGGCGCGCGGCGCGCCCGCCGGAACGGGCGGGGCGGGGTGGGGTGAGATCGTTCATGGTGGGGTCCTCGGCGTGGGAGATGGGGAAGGGGGCTCAGCACCCCGCGGGTCTCCCCCGTGCCGCACGGCCCCGTCGCGCGCCGATGGTGCGCTGGGTGAGCACGTGCCGCCATGCTCCGCCGATAATAGACGAGGCCGTCATGGCACCATGGAACGCGGCCCATGCGGCGCGATCTTGTGCAAAAGCGACGGCACGGACTGTTCGCGACACTTCCCGCCGGGATTTCGCGTCAGCCGCTCTGCCGCGCGGCAAAGTCGAGGAGCCGAGCGAGGGCCTCTGCGAAGGCGCTGTCTTCTAGCGTCATGGCCACGCGTACATGGCCCGCGGCGGCGCGTCCGAAGCTCTCGCCGGGCATGACCGCGATGGCCTCCTCATCCAGAAGCCGGGCGGCGAAGGCCTCGCCATCGAGGCCCGTGCGGCGGATATCGAGCATGAGATACATGGCCCCACCAGAGGGCACGAGGCCCACCACCTGCTGCGCGGCGAGCATCTCCTCGGCGCGGGTGCGGCGGCGCGCGAAGGGCGCCCCGACCTCCGCCTCCAGCCAGTCGCCCTCGCGGAGGGCGAAGAGCGCGGCGTCCTGGATGAAGCCGGGCACGCCGTAGGTCGTGGCTGTGGCGAGATCGATCAGCCGCGCGATCGCCTCTTCCGGCCCCACGATCCAGCCCACACGGGAGCCGGTCATGGCGTAACTCTTCGACATGGAGCCGATGACGAGCGTTCGCTCCGCCATGCCGGGCAGGGCGCGGGGGCTCAGATGCGTGCCGCGCCAGACCTGCGCGTCATAGACCTCGTCGGAGATGACCCAGAGGCCGGCCGCCCGGGCCACGTCTGCAATGGCGTTCACCGTGTCGCGACCGTAGACCACCCCGGTGGGATTGTTGGGCGTGTTGATCAGGAGACTTCGGGCGCCGTCGCAAACGGCGAGAAGGTCGTCCGCGCGCGGCTCAAAGCCGTCCTCCGGATGACAGGCGATCGCCCGCGCCGTCGCCCCTGTGCCGCGGATCGTGCCGGGATAGGTGGCGTAGTAGGGATCAAGGAAGAGACCCACATCACCTGGGTCGAGCACAGCCTTGTGCGCAGCAAAGAGCGCGGCCTGGCCCCCCGGCGTGATGAGCACGTTGTCGCGGCCCGTGGGCACGCCCGTGCGCGCGGCCACCCGCGTGGCCACGGCATCCCGCAGGGCATCCACGCCCGGGACCATGGCATAGCCGGTGTGTCCCGCTTTGGCGGAGGCATGCATCGCGTCGAGGATCGCGGGATGCGTGCCGATATCGTGCTCGCCGATCGTGAGCTCGAGGATCGTCTCACCCGCGGCCTTGCGGCGGCGAGCCTCGTAAAAGAGGCCCCAGCCGTCATCGCCGCCCGCGTTGAGCCCGGTGATCGTGCGCGAGAGCTCCATCGTCATTCCGCGGGCTGCGCAGCGCGGGTCTTCAGGACGAGCCAGACGAGGGCGCCGCCCGCCAGCACGAGGAAGGGCACCATGGCGATGTTCACCGCGCTCCAGCCCGCCATGGGGGAGCTGCCGGAGCAGTTCATCAGCCCACCCGAGGCCAGCGAAGCGAGCGTGACGCAGCCAAAGACGATGGCGTCATTGGCACCTTGGATTCGCCCACGCTCCTCAGGGGCATGGGCGTCGGTGAGCATGGTCGTGGCGCCGATGAAACCGAAATTCCACCCGACACCGAGCAGGACGAGCGCAACGAAGAAATTCGGGAGCGCGACGCCCGCGATCCCCACCGCGCCCGCGAGGGCGAGCGTGAGGAGGCCGACGGCCACGATCCGCTCCGCTCCGAAGCGCGCGATGAGGTGGCCCGTGAAGAAGGACGGTAGGAACATTGCGATGACATGGGCGCTCACCACATCCGCAGCGTTCCCGGCGGTGAAGCCGCAGGCCACGACGGCGAGCGGCGTCGAGGTCATGACGAGGTTCATGAGCGCGTAAGAAACCATGGCGCAGATCACGGCGACAGCGATGCGCGGCGTCGTGAGCATCTCCCACGTGGTGCGTCCGGGACGGGCCCGCGGACCCTTCGGCGGCTTCGGCAGGTCGAGGAAGAGGAAAAGCGCCATCCCGATGAGGTTGATCGCGCCCGCGGCGAGGTAGGTGCCCATGAACGGCACGGCGAAGATGTCGTTGGTGACCTTCGTGAGCTGCGGGCCGATCAACGCAGAAATGAGCCCGCCGGCCATGACGTAGGAGATCGCCTTGGGGCGGAATGCGTCGGAGGCGGTGTCCGCTGCCGCGAACCGGTAGAACCCCTGGGCCGACATGTACATGCCTGTGAAGTAGGACCCCACGAGCAGCATCCAGAAGTCGGCGGTGGAGAGCGCGTAGGCCCCGATGATGGAACCCACGAGCCCGCCCGCGCTGCCGGTCATGAAGCCCGTCACGCGGCCCTGCGCCTGCATGAGCCGCGAGAGCCACGGCGCCGTCGTCATGGACCCGAACACGATGAGCGAAATGGGCAGCGTGGCCAGGCAGGGATTGGGAGCGAGCATCTGCCCCGCGAGCCCGCCGATGACGAAGATCATCGTGATCTGACTGCCGAGCATGGCCTGCGCCGCAACGAGGATGACCACGTTGCGCATCGCCAGACGGTCGTCGGCAGGCTCGTCGATCCGGGCGTCCATGGGCAAAGCGTTACGCCTCCCAGACTGGGCCCACAAGGGCGCTCAGGACGCGGGCGCGATGAGGTGCGCGTAGGAACCCGACACGCGTCCCGCGCGGAGCCCCATGGGCACGAGCGCCTCACCATCGGCGTCCGTCGCGCGGAAGGCCGGGGGACCGTCCTCCTTCACCGCTTTGGAGTAGTGGAATTCATGCCCGCGCCAGGCCCCCGCGAAGGGGCCGTGACTGGCAACGAGAGACCTGTAGCCAAGCGTCAGGGCCCGCTCCTCGAAGCTCGTGACGAGCGGGAGGAGACCGGCCATGCCGTGTGCGATCCCGTCGGCATCGATGAGCGCTTCACCAAGGACCATGTAGCCGCCGCATTCACCATAAATGTCAGTGCCTTCGGATGCACTTCTCAGGCTATGAATGAACCGGGTCGCGGCACTCAACCGCCCGGTATGGAGCTCGGGATAGCCGCCGGGCAGGATGATGAGGTCGGCCTCGGGCACCGGCTCATCCGCGAGCGGAGAGAACGGAAGGATGGTGGCCCCCGCGCCGTGCCAGGCCTCGAGGAGATGCGGGTAAGCGAATGAAAAGGCCGCGTCTTTTGCGATCGCGATCCGCTGGGCGGGCGGCGCGAGCCGGAGTGTTTGTGCTGTGATGTCAGGCGCGTCTCCAAGGAGGTCCGTGGGCCGCACCGAGCAGCCGAGCCAATCAGCCATGGCATCGAGCACCGCGGGGAGATCGGCATGCTCGGAGGCCTGAACGAGACCCAGATGCCGGCTCGGCAGCGTGAGCCCCGGGGCCCTACGCAGGCAGGCCAGGAGGGAAAGGCCCGCGCGGTCGAACGCGGCGCGCAGGAGGTCCTCGTGCCGGTCGGAGCCCACGTTGTTCAGCACAACGCCGTGGAAGCGCAGGTCGCCACGATGCGCCTCGATCCCCTCCACGATGGCGGGGACCGTGTGGGCGGCACGGGCACAATCAACGATGAGCGTCACCGGCAGGTCGAAACGCGCCGCCACATCCGCAGCCGACCCAGCCCCGTGAAGCCCCGCCCCGTCGAAGAGCCCCATGGCACTTTCCACCACGAGCGGCCCCGGACCGGAAAAAAGCGCCCGCTGCAGCGCGTCGTCCATGGCCCAGGGATCGAGGTTGAGCGACGCGCGGCCCGTGGCCGCTGCGTGAAAGGCCGGGTCGATGTAGTCGGGGCCGAGCTTGAGGCTGCGCGGGGCATGTCCGTCCCGGGCGAGGGCGCGCAGCAGGCCGAGGGTAACGGTGGTCTTGCCCGCGCCGGAACTCGGCGCGGCGATCAGCGTGGCCTTCATGCGCTCTCTGCTGGCCGCCCACGATGCAAGGGGTCGGCATCGCGGGGCGCCTCGCCGCGCGCCATTGCCTGCCAATCGAGCGCTTGGCGCAGGAGCACGCCCCGGCCGATGCAGATGATGGCGGGAGGTTCGAGCCGCGCGTGCGCCGCATCCTCCGCCGCGCGCGCCAACGTGGTCTCCAGCACCCGCTGCGCGGCGCTCGTCGCCGTCGTCACCAGCGCGACGGGCTCCTCCGGGGGGCGCCCCGCCGCGATGAGGCGCGCGGAGATCAGGGGCAAATGCTTCATGCCCATATAGATCACGATCATCTGCGACCCCCGGGCGATGGCGTCCCAGTCGAGCGAATTCGGTGCGTCCCCCGTCTGATCGTGTCCGGTGACGAAAGTCACGGACTGGTTCACGTCCCGGTGGGTGACCGGCACGCCCGCATAGGCCAGGCCGCCGATACCGGCCGTGATGCCGGGGATGATCCGAATCGGGACCCCATGCTGGACGAGTGTCTGCGCCTCTTCCCCGCCGCGTCCGAAGACGAAGGGATCGCCGCCCTTCAGGCGCAGCACGCGCTTTCCTGCGCGCGCCAACTCCACGAGGCGGAGCGAGATGTCGCGTTGCTTCGCGGAGGGGCGTCCTCCCCGCTTCCCGGCATAGATCCGGTCGGCCTGCGGTGCCCAGTCGAGGATCCCCTCTCCCACCAGCGCGTCGTAGACGATGACGTCGGCCTGCTGGAGCGCGTTGAGAGCGTGGAGCGTCAGGAGCCCGGGATCACCGGGACCCGCGCCGCAGAGCCATACCCAGCCGCGGTCGAGCACCGGCCAGTCGGAGCCGGGAAGGGGAGGGAGTGCGCGTGTCATCGTCGTGGTGTTACGCCCCTCTGCAGTGCAGCGATAGGGGGCAAACGACCCCGCCTTGCCTGTTGACGTCACCGGGACACGAAAGGAATGTCCGCGCCATGGGACGAAAGCCGGAAGGAGAGCTCCGCCGCGGGTGGACCACGGGCGCCTGCGCCGCTGCGGCGGCGAAGGCGGCGCTCTATCTCTTGTGGGGGGAGGCGCCGCTCCGGGAGGTGTCGATCACGCTGCCGCGGGGAGAGACGCCGAGTTTTGCTCTGGCCCACGCGGCGACGGGCGAGGGGTGGGCCGAGGTAGGCATCACGAAGGACGCAGGCGACGACCCCGACGTCACGCACGGCGCCCTCATCATCGCCCGCGTGACGCCCGGCGGGCAGGGCATGCGCTTTGCCGCGGGCGACGGGGTGGGGCGGGTGACGAAGCCCGGACTGCCCATCGCCGTGGGTGAGCCCTCGATCAATCCCGTCCCCCGCCAGATGATCACCAGGGCCGTGGGCGAGGCCTGCGAGGCGTTCGGACGTCCGGCGGACATGGAGGTCCGGATCAGCATTCCGGGCGGTGAAGAGATCGCCAAACGGACCTGGAACCCGCGGCTCGGCATCGAGGGCGGGCTTTCCATCCTCGGCACGACGGGGATCGTGCGCCCGTTCTCCTGCGCGGCCTGGATCGCCTCCATCCACCGGGGTATCGACGTCGCGCGCGCCGACGGGCTGGCCCATGTGGCGGGGTGCACGGGCGCGACGTCCGAGCGGATCGTCCAGGCTCTTCACGGGCTGCCCGATCACGCGATGCTCGACATGGGAGATTTCGCAGGCGGGTTGCTCAAATACCTCGCCAAGCACACCGTGCCCCGCATCACCATCGGCGGCGGGATTGGCAAGATGACGAAGCTCGCCCAAGGGGCGGGGGACCTGCATTCGAGCCGGAGCCAGGTCGATTTCGACGACCTCGCAGTGCGTTTCGACCGGCCCGAGCTTCGCGCGGCCAACACCGCGCTAGAGGCGGTGGCGATCGCCCCGGAGATGGCGGAATGGGTGGCGCGCTCCGCGCGGGAAACCTCCCTTGCCTATGTGCCGGGCGTGGCCGTCGATACCGTCGTCGTCGACCGTGCAGGCAATGTTCTGGCCCGGGCATGAGGCGGTGGTGAAGCTTCTGCTTCTGGCCGGGACCCGGGAGGCGCGCGAGGTGGCGTCCTGGCTCGAGCGCAGTGGCGTCGCCGCCATCGCCTCCTTCGCGGGCGTCACCCGCGCGCCAGAGCTGCCGCGGATCGAAACGCGCATCGGCGGATTCGGTGGCGAGGCGGGCTTCCGCGCCTTCGTGGAGGCCGAGGGCGTGACCCACATCCTCGACGCCACGCATCCTTTCGCGGCGCGGATCTCCGCGCGGACGGCGCGCCTGGCCGGTGCCCTCGGTCTTGGCTACCGACAGCTGCTGCGCCCGCCCTGGGAGCCGCAGCTCGGCGACGACTGGCATCCCATCGCTTGCGAAGAGGACGCCGCGACGATCATCGAGGCGGGCGCCCGTGTCTTCCTGGCGACGGGACGCCAGACCCTCCGGCGCTTCCACGGCCTGTCTGGATGCCATCTCATTTGCCGTCAGATCGACCCGCCCGAGAAGCCCTTCCCGTTCCCGAACGGGCGCTACCTCGTAGGGCGGCCGCCCTTCAGCGTGGCGGACGAGCGCGCGCTTTTCACGCGGCTCGAAATCGATTGGCTCGTGGTCAAGAATGCGGGCGGGGCGGCCTCGGCCACGAAGCTCACGGCGGCGCGGGAGCTCGGGCTGTCTGTGGCCGTGATCGCGCGCCCGCCACAACCCGCGGGCCCGAAGGCCGCGTCAGTGGAGGAGGCCGTCGCCTGGATCAAAGATCAGATCACATAGGGCGCGTCATCCGGTCGGAGGCCTGTATCGCGGAGGGCGCGGCCTTGCTGGGGGCGCGGGATCCCCGGATGGCGGAGGCGCATGCGGCCTGCGCGCCGCTCCCCTTGCGATTGAAACCCGAAGGATTCGCGCAGCTCCTCTCGGCCATCGTCTCCCAACAGGTCTCCGTCGCCTCCGCGCAGGCGATCTGGGCGAGTCTCGAGGCGGCAGGGCTCCATGACCGCGAGGCCATGGCCCGCGCCGATGATGCGGCCCTGCGCGAAGTGGGCCTCAGCCGACAGAAGATGCGCTACGCGCGGGCGCTGGCGCAATCGGGGGTGGACTTCGCGGCCTTGCGCGGGATGCCGGATGACGCGGTCATCGCAACGCTAACGCAGGTCACCGGCATCGGGGTCTGGACGGCAGAAATCTATGCGAAGTTTTCCCTGGGTCGGGCGGATGCCTTCGCCGGCGGCGATCTCGCGCTGCAGGAAGGCGCGCGGATGCTCTACCGACTGCCCGCGCGACCCACGGAAAAGGAGCTCCGGGCCATGGCCGAGACCTGGCGCCCGTGGCGTTCGGTTGCTGCGCGCATCCTCTGGGCCTACTACGCACGCCACAAACGCCGGGAGGGAATCGGATGACACGGGTGCTCGACGCCAAGATACGCGCGCCGCTTTCCGGCGAGCTGCGCTCGGCGGTGGTCTTTCTCCACGGCTATGGTGCCAATGCCGATGACCTCATCGGGCTTGCCGACCCCCTGGCCGAGCACATGCCGGACACGATGTACGTGAGCCCGGACGCGCCCGAGGAAATCCCGATGATGCCCGCCGGGCGACAGTGGTTTCCGATCCCGTGGATCGACGGCTCCTCCGAAGAGGCCGCCGCCGCCGGTCTGCGCGCCGCCGCGGCCGATCTCCAGGCCTTTCTCGACGCGCTCATGGTCGACAGAGACCTCCTGCCCGAACAGGTGGCGCTGCTCGGATTTTCGCAGGGCGCGATGATGGCGCTCCACGTGGCGCCGCGGCGGGAGGATCCAGTGGCCGCGGTGGTGGGCATTTCGGGGCGTCTTCTGGAGCCCGAGCTCCTCGTCGACGAAGCGGTCTCCCGCATGCCGGTGCTCCTCGTCCATGGTGATCAGGACGACGTGGTGCCGCCACAAAGCCTGCCGATGGCCGCCGAAGGCCTCCAGAAGGCGAGCTTCAAGGATGTCTACGCCCACATCATGAAGGGCACGGCCCACGGCATCGCGCCCGACGGGCTCTCCGTCGCACTGGCCTTCCTTCGAGAGCGGCTCGGCTACGCGTGAGCGCCGGTTGCGCGACCGTCACACAACCGTTGCACGGCTGTCCTACGCCTTCGCCCGCATGGAGCTATATGCAGGGTTGCCAGCCGCCGCGCCCACTATATAGTCCGACGCAGCTGAGGCGGTCCGCCCGTTCAGTTCAGGTCCGCCTCGGAGCCCGCGTGCAACGAGCAGGGAGGCTTTGGCCCCGATGGACGTGAGAATGGACATACGCCATGGACGGTGAGTTCCGAACGAACTTCGTCCGCGCGCCTCAGGCCCTCAAGCACCATCCGGCGCTGGTGCTGAATGCCGACTACAGGCCGCTCTCCTATTACCCCCTGTCGCTCTGGCCCTGGCAGGAGGCGATCAAGGCGGCCTGGCTCGAACGGGTCGATATCGTGGCCGAGTACGACGAATTCGTACGCTCGCCCTCCACGCGGATTCGCATCCCCTCCGTCGTGGTGCTCAAGGATTACGTGAAACCGCAAAAGCGCGTGGCTTTCACCCGCTTCAACCTCTTCCTGCGCGACGAATTCAAGTGCCAGTATTGCGGGTCGCGGGATGACCTGACCTTCGATCATGTGGTGCCCCGGGCGCGCGGCGGGGTCACGAGCTGGGAAAACGTCGTCGCCGCCTGTTCGAAGTGCAACCTCAAGAAAGGGTCACGCAGCCTCAAGCAGGCGGGCATGTCCCTGCGCAAACCGCCGCGACAGCCCGCCTCCGAGGAGTTGCGCAACATGGGGCGCAAGTTTCCGCCCGGCTACCTCCATGAGAGCTGGCTCGATTTCCTCTATTGGGACAGCGTCCTCGACGCGTGATCGCGGGAGCCCCGTCAGACGGACGTGACGGGGACCCGTCGCTCCGGCCTTGAGCATCCGCGCGGCACTGCTAGACAGGACCAAAGACGGGCGGGGCGCGAAATCAGGCGCAGTGCCGTAGTCGCCCACAAGCGCAAGACGTTCTGCGAGGTTGCCCATGGTATCGCGTGTCATTCCCGTCGACACATTCGAACTCGTGATCTTCGGCGGGACCGGAGACCTCGCGCGGCGCAAGATCCTCCCGGGGCTTTTCCGCCGCTTCATCGCGGGTCAGATGCCCAACGAGGCGCGCATCATCGGCGCAGCCCGCAGCGATATGAGCGCCGACGAATATCGCGAGCTGATCCATGACGGCATCAAGGAATTCGCTGAAAAGGCCTGCGCCGAGCACAAGGACCTCGATGCGTTCCTCGAACGCCTCGATTACGTCGCCGTCGACGCCACCGGAGACAAGGGGTGGAAGGATCTCGCGTCCAAGATCGACAAGGATGACGTGAACGCGTTCTATTTCTCGGTTGCGCCAAGTCTCTTCGGGGCCATCGCGGAGCGGCTGCAGAAGCACGACCTGGCCAACGACACGAGCCGCATCGTGGTGGAAAAGCCCTTCGGTCGCGATCTGGCCTCGGCGCGGGAGCTGAACCGGACGCTGGCGGACTTCTTCCGGGAGGAGCAGATCTACCGGATCGATCACTACCTCGGCAAGGAAACGGTGCAGAACCTCATGGCCGTCCGCTTCGGCAACGTGATGTTCGAGCCGCTCTGGAACGCCAACTACATCGACCATATCCAGATAACCGTGGCCGAAACCGTGGGCGTGGGCGGGCGCGGAGCCTACTACGACAAATCCGGCGCCATGCGGGACATGGTGCAGAATCACCTGATGCAGCTCCTTTGCCTCATCGCCATGGAGCCGCCTGCGCAGTTTTCGCCCGACGCGGTGCGCGACGAGAAACTCAAGGTCATTCGCGCGCTGCAGCCCGTGGCCCCGCACGAGATCGTGCGCGGGCAATACGAGGCCACCGCCGATGAGCCGAGCTACCGCGAGGACGCGGAAAACGAGCGCAGCTTCACCGAAAGCTTCATCGCCATGAAGGCCCACATCGCCAATTTTCGCTGGTCCGGGGTGCCGTTCTACCTGCGCACGGGCAAGAAACTGGCGACCCGTGCCTCGGAGATCGCGGTGGTCTTCAAGGCGCTGCCGCATTCGATCTTCGGCGGTGACGACCCGGGCCGCAACGTGCTTTCGATCCGGCTCCAGCCCGACGAGGGCATCACCATGGACATGACCATCAAGGAGCCGGGACCCGGCGGAATGCGTCTCATTAACGTGCCGCTCGACATGACTTTCGCGGACGCGCTCGGCCCCGATGCCGGGGTGACCACCGAAGCCTATGAGCGCCTCGTTATGGACGTCATCCGCGGCAATCAGACCCTCTTCATGCGCGGGGACGAGGTGGAGGCGGCCTGGGCCTGGACCGACCCGATTATCGAGGGCTGGCAGTCGCGCGGCGATGTGCCGAAGCCCTACGAGGTGGGCTCCATGGGTCCGCTCGACGCGCACGCGCTGGTGCACCGCGACGGACGCTCCTGGCGGGAGCTCAAACCATGAGGCTTCTGGACTACGCCGACCGCGAGCTGATGATGATGGATCTCGCCAATACCCTGGCGGGAGATCTTAAGAATTGCCTCCTGCAGCATCCCTGGGCCTCGTTCGTGGTGCCGGGGGGAACGACGCCCGGGCCGATCTTCGACGCGCTCTGTGCCGCGTCGCTCGAATGGAACCGCATCCACATCATGCTGAGCGACGAGCGCTGGGTGCCCGAAAGCTCCGAGCGCTCCAACACGCGGCTCGTCCGCGAGCGCCTGTTGCAGGACCGCGCCGCGGCGGCGCGGTTCATCCCGTTCTACGTGGAGGCCGACACGCCCGAGGACGGCCTGCCCCAGGTGCTGCCGGCCATCGCCGGGGAGCTGCCCATTTCGGTGCTGCTCCTCGGCATGGGCTCGGACATGCACACCGCATCCATCTTTCCTGGGGCCGACAGTCTCGAGAAGGCCCTGGCGCCCGACGCGCCGCTCCTCGTTCCCATGCGTGCTCCCGGGGCCGCGGAGCCGCGTGTGACGCTGCCGGCCCATGTCCTCTCCGGGGCCATGACGACCCATGTCGTCATCACGGGTGCAGAGAAACGCGAGGCCCTCGAGCGCGCGCAGAAGCTGCCGCCCGCCGAGGCCCCCATCGCCGCCGTCCTGAAATCCGCCACCGTTCACTGGGCTCCATGATGAAATTTGACGCTCTCCAGACCAAAGCCCGCGCCGTCGAAGACCGCGCGATCCTCGATCTCTTCGACGCGGGGCGCGCCGCGGACTTCTCGGTGGAGGCCGACGGGCTCTTGTTCGACTACAGCAAGACGAACATCGACGCCGAGACGCGGGACATGCTCCTGGCGCTGGCGGGGCCCGTGGCGCAGGCGCGGGAGGCGATGTTCACTGGCGCCAAGATCAACGAAATGGAAGGCCGCGCGGTGCTCCATACCGCGCTCCGCAGCCACGACCGTCCGGTGATGGTGGACGGGCAGGATGTGATCCCGCGCGTGAAGGAGACGCTCAACGCCATGGCGCGCTTCGCGGGCGAGGTGCGCTCCGGCGCTTTTACTGGGCAGGGCGGGGCGATCACCGACGTGGTCAACATTGGCATCGGCGGCTCCGATCTAGGCCCGGTCATGGCCGTGGCGGCGCTCGCGCCCTTCCATGACGGCCCACGAACGCATTTCGTGAGCAACGTGGACGGGGCCCATATCTCCGACATCCTCGCGCCGCTCGATCCGGCGACGACGCTCGTGATCGTGGCATCGAAGACGTTCACCACCATCGAGACCATGACCAACGCCGCCACGGCGCGGGACTGGATGTCGACATCCGTCTCCGATCCCGGCGCGCAATTCGCGGCCCTCTCCTCCAACGCGGAGAAGACAGCGGAATGGGGGATCGCGCCCGAGCGCGTCTTCGGCTTCGAGGATTGGGTGGGCGGCCGCTACTCGCTCTGGGGCCCCATCGGGCTTTCGATCATGCTGGCCGTGGGGCCGGAGGATTTCGCCGACCTGCTCGCGGGCGGCGCGGCCATGGACACGCATTTCAGGGAGGCCGAGGGCGCGGCGAACCTGCCCCTCATGCTCGCGCTCGTGGGCCTTTGGCACAATCAGGGCTGCGGACATGCCACCCGCGCCGTGCTGCCCTATGACCAGCGGCTGCTCCGGCTGCCGGCCTATCTGCAGCAGCTCGAGATGGAATCGAACGGGAAGGGCGTGGCCATGGACGGCACGTCGCTTCCCTACAATTCCGGGCCCGTGGTCTGGGGCGAGCCCGGCACCAACGGGCAGCACGCCTTCTACCAGCTCATCCACCAGGGCACGCGCGTGATCCCGTGCGAATTCATCGTCGCCCGCGAGGGCCACGAGCCGGACCTCGCGCACCAGCACCGTCTGCTTCAGGCCAACTGTCTCGCGCAATCCGAGGCGCTCATGCGCGGCCGGAGCCTACCGGAGGCACGCGAGAAGGTGGCGGGGAAGTTTGAGGGCGACGAGCTCGAGCGCCAGGCCCGGCATCGCGTCTTCCCGGGCAACCGCCCCTCCACGACGCTCTGCATTCCGAAGCTCACGCCATTCACGCTGGGCCAGATCATCGCGCTCTACGAGCATCGCGTCTTCGTGGAGGGGGTGGTCCTCGGCATCAACAGCTTCGACCAGTGGGGTGTGGAGCTGGGCAAGGAGCTCGCCACCGCTCTCGGCCCGATCATGGACGGCGAGGAGACCGCCGACAGCAAGGACCCCTCGACGCAGGCGCTCGTCCTCTACCTGCGCGGCTAGGTGGCCTCGGCCCCGTCTCGCGTGACGAAGGTCTCGCGGACAGCCTCAGGGATGGGTGTCTTCTCGCCCGCGTCGCTCAGCCAGACGAGCACCGCCCATCCCGTGGCGCAACATGTCCCACCGGACCAGACGGCATACTCCATCCGGAACGACGTGCGACGCAGCGCGGCCGAGCGCCCGGTGATGACGTATTCCTGGCCCAGCGTCATCTCGGCGAGGAAGTCCATCCCGATCTGCCGCAGTACGATGCGCGGGAACTGCCCCCGGTAATCGGCCACGCCGTATTCGCGGAAGTAACTGATGCGGAAATTCTCGAGCCACCGCAGGTAGGCGGTGTTGTTGACATGGGCGAGCACGTCGAGCTCCCCGAAGCGGACACGGTCGGCGATGCCGAAGCCCCAGGGCGCGGGGATGGAAAGCGCGCGGAGCGCGTCTTCGTCGAGCGGTGTCTGGAAGGGCAGGTCGGTCATGCTTGGTCTCCGGAGAGCGGGCTAGGGTCTCGGGCGGGCGGTGTCAAACGCAGGGCGTGCGCGGGGGCGGTTCTCCAAATGCCCAAGAGCGCAGCAGGAATACCCGCACAATGACGCGCGACTGCGCGCGCCAGAAACATCAGCCGCGGCCACCCACGCATTTTCGAGCAGTTAGTAAAATTTTCCTTGACCGCGCGGCGGCTCGCCGACCACGCTCGGCTGAGGGAGGTGGCCCGTGACCGCAAGCACTGCCGCTCAGGACGTGACATCGCTGACAACCGAAGCGCTCATGAGCCGCGCCGCGGAGCTGCGCGATGCCACTTGGGGTCGCCGCGTGACCTATTCCCGCAAGGTCTTCGTGCCGCTGACGAACATGTGCCGGGATACCTGCGGGTACTGCACGTTCGTGAAACACCCGTCGGATCCGCGCGCCGCGCTGCTCACGCCCGAGCAGGTGCTGCATCAGGCCAGAAAGGGCGAGCGCAGCGGCTGCAAGGAGCTCCTCTTCTCGCTCGGGGAGAAGCCGGAGCAGCGCTACGTGGAGGCGCGAGAGGCGCTCGCGGCGCAGGGCCACAGCTCGATCACGGATTACCTCGCCGAGATGTGCGCGCTCGTGCTGCGCGAGACCTCGCTCCTGCCGCACGTGAATGCCGGGACGCTCTCTGATGCCGAGCTCGAGAAGCTGCGCCCCGTGTCGGCCTCCATGGGCATGATGCTCGAGACGGTGAGCCGCCGCCTCGCCCGGGAGGGCGGACCGCACCATGCCTGCCCCGACAAGCTCCCGCTGCAGCGGCTGCGCACCCTTGAGCGCGCCGGGGAACGGAAGGTGCCCTTCACGACCGGGCTCCTCATAGGCATCGGCGAGACGTGGGAAGAACGGCTCGAAGCGCTCGAGGCCATCGAGGCCGCCCATCGCCGCCACGGTCACATCCAGGAAGTCATCATCCAGAATTTCCAACGCAAGCCCGGCATCGCCATGGAGCACCATCCGGAGCCCACGCTGGAGGATATGCTGCGCACCATCGCCGCGGCCCGCCTGATCCTGAGCCCGGAGATCAGCCTGCAGGCCCCGCCGAACCTCTCGAAGCGGCACGTGGCCTATCTCGATGCGGGGATCAACGATTGGGGCGGGATCAGCCCCGTCACCATAGACTTCATCAATCCGCAGCACGAATGGCCGGAACTGCGCGCGCTCGCCGACAGCTGCGCGGAGGCGGGATTTGCGTTGGAGGAGCGTTTGACCGTCTATCCGCGCTTCATGGGCGGGGACGCGCCCTATCTCGATCCCGCGCTTCGGGGGCGGATCGCGCAGATGGCACGCCAGGACGGGCTCGCCCGGCACCAGGCCCTCGAGGGCGCTGCATGAGATCAAACCCGCGCGATTTCGAGCGGCGTCGCTCGGCGGACCTGCAGGCGGTTCTGGAGCGCGCCTCCCGTCCGGTCTGGCGCATACTCAATCGCGCGCTTCTGGGCCGCGAGGTGACCGAGGCGGAGGGGACGCGACTCTTCTCGGTTAAGAGCGAAACCGACCGGCGCGCGATCTACGCCACCGCCGACGCGCTGCGCCAGCAAGTGAATGGCGACCGCGTCAGCTTCGTCGTCAATCGGAACATCAACTTCACCAATGTCTGCTACATGGGCTGCCGCTTTTGCGGCTTTGCCAAACGCAAGGAAGACGCAGGCGCGGAGTGGCTGAGCCCCGAGGAGGTGGCCCATCGCGCCGAGGAGGCCTGGGACCGCGGCGCCACGGAGGTCTGCATCCAGGGCGGGCTGCATCCGAAGCTGCCGGGGTCGACCTACCGGGACATCCTCCTGGCGATCAAGGCGCGGCTGCCGGAGATGCATATCCACGCCTTTTCGCCCTTCGAGATCTGGTACGGCGCGCGGAAATCGCAGATGTCCTATATGGACTTCCTCACCGATCTGAAGGCCTGCGGGCTGGGCTCCATGCCGGGCACGGCGGCCGAAATCCTCGACACCGAGGTCCGGCAGGTGCTGACCCGCGACAAGCTGAGCGCCGATGCCTGGGAGGAGATCATCCGCACCGCCCACGGCGTGGGCATCCCGACGACGGCCACGATCATGTACGGCCACGTGGACGCGCCGCATCACTGGGCCGCCCATATCGCGCGGCTCCGCGACATCCAGCGCGACACGGGCGGCTTCACGGAGCTCGTCCCGCTGAGCTTCGTGCATACCGAAAGCCCGCTCTACACGGAGAGCCCCGGGACCGTGCGGCCCGGGCCCACCGACCAAGAGGTCGATCTCATGCATGCGGTGAGCCGCATCATGCTCGCGGGTTTCATCGACAACATCCAGGTGAGCTGGACCAAGCTCGGTCCCGAACGCGCGCAGGAGATGCTCACGCGCGGTGTGAACGATCTGGGCGGCACGCTCATGAACGAGAGTATCTCTCGGGCCGCGGGCGCCGAACATGGGCAGGAGATCACGGCCCGCGAGCTTTGCCAAATGATCCGCGCGGCACGCCGCGTGCCCGTGCGGCGCAACACGGTCTACGACATCATCGACACCTACGTCGATCACGACCCGGCTGAGCTCGCGCCGCTCGTGGCGCGGTCGCGCGATCCGCTCGATTTCCTCGCCCTGTTCCCCGAGACGGCGCAATGACGAAGGTCACGCTTCTGGCCGGTGGTGTGGGCGGCGCCAAGATGGCGGAGGGCTTTGCCGCGCTGCCCGACGTCGATCTCACCATCATCGGCAACGTGGCCGACGATGATGACTTCCACGGCCTCTGGGTCTCTCCCGATATCGACACGATGCTCTACACGCTCTCGGGCCGCATCGACCGCTCGCAAGGCTGGGGCGTAGCCGATGAGGGCCGCCGCGCGCTCGACACGCTTGGCGCGCTCGGCGCGGACACGTGGATGTTCCTCGGGGACCGGGATTTCGGGCTCCATATCCACCGGACGGAGCGGCTGAAGCGCGGGGATCGTCCCACGGAGATCACTAGGGATATCGGGCGCGCCTTCGGCATTGGCGCGCGGATCGTGCTCCCCACCGATGACCGCGTGCAGACGCGGGTGGAGACGGAGGCGGGCTGGCTCAGTTTCCAGGAGTATTTCGTGCGCGAGCGCTGCGCGCCGGAGGTCACCGCGCTGCGCATCGACGGCCTCGCGGAGGCCCGGCCCACGCAGGAAGCGCTCGACGCGATTGCCCAGGCCGACCTCATCGTCATCGCGCCCTCCAACCCGCTCGTGAGCATCAGGCCCATCCTCGGCATCGGCGGCATCGCCGCCGCGGTGCAAGGGGCGCAGGCGCCGGTCATCGCGGTCTCCCCCCTCATCGACGGGCGCGTGGTCAAGGGACCCGCCGACAGGATGATGAAGGCGCTGGGAATGCGCGCCGACGTGGTGGGCGTGGCCGAATGCTATGCCGAGCTGGCACAGGCGCTCCTCATCGACACCGCCGATGCGCGCCATGGAGAGGCTGTCGCCGCCACCGGACCGCAGCCCGTCGTGACCGACATCCTCATGCCCGACGCGACCGCGAAGGCCCGCCTGGCGCGCGAAATCCTTTCTCACGCCGCGGCAACGCGAGGACAGGAGGCCGCGGAATGACCAGGACGCTCCTCTGCGTACCCATGAAGGATCCCGCGGCGGCCAAGACCCGGCTGGCGGGCCGCCTCGACGCCTCCCAGCGCGCTCGGCTGGCCGAAGCGCTTTTCCTGCGCACGCTCGCGTTCCTGCGGCCGCTATCATTGGACCACGGCGCGGAGCTCATGGTCGTCACCGGGAGCGCGCGCATCGCAGACCTCGCCACGGGCCGTGGTGTGGAGCTTATCGCGGACGGTGCGGAGCGTACGCTTTCCGGCGCCGCCGCCACCGCGGCAGCGTGGGCCGCGGGGCAGGGTTTCTCCCGGCTCTGCCTTATCCCTGCGGACCTCGCCGCACCCCTGGCGAGCGACGTGGCGCGCATCCTCGAGGCCAGCGCGGAGGTCGTGATCTGCCCCTCCGAGGATGGCGGCACGAACGCGCTTGCGATGACACCGCCGGACGCCATGGCGTTCCGGTATGGCCCTGGCTCCGCGCGGGCCCATGCGGCGGAAGCCGCGCGGCGCGGGCTCTCCCACGAGGTCCTGCGCCTCCCGAGCCTGAGCTTTGACATCGACACAACCGATGGCCTGGCCCGTGCGCGCGCACTGGTGCCCGACCTGGAGGCGGCGCTTTGACCGTCGAAATCGCGGCCATCCCCGGTCTGCCCGATATCGAGCCGGGCGATGATCTGCCTGCCATGCTCTGCGAGGCGCTAGCGGCCCATGGCGGGCTCGAAGAGGGCGATGTCCTCGCCATCGCGCACAAGGTCGTCTCGAAGGCGGAGGGTAACGTCATCGAACTCGCCACCGTGGCGCCGTCACCCAAGGCGCGGGAGCTCGCCACGGAGCTTGCGAAGAACCCCGCGAAGGTCGAGGTGGTGCTCGCCCAGTCGACCCGCGTCGTGCGCGCCTGGAAACGGCCCGAGCAGGACGAGGGGACGATCATCGCCGAGCACAAGCTGGGCTTCATCTCCGCCAATGCGGCGGTGGACGAATCGAATGCGCGCGACGGCACCGTCATCACGCTCCCCGATGATCCGGATGCCAGCGCACGGCGCATCGGCACGGCTCTGGAGGACCGGTTCGGCGTGGAGATCGGCGTCGTGATCACCGACACGTTCGGGCGGCCCTGGCGCGTGGGGCAGGTGAACGTGGCCATAGGCCTTCACCGCGTGCCCGCCACGACATCCGACATCGGCGGCGTGGATGCCTGGGGCCGGGCGCTCCGGGTGACGGAGCCCGCGCTCAGCGACGAGATCGCGGCGGCCTCGGGCCTCGTCGTCGCCAAGGCGGCGAAGACGCCCGTGGTGCGGCTCCGGGGCCTCCACTGGCCGCGCAAGGACATCACGAGCGCGCGCGACATCCTGCGCGCCCAGACGGAGGACGTTTTTCGATGACGATTGCCATACTCGGCGGCACCGGGCCGCAGGGGAAGGGGCTCGCGCTACGCTTTGCCAAGGCAGGCGTGCCGGTGGTGCTGGGCTCGCGGGATGCCACGCGCGCCGCCGAGACCGCCTCGGACCTCGCCGCCAAGGTGCCGGGTGCGGCAGAGATCACGGGCATGGGCAACGAGGAGGCCGTGGCCGCTGCGGACGAGATGGTCATCCTCGCCGTGCCGTGGGCCGGCCACAACGGGACGCTCATGGCGCTCAAGGACAAACTCGCGGGCAAGATCCTCGTCGACATCGTGGTGCCCCTGAAGGACGGCGACCCGAAAAAGGTCGACATGCCGCCCGAGGGCTCCGCCACCGAGGCCGCGCAGGCGATCCTCGGCCCGGACATCCCGGTCATGGGCGCGCTGCACAACGTCTCGGCCCACACGCTCAATGACCTCGACGCCACCATCAATTGTGATGTCCTCGTCTGCGGCAACGGGCTCGAGCCAAGAAAGAAGGTCATGGCGCTCTGCGAGACGCTCGGCGTCACCGCCTACAATGCCGGCGACGCGGAGGCCGCGCGCTGCATCGAGGCGATCACACCCATCCTCATCCGCATCAACATCTCCAAGCAGGTGCCGTTCTCCCATGCCGGCATCCGCATCTGGGCACCCGGGACATAAGCAGGCACGTAAAGGAGCGCACCCATGGAATTCGGCATCACATTCAAAGGCTTCATGGAGCCGGACCGCGCGCGCAAGCTGGTGGCACAGGCCGAGGAGGCGGGCTTCACCTATTGCTGGTTCTACGACAGCCACATTCTCTGGCGTGAAAGCTTCCCGGCCATGGCCATGTGCATGGAGCACACGAAGACCATGCGCTTCGGCCCCTGCGTGACGAACCCGAACACGCGGGAATGGTCCCACGCGGCTTCGCTCTTCGGCAGCCTCGCCCTGCAATCGGGGGGCCGCTTCGACATCGGTGTGGGCCGCGGCGACAGCGCCGTGCGCGTCATGGGGCGCAAACCCGCGCTCCTCGCGAAGATGGACGAGTTCATCGACGTGGTAAAAGGCCTCGTGCGCGGCGAGGAGCGGCAATACGGCGACGTGCCGAACCCGATCCAGTTCCCCTGGGCCACGGGCTACGAGCTGCCTGTCTGGGTGGCGGCCTACGGGCCCAAGGCCCTCGACAGCGCGGGGCGGATGGGCGACGGCCTCATTCTCCAGATCGCGGAGCCCGCCATCTGCAAATGGCTGGGCGACCAGGCCGTGGAGGCGGGCAAGAAGCACGGGCGCGACATGTCGGACTACAAGATCATGTCCGCCGCCCCCGCCTATTTCGGCGACATGGAGGCCTGCCGCGAGGCCACGCGCTGGTTCCCGGCCATGGTCGGCAACCACGTGGCCGATATCGTCGAGAAATACGGGACCGACCGGGAGGACATCCCGGCCTCGCTCACCGCCTATGTCAAGGACCGCAAAGGCTACGACTACTCCAAGCACGGGCAGTCCGATAACCCCTATCTCGATTTCATCACCGACGACATCATCGACGGCTTCGCCGTGCTCGGCACGCCCGACGACCACATCGCCAAGATCAAGACGCTGGAGAGCGTGGGCGTCACGCAGTTCAACATCTACCTCGATAACGGCGACGAGGAGAACATCATCGCCGAATACGGCAAGACCGTCATCCCGGCCTTTGCATGAACGAAGCGTCGCCCCCCAAGAAAGTCACGCGCATCCAGCGCGAGCGGACCGAGGAAATCATCGCCGCCGCGCTCCACGTGTTTTCGGCCCACGGGTTCCGAGGGGCCTCGATCAACCAGGTGGCGGAGGCGGCGGGGATGTCCACGCCCGCGCTCCTCTACTACTTCAGCGACAAGGACGCGCTCTACAAGGCGCTCCTGCGGCGGACCATGTCGCTCTGGCTCGGGCCGCTCCAGATGCTGAGCGATACCGACGACCCGGTGGACGAGATCTGTGCCTACATCTCGCGTAAGCTGGAGATGTCGCGGAAGTTTCCCCGGGAAAGTCGGCTGTTCGCAGGCGAGATTTTGCAAGGCATCCCAACGGCCTCTGATGCGATCTTCGACCCATTGAACGAGGTCTTTCATGCAAAGATCGCGCTCATGGAACGCTGGATGGCCGCCGGTCGCCTCGCCCGTCGCGACCCCTATCATCTGATGTATTCTATCTGGGCCACCACGCAGCACTACGCCGATTTCGAAGCGCAGATCGCGGGGCTGAGCCCGCAGAAGATGCCCTCGCTCTACGCGGATGCCGAGGACTTCCTCATTCCCATGTACCGCAATCTGCTCATGCCAGAGGAGACAACGCCATGAACACGCAATCACCCATCGGCAAGAACCTCCGCATCGACCCCGACAGGCTCTGGGACAGTCTCATGGAGATGGCCAAGATCGGGCCCGGCGTGGCGGGCGGCAACAACCGCCAGACGCTGACCGATGCCGATGCGGAGGGCCGCGCGCTTTTTCAGACGTGGTGCGAAGAGGCGGGGATGACGATGGGCGTCGACACGATGGGCAACATGTTCGCCACGCGGGCGGGCGAGGACGCGGACGCGCTTCCTGTCTATATGGGCTCGCACCTCGATACCCAGCCCACGGGCGGGAAGTATGACGGCGTGCTTGGCGTCCTCGGCGGGCTCGAGGCGATCCGCACGCTCAACGATCTGGGCGTGAAGACCAAGCATCCCATCGTGCTCACCAACTGGACGAACGAGGAGGGGACGCGCTTTGCCCCCGCCATGCTCTCCTCCGGCGTCTTCGCGGGTAAGCACAGCCAGGACTTCGCCTATTCCCGCAAGGATGCAGAGGGACGCGTCTTCGGCGACGAGCTCAAGCGCATCGGTTGGGTGGGCGACGAAGAGGTCGGCGCACGCAAGATGCACGCCATGTTCGAGCTCCATATCGAGCAGGGGCCAATCCTCGAGGCCGAGGGCGTCGATATCGGCGTCGTCACCCACGGTCAGGGCCTGCGCTGGATCGAATGCACGGTGACGGGGAAGGAGAGCCATACCGGCTCCACGCCGATGTCCATGCGCAAGAATGCGGGCCGCGGGCTGGCGCTCGTGACCGAGCTCGTCCACGAGATCGCCATGAAGAACCAGCCGAACGCCGTGGGCGCGATCGGGCATATCGACGTCTACCCCAACTCCCGCAACATCATCCCGGGCAAGGTCGTCTTCACCGTCGACATGCGCACGCATCTCCTCGACAAGCTAAACGCCATGGTCGCCGAGTTCATGGAGCGCGCTCCGAAGCTCTGCGAGGAGATCGGGACGTCGTTCGAATGCGAGATTGTCGGCCAATTCGACCCGCCCGCCTTTGATGAAGACTGCGTGAAGGCCGTGCGCCAAGCCGCTGAAGACATGGGATATTCTCACATGGATATCGTGAGCGGCGCGGGCCACGACGCGTGCTGGATCAACGACGTGGCGCCGACGGCGATGATCATGTGCCCCTGCGTGGATGGGCTCAGCCACAACGAGGCAGAGGAGATCACCAAGGAATGGGCACAAGCGGGGACGGATGTGCTGCTGCACGCGGTGCTCGAGACGGCGGAGATTGTGGAGTGACAGCGCCAGCGATATACCCGTCACTGAAGGATGGAGGCAGCCCATGGCCAACAATGTCACCAATGAGCTTCTGCTGGAGCACCTCAAGGATATCCAGTCCACGCTCTCGCGCCATGGTGACGAGCTTCGCGAAATTCGTGAGCGCCTTGGCACGTTGGAGATGCAATACGCCAACCTTTCGAACCGCGTCGATCGTATGGATGACCGCATCACGCGCATTGAAAAGCGGATGGGGCTGGCCGAGGCTTAACCAAGTCGCCGGCTGGAAGACCGCAGATACCTCGACGGCAATGAAAATTACCCCCTGCGTGGACGGGCTCAGCCACAACGAGGCCGAAGAGATCACCAAGGACTGTGCGCGGGCGGGCGCGGATGTACTCTTCCACGCCGTGCTGAACACGGCGGAGATCGTGGATTGAGCCCTCGTCGAAACTGGACGTGGAGCCGAGGCTTCTTTCGACTTTGGGTAGTTTTATCAATCCTTTGGATTGGTTCACTCGCCCTGATGTTCGAGCTCTTCGATACTTTCGGGGACCGAAAAACACTGATGGACCTACAGTCTGATCTCTCCTTACAGATCGCGCAACAGGAGAGGGCTCAGGCAGCAAGTGACGCGGAACGGACGGACGATGAGAGGCGCGCTGAAATACTAATGCTTGCGCAGCTAGCCCAAGTGGAAGCGAAAATAGGCGTGAACTCAGATGCGCTCGGCCAGTTCGCTTTATTTGCCATGGTGCCGCCAGTCGTCCTCCTGGCACTTGGCTTCGCGCTGAGTTGGGTTCTGAGAGGCTTCATCGAGAAAACACGCGAGGAGGTGTAAATGACCACCATCATCAAGAACGGCACCGTCGTCACAGCGGACCTCACCTACAAGGCCGACGTCGCGATAGAGGGCGGGATCATCACCGAGATCGGGACGGGCCTGAAGGGCGACACCGAGCTCGACGCCACCGGCTGCTACGTCATGCCGGGCGGGATCGACCCCCATGTGCATCTCGAGATGCCGTTCATGGGGACCTACAGCTCCGACGACTTCGAAAGCGGCACGCGGGCGGGGCTGGCGGGCGGCACGACGATGGTCGTGGATTTCTGCCTGCCGAACCAGGGCGAGAGCCTCTTCGATGCGCTCAAGCGCTGGGACAACAAGTCCACCCGCGCGAACTGCGACTATTCCTTCCACATGGCGGTGACATGGTGGGGCGAGCAGGTCTTCGAGGACATGAAGGGCGTCGTCCAAGACCGCGGGATCAATACGTTCAAGCACTTCTTGGCCTACAAGGGCGCGCTCATGGTCAACGACGATGAGCTCTATTCCTCGTTCCAACGACTCTCCGAGCTCGGCGCCACCGCCATGGTCCATGCCGAGAACGGCGATGTCGTGGCGGAGATGACGGCAAAGCTCCTCGCCGAGGGCAATACCGGGCCCGAGGCCCACGCCTATTCGCGGCCGTCCCAGGTGGAGGGCGAGGCCACGAACCGCGCGATCATGATCGCGGACATGGCCGGCGTGCCGCTCTATGTCGTGCATGTCTCCTGCGAGGAGGCGCACGAGGCGATCAGGCGCGCCAAGCAGAACGGAAAGCGCGTTTGGGGCGAGCCGCTCATCCAGCACCTGACGCTCGATGAATCCGAGTATTTCCACCCCGATTGGGACCATGCCGCGCGCCGCGTGATGTCGCCGCCCTTCCGCAACAAGAAGCACCAGGAGAGCCTCTGGGCCGGCCTCATGTCGGGCTCATTGAGCGTCGTAGCGACAGACCATTGCGCCTTCACCACCGAGCAGAAGCGCACGGGCGTGGGCGATTTCTCCAAGATCCCCAACGGGACGGGCGGGCTCGAGGACAGGCTCCCCATGCTCTGGACCCACGGCGTGGCCACAGGCCGCCTGACACCCAATGAATTCGTCGCGGTGACATCAACGAACATCGCCAAGATCCTGAATTGCTATCCGAAAAAGGGCGCGGTGCTCGTCGGCGCGGATGCCGACCTCGTCGTCTGGGACCCGGAGAAGGAGAAGACCATAGGCGCAGATACGCAGCAATCGGCGATCGATTACAACGTCTTCGAAGGCCATCACGTGAAGGGCCTGCCGCGCTTCACGCTCACCCGCGGGCACGTGGCCGTCCATGACGGCGAGATCCGCACGCAGGAGGGGCACGGTCAGTTCGTCTCGCGCCCACCCAACGGGACGGTGAACAAGGCACTGAGCCAGTGGAAGGAGCTCACCGCGCCCACACCCGTGAAGCGCTCCGGCATCCCAGCGACAGGGGTGTAACGGACGCCCCATGCTCTCAGGACTATCGGCTTTTACGCTCACGCCCATGGATGACGATGGGGTGGTCGACACCGATCACCTCGGCCGCCTCGTGGCGCGTCTCGCGGCCACGGAGGTCGACAGTATCGGCGTGCTCGGCTCGACGGGCAGTTACATGTATCTCACGGCGCACGAACGGGCGCGGGCCCTCGCAGCGGCGGTGGAGGCCTCGGGCGGCACGCCCGTCCTCGCGGGCATTGGCGCGTTGAGGACGTCGGACGTCCTCGCCCATGCGCGGGCCGCAGAAAAGGCAGGGGCGGCGGCGGCGCTGCTTGCGCCCGTCTCCTACCTGCCACTGACCGAGGCGGACGTCGCTGCGCTCGTCGCGGACGTCACGGCGGAGAGTGGTCTGCCGGTTTGTCTCTACAACAATCCCACGACCACGCATTTCTCCATGTCCGAGGATCTGGTGGTGCGCCTTGCGCGGAACAAGCGGGTAGGGGCGGTGAAGAACCCCGCGCAGGCCACTGGAATGGAGGAGCAAATCACGCGCCTGAGGGCCGCGACGCCCGACGACTTCGTGCTTGGCTATTCGGGTGACGCGCTCATCCACGCGCCGCTCGGCGCGGGGGCCGATGCTTGGTACTCCGTCATCGCGGGGGCGTTGCCGGAGCTTTGCCTCGGTATCTGGAACGCGCGCGGCACGGCAGAGCTTGCCGCGCGCCATGGCGCTCTAGAGCCTCTCTGGGCGCTCTTCCGCGCCCATGGCGGGATGCGCGTGCTGCCTCATATGCTCGAGCTCATGGGCCATGGCAGGGCGCCGCTGCCGCGCCCGCTTCAACCGCTTGCGCCGGCTGTCGTGGCAGAGATTGACGCTGCCCTCGACGCAGTGAGGGCCCCCGCATGAGCGCCGTGATCTCCGCGCAGGACCTGTCGCTGACCTTCGAGACGAATGACGGCCCCGTTCATGCGCTCAGCGACGTCTCACTCGATATCGGCAAGGGCGAGTTCGTGAGCTTCATCGGGCCGTCGGGCTGCGGCAAGACCACCTTCCTACGCGTCATCGCGGACCTCGAGCATCCCACCGGCGGCAGTATCACTGTCAACGGCGTCAGCCCCGAGGAGGCGCGTCTGGCGCGCGCCTATGGCTATGTGTTCCAGGCGGCGGGGCTCTACCCGTGGCGCACGATCGGGGGCAACATCCGGCTGCCGCTGGAGATCATGGGATACAGCAAGCCAGACCAGGCGGAGCGCGTGAAGAAGACGCTGGACCTCGTTGATCTTGCCGGGTTCGAGAAGAAATACCCTTGGCAGCTCTCCGGCGGGATGCAGCAGCGCGCCTCCATCGCGCGCGCGCTCGCCTTCGACGCCGATATCCTCTTGATGGACGAGCCTTTTGGGGCGCTCGACGAGATCGTACGCGATCACCTGAACGAGCAGCTGCTCGCGCTTTGGGCGAAGACGGAGAAGACAATTGGCTTCGTCACCCATTCGATCCCGGAGGCGGTCTATCTTTCGACGAAGATCGTGGTGATGTCGCCGCGGCCGGGGCGCGTGACCGACGTGATTGAAAGCCCGCTGCCCGCGGAGCGCCCCCTCGATATCCGCGACACGCCGGAATTCCTCGAAGTGGCGCATAGGGTGCGCGAGGGCCTACGCGCAGGGCATAGCTATGAGTGAGGTGCGGCGCGCCACACCGGAGGATGCGCCGGCCTGTGCAGCCATCGTCCATGGCTGGCTCGGCGGGCTCGACTGGATGAACGCGGAGCAGCCGACGCTGGAGAAGCTCACCGAGATCCTGGCCGAGGGCATCCCAGCACGGGAATTCTGGGTCATCGGCGATCCGGTGGCGGGATATCTTTCCTTCAAGCAGGATGAATGCCTCATCGGGGGGCTTTACACGGCCACGCCCGGTCGCGGCGCGGGCAAGGCGCTCGTGGACCGCGTGAAGGAGGGGCGGGACTGGATCCAGCTCTGGACCCATGAGCCCAACAAGGATGCGCAGCGCTTTTACCTTCGCGAGGGCTTCGTCATGGTGGAGCGCAAGGAAGAGGGGCGTGGCGACGGCGTGCCGGAGCTGCGCATGGAGTGGCGGGCATGAGATCGGTCCTGCCTGTCCTCACCGTGCTCTTGGTGATTATCGGCGTCTGGTGGGCGTCTGTCGCGCCCATGAACATCCGCGTGGCGCTCGACATGGCCGAGCGGGGCGGGGCGGAGGTCATCCCCGAGGGCGCGCTGCCACGCCGCGAGGTGAGCGTGTGGCGGCTCATGGCCGACAATCCCTCCCACATCGCAGCGGGCTACACGCTGGACCGTCCGCGGCTGCCGACGCCCACGCAGGTGGCGGGCGAGCTCTGGAACACGACCGGCGCCATGGTCGAACGCGGGCGCGCCTTCTCCCGGCGCTCGCTTCTCTATCACGGCTGGATCACGCTCCGCTCGACGCTCTGGGGCTTTCTCCTCGGCACCACGCTGGGGATCGTGGGGGCCATCGCCATCGTCTATTCCCGCGTGGCGCAGATGAGCCTCTTGCCCTGGGCGATCATCTCCCAGACGGTGCCCATCGTGGCGCTGGCGCCCATGATTATCGTCCTGTCCAACCAGGTGGGCATTGACGGGCGCGGCGTACCGAAGGCGATCATCTCCGCCTACCTATGCTACTTTCCGGTGCTCGTGGGGATGGTGGCGGGGCTGCGCGCGCCGTCGCTTTCGCAGCTCGATCTCCTGAAGACCTATAGCGCCACGGGGCTGCAGAGCTTCCTCAAGCTCCGCCTGCCGTCTTCGGTGCCGTTCCTTTTCACCTCACTCAAGGTGGGGATCGCGGCCGCACTGGTGGGCACCATCGTGGGCGAGCTGCCCACAGGCGCGATCAGCGGGCTCGGCGCGCGCATCCTCATCGGGGATCAGTTCGGCACGCCGCTCGCGATCTGGTCCGCGCTCTTTGCCGCCGCGATCCTCGCGGGCGTGCTGGTGACGCTGCTTGACGTGGTTCAACGGGTGACACTCAGCCGGATGGGGATGCGTCCATGAACTGGTTCATTGGCGCACTCGTTTTCTGGGCCCTGGCCTGGGGCACCAATATCTGGCTCGCCAATGGCCGCTTTCGGGCCTCGCTTGCCGTGCGCATCCTCGTGCCGGTCCTTTTCGGCGTCACGATCCTCGTCCTCTGGGAAGGGGTGGTGCGGGCCTTCGAGGTCTCGCCGGTGATCCTGCCCGCGCCGACGCAGGTGGCCGAGACCTTCGCCGCCTCCACTGACCTGCTCTGGCAGGATTTCGAGCAGACGGTGCTGAAGGGCGCGCTGCGCGGCTACGTCATCGGCGCGCTCGCGGCCTTCCTCACGGCCGTGGCCATCGACCGCTCTGCCTTCCTCACGCGCGGCCTTCTCCCCATCGGGAACTTCGTGGCCGCGCTCCCCATCGTGGGGATCGCGCCCATACTCGTGAGCTGGTTCGGCTTCGATTGGCAGTCGAAGGCGGCGGTCGTCGTGGTGATGGTCTTCTTCCCCATTCTCGTGAACACGGTGCAGGGCCTGCGCGAGACCGACGCGCAGGCGCGGGACCTCATGCGCACCTATGCCGCGGGCTACACGCAAAGCCTCATCAAGCTGCGCCTTCCCGCGGCACTTCCCTTTGTTTTCAACGGGCTCAAGATCGCAGCTACACTGGCCCTGATCGGGGCCATCGTTGCTGAATATTTCGGCTCTCCCACCCGTGGGATGGGCTTTCGCATCTCAACCGGGGTCGGTTCCTTGTCGATCGACCTCGTCTGGGCAGAAATTGCGGTGGCCGCCATGGCGGGTTCCGCGCTCTACGGGGCCATCGCCCTCATCGAAAAGAGGGTGACGTTCTGGCACCGGTCACAAAGAACCTGACAGAGGAGACTAACATGAACATCAAGACAACGCTCGCTGCGTCCGCGTTGGCGCTCATGGCCGGTGGGGCCATGGCAGCTGACGAGGTGCGTTTGCAGCTTCAGTGGGTCACGCAAGCCCAATTCGCGGGCTACTACGTGGCGCTCGAGAACGGCTATTACGACGCCGCCGACCTCGACGTGACGATCCTGCCGGGCGGGCCCGATATCGCGCCGCCGCAGGTCCTCGCAGGCGGTGGGGCAGACGCGATGCTGAACTGGATGCCCTCGGCGCTCGCCGCGCGGGAGCGGGGGCTTCCGGTGGTCAACATCGCCCAGCCCTTCAAGAGCTCGGGCCTCATGCTCACCTGCTGGAAGGACACCGGCATCACCGGCCCGCAGGACTTCAAGGGCCGCACCATCGGCGTTTGGTTCTTCGGCAACGAGTACCCGTTCCTGAGCTGGATGAGCCAGGAAGGCATCCCAACCGATGGCGGTGAGGATGGCGTGACGGTGCTCAAGCAGGGCTTCAACGTGGACCCGCTCCTGCAACGCCAGGCGGATTGCATATCCACCATGACCTACAACGAGTATTGGCAGGTGATCGACGCGGGCGTGAGCCCCGACGAGCTCGTCACCTTCCGCTACGAGGAGCAGGGCGTGGCCACGCTGGAAGACGGGATGTACGTCCTCGAGGAGAACCTCGAAGACCCGGCTTTCGTTGACAAGATGACCCGCTTCGTCGCCGCCTCCATGGAGGGCTGGAAGTGGGCCGAGGCCAACCCGGAGGACGCCGCGATGATCGTGCTCGATTACGATCAGACGGGTGCCCAGACCGAGCAGCACCAGCTGCGCATGATGGGCGAGGTGGCCAAGCTCACGGCAGGCTCCAACGGTGCGCTCGATCCGGCCGATTACCAGCGCACGGTGGATACGCTCCTCGCTGGGGGGTCTGACCCGGTGATCACCGCGGCACCCGAGGGGGCCTGGACCTCGGTCATCACCGACGCAGCCCTGAACTAAGCACAACGCGCCCCGGGCATCGACCCGGGGCCTCTGCCGTGGAGGTGGAGGCCCCGGATCAGGTCCGGGGCGTGTGTTTCTCCGGGAGAGAATGATGCCCAAGGCCTACTGGATCGCCCATGTCACCGTGACGGACCCCGAACCCTACGCGCTTTACGCGAAGGGCACGGCAGAAGCCTTTGAGAAGTATGGCGCAAACATCCTCGCCCGCGGGGGCAGATACGAGGCGCTCGAAGGCGCGGACCACGCGCGCAATGTGGTCATCGAATTCCCCGATCTGGAAACGGCGCTGGCCTGCTACCGCTCGCCGGAATACCAAGCTGCGCGGGCCCACCGCGTGGATGCAGGCATCGCCAACATCACCATCGTCGAAGGGGTGTGAGTGGAGCGGGTAACGGGAATCGAACCCGTAACTTAAGCTTGGGAAGCTCGCGTGATACCTTTTCACCATACCCGCGCTGACGGGCGGGATACGCCCCGCGCCGGGGGCCGTCAACAGGTCTGGGGATACGGGACGTGAGCCTGTCACAATCCGTACACAAGCCGTACACAGCCTGTACATACGCCGCGCCGCCTGAGCCGCGTTAACGCGCACGCCGAACGCGATGGCTTCGTTCACCATCTGGAACGATCTGCGCCGCCTCAGCGGTCCGGCGTCAATGTGAGCCACATCCCGCCCGCAGGCCGCAGCGTGAACCACATCTGAGGCTTCGGCACGAAGCCCGCAGGCAGCCCCACGCGGTAGCGCGACAGCACCGATGCCAGCAGGATCCTCGCCTCCTGCAGAGCGAGCGCCGCGCCGATGCAGATCCGCTGCCCCCCGCCGAAGGGCAGGTAGGCGTAGCGGTGCCGCGCCTCGTGCGCCGCGGGCAAAAAGCGGTCGGGATCGAAGGCGTCCGGATCGTCCCAGAGCGCGTGGTGCCGGTGCATGGCGTGGATCGGCAGAATCACCGTCATGCCCGCGCGCACAGGGCGCCCGGCCAGCTCGTCATCCTCCAGCGCCACGCGCGTGAGGAACCCCGCCGGCGCGTAGAGGCGCAGCGCCTCGTCGATGACGCGGCCCACCAGGGGGAGGTTTGCCAGATCGCCATGGGCGGGCACGTCCCGGTCGCCCAGCGCGGCGTGCACCTCCGCCCGTGTGCGGGCCTGTACCTCCGGGTCGAAGGCCAGCAGATAAAGCGCCCAGGTGAGCGCGAGCGCCGTCGTCTCGTGCCCCGCGAACAAAAAGCCCAGGAGATTGTTGCGAATGCTCAACGGATCGAGCGCCTCGCCCGTCTTCGTGTCGCCCGCGAGCATGAGGTCGAGCAGGTCAGGCGGGTCCGACGGACCCCGCGCCACCCGCGCCGCGATCACACCGTCGGCCATCGCATCCATCCGGCGGCGGGAGCGATCGGTGATCTCGTAGGGGCGGGGTATGGCATTCGGCACGCCGAGAATATCGAAGAGCGAGATGCGCCCCTGGGAGGCCACGAAGCCATCAACGGCGCGGCGAAGGGCGTCGCGGTCCACCGCCTCGCGCCCCGAGAGCACGAGATCGCAGATGATATCGCAGGTGGCGGCCTGCATCTCGGGAAAGATATCGAGCGGCGCGTCCACGGTGCGGGCCACGGCGAGGCGGGCCTGCATGGCGCGCGCGGCCTCGCCCATGACGCCCGTGGCGGTCTCGAGCGCGCGCGGGGCGAAGACGGGGGCGAAGACGCGGCGCTGCGTCCTGGCGCTCTCGCCCTCCGAGATGATGAGATTGGTGCCCTGACGCGGGCTCATGAGCCGCTTGAGGATCGCGTTCTTGGGGTAGGCGTCGAGGCGGTCCTTCAGGACCCGCTCGAGAGCGGCGGGATCGGTGAGCATGATCCAGCCCGGGCGGCTGCCACCGGTGAGGACGGGCTCGTGGTAGACCCGCTCCGGAATGAGCTCGAGCACGTTTCGCCGCGCGATGCGGTAGCTCTGCCAGAGCCCGGGCTCGTAGGTGAGGCCGGGCACGGTGACGGGATGGGACTTCGAGGGTCGTGCGGAGTCGAGGGCCATGGGCGACCTCCAATCTCAAGGCATGCATAGAAGGTAGCGGGCGGAACTAAGGGTCAAGCCACTGGCGACTGAAGCAGAGGAAACCTTGGAGGGATCGTTTCGCGGGACGAAGCCCGCTATCAAAGACCCAAGCGGAATGACACCTTGGTAGTCGTTCATCTGCGCACCTGCGCGAGAGTCCAAGTTCTTGAAATGATCAGCATGGGATCGACGCTGGTTGATGGCGCAGCATTCGGCAATGTGACCTCGAAGCGCCCTTGCTCCTGACTAGTAGCTGGGGGAGCGTTCGGCCCAGCCGGCGAAGACTTTCTCGAGGATGACCACCACGTAGAAGAGCAGGATGCCGAGGGCGGCGAGTGCGATGAGGACGGCGAACATCAGCGGGTAGTCGGCGTTGATCTTGCCGCTATCAAAGAGGTGGCCCAAGCCGCGGCCATGGGGCTCCACGATCTCCATGAGGTTCGTGCCGATGAAGGCCAGCGTCACCGCCACCTTGAGCGCGCCGAAGAACTCCGGCAGCGTTTTGGGCAGCGCGATCTTCCAGAAGATGGTGAGGTTGGACGCGCCCAGCGATTTCAGGATGTCGCGGTATTCGGGCTCGAGCGTCGAAAGCCCGATGGAGACGGCCACCGCGATGGGAAAGAACGAGATCATGAAGGCGATGAGCACGGTGTTGAAATCGTGCTGGCCCACGAAGAGGAGCGCGATGACTGGGACGACGGTGGCCTTTGGCACCGCGTTGAAGCCCACCAGCAGCGGATAGAGCGCGTCGCGCATGGTCTTCGAAAAGCCCATGAGGACGCCGATGCCCGTTCCCACGATCACGGCCACGACGAGGCCCACGACAGTGCGCCAGAGCGTGTCCCAACTGTATTCGAGGAAGAGCGGCCAGAACTTCACGAAGGCCGGGCCGATGTCGGAGGGGGAGGCCATCTTGTAATTCGGCCAGCCATTGGCCCAGACGAGGAGCTCCCAGAGCGCGAGGAAGATCACGATGGCGGCGGTGGGCACGAGCCATTGCTTGAGCGTATCGTTCATCAGGAGGGTCCTATTCCGCGGCGGCGTTGGTGACGGCGGCGTCCAGTCTGCCCACGGGCCCTGTTTTGCGCCCCCCGTCTTTCCTGCCCTGTGCGATCTCGATCTGCTCGCGCAGGTCGTGGAGCATCTGGCCCGCTTCGGGCGTGTAGAGCATGTCGATATCGGTGCGTCCGCCCATGCGCGTGTCCATGGTGAACTGCGTGGTGGCGGGGCGGCCGGAGAGGACGATGACCTCGTCGGCGAGGTAGATCGACTCGCGCAGGTCGTGCGTGATGAGGACGCCGGTGAAGGGCTCCTCGGCGCGTAAGCTATGCATCGTCTGCCAGAGGTCCTCGCGGGTGAAGGCGTCGAGGGCCCCAAAAGGCTCGTCCATGATGAGCACTTCGGGCTTGTGCACGATGGCGCGGCAGAGCGAGGCGCGCTGGCGCATGCCACCCGACAGCTCGGAGGGGCGTTTATCCTCGAAGCCGGTGAGGCCCACGAGCGCCAGAAGTTCCCGCGCGCGGGCCTCTTTCTGGGCGCGGCTCATCTTGTTCGGGACGATCTCGAGCGGCAGGATCACGTTGTCCAGAATGGTCCGCCATTCGAGCAACACCGGGTTCTGGAACGCCATGCCCACGGTAGAGCGGGGCGACGTCACCCGCTCTCCATGGAGCCAGACCTCGCCCTCGTCGGGTTTCATGAGCCCTGCGACGAGGCGCGTGAGCGTGGATTTCCCGCAGCCAGACGGGCCCACGACCGCACAGAACGCGCCCTCGGGCACGGCGATGTCGAGACGATCGAGGACGGGCAGGGGGCCTGCCTTCGTCTGGTAGGCGTGGGTGACGCCCTTGATCTCGATGAGGTTCGGCATGGTGGTCGCCTCCGGTGCATCACGCCCCGGGCCTGACCCGGGGCCTCCACATCATCAAGCACAGAGGCAGAGGTCCCGGGTCAAGCCCGGGACGTGTGTTTCTTGCGTCAGCGTCGCGGCCTATTTCAGCATCCGCATGGAGGCGTCGGGCAGGAAGGAGGCGTCGAAATAGAGCTCCGGCGTGGGATCGTTCTGGAACTCGTAGGTCTCCTTGATCTGCTCGATGGCGGAGGCGAAGCGCGCCGCGTCGATCCCGCCCATGCCGTTCTCCATGGCATAGTCCGTGGCCACGTTGGCATCGATGGAGAGCTGCAGGCGCCGCGTCTCGAGGGCTGCGTCCGCGGCCGGGTTCCGCTCGATGAGGCTCGCCACGGCGGCCTCCGGATCCGCGATGGCCGCGGCCCAGCCCTTGGCGACCGCGCCGAGGAAGCCGGTGACCAGCTCGCCGTTTTCGGCCGCGAACTCCGTATTCACGATGATCGCGTTGCCGTAGAGGTCGAGGCCGTAATCCGCCATGAGGATGGTGGAGATGTCCTCCTCCGGCACGCCGAGGCGCACGAGGTTGAGGTAGCTCGAGAAAGAGAAGCCGGTGATCGCGGCGACATTGCCCTCGGCGAGCATGGGCTCCCTCGTGGGGAAGCCCACCGGCTCCACCGTGATCGCATCGACGTCGAGGCCGTTGGCGGACGCGAAGGCCGGGAACTGCGCCCAGGCACCGTCGGGCGGCGGTGCACCGAGGACGCGGCCCTCGAGGTCCTTGGGCTCCTCCACGCCGAGCGACCTGCGGCCGACGACGGCGAAGGGCGGCTTGTCATAGACCATCATGACCGCGGTGACCGGCGCGCCGGGGTTCTGATCGAGGAACTTGATGAGCGAGTTGATATCGGCAAAGCCGATGGGGAAGGCGCCGGTGGCGACCTTCGGGATCGCGTCGAGCGAGCCCTGGCCCGCGGAGATCTCCACGGCGAGGCCAGCCTCCTCGAAGAAGCCCTCGTCGATGGCCTTGAAATAGGGCGCGGAGGGCCCCTCGAATTTCCAGTCGAGCGCGAAATTCATCTCGGTGGCGTGACCGCCGGCCTGGGCGGCGGTGCCGGCCACGAGCGTGGCGGCGGTGAAGAGCTGTTTGAGCATCGTTATCTCCCCTGGGTTCGAACCTCGGACGAGTAAGGCGGCAATCGGCAGGGGGATCAAGGGCAGCGGAACCAGAATGTGCCCCTCATTTGCGCGTCAGCCCGATTTTTGGGCGGCCTCCCGCGATACCTTGACCCGCCCCGTTTGACTTCGCACTCTCGCGTTGAAAGCAAGCGAGAGGAACGCCTTGTGATTGAGCAGTATTTCAAGGTCGGCATGCGCCTGAAATGGACGAAACCGCGGGACAATGCCGGTCCCGCCGACGGCTCAGTCTGCACGAGCCGGGGCGCGGCGAACCTGATGACCTATGACGGGATGGACGACAAGGTCGTGTCCCCCGTGAGCATCGCCAATTTCTCCTACATCACGAAGAACCTCAACATCCAGCACGGCTGGCTCGACTACGCGCCGGGCCGGACGGCGGTGGTGAAGATGGGGCGCAACGACATCCTGACCGGATACATGTCGGGCTGCCTCCTGGCGACCTACGAGGCCGAGGGCGCGCGCTTCGCCGCCCATGTGGGAACGATCGACGGCAACGCGGCCAAGAACAACGCCGTGCGCCATACCTTCGGCGCTGACCTCGCCGCCAATGCCACGGGCTTCAACCCCGCCTCGGCCTGGGCGGACACGGAGGTGCGCGCGGCGCTTCCGGGGCTCGGCACGCGCACCCGGGAACGGATCTTCGGCATCATCACCACCGAGGGCGCGTTCTACTCGCTCCTCCTCGGCAGCCTCGTGACCGCGCAGGATGAATGGGTGGTCGCCGGGCTCAAGCCCTGCCAGGGGATGCCCAACGCGCAGCTCAAGAAGGCGCTGATGGAGGTGGCCGTGGCCTGAGCCGGGCCGTCGGGCCCACGGGTATTGACCGGGGCCCGCGCGCCACGATGGACCGCGCGTGGCGCTGTCTTGTCTCGTGCACGGCATGTCCGAGAAAAGCGAGTGCCCCCGACGGGCACGCGCACGAACCCGCCCTCTGGCCCGTTCCGCTTCGCCCCATCCGCAGTGCCTCGTTTGAAGGTACCCGGCAGCCCTGCCGCATCCCGCACCCACCCCGCGGCGCGCTGATCCTCACGCCCGGCGGCGTCTCCGGCGCGTCGTATCGGCGGCGGCCTGGAAGCTCACCTCCGGCAGCGCCACGAGGCCGCGCAGGATGGGGAAGGGATCGGCGCTGTTGGGCAGGGCCGAGGCGTTCACGAAATGCTCCTGGAAGCGGGGCTCGATGGCGGTCTCCACCTTGTGGATCTTGCGCACCGTGGCCTCGATCTCGCCCCGCTTGGCGCGGTTGAGGAGCGCGATGCGCGCGCCCGTGCCCGCCGCGTTGCCCGCGCTCGTCACCTTCTCGAGGGGCGCATCGGGGATCATGCCCAGCACCATGGCGTGCTTGGGCGAGATATGCGCGCCGAAGGCGCCGGCCAGCACCACGCGGTCCACGGTGTCGGTGCCGACCTTGTCCATCAGAAGCCGCGCGCCGGAATAGAGCGCGGCCTTGGCCATCTGGATCGCGCGGATATCGGGGTTCGTGACGAGGATGCGCGGCCCGCCCTCGGCGCTGCCGTCATGGAGGAGGTAGGAAAAGGTCCGCCCGTCGGCCTCGCAGCGCGCGCTCCCGGTCTGCACGGGCGATCCGATGAGGCCGCTGGCGTCCACGATGCCGGCCATGCGCATCTCCGCGATGGCCTCGATGATGCCCGAGCCGCAGATGCCGGTGACGCCGGTCGCCGCCGTGGCCGCCGCGAAGGCCGGGTCGTCGGACCACAGGTCGCAGCCGATCACCTTGAACCGCGGCACCTTCGTGGCCGGGTCGATCTCCACCCGCTCGATGGCCCCGGGCGCCGCGCGCTGCCCGCTGGCGATCTGCGCCCCCTCGAAAGCGGGCCCGGTGGGGGAGGAACAGGCCAGAACGCCCTCGGGCGTGCCGAGCAGGATCTCCGCATTCGTCCCCACATCGACGATGAGCACGCGGTCGCGCGCCTCGTGGGGCGCCTCGCTCAGCGCCACCGCGGCGGCATCGGCGCCCACATGGCCCGCGATGCAGGGCAGGAGGTAGACCCGCGCGCCCGGATGGACGGCGAGGTCGAGCTCCCCGGCGCCGAGCCGCAGCGCCTCGGAGGTGGCGAGCGCGAAGGGCGCCTGGCCGAGCTCGAACGGATCGATCCCGAGGAGGAGGTGATGCATCACCGGGTTGCACACGAAGACGCAATCCATGATGAGGCCCGCGTCGATGCCCGCCTCGTCCGCGATCTGGCCCAGGAGCGTGTTCAGCCCCGTGCGCACCGCCGCCGTCATCTCCCGGTCGCCGTTCTTGTTCATCATCGCGTAGGAGACGCGGCTCATCAGGTCCTCGCCGAAGCGGATCTGCGGGTTCATGAGGCCCGAGGAGGCGAGCACCCCCCCCGTGGCCAGATCGCAGAGATGCGCGGCGATGGTGGTGGAGCCGAGATCCACCGCCACGCCGTAGATCGCCCCGTCATAGAAGCCGGGCCAGAGGTGCATGAGGCGCGGCCCCTGCGCCGCGTCGCCCAGATGCACGGCGCAGGTCACCCGCCAGCCGCCCTTGCGCAGCACGGGCTGAAGCGATTGCAGGATGCCCAGATCGGCGCGCACGTCACCGAGGCCCCACTGATCGCGGAGCGCCGCCGCCAGGCGCTCGAAATCGCCCGAGGGGTCGTGCATGTCGGGCTCGGCCACCTCCACGTAGTAGAGCCGCACCGCGGGATCCAGCGTGATATCGCGCAACTCCGCGCGCTTGCGCACCACCTGCCGGTGCACCTGGCTCTCGGGCGGCACGTCCACCACCACGTCGCCCTGCACCGTCACCTGGCAGCCGAGCCGCCGCCCGTCCACCATGCCGCGCTTCTGCTTGTAGCGCTCCTCCACGAGGTTCCAGGGCCCCAGCGCGTCGTCCCGCACCGTCACGCCGTGCTTCGGAAATTCTCCCACCATGGGCGCCACTTGGCAGCGGGCACAAATGCCGCGCCCGCCGCAGACGCTGTCGAGATCAACGCCGAGCTGCCGCGCCGCCGTGAGGATGGGCGTCCCCACGGGGAAGCGCCCCCGCTTGCCGGAGGGCGTGAATACGACCAGCGGGTCTTGGGCGGTGTCTCCGAAGGACTCTCCGAGGGGGGGCGGGGCCATGGGCATCATCCTGCTCTTTATCCACACGCTACGCGCGCCCCGGCGAAGACACCAATTCAAACCCGTCATAATGATGTTCGAGACCGTCACCGACGACCGGTCATGGCACGCCGCCCCGCTTCTTTGAGCCCCGTACTTCCGCCGGAGGCATCCCGGGGCCGCCCCACGGGCCGCGGCCCGCAATATCTTGCGTCTGCCCGCTTCCCATTCCCGCCATTTCGTGCGAGGGCAAAGCGCCAACCGAGGGTCCAGGAGGAAAACGCCCATGGAGATTCGCGAGGCGCTCACGTTCGACGATGTGCTCTTGGTGCCCGGCGCCTCGGAGGTGCTGCCGGCCACCGCCGACACCCGCACGCGGGTGACGCGCCGCATCGCGCTCAACATCCCGCTCCTGAGCTCTGCCATGGACACCGTCACCGAGGGCCGCATGGCCATCGCCATGGCACAGGCGGGCGGGATGGGCGTCATCCACCGCAACCTGACCATCGAGGAGCAGGCCCGCGAGGTGCGCCGCGTCAAGCGCTTCGAGAGCGGGATCGTCTACAGCCCCGTGACGCTGCGCCCCGACCAGACGAAGGCCGACGCCAAGGCGCTCACGGACCGCTACGGCTTCACCGGCTTTCCCGTGGTGGACGAAAAGCGCCGCGTGGTGGGGATCGTGACGAACCGGGACATGCGCTTTGCGGCCGCCGACGACACGCCGGTCTCGGTGATGATGACGTCCGACAACCTCGCCATCCTGCGCGAGCCCGCCGACCGGGAGGAGGCGATCAGCCTGATGAAGGCGCGCCGCATCGAGAAGCTCCTCGTCACCGATGCAGAGGGCGCGCTCACCGGGCTTCTGACGCTCAAGGACACCGAGCAGGCGGTGCTCAACCCCACGGCCTGCAAGGACGAACTCGGCCGCCTGCGCGTGGCCGCCGCCACCACGGTGGGCGATGCGGGCTATGCCCGCTCCGAACAGCTTATGGATGCGGGCGTGGACATGATCGTCATCGACACGGCCCATGGCCATTCCGCGGGCGTCGCCGAAGCCGTGCGCCGCGCCAAGATGTTATCGAACGATCTTCAAGTGGTCGCGGGCAACGTCGCCACGGGCGAGGCCACCCGCGCGCTCATCGATGCCGGCGCGGATTCGGTCAAGGTCGGCATCGGACCCGGCTCCATCTGCACCACGCGCATGGTGGCGGGCGTGGGCGTGCCGCAGCTCACCGCCATCATGGACTGCGCCGCGGCGGCGGGCGACGTGCCCGTCATCGCCGACGGTGGCATCAAGTTCTCCGGCGATTTCGCCAAATCCATCGCCGCGGGCGCCTCCTGCGCCATGGTGGGCTCCATGATCGCGGGCACCGATGAAAGCCCGGGAGAAGTCATTCTCTATCAGGGGCGTAGCTTCAAAAGCTACCGCGGGATGGGCTCCATCGGCGCCATGGCGCGGGGCTCGGCGGACCGCTACTTCCAGAAAGCCGCCGCCTCCGACAAACTCGTGCCCGAGGGCATCGAGGGGCAGGTGCCCTACAAGGGCTCCGCGGGCGCGGTGGTGCACCAGCTCGTGGGCGGGCTCCGCGCGGCCATGGGCTATACCGGCTGCGCGACGGTGGAGGAGATGCGGACCGGCTGCCGCTTCGTCAAGATCACCGGCGCGGGGCTCAAGGAAAGCCATGTCCACGACGTTCAGATCACCCGCGAAAGCCCGAATTATCGCATGATATGAGGGTGATGGCGCGCGGAGCTCACAGGATATGACGCCCGCCGCGCGGGCTCAGGCCGCCACGGTCATCCTCGATGACATCGCCGCCGGTCGCCCGCTCGAGCCCGCGCTGCTGACCTGGGCGCGCGGCAATCGCTACGCGGGCTCCAAGGATCGTGCCGCGATCCGCGACATCGTCTTTTCCATCATGCGGCGCCGCGCCTCCTGCGCGGCCATGGGTGGCGGCATGGCGGGGCGCGCGCTCCTGCGCGGCTTCCTCGCGCAGGAGGGCATCCCGGAGGCGGAAATTTTCGGCCAGGGCCCCTACGCACCGCCGCCGCTCACGCCCGAGGACGCGCCCCTCAAAGACCCGCGTGACCTCACCCCCGCGGAGCGCGCGGACCTGCAACCCTGGCTCTGGGCGGCGCTCGAGGAGAGCCATCCCGAGGCGGGCGAGATCGCCGAGGCCCTGCGCCACCGCGCGCCGGTCTGGCTGCGCCTCGATGACCCGGGCGGGCAGGCGGCGGCGCTCGAAAGCCTCACCGCCGCGGGTCACGCGCCCGAGGCCGATCCGCGCTGCCCCGGGGCCATCCGCATCACGGCGCGGGAACGACAGCTCGCCCAGCATCCGCTTCTGACGGAAGGCGGTGCGGAGCTGCAGGACCTCGGTCCGCAGCGTGCGCTCGCGGCCCTGCCCACGGGGCCCGGCGCCACGGCGCTCGATTTCTGCGCCGGGGGCGGGGGTAAGGCGCTGGCCCTGGCGGCCCGGGGGATGGAGGTGACGGCCCACGACGCCGATCCCGGGCGCATGGCCGACCTACCGCGCCGCGCCGCCCGGGCGGGCGTACGGATCGCCATGCCCCGGGCGGTGAAAGGGACCTACGACCTCGTTCTCTGCGACGTGCCCTGTTCCGGCTCGGGCGCCTGGCGGCGCGCGCCGGCGAACAAATGGACCCTCACGCCGGAGGACCTCTCCACGCTGGTGGCGCGGCAGCGGTCCATCCTCACCGCGGCCCTGCGCCATATCCGGCCGGGCGGCACGCTCGCCTACATGACGTGTTCGCTCCTGCCCGCCGAGAACGACGCGCAGGCGGCGTGGCTGGCGGAGCGCCTGGGGCAGACGCCCGCGTTCACGCGGCAATACACGCCGCTCGACGGCTGCGACGGCTTTTATATCGCGGTCTTTGGGCCCTTGCCCGAGATGTCTCAACTACAGGTTGATTTTTAGGGCAGTTTCGGTTTCGTTTAAGGCGTCGTTAAAGATTTGACCGTTTTCTACGCCCAGACGAATCTGGGCAGGGGCCACGTGTGCCGACACAGTTGAAGAAGAAATCCGGGCTCCACCGTCTTGTGCGGCGGCTCGCACCACAGGCTCCCTTCGTGCTTGTTCTGGCCCTTCTTGCAGGGGCGGGCAGCGTGTTCATCGAACAGCCGGAGCTGGCGCGCGCGGTCCTCGTGGGGGCGGTGGCCCTCTTTTCGATGGCGCTGACGATCCGGGCTCTCTCGGCCTGGTATGGCTGGCGGCGGCGGAGCATGGTCCATTCGGTGGCCTCCTTCGTGCAGTACGACAGTTCGCCCAGCCTGCTCACGGATGCCTCCGGGGCGGTCCTGACGCGGAACCGGGCCGCCGACGAACGCCTCAAGGTGACGGAGGACGGGTCGCTCGCGGGCTGTTTCTCCGACCTCTTCGCGAGCCCCGCGCCGATCCTCTTCCGGCTTCAGAACAAGGCGATCACCCTGGGCGCTGCGCGTGACGACATCGTCACGCGACGCGGGCATGTGCGCCTCGCCGTTCACGCGCTGTCGCGCGACAGCTTCCTCTGGCGGCTGGAGGATATCGTGGAGCGGTCGCACGCCTCGAACGGGGCGGCGCAGACGCTCACCCTGCCGATGATGACGGTGTCGGCCTCCGGCGCGATCCTTTTCATGAACGACGCCATGCGCAAGCTCGTGGGCGGACGGGTGAAATCGCTCGACCGGGTGTTCCGCAACCTGCCTATCCGCTCGGGCCAGATGAACGAGGTGTCGAGCGCGGAGGGCACGATCGCCTGCCTCGTGGCGGAGGTGGAGGGGACCGGCGGGCGGCGGGAGCTTTTCCTCCTGCCCGGCACGGTGACTGACACGGATGTGTCCCGCGACGGCTGGAGCTTCTTCGACGAGCTGCCGGTGGCGCTGCTCAAGCTCAAGGGCGACGGGGAGATCCTCGCCACCAACCGCCCGGCGCGCGAGCTCCTGAAGCGCCCGGTGAAGGTGGGCTCGAACCTCGCCGACGTGCTCGAAAGCCTCGGGCGCTCGGTGCGCGACTGGGTGGAGGACGCGGCCTCCGGCAAGGGGCTGCGCAATCCGGAATTCCTCCAAGTGACCGACGCCGAGGAGGACGTCTTCGTCCAGGTGATCCTGAACCGGGTCAAGGAGGACGGGGAGACGGTGATCATCGCCGTGCTGAACGACGCCACAGAGCTCAAATCCCTCGAAAAGCAGTTCGTCCAGTCGCAGAAGATGCAGGCCATCGGTCAGCTCGCAGGCGGCGTGGCCCACGATTTCAACAACCTGCTCACCGCCATCGCCGGGCATTGCGACCTGCTCCTGCTGCGCCATGACGCCACCGATGCCGATTACGGCGACCTGATGCAGATCCACCAGAACACGAACCGCGCCGCGAGCCTCGTGTCCCAGCTCCTCGCCTTCTCGCGGAAGCAGAACCTGCGGCCCGAGCCGCTCGACATGCGCGATACGCTCAGTGACATGGGCCATCTGCTCAACCGCCTGGTGGGCGAGCGCGTGACGCTTGAACACGACCACCCCGAGGAGCTGCCGCAGATCCGCGCGGACAAGCGCCAGCTCGAACAGGTGTTGATGAACCTCGTCGTCAATGCCCGCGACGCCATGCCCGAGGGCGGGCGCATCACCATCTCCACGGAGGCGCAAGCGCTCACCGAGCCGCTGGAGCGCGGCCGCGCGCTGGTGCCCGCGGGCGATTACCTCCTCGTGCATGTGAAGGACGAGGGCGTGGGCATCCCCCAGGACAAGCAGGCGCAGATCTTCGAGCCGTTCTTCACGACGAAGAAGGTGGGCGAGGGCACGGGCCTCGGGCTGTCGACGGCCTACGGCATCGTGAAACAATCCGGCGGCTTCATCTTCCTCGAGTCCGCGCCCGGGCTCGGCACCACCTTCACGCTCTATTTCCCCGCGCTGGAGGCGAGCGGCACCGCGCAAGGCGCGCAGCCCGAGATCACGCTCGAGCCGCCGCAGCCCGCGCGGCCCGACACGGCCCGGGAGGACGGCGCCAAGGGCACGGTGCTCCTCGTGGAGGACGAGGCGCCGGTGCGCGCCTTCGCCTCCCGGGCGCTGCGCCTGCGCGGCTTCACCGTGCTCGAGGCCGACAGCGCCGAGGCCGCGCTCTCGACCCTGGAAGACGACAGCGTGAAGGTGGACATCTTCGTCACCGACGTGGTGATGCCCGGCCAGGACGGCCCGTCCTGGGTGCAGGAGGCGCTGCGCGAGCGGCCGCATACCAAGGTGGTCTTCGTGTCGGGATACGCCAAGGAGGCGTTCTCCGAACGGCAGGCCGAGATCCCGAATTCCGTCTTTCTGGCGAAGCCGTTCTCGCTCAACGAGCTGACCAACATCGTGCAGGACGCCCTGCATTAGCGCGCCCACCGCGCCTGGTGTGCCGGTGCGTCTGACAGGCTCTGCCCACCCATCGGGTCTCGTGTGACCATTGCGTCCTGGACGTCGACCATGCCCTGCGCCCGGTCAGGCGGCACAGCGCGTCAGGCCCACGTCAGGGTGCCTCGTCCCGGCGCGCACGCCGCCAGAGATCGAATTCCGCGGCGCAGTCCCGCCGGAGGCGGTCGCGCAGCGCAGGGTCGAGCGTCACGTCGCGGCGCGGCGACACGTTGCGCGGCGCGATGGTCAGATCGACCTCGAGCCGCCGGCTGAGAAACGCCAGCGCCCGGGGCATCTGTTCGTATTGGAAGAGGTGCTTCACCGCGAGCTTCCCCTGGCCGTTCGACAGGAATTTCCGCGGGCTCCCCACGTGGGCGAAGCCCGGGCGAGGGTCGCTCAGATAGCCCTCGACGAAGGCATCGAAGGACAGCGCCGCGGTGCTGTTGGGATGGCCCGCCAGCTCCGGCCGGGCGCGGTAGCGGTACCATGAGCCCAGCCAGTCCTCCGGCTCCCGCACGAGCGCCATCGTCTCCAGCCGCCGCGTGCCGTCGATGACGCCGAAAAGCGGCTTCAGGAATCGGTTATAGCGAAAAAGCGGGACATGTTTGACCTCGGGCGGGTTGTCGAGCACCACATCCGCCCGATCCCGCAACGCCGCCTCCAGCGCGGAGGTGCCTGTCTTCGGCACGGAGAGAAGCACCAGATTTTCCCGCCAGAAAACAAGCATTTGCGGCCCCCTTTGCAGAAAATCCCACGGCCTCTCCCGGGCGGTAAGACCTCTTTAACCAGTTTTGGCGAAAGGTGAAGCACGTAGAATTTGATTGAAATGTTCCCCTTTTGAGCGCATACCAAAGTGAACAAGAGGTGAACGAAGCAGTCATTGCCGCCCCAGAGAGGGTGTGTGACACAAGGAGCCCAAAGCATGGCAACAGCGGATCTTCTCAGCATGGACGCGAAACGAAATTCAGACCGCCAGAAGGCCCTCGACAGCGCGCTCGCGCAGATCGAGCGGCAGTTCGGCAAGGGCTCGATCATGAAGCTCGGCGCCGACAATCCGGTGGCCGATATCGAGGCGACGTCCACGGGCTCGCTCGGCCTCGACATCGCGCTCGGCATCGGCGGGCTCCCGAAGGGCCGCATCGTGGAGATCTACGGGCCGGAATCATCCGGCAAGACGACGCTCACGCTCCACGCCGTGGCCGAGGAGCAGAAGAAGGGCGGCGTCTGCGCCTTCGTGGATGCCGAGCACGCGCTCGACCCGCAATACGCCAAGAAGCTCGGCGTGGACCTCGACGAACTCCTCATCTCCCAGCCCGACACCGGCGAGCAGGCGCTCGAGATCACGGAGACGCTCGTCCGCTCCGGCGCCGTGAGCATGGTCGTGGTGGATTCCGTCGCAGCGCTGACGCCGCAAAAGGAGCTCGAGGGCGACATGGGCGACAGCGCGCCCGGCCTCCAGGCGCGGCTCATGTCCCAAGCCATGCGCAAGCTCACCGCCGCCATCGCGCGTTCGAAATGCATGGTCATCTTCATCAACCAGATCCGCATGAAGATCGGCGTCATGTTCGGCAGCCCGGAGACGACGACGGGCGGCAACGCGCTCAAGTTCTACTCCTCCGTGCGCCTCGATATCCGCCGCATCGGCTCCATCAAGGACCGCGATGAGGTGGTGGGCAACACGACCCGCGTGAAGGTCGTCAAGAACAAGGTCGCGCCGCCCTTCAAGCAGGTGGAATTCGACATCATGTACGGCGAAGGCATCTCCAAGATGGGCGAGCTCATCGACCTCGGCGTGAAGGCGGGCGTGGTGGAAAAATCCGGCTCCTGGTTCTCCTACGGGGACGAACGCATCGGACAGGGCCGCGAAAACGCCAAGCAGTTCCTGCGCGACAATGCCCGCGTCGCCTACGAGATCGAGGACAAGATCCGCGCCTCCCACGGGCTCGATTTCGACATGCCCCCGGGCGCGGCGAAGGAAGATGGCGAGGACGACGTCCTCGAAGCCTGACCCGGGGCTGACGGCCGCGGCGAAAAAGGGCGGCCGCGGCTGAGCGGTGCGAAGACGACTGGAGAAGGGGGCGGCGTAAGGGCTGCCCCTCTTTCATTTCGAAGCCTGCGAAGCGCGCCCCGCCCCGGACGTGATCCGGGGCCTCTGCCACCAGGAAGGCTAGATCCCGAAGTAACGCGGATTGCTTCCGCCCGGCGCGGGGCGTGAGGGATGCCGGCCTCGGCGCCGGGCCCCTTCCAGGGCGCGGCCACGGCGCGAAATCAGGGCGCCAGCCGCGATGCGCGTGGACAGGCCCGGGGGCCGGGGATATGTCCGCCTCTGACGCATTCTTCCGAGGCCCGCCATGCCCAGCCTGAACGACATCCGCTCCACGTTTCTCAGCTACTTCGAAAAGCAGGGGCACACGGTGGTGCCATCCTCGCCGCTCGTGCCGCGCAACGACCCCACGCTCATGTTCACCGCCGCGGGCATGGTGCAGTTCAAGAACCTCTTCACCGGCGTGGAGACGCGCGATTACACCCGCGCCACCACGGCCCAGAAGTGCGTGCGCGCGGGCGGAAAGCACAACGACCTGGAAAATGTCGGCTACACTGCGCGCCATCACACCTTCTTCGAGATGCTGGGGAATTTCAGCTTCGGCGACTACTTCAAGGAGGACGCGATCCCCTTCGCCTGGGACCTCATCACCAAGGAATACGGGATCGACAAGGACCGGCTCCTCGTCACCGTCTACCACACCGATGAAGAGGCGGTGGAGATCTGGAAGAAACATGCCGGTCTCCCGGATGATCGCATCATCCGCATCGCCACGGATGACAATTTCTGGTCGGCCGGTCCCACGGGCCCCTGCGGCCCGTGCACGGAGATCTTCTACGACCACGGCGAGCAGTATTGGGGCGGCCCCCCGGGAAGCCCGGAGGAGGACGGCGACCGCTTCGTGGAGATCTGGAACCTCGTCTTCATGCAATACGAGCAGTTCGAGGACGGCACCCGCCGTGACCTCGCCGCGCAATCCATCGACACCGGCATGGGGATCGAGCGGGTGGCCGCGCTCCTGCAGGGCACGAACGACAATTACGGCACCGACCTCATGCGCGCGCTCATCGAGGCCTCCGCCGATGCCTCCTCCACCGATCCCGACGGGCCGGGCAGGACGCATCACCGCGTGATCGCCGATCACCTGCGCTCCACGTCGTTTCTCATCGCCGACGGGGTGATGCCCTCCAATGACGGGCGCGGCTACGTGCTGCGCCGGATCATGCGCCGCGCCATGCGCCACGCGCAGCAGCTCGGCGTGCTGGAGCCGCACATGCACAAGCTTGTCGGCGCGCTCGTGACCCAGATGGGCGCGGCCTACCCCGAGCTCGGCCAGGCCAAGACGCTCATCCAGGACACGCTCCTGAGCGAGGAGACCCGCTTCCGCCAGACGCTCACGCGGGGGCTGAAGCTCCTCGACGATGCCCTTGGCGATCTGCCCGCGGGCGCCGACCTGCCGGGCGAGACGGCCTTCAAGCTCTATGACACCTACGGCTTCCCCCTCGATCTGACGGCCGACGCGCTGCGCGAGCAGGGCCGCGCGGTGGACCAGGCGGGGTTCGACGCCGCCATGGCCGAGCAGAAGGCGAAGGCCCGCGCGGCCTGGGCAGGCTCCGGCGAGGCCGCCGACGCGACCGTCTGGTTCGACGTGGCCGAGGCGGCCGGGCCGACGGAATTCCTGGGCTATGACCTGGAGACGTCCGAGGGCCGCATCGAGGCCGTCGTCGTGGGCGGCGAGGCCGAGGCCGAGGCGGGCGCGGGCACCGAGGTGCAGATCGCCCTCAACCAGACGCCATTCTACGCCGAAAGCGGCGGCCAGGTGGGCGATGCGGGAACCATCGTCACGCCCACGGGCCGCGTGGAGGTGACCGACACGAAGAAGGCCGCGGGCGTCTTCATCCATATCGGCCGCGTGGCCGAGGGGACGGTCGCAAAGGGGCAGGGCGCCACGCTCGAGGTCGCGCCCGCGCGCCGCGCGCAGATCCGCGCCAACCATTCGGCCACCCACCTCCTCCACGAAGCTCTGCGCCACGCGCTCGGCGATCACGTGGCCCAGCGCGGCTCGCTCAATGCGCCTGACCGGCTGCGCTTCGATTTCAGCCACGGGCAGGCGCTGAGCCTCGCCGAGCTCCGTACCGTGGAGCGGGAAGTGAACGCCTATATCCGCCAGAACGCGCCCGTGGAGACGCGGATCATGGCGCCCGACGATGCCCGCGCCCTCGGCGCGCAGGCGCTCTTCGGCGAGAAATACGGAGAGGAGGTGCGCGTGGTGTCCATGGGCCGCGAGACGGGCTCTGGCCGGGGCCCGGACGGCGACACCTATTCCATCGAGCTCTGCGGCGGCACCCATGTGGCGCGCACGGGCGAGATCGGCACCTTCGTGACGCTGGGCGACAGTGCGTCGTCTGCGGGCGTGCGCCGGATCGAGGCTTTGACCGGTGCGGCGGCCTTCGACTACCTCGCCGGCCAGGACCACAGGCTGGCCGAGACGGCGCTCTCGCTCAACACGCAGGCCGCCGAGGTGCCCGAGCGCGTCGCACAGCTCCTCGCGGAGCGCAAATCGCTCCAGTCCGAGCTGGCCGAGCTGCGCCGCCAGGTCGCCATGGGCGGCGGCGGCAAAACCGCGGAGACTGCGCTTGAGGATGTGGGCGGCGTGCCCTTCATGGCCCGCGTGCTGCAGGGCGTGACGGGCAAGGACCTCCCCCCGCTCATCGACGCGCAAAAGGCCGAGCACGGCCGCGTGGCCGTCCTCCTCATCGCCGAGGATGCCGGCAAGGTCGCCGTGGCCGCGGGCCTCTCGGACGACCTTGCGGAAACGCGCAGCGCCGTGGACATGGTCAAGGCCGCCGTGGAAGCGCTCGGCGGCCGGGGCGGGGGCGGACGGCCCTCGCTGGCCCAGGGCGGCGCGAAGGATGCTGCAGCCGCAGAGGACGCGATCCAGGCGGCGAAGGCGGTGCTGGCGGCAGGTTAGGGAGTGGGGGCCAGCCCCAACACCCCCGAAGTACAAGGCACAAAGAAAACGGCGTTGCGCATGTACCGCACGGGGTCTCGCTTCTTTGTGCTGCGTACTTCCGCCGGAGGCACCTCTTGCGTTAGTACGCCGCGCGCGGGGGTGAGGCCGCAGCGGTCAAAGGTCAAGGCACCAGCAAAAACCGCGCCGCGCAGCGGCTCCTTTTTCTAAGAGGCGGCGCGGGCCTGGCGTTTGCGCTCGTGGGGGTCGAGGAAGCGTTTGCGGAGCCGGATCGCGTTCGGCGTCACCTCGACCAGTTCGTCGTCGTCGATATAGGCGATCGCCTCCTCCAGGCTCATCTTCACCGGCGTCGTGAGGCGCACGTTCTCGTCCGAGCCCGCGGCGCGGATATTGGTGAGCTTCTTGCCCTTCAAAGGGTTCACCTCGAGGTCGTTCTCGCGGCTGTGCTCGCCCAGGATCATGCCCTGGTAGACATCCTCCTGCGCGCCGATGAAGAAGCGGCCGCGATCCTCCAGGTTCCAGATTGCATAGGCCACCGACACGCCGCTCTCCATGGAGATGAGCACGCCCGCCCGGCGCCCGGGGATGGAGCCGTGATGCGGTGCCCAGCTGTGAAAGACGCGGTTCAGGACGCCCGTGCCGCGCGTGTCGGTGAGGAACTCGCCGTGGTAGCCGATGAGCCCCCGGGACGGGACATGGGCCACGATGCGCGTCTTGCCGGTGCCCGCGGGCCGCATCTCCACCAGATCGCCCTTCCGCGTGCCGGTGAGCTTTTCGATGACCGTGCCGGAATATTCGTCATCGACGTCGATCGTCACTTCCTCCACCGGTTCCATGCGCTGGCCGTCCACGTCGCGCAGGATCACCTGCGGCCGCGCAATGGAGAGCTCGAAGCCCTCGCGGCGCATGTTCTCGATCAGCACGCCCATCTGCAATTCGCCCCGGCCCGAGACGTTGAAGGCCTCGCCGCCGGGCGTGTCCTCCACGCGGATGGCCACGTTCTGCTCGGCCTCCTTCATGAGCCGCTCGCGGATCACGCGGGACTGCACCTTCTTGCCGTCGCGGCCGGCAAGCGGCGAGTCGTTGATGCCGAAGGTCACAGAGATCGTTGGCGGGTCGATGGGCTGCGCGGGCAGCGCCGCGTCCACCTCCGTGGCGCAGAGCGTGTCGGCCACGGTGGCCTTCGCCATGCCCGCCAGCGTGACGATGTCGCCCGCCTCGGCCCGCTCGATGGGCTGCTGCGCGAGCCCGCGGAAGGCGAGGATCTTCGTGCAGCGGAACTGTTCGATGCGATCGCCCTTGCGCGAGAGCGCCTTGATCGTCTCACCCGGCGCGAGCGTCCCGCTTTCCACGCGCCCCGTCAGGATGCGCCCGATGAAGGGATCGGCGCCCAGCGTCGTGGCCAGCATGCGGAAGGGCGCGTCCTTTTGCGCCTGCTGCGCGGGCGCAGGCACGTGGGAGACCACGAGATCAAAGAGCGCGGAGAGGTCCTGCCGCGGCCCCTCGAGGCTCTCGTCGGCCCAGCCGGCGCGGCCGGAGGCGTAGAGCGTCGGGAAATCGAGCTGCTCGTCGGAGGCACCGAGGCCCACAAATAGGTCGAAGACCTCGTCGAGCGCGCGGTCGGGTTCGGCATCGGGCTTGTCGACCTTGTTCAGGACCACGATGGGGCGCAGCCCCAGCGCCAGCGCCTTCGACGTCACGAACTTCGTCTGCGGCATGGGCCCTTCGGCGGCGTCCACGAGGAGCACTACGCCGTCCACCATGGACAGGATCCGCTCCACCTCGCCGCCGAAATCGGCGTGCCCGGGCGTGTCCACGATGTTGATCCGCGTGCCCTGCCATTCCACGCTCGTGGCCTTGGCCAGGATCGTGATCCCGCGCTCCCGCTCCAGGTCATTGGAATCCATGGCCCGTTCGGCCACGGCCTGGTTTTCCCGGAAGGCGCCCGATTGCTTGAGGAGCTCGTCCACGAGCGTGGTCTTGCCATGGTCGACATGGGCGATGATGGCGATGTTGCGCAGGTCCATGGAAGGGGCTCCGGAGTAAAATCGCCCGCGCTTTATGCTGCGCCGCGGCAGAAGGGAAGGCCTCGTCTGCCGGAGCGCGGAGAGACCCGCTCGCGTCACGGGCATGTCTCTCCCACGGAAAACACCCCGGACGTGATCCGGGGCCTCCTCCTCACCCAGGGCGGTTCAAGGAATGATGCGCGTGTATTTAGTGCCCTCGAGCGTCGCGCCCACGCGGAAACCGGCCTGCCCGAAAACGGCGGCGATCACGGGCGCGAGCGAGGTCGTCGTCTCCGCCCGGATGCTCTGCCCCTCGTTCTGGAGCGCGTATTCGATGTCGGCGCCCGCGGCCCAGCCGGGCGAGCGGCGGAAATCGAGGAGCGCCTCCTCGGTCATGAAAAAGAGCACGTGGGCGAATTGCTGCGCGCCGATCTGGAGCCCGGCGGAGGCGGAGGCGGCGGAGTAGTAGTCCACCGTGACGTCATTGACGCGCAGTGCGCCGCGCCCGAAGGAGCCGCCGATCCCGAAGCCCGCCTCGGTCACGAGGGGCATCACGAGGAGGCCGCTGGCATTCTGCGCCAGCCGCACGGTGCCGGGATATTCCTGGTACATGAAATTCAGCGTGCCATCGACCCGCGCATCCAGGCGCTGATCGTTGTCATTGCCGATCCCGTTGCCGCATCCGGCAAGGGCCGTGGCTCCGGCCAGGAGGCCGAGGGAAAACGTCCGTCGTGTATGGGTCATGTCACTGCCTGATATCTGCTCAGCCGGGTTGTCCCGATCTCACGGCGACATTACGCCGATTGCGGCGCGCTGTCACGCTTTGAGGTGGCTTTAGGCGAGGAGCCGCGCAGCCCGCGGGGCGAAATAGGTGAGCACCCCGTCGCAGCCCGCCCGCTTGAAGGCCATGAGGCTCTCGAGCATGGCCCGGTCGCCGTCGATCCAGCCATGGCCCGCGGCGGCCTCGATCATCGCGTATTCACCCGATACCTGGTAGGCGAAGGTGGGGACGGCGAAGGCGTCCTTCACCCGGTGGCAGATATCGAGATAGGCGAGCCCGGGCTTGACCATGACCATGTCGGCCCCCTCGGCGAGGTCACGGGCGATCATGGTCAGCGCCTCGTCCCCGTTGGCGGGATCCATCTGGTAGGTCTTCTTGTCGGCGGGGGCGCTCGTCGACGCCTCGAGGTTCGCGGCGGCCCCCACCGCCTCGCGGAACGGCCCGTAGAAGGCAGAGGCGTATTTCGCGGCGTAGCTCAGGATCGTGACGTCCTCGTGTCCGTCCGCCTCCAGCGCCTCGCGCAGGGCGCCCACGCGCCCGTCCATCATGTCGGAGGGGCCGAGGATGTCCGCCCCCGCCTCCGCCTGCGCCAGCGCCATCTTCACCAGCGCCTCCACGCTCCGGTCGTTGACGACGCGCCCGTCCTCCACGATCCCGTCATGGCCGCGGATGTTGTAGGGGTCGAGCGCCACATCCGTCATCACGGCGATGTCCGGGCAGGCCTCCTTGATCGCGCGCGTGCCCCGGTTCGACAGGTTCTCCGGGTTCCAGGCCTCCTCGCAGCCTTGGGTTTTGAGCGCGGGATCGGTGTAGGGAAAGACGCAGATCGCGGGAATGCCGAGCGCCCAGGCCTCCCGCGCCGCCGCCCCCACGCGGTCCACCGTGCGGCGCACGACGCCGGGCATGGAGGCCACGGGCTCCTCCGTATCCTGCCCGTCCATCACGAAGACCGGCCAGATGAAGTCGGCCGGCGTCAGCACGGTCTCGGCGACCATGGCGCGCAGCGCGGCCGTGCGGCGCAGGCGGCGGGGCCGGGCGAGGGGGAAGGGGGCGTGGGTCATATCGCTCGCGAGGTCGAATTCGTAACGTGGTGTCAGTGACACGCGGGCGCCGCGTTCTCAAGGCTTCGCCGGCCTTTGCCTCTTTCGCGCGGCGCGGCCTGCGCATAGGGTCCCGCGAAAATAACGGGACGAGGCGAGCTTGGACTTTTACACGACCCTGATGGAAGTGATCGATTTCCGGTCCTTCTCCACCGTCTGGTATTGGATGGTGCTCGCGGTCATCTGGTCTTCGGCGTCGTATTTCGTGCTGGGCGTGCCCTATGACATGATCCAGCGCGCCAAGCGCCAGGGCGGCGAGGCGCAGCAGGATCTCGAGACGCTCGTGGCGCTCAAGGTACGCCGCCTCCTCCTCATCGGGGAGGTCTCGGGTCTCTGGGTCATGGGCTTTGCCTGCTTTTTCCTCACCGCGCTCGCGCTTTTGGGCTTCGTCTACGCCGTGGAGATCGCGCAGGCGCTTTTCCTGATCTTCGCGCCGCTGAGCCTCGTGGGTGCCATGGCGCTGTCCACGGCCTTGCGGATCGAGCGGGGGGCAAACCACGGCGAGGCGCTGCACCGCGCGCTCTCGCGGCAACGCTTCGGCACGCAGGTGGTGGGCATCGTGGCGATCTTCGTCACCGCCATGGTGGGGATGTACCAAAATCTCCAGCTCGGGCCGCTCTGAGGCGGGGGCCGTCCCGACACGCCCCGACACGCCCCGACACGTCTTGACATGGGGGCACGCCCGCGTAGGTGACAGCGCTCCATGGCTGCCCCCGCACATATCACGGCCTCCGGCGCGCCCGAGGGCTTCGACGCCCGCCTCGTCCTCAGGGAGGCGGAGGGCGGCGCAGTCGTGCACGTGGCGCGCGACGACAAGCGGCTCGAGGCCATGCGCGCGGCGCTGGCCTTCTTTGCCCCCGACATGCCGGTGGTGATCTTTCCGGGCTGGGACTGCCTGCCCTATGACCGCGTCTCGCCCAATGCCGATATCTCCGCCACGCGGATGGCGACGCTCGCAGCACTCCTCGCCGGCATGCCGGAGCGCTTCGTGCTGCTCACCACGCTCAACGCCGCCACGCAGCGCGTGCCCGCCCGCGGCGTCCTGCGCGAGGCGGCGTTTTCGGCCCGCGTGGGCGGGCGCGTGGACGAGGAGGCGCTGCGCAAGTTCCTCGTGCGCATGGGCTTCACGCAGGCGCCCACGGTGATGGAGCCGGGCGATTACGCGATCCGGGGCGGCATCATCGACATCTTCGCGCCCGGACAGGGCGGGCCCGTGCGGCTCGACCTCTTCGGCGACGTCCTCGACGGCGCGCGCCGCTTCGACCCGGCGACCCAGCGCACGACCGAAAAGCTCGACGCGGTGGAGCTCGCGCCCGTCTCCGAGGTGATCCTCGACGAGGCGGCGGTGACGCGGTTCCGGCAGAATTACCGCCTGGAGTTCGGCGCGGCGGGCACCGACGATCCGCTCTACGAAGCCGTTTCGGCGGGGCGCAAGCACCAGGGCTTCGAGCATTGGCTGCCGTTCTTCCACGAGCGGCTCGAGACGCTCTTCGATTATCTCCCCGACGCGACCGTGACCCTCGATGACCAGGTCACCGCCGCGCGCGTGGCGCGGTGGGAGAGCATCGCCGACCAGTACGACACCCGCCGTGAAGCGATGACAGCGAAGGGCCGGCTCGACAGCGTCTACAAGCCCGCGCCGCCCGCCAATCTCTATCTCGATGACGAGGCCTGGCAGGGGGCGGTGGCGGATCGGCGCGTGGTGCAATTCGCGCCGCTCCCGCAGCCTACGGGGCCGGGCGCCATCGACGCGGGCGGGCGCGTGGGGCGGAGCTTCGCGCCCGAGCGGCAGTCGGAATCCCTGAGCCTTTTCGGTGCCTTGTCCGCGCATATTCGAGCGAAGATCGAGGATAAGCCCGTCCTCATCGCGAGCTACTCGGACGGCGCGCGCGAGCGCCTCACGGGCCTCATCGAAGACGAAGGCATCGTGGAGGCGATCCCGGTGAAGGACGCGCGAGGCGTGACAGGTCCGGGGGTCTACCTGGCCGTCTGGGCGCTCGAGCACGGTTTTGAGGCGCCGGAAATGGTGGTGATCTCCGAACAGGACGTGCTGGGCGACCGCCTCATCCGGCAGACGAAGAAGAAGCGCCGCGCCGAGAACTTCCTCACCGAGACGCAGAGCCTCGCGCCCGGCGATCTCGTCGTCCATGTGGACCACGGCGTGGGCCGCTTCACGGGGCTCGAGATCGTGACGGCTGCGGGCGCGGCCCACGAATGCATCCTGCTCGAATACGCGGAGAACTCGAAGCTCTACCTGCCGGTGGAAAATATCGAGCTCCTGAGCCGCTTCGGCCACGAGGAGGGCCTCCTCGACAAGCTGGGCGGTGGCGCCTGGCAGGCCAAGAAGGCCCGCCTCAAGGAGCGCATCAAGGAGATGGCGGAGCGGCTCATCCGCATCGCCGCCGAGCGCGCGCTCCGGAAGGCGCCCATCCTCGAGCCGCCGCCGGGCATGTGGGACGCATTTTCGGCCCGCTTCCCCTATGACGAGACCGACGACCAGCTCACCGCCATCGAGGCCACCATCGGCGATCTCACCGCGGGCCAGCCCATGGACCGGCTGATCTGCGGCGATGTGGGCTTCGGCAAGACGGAGGTCGCCATGCGCGCGGCTTTCGTGGCGGCCATGTCCGGCGTGCAGGTGGCCGTCATCGCGCCCACGACGCTGCTGGCGCGCCAGCACGCGCAGAGCTTCATGGAGCGGTTTCGCGGATTTCCGTTGCAGGTCAGGGCCTTGTCGCGCTTTGTTGGGGCAAAGGAAGCGGCCAAGACGCGGGAGGGGCTCGCGAAGGGCACCGTGGACATCGTCGTGGGGACCCACGCGGTCCTGGCCAAGCAGGTGCGGTTTCAGAACCTCGGGCTCCTCATCATCGACGAGGAGCAGCGTTTCGGCGTGACGCACAAGGAGCGGATGAAGCAGATGCGCTCCAACATCCACGTGCTCACCCTCACCGCCACGCCCATTCCCCGCACGCTGCAGCTCAGCCTCTCGGGCGTGCGCGACCTCTCCATCATCGGCACCCCGCCTGTCGATCGCCTGGCCATCCGGACCTATGTGAGCGAGTTCGACACGGTCACGCTCCGCGAGGCGCTGCTGCGCGAGCATTACCGCGGCGGGCAGAGTTTCTTCGTCGTCCCGCGCATCTCCGACCTGCCGGAGATGGAGGATTGGCTGAAGCGGGAGGTGCCGGAGGTGACGTTCGTGACGGCCCACGGGCAGCTCGCGGCGGGCGAGCTCGATGACCGGATGAATGCCTTCTACGACGGCAAGTACGACGTGCTTCTGGCCACCACCATCGTGGAGTCCGGCCTCGACATCCCAACGGCCAACACGATGATCGTGCACCGCGCGGACATGTTCGGCCTCTCCCAGCTCTACCAGATCCGGGGCCGCGTGGGCCGCGCGAAGACCCGCGCCTACGCCTATCTGACGACGAAGCCCCGCATGAAGCTCACCCCCGCCGCGGAGAAGCGGCTGCGCGTGCTGGGCTCCCTCGACAGCCTCGGCGCTGGGTTCACTTTGGCCAGTCAGGACTTGGACATACGCGGCGCGGGTAATCTATTGGGTGAGGAGCAGTCGGGCCAGATGCGCGACGTGGGCTACGAGCTTTACCAGCAGATGCTCGAGGAGGCGATCGGCAAGATCCGCTCCGGCGAGGCGGAGGGGCTCACCGACGACGACGATGGCCAATGGGCGCCGCAGATCAACCTCGGCGTGCCCGTGCTCATCCCCGAGGACTACGTGCCCGATCTCGACGTGCGGCTCGGGCTCTACCGGCGGCTGTCCTCGCTCACGACCAAGGTGGAGCTCGAAGGCTTCGCCGCCGAGATGATCGACCGCTTCGGGCCGCTCCCGAAGGAGGTCAACACGCTCCTCCTCGTCGTGCGGATCAAGGCCATGTGCAAACGCGCGGGCATCGCCAAGCTCGACGGCGGGCCGAAGGGCGCCACGGTCCAGTTCCACAACGACAAGTTCGCCTCCCCCGAGGGGCTCGTGGCCTTCATCGAGGATCAGCGCGGGCTCGCGAAGGTGAAGGACAACAAGATCATCGTCCGCCGCGACTGGAAAAAGGACGCCGACAAGATCAAGGGCGCCTTCGCCATCGCCCGCGACCTCGCCGAACGCGCGGGCACGATCAAGAAGAAGAAGGCCGCGCCTAGTCCGGCGTGAGCAGCAGCGCAGACCAGAGCGCGACAGCGCCGAAGAGGAGCTGCGCCGTCACCATCGCCTCCGCGCTTCCCGTGAAGAGGAGCGGGATCGGGATTGCCAGCGCTCCCGCGCCCAGCGTGGAGACCGCCTGTAGCGTGGCCGAGCCCGTGCCCGCGGCGTCCGGCAGCGGCTGCAGCCCCAGCGCCTGCGCATTGCCGATGACGAAGCCCAGCACGAAGAAGCCCGAAAACATCGCCACGAAGAAGGCGGGCAGCCCGAGCCCCACGACAAGCCCCAGGAGGCTCAGCCCCACGACGAGCCCGTATGCCACGAGCGAGGCGCGTAGAAGCCGCACCATACCCAGCCGCTCGACAAGACGCGCGTTGACGAAGGAGGCGAACGCGCCGGTGATCGAGGCCGCGCCGAAGAGGTAGTGGTAAAGGTCCCCGATCCCGAACCGCTCCGTGAAGATCGCGGGGCCCGCTGTCAGGAACCCGTAGAGCGAGGCAAAGACGAAAAGCTGGATCGCGGCCGCGCGGCGAAAGACCGGCAGCCGCAGGCAGGCCATGATCTGCGCGCCCCAGGAGCGGGGCGAGAACGGGCGGCGGGTGCGCAGCGTCTCCGGCTGTTGCAGGGCAAACCAGATGAGGCCCACGGCCCCGAAGATCGGAAAGACGGCAAAGACCGCCCGCCAGCCCAAGAGCGCCTCGATCCAGGCGCCAAGAAGAGGTGCGATGCCCGGCACGAGCGTGAAGATCATCATGACGAGCGACACCGTGGCGGCCATCTTGCGCCCTTCAAATCGGTCCCGGATGATCGCCTGTACCCCGATGCGCGGGGCCGCCGCGCCCACGCCCATGAGCGCGCGACCCGCCAGCATCACCTCCAGCGTAGGCGCCGTCCAGCTCACGAAGCCGCCCAGCATGTAGAGCCCGAGCCCGCCCAGGATCACGGGCCGCCGCCCCAGCGCATCGAGGAGCGGCCCCACGAAGAGCGTGGAGACCCCCAGCGCGATGAAGAAGGATCCCATCACCAGCGTCGCGCGCGCAGGGTCAGCGGGCGAGAGCGCCACACCGATCTCGGGCAGGGAGGCCAGCATCATGTCGATGCCGAGCGCCACGGTGGAGACGAGAAACGCCGAAAGCGCGATGAAGCGCAGCGAGGCGCGCTCCTCGCCCAGGGCTGGGCTGGTGACGCTCAAGCGGTGTCGCTTTCGTCCATCTTTTCCGTGATTTCCCCGATGACCTTCGCCCAGAGCTCCGGCGGCTGCGCGCCGGGCACGGCGTGCTGACCCGCCACGATGAAGGTGGGCACGGAATTCACGCCCATCTCCCGGCTATGGGCATCGCGGTCGCGGATCATCTGCACGTCTTCATCGGTGGCCAGCAGCTTCTGAACCGCCGCCGCGTCGAGCCCCGCGCTGTCGGCGATGTCGGCGAGCACCTCCGCATCGCCGATGTCGCGGCCTTCCACGAAATAGGCCTGGAAGAGCGCGTCGACGACGGGGCCCTGCCGCGCCTCGATGCCCGCCCAGTGGATCAGGCGGTGCGCGTCGATGGTGTTTGGCGTGCGCTTGATGTCGCCGAGGTTCGCGGTGAGCCCGATCTCGTCGGCATGGCGCTGGATCTGGCCGTAGACCTGCACGGCGGCCTCCTTGCCGCCGAACTTCCGCTTCAGATATTCCGCCCGGTCCATCCCCTCGCGGGGCATGTCGGGGTTGAGCTGGAAGGGGTGCCATTCGATCGTGAAGGGGTGATCGGGATGCTCGGCCAGCGCGCGGTCGAGCTGCGTCTTGCCGATGTAGCACCACGGGCAGATCGGGTCGGAGAGGATGTCGAGCTTAATCATCGGAGTGGGCCTCGAAGAGCGGGGGCAGTGCGCGGCGGATGAGCTTCCCATTGGCAGAGCGCGGCAGGGCGGACAAGTGCACCAGCGCACGGGGGTGTTTGTACCGGGCGAGACTGGCCTCGAGATGGGCCTGCCACGTCGCGCGCGGGAGGGGCGCGGGCCCGGTATGGAAGGCCGCGATGATGGAGGTGTCCTTGACGGGGACCTCGGCCACGGCCACGTCCTCGATCCCCGCGAGGCCTGCCAGCGCCGCCTCCACCTCGAGCGGGCTCACCCGGTAGCCGCCCGCGTTCATCATCTCGCCCGTGCGCCCCTCGTAGTGGATGGTGCCGTCCACGTCCTGGCGCGCGCGGTCAGAGGTGAGGAAATGATCGTCCGTCAGCGGGAGGTCCAGGTTGAGGCCCCGGGTTAGGGTCTGGGTCAGGCCCGGGGCGTGTGGGTCTCCCGCGCGTCCGGCCTCGAGGTATCCCAGCATGAGCCCCTGCTCGGCGCGGTGGATGGCGATAGTGCCGTCCTCTGTGATCTTCACCCGGCGCCCGGGCTGCACGGTGAGGGACGGCGCGCCCGCGGGCGAGGCGGAGAGGAAGGTGGAGCATTCGGTCATGCCGTAGGCATCGTAGAGCCCCTTGCCGGTGGCCGCCTCCCAGGCGTCGCGCAGCGCGGGCTGCAGGTGCTCGCCGGCCGTCAACGTGTGGCGGAGCCGGGGCAGCGCGAGCTTCTCCGGCGTCTTCAGGAGCTTGCGCAGGACGCCGGGCGCGGCCGCGAAGAGCGTGGCATCGTGGCGCTTGAGGAGGAGGGGCAAGGCGGTGAGCGCTGTCCCCTCCGCCGGGATGAGCGCCGTGGCGCCCATCGTCCAGGGATCGAGGAGGCCCGTGCCCAGCGTGAACGTCCAGTTGAGCGCGCCCGCGTGGAGGAGGCGATCCTCGGCCGTGAGGCCGTACCAGCCCTCGAACATCATGGCGCGCGCGAGGATGGCGCGGTGGGCGTGGGCCACGGCCCGCGGGCGGCCGGACGTGCCCGACGTGAACATGATGTAGGCCATGCGGTCCGCGTCGCCCAAGATGTAGTCGGCGGGCCTAAAGTTGACAGCTGTCAACAATTCCTTCTCCGCGATCGTCCGGAGCGGGCGGGAGGACGTGGCGAGCCCCTCTCCCACCACCTGCGCCGCGGGGCTGATATCCCTGAGTGCGGCGTCAAGCTCGGGCGTGGTGAGCTGCGCGGAGGTCGCCACGGGCACGATGCCCACCGCGATCGCCCCGAGATAGGCGAGCGGAAAGGCCACGCCGTTCCCGAGCCTCAGGAGGAGCTGGTCCCCGGGCCCGAGCCCCGCCTCGAGGAGGGCGGTGCCCACGCCGCGCACGGCGGCCTCGAGCCTGCCATAGCTCCACCGCTCCGACCGCGTTGGGCCAAGCACCGCGAGCGCGATCTTGTCGGGCTGCGCTGTGGCGCGGGCCAGCACATGGGCGGCGAGGTTGAAGGAACTCCGGTCCATCACCGTGGGCTAGGGCGCGGGCGGTGGAGTTGCAAGCGGCCCACCCGCGGCCTAGAACGCCGCCCATGGCCAGTGACGCGCTCAACGACCAGACCTCCATCATCCGCATCGCCCGCGAAGGCGGGGAGACGGAGATCGCCGCCCCGCTCGATCTCGGGCAGCGGGTGCGCGAGCTCCGCAAGGCGCGGGACTGGACGCTGGAGCAGGCCGCGCAGCAGGCGGGGCTGGCGCGCTCCACGCTTTCCAAGATCGAGAACGGGCAGATGTCGCCCACCTACGATGCGCTCAAGAAGCTCGCCGTGGGGCTCGAGATCTCGGTGCCGCAGCTCTTCACCCCGCCCTCGAAGGGTCAGGTGAACGGGCGCATGGCAGTGACGGTGTCGGGCGAGGGGACGGCCCACCCCACGGCCACCTACGAGCACGAGATGCTCGCCACCTCGCTCACCAAAAAGCACATGCTGCCCTACCGCGCGCAGGTCCGGGCGCGGTCGGTGGAGGAGTTCGACGGCTGGGTGCGCCACGACGGGGAGGAGTTCCTCTACGTGCTCACGGGCGTCGTCCGGCTCTATACCGAGTTCTACGAGCCCGTGGAGATGCGGCGCGGCGACAGCGCGTATTACGATGCCGCGATGGGGCATAACGTGATCTCGGTCAGTGCCGAGGACGCGACGATCCTCTGGGTGACCTCGCTCACCTGAGGCGCGCGGGACGGGCGCAAAGCTCGATGGGTGGGGGCCGACCCCCACACCTTGTGACGCATTCGGGCGGCCCCCACACCCTGCGATCCGTGGGGGCCAGCCCCCACACCCGGCGATCCGTGGGGGCCAGCCCCCACACCCCCGAGGTATTTCCGGAAAAATGAAGGCGGGACTAGGCTCGGAAAAGGCGCGTGAGGGCGTGGGTGGCGAGGAGCGCCGTGAGGAGTTGCACGGCGATGAAGGCCGGCGCATTGGCCGCCGCGATGCCCGAGAACGTGTCCGTGAAGCTGCGCGCGACGGTGACGGCGGGATTGGCGAAGCTCGTGGAGCTCGTGAAGAAATAGGCGCCCGTGATGTAGAAGGCGACGAGGGCGGGTACCGCCTCCGGCCGCGCGCGGAGGCCGCCGAGGATCACGAAGAGGAGGCCGAAGGTGGCGATGGCCTCCGACACCCAGAGGTTCGGCGTGCCGCGCGCGGTGGTGGAGAGTTGCACGAGCTCTTGGGCGAACATGGCATGGGCCGCAACCACGCCCGCGAGGGCGCCCGCGACCTGGCAGAGCACGTAGATGAGCGCGGCGGCGGCCGTGATCTCGCCCCGGAGCGCGAAGGCCAGCGTCACCGCGGGGTTGAAGTGCGCACCGGATATCGGACCGAGCACCGTGATGATGACGAAGAGCATGGCCCCCGTGGCCACCGCGTTGGCGAGAAGCGCGAGGGCCACGTCATCGGTGAGCGTTTCGGCCATGATGCCGGAGGCCACTACGGAGACGAGGAGAAGCGCGGTGCCGAGCGCTTCGGCGATGAGTTTTCGTGTCATTTTGGGCGGTTACGCGGCGATCTTTGCAATTTTGTGACGTCCGCGCCACGGCAGAACTCAGCCCGGCGCGAACGCGATGGTGGGACGTCGCCCGTTAGTCTTCGTACCACCAGACATCGGGCTGGAACCCGATCCAGTCGCCGTACATCGGCAGCCGTTCCGGATATGTGAGGTTTGCATCGTGGGCGATGCGCCCGGTCGAGAAGTGATAGATCGGGATCACGTAGCGCCCGGCCATGATGATGCGGTCGAGCGCCTTCACAGCCGCGCGGAAATCGTCCTGGCTCTCGGCGTTCAGGAAGGCACCGATCATGGCCTCGGCGGCGGGGACGTCCATGCCCATGAGGTTGCGCGTTCCGGGCTCGGTCACACCCTCGGCGCCCCAGTAGAGGAATTGCTCGTTGCCGGGCGAGAGCGACACGCCACGGCGGTAGTAGGCCATGTCGAAATCGTAATTGGTGATGCGTTCCTTGTGCTGGGCGCTGTCGACCTTGTCGATCCGGGGCGTGATGCCCAGCCGCTCGAGGGCGGTGACGTAGATGTCGATCATCTGCTCGGGCTCACTGGCGCCCACCTGGAGGAGGATGGTGAACTCGAACGGGGCGCCGGATGCGTCCTTCAGGGTGCCGTCCTGAATGGACCAACCGGCTTGCGTGAGAAGGTCGGTGGCGCGCGCGATGCCCGCGCGGTTGCGCTCCGAACCGTCCGAGACCGGCAGCGCGTAGCCCTCGATCGTGCCGGGCAGGAGGTTGGTGGCGAAGGGCTCCAAATACTCCCGGACGCGGCCCTCGGCCGGGCCGGTGGACATGCCGAGGACGGAGCCGCCGAAGACGGACTGGATGCGCTCCTGACGTCCGCCGGTCATCGTCTCGTTGATGAACTCGAAGTTGAACGCCTCGATCATGGCCTGGCGCACGCGCCAATCGGCGAAGACGGGCTTCCGCGTGTTCATGACGAAGCCGGTGAGGCCGGTGGGCCGGTCATTGGGGATCTCGGAGAGGACGATGTCGCCGCGCTGCACGGCGGGAAAGTCGAACCGCGTGGCCCAGGCCTCCGCGTTGAATTCGCGGTGGGTGGAGAGCTCGCCCGCCTTGAAGGCCTCAAACATGACCGCGCCGTCGGCGTAGAATTCCATGCGGATCTCGTCGAGGTTGTTGGTGCCCCGCCGGAAGTTGAGGTCGTTGCCCCAGTAATCAGGGTTGCGCTGGAGCGAGACGAAGCGGCCCGCCTCCCAATCTTCGATGACGTAGGGTGCGGTGGAGATGGGCGGCTCTAGCCCCGACTCGGTGAAATCGCGGCCCTCCCACTGCGCCTTCTTCAGGATCGGGCGCATGCCCGTGATGAGCGCGAGCTCGCGGTCCTCGACATTGAAGGTGAAGCGGATGGAGCGGGGTCCGGTCTGCTCCATCGTCTCGATCTTGGTCCAGAGCCCGGCATAGCGAGGGTGCCCCTCGGTCCCCAGCGTCTCGTAGGACCACATGACATCCTCGATCGTGACGGGCGAACCGTCCGAGAATCGCGCCTCCTCGCGGAGCGTGAATTCCACCCAGCTGCGGTCCCCCGGCGTCTCTATCGATTCGGCCAGGAGGCCGTAGAGCGTGAAGGGTTCGTCCCAGGACCGGCCCATGAGGCTCTCATAGGCCAGGAAGCGGAGCTGCCAGGGCACGGTGCCCTTCCGGATGTGGGGATTGAGGCTGTCGAAGCTGCCGCCCTCGCCCTGAACGAGGCGCCCGCCCGTGGGCGCATCGGGGTTGGCATAGGGCAGGGACACAAAATCCGGGGGGAGGGCAGGCTCCCCATACATAGCTATGCCATGCTGGGGGCTGCTATGGCCGTCCGCGAGCGCCAGGGCCGGCAGGGCGGCGAGGGCGAGGGCGGCGGTTGCGGTGCGAAGCTGCTCGAAAAAATCTGATCGCATTTTGGAGACAATCCCTGTGATGCTTTGTTTTCTTGGGGCCGAGGTTACGGGGCGATATGCGTGTTTTCAAACTTTTACCTTTAAGTCAGGCGCGAGATTGCTTATACAAAGGTCACTGCTCGATAGGTTTCTTGCCTGTATGAAACCTGCCTCAATGACTTAACGCCGGCCTTGTGCCGGCGTTTTTTTTTGGCCTGCTTCCCCACCCAAGCGCAGCGGGGCAGCACCGCCCCGCAGAACGGCGGTCGCGCCGCCCGCGCCAGCCGCCAGAGCAACACCGCCCGCCTGCGCTGCACCAGCGTCGCAATCGGAAAACGCCAGTTCAGCGAGACCCCTCTTGCGGCGGGACGATCAGGCTCCTGGGCAGGTCACGACCGCGGGCCCGACCGACCGGCGCCGTCACGTCCGGGATGCACCGAACGGACGCAGCGATAACCAGGTGACGGCCGCCCCTGCCGGTCCCGCTAGCCGGGCGGGCCCGTCCCTCGTGGGGGGCGCAAAAAGTGGGGAAACCGTGCATTCGCACGATCTTTACGGCTCGGGCGCTTTCGGTCACTGTGCAGCTGCAGCATCAGCGCTGGGAGGGGGCCGCAACTCATGAATTTCGAAGGGAAAACCGCCGTGATCACCGGATCGAATTCCGGGATCGGGCTCGGGGTCGCGTGGCGGCTCGCTCAGGAGGGAATGGACGTGGTCCTGAACTCCTTCACCGACCGCGACGAGGATCACGAGCTCGCCGAGGAGATCAGCGAGGAGACCGACACCAAGGCCCGCTACATCAAGGCGGACCTGTCCTCGGGCGCGGAGGCGCGCGCGCTCATCGAAAAGGCGGGGCGCTGCGACGTGCTCATCAACAATGCCGGCATCCAGCATGTCGCGCCCATCGACGAGTTTCCGGTGGAGAAGTGGGACGCGATCATCGCCATCATGCTGTCGTCGGCCTTTCACACCACCGCCGCGGCCCTGCCGATGATGCGCGCGGCGGGCTGGGGGCGGGTGATCAACGTGGCCTCGGCCCACGGCCTCACCGCCTCGCCCTACAAAAGCGCCTACGTGGCCGCCAAGCACGGCGTGGTGGGCATGACGAAGGTCGTGGCGCTCGAGACCGCCAAGGAGCCCATCACCGCCAACGCCATCTGCCCGGGCTACGTGAAAACCCCGCTCGTGGAGGCGCAGATCCCCGACACGGCGAAGAAATACGAGATGTCGGAGGAGGAGGTGATCGAGAAGGTGCTTCTCGAACGCCAGCCCTCGAAGGAATTCGCGACGACCGATCAGCTCGGCGGGGTGGCGGCGTTTCTGTGCTCGCGCGACGCCGACCAGATCACTGGCACGACGATCAGCGTCGATGGCGGATGGACGGCGCTGTGACACCGCCCCAGAGAGGCCTTTGATGCGGATCAACCTCGCGCTCCAGGGCGGGGGTGCCCATGGCTCCTTCACCTGGGGCGTGCTCGACCGGCTGCTCGAGGAGCCCGCGCTCGAGATCGCGGCGATCACGGGCACCTCGGCCGGCGCGCTCAACGGGGCCGCGCTCAAGGCCGGGCTCGTCCATGGCGGGCGGGAGGCGGCGCGCGAAAACCTCGACTGGCTCTGGACGCAGGTGGGCGCGGCCGAGGACGACGAGATCGCCCCGTGGCTCGAGGTTCTGCCGGCCAGCGTGATCTCCCGCAGCATCGAGTTTTCGGTGCCCTACATGCTCGGCGACCTCTCCACGCGGATGCTCTCGCCCTATGGCTACGGGCCGCTTTACCGCAACCCGCTCCACCGCATCGTGGAGCGGTTTTCCTATTCGGAGGTTTGCGCCGACCGGGGGCCCGCGCTTTTCATCTGCGCCACGAATGTACGCTCCGGCAAGATCCGCGTCTTTGCAGGCGACGAGATCGGGACGGAGGCGATCATGGCGTCGGCCTGCCTGCCCACGCTCTTTCAGGCGGTGGAAATCGACGACGAGGCCTATTGGGACGGCGGCTATACCGGGAACCCGGCGCTCTTTCCGCTCTTCGAGCCCGCGTTTCCCGATGACGTGGTGATCATCAACATCAACCCGCTGGAGCGCCGGAAGCTGCCCACGACGCCCCAGGAGATCCAGAACCGGATCAACGAGATCAGCTTCAACTCCTCGCTCTTCCGGGAGCTGCGCGCCATCAGCTTCGTCAAGCGCCTCATCGCTGAAAAGAAGATGGAGGAGGGGACGATGAAGGACGTCAAGGTGCACATGATCGCCGACGACGCGCTGATGACGGAGCTTTCGGTGGCCACGAAGACGGTGCCCAACGCCGCCGTGATCGCCCAGCTCAAGGCCGCCGGGCGCCGCGCGGCGGGACGCTTCCTGGCGGGCGACGCCAAGAAGATCGGCGTCGAAAGCTCCGTGGATCTCAAGGCGATGTTCGACTAGCAGCCACGAATTTCCGAAGAAATTCGTGTGCGGGCGAGGCGAGAATTTTCTTCGGAAAATTCTTGCGTGCCGGGTCTAGAGGCCGGCGAGGAGCGTGGCGGCGAGCGCGAGCATGGTGAAACCGACGAGCACATCGAGCCAGCGCCAGGCCGCCGCGGTCTGCATCACCGGCGCGAGCCAGCGCGCGCCGTAGCCCAAGACCGAGAAGAAGACGAAGGACGACGCGCTGCCCCCCGCCACGAAGGCCACCTTGCCGCTCGCGCCCTCGAACTGCGTGGAGATCGCGCCCATGAGCGCCAGGGTGTCGAGGTAGACATGGGGATTGAGCCAGGTGAACGCCGCGCCGATGGCGAGCGTCTTTCCCAGGGACTGCGTCCCGCCCGCGAGCGCCATTTCGTAGGCCCCCGTCCAGGCCGCGCGCAGCCTGAGGAGCCCGTAGGCGCCCAGGAACGCCGCGCCGAGGAGGAGCATCGCCGTGGGAAACCACGGCACGAGCGTCACCACCGCGCTAAAGCCCGCCGCACCCGCCGCCATCAGCACCAGATCCGACAGCGAGAAGAGCAGCACCAGCGGCCCCACATGGGCGCCGAGAAGCCCCTGGCGCAGCACGAAGGCGTTCTGGGCGCCGATGGCGAGGATGAGGGTGGTGCCGGTGACGAACCCGGTCAGCGCGGCTTCGATCATGGGGCGGGGGCTACTCGGCGGCCTGGGGCTTCTCGATGACGTCCACGCCGTTCTTCCCGTTGGGATAGACGAGGCCCGCCGAAATCACCAGTTTGGCGGCGTCCTCCACGCTCATGTCGAGCTCGATGACGTCGTCCTTCGGGAAAAAGAGGAGAAAACCCGAGGTGGGGTTCGGCGTCGTGGGCACGAAGACGGAGACGAGGGCGCTTCCGGCCTGGTTGTGCTTGGCGATTTCGCCCTTGGCCTCGGTGGAGATGAAGCCGATGGCCCAGATATCCTTGCGCGGATACTCGACGAGGCAGGCCTTGTCGAAGCTCGTATCCTGCTGGTTGAAAACGGTCTCGGCGATCTGCTTCACCCCGCCATAGATCGAACGGACGACGGGGATGCTCTCCACCAGCTGCTCGGCCCAGCGGAGCAGCGAGCGCCCGATGAAGCCCTTGGCGATCCAGCCCACGAGCATGGTGAAGACGAGAAAGATGATGACGCCCACGCCGCGGATGGAGGTGGGCGCGAAATCGGGGTCGATGGGGCCTTCCATGCCCAGAAGCTCCCGCACCCAGGGGCCGAGAAGCTGCCTGAGCAGGATGTCGGGTGTCCAGCCATTGGGGATGAGCGGCAGTACGAAGCCGTCGATCCATCCCACCACGGTCCAGATCAGCCAGATCGTGAGCCCGATGGGCGCGATGACCACGAGACCGGTGAGAAAATTGGTGCGCATACCGCTGATCCAGCCGGACCGGCGCTTTTTCTTGAGGTCTTCGAAGGGAGTGGCGGCCATGGCTGTGGGGATATTTTCCGGGGAGCGACTGGGGTCCAGGCGTATTTACGCGCTCGCGGGCCGCTTCACAACATGCTGCCCCGCAGCGTGACACGTTGGCGGGCGATCTCCGCTCCGAGCCGCGCATTGTTGCGCACGAGCGCGATGTTGGCGGTGAGCGATGCGCCCTCGGTGAGCTCGAAGATCCGCGCCAGGAGAAAGGGCGTCACGGCCTTGCCGGCGATGCCCTGGGCGTCCGCCTCGGCCAGCGCGCGGGCGATGAGGGGCTCGATGACGTCGCGCGCGATCTCCGCTTCCGCCGGGATGGGATTGGCCACGAGCTGCCCGCCCGCGAGGCCTAAGGCGCCCCGCATCTCGTGGGCGCGGGCGATCTCGGCGGCGGTGTCCGCGCGGAGCGGGGCGGAGAGGCCCGCGTCCCGCGACCAGAAGGCGGGGAAGGCGTCCTGACCGTAGGCGATGACGGGCACGCCGTGGGTCTCGAGGACCTCGAGCGTCTTCGGGAGATCGAGGATGGCCTTGGCGCCCGCGGCCACGACCGTCACGGGCGTCCGGGCGAGCTCCGTCAGGTCGGCGGAGATGTCGAAGCTTTCTTGCGCGCCGCGGTGGACGCCGCCGATGCCGCCCGTGGCGAAGACGGCGATGCCCGCGAGATGGGCCGCGATCATGGTGGCGGCCACGGTTGTGGCACCGGTCGCGCCTGTGGCGAGCGCGAAGGCCAGGTCGGCGCGCGAAAGCTTCATCGCGTCGGGCCGCCGGGCCAGGGCCTCGAGCTCCGCCGCCTCGAGCCCCACATGGAGCCGCCCGTCGAGGACGGCGATGGTGGCCGGCACGGCGCCGGCGGTGGCGATGACCTCCTCCACACCGCGGGCGGTTTCGAGGTTTTGCGGGTAGGGCATGCCGTGGGTGATGATCGTGCTTTCGAGCGCCACGAGCGGGGCACCCGCGTCCCAGGCGGCGGCCACGGCCTGCGAGTAGTGAATGTCGGGTCTCAAAACGGCGTCTCCCCGGCGACGAAGGTGGCGGCGGCGGCGATGGCGCGGTCGAGGGCGGCCTCGGGCCCCGCGCCGTCGCGCTCGGCGGCGATGTGGCCGGCCATGAAGGTGTCGCCCGCGCCGGTGACGCGGGCCACCATGACCTCCGGCGGGGATTTGGCGAGGCTGCCCGCGGCGCTGGCGAGGGCTGCGCTCGTGCCGCCATCGGTGACGAGGGCGCGATGGGCGCCCCGCGCCACGAGCGCCTCGGCGGCGGCGCGGGCGGTGTCGAAGGTCGCCTTGGCCAGGAGCCCCGCCTCCTCCTTGTTGACGTAGAGCGTGGCGCGGCCATGGGTGAGGAAGGGCAGGAGCCGCTCCGCCTTTCCCGGGGAGGCGGGCGCCACGCGCAGGTCGGCTGCGGCGAAGAGGGGCGAGGTGGCGCATTCGGTGAGAAGCGGAAGCGTGAGATTGCCGTCGAGCGCGACGATGCCGCGGTAGGGCGCGGCTGGGGTGCCCAAGCGCCCGTCCGAGAGGGGGCGCAGGATCTTGGCGCCCGCGGCCTCCAGCGAATGGGCGTCGGCGATGGCGGAGATGAGGCCGTTCGCGCCCTCTATGGCCATGTAGCGGTCGGTGGGCAGGTCGGCGGAGCGGTAAGCAAAATCGGTGACGAGGCCGAGCGCGTCGAGGGCGGCCATGAGTTCGTCGCCCTCGGCGTCGCGGCCCACGGCGGCCAGGAGCGCGGTGCGGAGCCCGAAGCCCTGGAGCGTCACTGCGATGTTGAGCGCCACGCCCCCCGGAAGCCGCGATATCCGGCCCGGCACGTCCGAGCCCACCCGCATCGAGGACGCCGAGCGACCGATGATGTCCCAGAGGACCGCGCCGATGCACAGGATATCGGGAAGGGCGGGCTTTTGCGTCATGGTGCCTCCATGGCGGGCGGCGGCGCGGGCGGCAAGGGCGGGATTGCCTCCGGCGGCCCTCCGGGGGAAGTACGGGGCACAAAGAAAACGGGACCTGAGCATTGTTCATGGTGTTCGGAGGGTCTTGCGCGGCGCGGCATTGGGGGCTAAACGGCGCGCACTTCGCAGGTGGGGCTTGGGCCGCGTGGGGGAGACATCCCCGGAGGTCCGCCGGTTGAGCCGAGCGCTCTGACGCCCCGCCGAGGATCGAAACCGGAAAGGATATAACGGCATGGCTCTTCCTGAGTTCACCATGCGCCAGCTTCTCGAAGCCGGCGTGCATTTCGGCCACCAGACGCAGCGGTGGAATCCGCGCATGGCCGAGTTCATCTACGGCGACCGCAACGGCATCCACATCATGGACCTGACGCAGACGGTTCCGATGCTGGATGCGGCATTGAACGTCATCCGCGAGACGGTGGCCAAGGGCGGGCGCGTGCTGTTTGTCGGCACCAAGCGCCAGGCGCAGGCGCCCATCGCCGAGGCGGCGGAGAAATGCGCGCAGTACTACATGAACCACCGCTGGCTGGGCGGGACGCTCACGAACTGGAAGACCGTCTCCCAGTCGATCAACCGCCTGCGCGCCATCGACGAGCAGATGGAGCAGGGGGCCGAGGGCCTCACCAAGAAGGAGCGGCTCGGGATGGAGCGCGACCAGGCGAAGCTGCAGGCCTCTCTCGGCGGAATCCGCGAGATGGGCGGCGTGCCGGACCTCCTCTTCGTCATCGACGTCAACAAGGAGGACCTGGCCATCGCGGAAGCCAAGAAGCTGGGCATTCCGGTGGTGGCCGTGGTGGACACCAACTGTTCGCCGGACGGCGTGGACTACATCATCCCGGGCAATGACGACGCGGCGCGCGCCATCGCGCTTTACTGCGATCTGGCGGCCCGGGCGGCGCTCGACGGCATGACCGCGCAGATGGGGGCCGCGGGCATCGATCTGGGCGAGATGGAAGAGGCGGTGGCCGAGGAGGCGGTGACCGCCGAGGCGCCCGCGGAGGCCCCTGCCGAGGCGTCCGCCGAAGACGCGCCTGCCGCGAGCTAACCCGTCCGAGACACGACCCTCCGCTGCGGGTTGGCCCCGCGGCGGCACATCCAGGAGCAAGAGGAATAGGCAGATGGCAATCACCGCTGCACTCGTGAAAGAACTGCGCGAAAAGTCGGGCGCAGGCATGATGGACGCCAAGAAGGCCCTCACCGAGACCGACGGCGACATGGAGGCGGCCATGGACTGGCTGCGCACCAAGGGCCTCGCGAAGGCGGCCAAGAAATCCGGGCGCACCGCCGCCGAAGGCCTCGTGGCCGTGGCCGTCGAGGGCGGCACGGGCGTGGTGGTGGAGGTGAATTCGGAGACCGACTTCGTCGCCAAGAACGCTGATTTCCAGACCATGGTGTCGAAGATCGCGGCGACCGCGCTCGGTGTGGACGACGCCAATGCGCTCGCGTCCGCCGAGATCGACGGCAAGCCGGTGAGCGAGATGCTCACCGATGCCGTGGCCACCATCGGCGAGAACATGACGCTGCGCCGGATGGCCAAGGTCGTCACCGACGGCGAGACGGTCGTGAGCTATGTCCACAACGCCGCCGCCCCCGGCATGGGCAAGATCGGCGTGCTCGTGGCCATGGCGGGCGACAACGAGGCCTTCGGCAAACAGGTCGCCATGCACATCGCCGCCGCGAACCCCGCCGCGCTCGACGAGGCGGAGCTCGATCCCGCTATCGTGGAGAAGGAGCGCCAGGTCCAGATCGACATCGCGAAAGAATCAGGCAAGCCCGACGCCGTCATCGAGAAGATGATCGTGGGCCGCATGAAGAAGTTCATGGCCGAGGTCACGCTGCTCGGCCAGGCCTTCGTGGTGAACCCCGATCTCACGGTGGAGGCGGCCGCCAATGAGGCCGGCGTGGAGATCACCGGCTTCGTGCGGCTCGAAGTGGGCGAGGGCATCGCCAAGAAGGAAGAGAACTTCGCCGAGGAGGTGGCCAAGGCCGCCGGCAACTAACCGTTTTCTTGCAACATCTTAATGGGCCCGCCGGCATCGCTGGCGGGCCTTTTTTGTGCGCGCTCAAAATTCAGGTGTCCCGCAGAACGAAAACGGCGCTGCCGGGACAGACAGCGCCGTAATCTTGTCACCCCCCAAGTCGGGGAAGAGTCGGGGTGCAAGGACCGGGTCGGGAGCCCCGGCTGTAATGGATGGGAGCGCTTTCCGCGTAATCTCGCGGCGCCACTCCCCTGTTCCCGGCTCAAAGCCTCCACTCACGGAACATGCATAGAGTACCGCAAGAATGACGTAAGGGAAGTCCGGTTTCCCTTACTCTTTAGCTCGTGCTCAAAAAATCACGCTTCGAGCACGAACATCTGGTTCTGGAAGGCCATCTTGAGGAGCGCCTGGGCGGTGGTGTCCACGTCCATGCTTTCCCGCGCGAGGCGCAGGTGCTTTTCCACCGTGGCCACCGTGAGCCCGAGGAGGGTGGCGATGTCCTGGGTTGTCTTGCCGTCACCCACCCATTGCAGCACCTCGCGCTGGCGCCGGGTGAGGGTGCGGGCGCCATTGTAGGGCAGCGAGATGATCTTGAGATGGGCCACTTTGTTCATCAGCACGATGTCGGCGCCGTGGTCGGCCCAGACGGCATCGAGGTCGCCCTGGCTGAGCCCCGCGCGCCCGGTGAGCGCGATGGCCCCCTTGGAGCGCTTGGAGACCGCGCTGAAGCTGATGGTGTAGCCCGCCGTGACACCCATGGCCTGGTTGAAATCGAGCACCTTGCGCTCCTGCTCGGTGAGGGTGCCGGAGAGCTCCATCTGCCGGATCACCTCCCAGCTCGCCGCGCCGTCATTGTTGCGCGCCCACTGCACCATGGGCGCGTGGAAATAGAGCCCACCATGGATGAATTCTTCGGTGTATTCTGGGGCGTGGTTCGTCAGCAGCACGAGGTCCTGCGGATCGCCCACGGAGTAGGGGGTCATGTAGCGGGTGAAGCCGTACATGATCCGGTCGAAGCCATAGCGCGCCATGCGCTCGGTATGCATCTCCCAGAGCTCTTCGATGCTCACCGCCTCGGTGACGGCCTCGAGATAGGCGGAGAGCGACATCATGGGTCGAGCACCCCTTTCAAGGCGCGCAGGGCCAGGGTGTAGGAGGCGGGGCCGAAACCCTGGATGCTGCCCCGCGCGGCGCGGCCGAGGAAGCTTTGATGGCGGAAGCTCTCGCGCGCATGGGTGTTCGACAGATGCACCTCGATCGCGGGGAGCCCGGCGCTCAGCACCGCGTCCATGAGCGCCACGGAGGTGTGGGTATAGGCGCCCGCATTGATCAGGAGCCCGTCATGGACCCCGCGCGCACCGTGGATGGCGTCGATGAGCGCGCCCTCGTGGTTCGACTGGACAAAGCTCACCTCGAGCCCGAGCGCCCGGGCCTCCTCACGGCAGAGCGTCTCCAGATCCTCGAGCGTGGCGTGGCCATAGACCTCGGGCTGGCGCCTGCCGAGCAGGTTCAGGTTGGGCCCGTTCAGTACCAGGATGGAAGTCATGCCCGACGTCTCAAGTGCTACACAGCGGCGCTCTTTACCGCCACACAACTTACGCGCGGGTGGCGGGCACGATCAAGGATCAACTCGGTCATTTGTCGTAGTAGGCGCGGTACCAGGCGACGAATTCGGCGATGCCGTCGCGGACGTCGGTGGCGGGTCGAAATCCGGTGAGCCGTTCGAGCAATGCGGCGTCGGCCCAGGTGGCGGGGACATCGCCCGGCTGCATGTCCATGTAGTTGCGGATGGCCTTCGTCCCCAGGGCGGCCTCGATGGCGGCGATGAAGTCCTCGAGGCGGACTTTCTCGGAATTGCCGATATTGACGATGCGGTGCGGGGCCACGGGGCTCAGGCTGTCGCCGGGCGCGATGTCCTCGGGCCGGGCAGGGCGCACGGGCGCGGCGTCCATGAGCCCGCGGATGCCCCGCACGAGGTCCTCCACATGGGTGAAGTCGCGGTACATCTCGCCGTGGTTGTAGATGTCGATGGGGCGGCCGGCGAGGATCGCCTCCACGAATTTGAAATGCGCCATGTCCGGGCGGCCCCAGCTTCCGTAGACGGTGAAAAAGCGGAAAAGCGTCGTGGGCAGGTCGTAGAGATGGGCATAGGCGTGGGCCATGACCTCCGTTGACTTCTTCGTGGCCGCATAGATCGTGAGCGGCGTGTCGGCCTTCTGGGTCTCCTCGTAGGGCATCTCCTTGTTGGCGCCGTAGACCGAGGAGGTGGAGGCCATGAGAAGGTGCCGGACGGCGTGGCGCCGCGCCGCCTCCATGACGTTGAAGCTGCCCACGACGTTGGCGTCCACATAGGCGCGCGGGTTTTCCAGCGAATAGCGCACGCCCGCCTGCGCGGCGAGATGGATGATGACCTGCGGGGCGAAGGCGTCGATGGCCGCGTCGAGCGTCTCGCGCGCCTCCAGCATCGCCTCGATGGCGGTGAAATTCGGGGACTGGAGGAGCCTCTGGTGGCGCCGCGCCTTGAGAGTGACATCGTAGTAATCGGTCATCCCGTCATAGCCCGCGACGCTGTAGCCCTCCGCGAGGAGCAGCCGCGCGAGGTGATAGCCGATGAAGCCGGCGGTCCCGGTGATGAAGATGCGTTCCATGGCGCTGCCCGTTGCCCCGTGCCCTTATGCCGTTTGGCCTCCGGTGCGGGCGTAGCGGATGCGCGCGGGCGAGGCCAGCGCCCGGAAAGAGTTGACGCTCCGCGCCCCGTTACCCAAAGCTGGGGCACCAAGGGAGGATATGACATGGGCGAACATCCCCGCGAGGCCGGGTTCTTCACGGACGACCTCCCCGATCTCGGGGACTTCGCCGCGCTCACGGCGCGGACGCTCGACGCGGCCGACGTGCCCTTCGCCGCGCGCGTGGAAAAGAACGTGCCGCTCTATGACATGGGCGCGCTCGGGGGCACGCTTGCGGGGCCCGGGCGCACGGCGCTCCTGTCGGAATGGGCCTGGGTGCTCGGTGCCTCGGCGGGCGTGATCGTGCTCAAGCGCGCCTATGCCGACACGGGCGCCATCGACCGGGCCACGGGCGTCTTCAATGCCATCATCGCGGAGGAGCGCCAAGGCGCGGCGGGGAAGGGGGATCACTTCGCCGCTTCCGGCCAGAACGACCGCGTCTGGAACGCCCTGCAAAAGCACTGCCTGCGCGATCCCGAGGGCTTCGCGCTCTACATGGGCAACGCCCCCATCGCGGCGGCCTGCGAGGCCTGGCTCGGCCCGAATTACCAGATGACCGCGCAGATCAACCAGGTACGCCCCGGCGGGACGGCGCAATCGGCCCACCGCGACTACCACCTGGGCTTCATGTCGGCGGCGGAGGCCGCGCGCTATCCGCGCCACGCCCACGAGGTGACGGCCACGCTCACGCTGCAGGGCGGGATCGCCCATGTGGACATGCCCGTGGAAAGCGGGCCCACGAAGCTCCTCCCGTTTTCGCAGCTCTACGCGCCAGGATACCTCGCCTTCCACGAGGAGGCGTTCCGCGCGCATTTCGAGGCGCATCACATCCAGCTCCCGCTGGACAAGGGCGACGCGATCTTCTTCAACCCCGCGCTCTTCCACGCCGGGGGCGAGAACCGGAGCGCCGACATCGCGCGCATGGTGAACCTGCTCCAGGTCTCCTCCGCCTTCGGGCGCTCCATGGAAAACCTCGATCGCGCGGCCATGTCGGAGGCGCTGCTGCCCGTGCTGATCGACCTCGCACGGAGGGGGACGCTGAGCCCGGCGGAGCGCGCCGCCGCCATCGCCGCCACGGCGGAGGGCTATGCGTTTCCAACGAACCTCGACACCGATCCGCCCGTGGGCGGGCTCGCGCCGCGCTCCATGGCCGATCTCCTGACGGAGGCCGTGGCGGCCGAGACGGGGCAGGTGGACTTCGCCGCGACGCTGAGCGCGCTCATCGAGCGCCAGCGCGCCTGAGGATACCCACGCGCGTGACGGACGAGACGACGATTTACGACCTGCGCCGTGCGCGCGGCGAGGCCGATCTGACGCCCATGCTGGAACGGCTCTACGGCGCGCATCCCGACTACCCGCGCTTTCTCCGCGCGCTCGAGCGGATGATGCGCAAGGCCTGGGAGGCGCGGCCCGAGCACCTCCGGCGCCTCGATCTCCGGCGCGATCTGGAGCCCGACTGGTTCCAGCGGCCGGCCATGGCGGGCTATGCCTTCTACGTGGACCGCTTCTGCGGCACCTTCCGGGAGGTGCCGGGCACGCTCGATTACCTCGCCGACCTCGGCATCACCTACGTGCATTTCATGCCCTGCCTCATGCCGCGACCGGGCGACAATGACGGCGGCTATTCGGTGATGGATTACGGGCGGATCAACCCGGCGCTCGGCGACATGGCGAGCTTCGAGGCCGCCACCAAGGCCTGTCGCGACCGGGGGATCAGCGTCTGCGTGGACATGGTCCTCAACCACACCGCCAAGGAGCATGCCTGGGCCAAGAAGGCGCGCAAGGGCGCCGCGAAATACGCCGATTACTACCTCATGTTCGAGGATGACACGCTGCCCCGGCAATACGAGGAGACGCTGCTCGAGGTCTTCCCCAACGACGCGCCGGGCAATTTCACGCATTACCCGGATGCGGGCGCAGACGGGGCCGGGCGCTGGGTCTGGACGACGTTCAACGAGCATCAATGGGATCTCAACTGGGCCAATCCGCAGGTCTTCCTCGAGATGGCCGAGATCATGCTCGCGCTCGCCAATCGCGGGGTCGATGTGCTGCGCTTCGATGCGGTGGCGTTCATGTGGAAGCGGATGGGCACGCGCTGCCAGTCGGAGCCCGAATGCCACATGATCCTGCAGGCGCTGCGCGCGGTGAGCCGGATCGTGGCGCCCGCGGTCATCCACCTCGAGGAGGCGATCGTGGGCCCGGAAGAGATGCTGAGCTATCTCGGGCGCGGCATCCATGACGGGCGCGAGGGCAATCTGGCCTATCACAACTCGCTCATGGTGCAGTTCTGGTCAGCGCTGGCGGCGCGCGATACGCGGATGATGACCCATGTGCTGGGCACGCATTTCCCGCAGACGGTGACCAACGCGACCTTCGCCACGTATCTCAGGTGCCATGACGATATCGGCTGGGCGGTGACGGATGAGGACGCCGCCGCCGTGGGCCTCGACGGGCGCGCGCACCGGGCGTTCCTGTCGGACTTCTACGAGGGCGTCTTCCCGGGCTCCTTCGCGCGCGGCGCGCTTTTTCAGCACAACCCGGCCACGGGCGACAAGCGCATCTCGGGAACCTGCGCCTCACTCGCCGGGCTCGAGACGGGGAGGGAGGCCGTGGCGCGCCTCCTCATGGGCCACGCGCTCATCGCCAGCCACGGGGGTATACCGCTCGTCTACATGGGCGACGAGATCGCGCTCCTGAACGACTGGAGCTACCGCGATGTGCCCGAGCACGCCCATGACAGCCGCTGGCTCCACCGTCCGCGGATGGACTGGGACGCAGCCGAGGCCGCCGCCGCGGAACCGGGTAGCGATGCCGGGCGCGTGCTGGCGGGGATCCGGAACATCCTCGCGCGCCGTGCGAGCGTGCCGGAGTTTCACGGGGCCTATCCCTGCGAGGTGCTCGAGACGGGCAACGCGCGGTTCTATGCCTTTGCCCGGCGCGCGCCGTACGGGAGCGTGCTTTGCCTTTTCAGTTTCAGCGAGGCGCCGCAGCAGATCAGCGAGGCCTGGCTGCGCGGGGCCGGCATGCGCGAGGGCGTCGATGTCCTGAGCGATGCGCCGCTCACCGTGGCGGGGGATCATCTGTCGCTGCCGGGCTACGGGGCGCTTTGGCTGCGCTAGGCGGCTGATGCGGGCAGATCTGGCAAAGATCTAAAATACACATAATACTGATTACAAGCGCTAGCGGCTAGTTCTCAAGGGGCCAGCATCCGCTGCATCAGCGCGCTCTGCGGCGTCCGCAGGCCCTCTAGGATGGAGAAGTGGTGCGCCCCCGCCTCCTTCACCAGGTCCATCCGCGCCCCGAGACCCTGCCAGACAAGCGCCATGGCGCGGGACTGGCGCAGGAATTCGGGCCGCTCCTCGGCGCCGACCAAAATCGTCACGGGCACGTCGGCCTTGGGTCTTTGCAGGATCGGGCTCTCCGCGCCCGCCGTCTGGCCCGTGAGGCCGAGCGTCCAGTTCATCTCCGTCATGAGCAGCGGCCGCAGGTCGTAGACGCCGCCGAGGCCCGTGACGCGCTGAATGCGCGCGAGGATGCCGGGCGCGAGGCGCGTGTCGGCGCAGATCATCCGCAACGCCAGATGCGCGCCGGCCGAATGCCCGCAGAGGATGATCGGCCCGTCCAGCGCCCGCGCCGCGTGGCGGATGCCCCGGGCCACCTGCGCGGTGATGTCGGGGATTGCGGCGGCGGGCGCGCGCGTGTAGCCCACGAGCGCGGCCGTGTGCCCGTGCGCCACGGCGCCCGCGGCCAGATGGCTCCAATCGCGCGGCGACGTGCGCATCCAGTAGCCGCCATGGAGAAAGATGAAGAGCCCTTTGGATGCCGTTCGAGGCGCGAATATATCAATGACTTCGGAGGCTTCTGCGCCGTAGCTGATGCGCTCCACCGACGCGGCGCCCGCCCTGAAAGCCTCCGCATCCCGGGCCCAGTCCTCCGGAAACGTCGCGCTGCCGGGGATGTGGGCCATGTTGGCGAAAGCATCATCCCAGTCCCGTGCCATGGCTCTTCCTTTTGCGAAGACGCTAGGGGCAAAGCCGGCAGGGAGGCAAGTCCCCGCGCGCGACTTTCCTGGACGCCGATTTAATCATGTAGATGCAATGGCCTGGAGGGTGAGGCTCATCCCCTACCCCAGCGCGTAGCCGGCGCCGCGCACCGTTCGCACCGGGTCCTCGCCGCCATGCTTGCAGAGCGCCTTCCTCAACCGCCCGATATGGACGTCCACGGTGCGCGTGTCGACATAGATGTCGCGGCCCCAGACCCGGTCGAGGAGCTGTTCACGGCTCCAGACGCGGCCGGGTTTTTCCATGAATGTGGTGAGCAGCCGAAACTCCGTGGGACCGAGCTTCACGTCCTGCCCTGCCCGGCTCACGCGGTGATGTTCGGTGTCGAGGGTGATGTCCTCGTGGTGGAGCCGCGTGCCCATGGCGCCGGGGCGCGCGCGGCGCAGCTGCGTCTTCACCCGCGCCATGAGCTCGAGCACCGAATAGGGCTTTGTCACGTAGTCGTCGGCGCCGGTCTCCAGCCCGCGGATCTTGTCCACCTCCTCGGTGCGCGCCGACAGCATGATGATGGGCAGCGTGCGCGTGTCCTTGCGCATCTTGAGCTGTCGGCAGACCTCGATGCCCGACACGTTGGGCAGCATCCAGTCGAGGACAACGACGTCGGGTTTGTCCTCGTCCACGAGGAGCAGCGCCTCCTCCCCGTTTTCGGCCTCGATGACGCGGTAGCCTTCGCTTTCCAGGTTGTAGGAGAGCACGGCGCGCTGCGCCGGCTCGTCTTCAACGAGGAGCACGGAAGGCTGATCGCTCATGCGTCGGTCCGCTCGATCCCCGGCGCGGTGAGGCCCTTGGGCCGCGGATCGTCGGGATGCTCGCCGGTGACGAGGTAGACGACCTCCTCGGCGATGTTGGTCGTGTGATCGCCCATGCGTTCGATGTTCTTGGCGATGAAATGGAGATGCATGCAAGCGGTGATGTTGCGCGGGTCTTCCATCATGTGGGTCAGAAACTCACGGAAGAGCGCGTTGTACATCTGATCGACGGAGTGGTCGCGGTTGCGCACGTCGCCGGCGAGCTCCGCGTCGCGCTGTATGAAGGCGTCGAGCGTGTCCTTGAGCATCGTCTCCACCTCGCGGGCCATGCGCTTCAGCGCCTGGTCGGAACCGTTGATCGGTCCCGTTTCGGCGAGGACCATCGTCCGCTTCGCGATGTTTTTCGCGTAATCGGCGATCCGCTCGAGATTGCCGGAGATCTTCATCACCGTCAGGATGATCCGCAGATCCGTGGACACGGGCTGGCGCATGGCGATGACGCGGGCGCAGTCCTCGTTGATGAGGTCCTCGAGGTCGTCGATCCCGACATCGGCGGCGCGCACGGTCTCGGCCAGCTCCACGTCCCGGTCGGCCAGGGCGCGCGTGCTTTCGAGGATCGCAGCCTCCACGAGGCCACCCATCTTCATGATGTTGGCCTGGAGCGCTTCGAGATCGCGGTCGAAGGCGGAGGCGATGTGCTGGTCCTGCATGGGTCTAGCCGATCCGTCCGGTGATGTAGGATTCGGTGCGCGAATCCGTGGGATTGGTGAAGATCTGGCCCGTGTCACCGTATTCCACGAGGTTGCCCAAGTGGAAGAAGGCCGTCTTCTGGCTCACCCGCGCGGCCTGCTGCATGGAATGGGTGACGATCACGACGGAGTAGTTCTTGCGCAGCTCGTCGATGAGCTCTTCCACCTGCCCCGTGGCGATGGGATCGAGGGCCGAGCACGGCTCGTCCATGAGCAGCACTTCGGGCTCGGTGGCCACGGCGCGCGCGATGCAAAGGCGCTGCTGCTGACCGCCGGAGAGGCCCGTGCCGGGCGCCTGTAGGCGGTCCTTCACCTCGTCCCAGATCGCGCCGCGGCGGAGCGATTTTTCCACGATCTCATCGAGCTCGGCCTTGTTTTTCGCCAACCCGTGGATGCGGGGGCCGTAGGCCACGTTGTCGTAGATCGATTTCGGGAAGGGGTTGGGCTTTTGAAAGACCATGCCGACCTTGGCGCGGAGCTGCACCGGGTCCACGTCCCGGTGATTGATGTCTTCCCCGTCGAGGCGGATATCGCCCGTGACGCGGCAGGCGTCGATGGTGTCGTTCATGCGGTTGATGCAGCGCAGGAAGGTGGACTTGCCGCAGCCGGAGGGCCCGATGAACGCGGTCACCGTCTTGTCTTCGATGTCCACGTTCACGTCCTTGATGGCGTGGTTATCGCCGTAATAGACGTCGACGCCCTTGGCCCCGATCTTGGTCTCTTTGTCGGCCACTTCGCGCTCCGCTCGTCTGATGTCGTCGTACATGGGTTCGGGTCCTTGCCTACCACCGGCGCTCGAAACGGCGGCGCAGGAGAATTGCGATGATGTTCATCGTGAAGAGGAAGAGAAGCAACAGAATGATCCCGCCCCAGGCCTTCTCCGTGAAGACCGCGTCGGAGCGCGAGGCCCAGTTAAAGATCTGCGCGGGCATGGCGGAGTTCGGCCCCTCGAGCCCGCTGAGGAAGGTGTCGGGGTAGCGCGCCACGAAACCCACCATCCCGATGAGAAGGAGCGGCGCCGTCTCGCCCAAGGCCTGCGCGAGGCCGATGATCGTGCCCGTGAGGATGCCCGGCGCGGCGAGCGGCAGCACGTGGTGGAAGACGGCCTGCATCTTCGAGGCGCCGACCCCGAGCGCCGCGTCGCGGATGGAGGGCGGCACGGCCTTCAGCGAGGCGCGGGTGGAGATGATGATCGTGGGCAGCGTCATGAGCGTGAGCACGAGCCCGCCCACGAGCGGTGCCGATTGCGGCAGGTGCATGAACTGGATGAAGACCGCCAGGCCCAGGATCCCGAACACGATGGAGGGCACCGCGGCGAGGTTGGAGATGTTCACCTCGATGAGATCGGTGAAGCGGTTCTTCGGCGCGAACTCCTCCAGGTAGATCGAGGCCGCCACGCCGATAGGCAGGGCCAGCACGAGGACGACGATCATCATCAGGAACGAGCCGAGCACGGACGCGCCGATGCCCGCGGCCCCGGCATTGTCGACGCCGGTGTCGACGCCGGTGATGAAGTTCCAGTCGAAGATGCTGGCCATGAGGCCCGCTTCTTTCATGGCCTCGGCCACGACGAGGTCCTCCGGTTGGATGAAGCGGTTCTCCTCGGTAATGTTTTCCACCGCGAGCGAGCCCTTGAAATAGCGGTCGACGGCGGAGGCCGCCGGAAGCTCGAAGCGGACGGTTTCGCCGAGCTGCGCGGGGTTCTCGCGGAAGAAATCGCGGATATCGGAGCCCACGGAGCCCACCAACCGCTCGAGCGCGTCGGGGTCGAGGTCGGCGTCGATGCCGGAGCTTTCGAGCGCGCTCGACAGCGCCCCGATGAAGAGGTTCTCGTATTCGGCCGTCTTGAAGAGCGTGGCCTCGGCGGCGTCGAACTCGGCCTGCGACACCATCATGTCGACCTGCACCACCGTGCGCTGGAAGGCCGGGATGCCGTTGGACAGGATCGCCCAGAGCAGCACCACGAGGGCGAGGAGGCCCGTGACGATCGCGGCCACGCCATAGGCCTTGAACCGGGTTTCGGCGGCGTTGCGCTTCTTCGTGCGGTCATCGACCGACAGGAGCGATTTGGCCTTGGGGCGGGCGGGCTCCGCGGCGGGGGCTGTTGCGTCGGTCATTCGTACTGCTCCCGATACTTGCGGACGATGTAGAGGGCGAAGACGTTGAGCCCGAGCGTGATGACGAAGAGCGTCATGCCGAGCGCGAAAGCCACGAGGGCTTCAGGCGAGGCGAAGTCGCTGTCCCCGGTGAGCTGGGAGACGATCTTGGCGGTGACCGTGGTCATGGCCTCGAACGGGTTGAGCGAGAGCCGGGCCGCCGCCCCTGCCCCGAGCACCACGATCATCGTCTCGCCGATGGCGCGAGAGGCCGCGAGCAGGATCGCGCCCACGATGCCGGGCAGCGCCGCGGGCAGCACCACCTGCCGGATCGTCTCGGAATGCGTCGCGCCGAGGCCGAGCGAGCCGTCGCGCATGGCCTGGGGCACGGCGTTGATGATGTCGTCCGAAAGCGAGGACACGAAGGGGATGAGCATGAGCCCCATGACGAGACCGGCGGTCATGACCGCCGTGCCGCCCGACATCCACGACACGCCGAGCGCGCCGCCATCGCCGAAGACCGACACGAGGAACGGCCCCACCGTCAGGAGCGCGAAGAGGCCGTAGACGATGGTGGGGATGCCTGCCAGCACCTCCAGGAGCGGCTTGGCCACCGACCGCACGGCGGGCGTGGCGTATTCGGAGAGGTAGATCGCGGCGAAGAGCCCGATGGGCACGGCCACACAGAGCGCCACGAGGGAGATGTAGAGCGTCCCCCAGAGGAGCGGCAGCACGCCCAGCGAAGAGGCCCCGCCCCGGCCCGTGAAGCTCGGCGCCCATTCGAGATTGAAGAAGAATTGCGCGGGCGGATAAACCTGCAGGAACTCGATCGTGTTGAAGATGAGCGAGAGCACGATGCCGACGGTGGTCAGGATCGCGATGGACGCCGCCGCCACGAGGAGCGCCATCACGGCCCGCTCCACGGTGTTGCGCGCCCGGAAAGCCTTGTCGGTGCGGAACCACGCAAACGCGAAGCCCGCCGCGGCGATGAAGAGCACGAAGACCGTGCGCAGGACGTCGCCCGTCGCCGTCATCGACCGATACTCCTGGGCGCTGCGCAGGATCCCCTGATCCACGTCGGAGCCGAGCGCCACGCCCACATCGCCCAACCGCTGGCGCACATCGGTGAAATCGGTGCGCACGTTCTCGGCCATCTCCTCGGTCATGGCCCCCTCGGCCACGGCGAGGTCGAGCCCGTCGGCCACGCGCCGCACGTCGGAGAGCACGAGGCTCATGTTGAGCCCGTCGGTGATGAGCTGCTGATCGGTAATGTCCCCGCGGATCGATGCGCTGATGATGATCGGCTGCAGGACGGCCCAGATCGCAAGGGCCAGAAGCGACGGGACGAGCACGGCGAGCGCGCCGTTCGACCCGTAATAGGATGGCAGCGAGTGCAGGTTGCGTCGGTCCCCTCCTGCCGATGCCATGGCCTTGCGGCGCACGGCGATGTAGCTGACCGCGCCGAGCGCGAGGAGAACGAGGACGATGGTACCTGCCGCCATGACACTGGCATCCTTGGTCAGAGACATGCGAGGCAGCCCATTTCTGAGCTGCCTCGCCTTGAGCTTGGGGCCTCGCGCGGGGAGACCGGCGCGAGGACCCGCGAGGCTTACATGGCGGAGCCCATGACCTCTTCCGCCTCGATCATCGCCTGCGTCGCGGCGAGCTCGGGATCGGCCACGAGGCCGTAGTTGGCGAGCGGGCCGGCGGGGCCTGCGATCTCGTCGGCCATGAAGAACTGAGCGTACTCCTTGAGGCCCGGGATCACGCCGATATGCGCTGCCTTGATGTAGAAAAACAGCGGACGCGACACGGGGTACTCGCCGGTGGCGATCGTCTCCGTGGACGGTGCCACGCCGGACATGGTCGCGACCTTGAGCTTGTCGGTGTTGTTCTCGTAGAACGCCAGGCCGAACACGCCGATGCCGTTGGCGTTGGCGTCGATGCGCGCGAGGGTCTCGGTGTAGTCACCATCGATGTCCACGGAGCGGCCATCGGTGCGCACCTCGAGGCAGGCATCCTCGGCGTCGTCCTCGGACATGCCGGCGGCCATCATGGCCTCGAATGCGCCGGTGGCCTCGCAGCCCGCCGCGATCACCTTCTCTTCGAAGACTTCGCGCGTGCCGTGCTTGGTGCCCGGGATGAAGGCGATGATCTCCTCGGAGGGCAGGTCACCGTTGAAGTCCGACCACATCGTGTGCGGGTTGTCGACGAGCGCGCCGTCAACCATCACGCGCGGTGCGAGGGCGTTGAACCAGTCCGACGGCGTGAAGGCGGTGTAGGCCGGCCCGTCGATCTGGGAGGCGAAGACGATGCCGTCATAGCCGATGCGCACTTCGATGATGTCGGTGACGCCGGCCTCGGCACAGGCGGCCACTTCGCTCTCGCGGATGGCGCGGGAGGCGTTGGCGATGTCGATGGTGTTGACGCCCACGCCCTCGCAGAAGCGGCGCAGACCGGAGGAGGAACCGCCGGATTCGACGACCGGTGTCGGGAAGTCCGTGTTGTCACCGAAAAGCTCGGCCACGATGGACGCGTAGGGCAGCACGGTGGACGACCCTGCGATCTGCACCTGGTCACGGGCCTGGGCTGCGCCGGCGAGCGACAGGGCAGCCACGGCGGTTGCGGTGAATTTGACGAATGTCATGTGGGAAAGCTCCTTGCTTTTGCCATACGGCAGCCCCCAAAGCTGCCGATTACGGCGCGGCCTACCCGCCGCGTGCTATGCTTTTGCAAAGGTTTTGTAACGATTTTGCGACAAGACCCGCCGCCGGGCGGCATCGCGCGCAGCGCGGCCCTAGGCCGGCAGGATCACCGTGAAAACGGAGCCCTCGCCCTTGGCCGAACTGATGCGAAGCCGCCCGCGGTGGCGTTCGACGATGTGTTTGACGATGGCCAGACCCAGGCCCGTGCCGCCATGGGCGCGGGACCGGTGGGTGTCCACGCGGTAGAACCGCTCCGTGAGGCGCGGCACGTCGAGGGGGTCGATCCCCTCTCCGTTATCGGTAATGTCGAGAATGACCGCCGGCCCGCGCGTGGCGAGGTCGCGGTCGGTGCGGCTCAGATGCACATCCACCTGCCCGCCCCCATACTTGATCGCGTTCTCCAGGAGGTTGCGCACGACCTGGAGCAGCTGGTCCCGCTCTCCGGCGATCCAGATCTCGCCATCCGGAATATCGAGCGCCACCGCCGTCCCGTGGCCCTTCATGGCGTGGCCCACCGTCTCCGCGGCTTCACGAACCACCTCCGCGATGTTCACGCGCCGCTCCGGGCGCAGCTTCGCCTGGCTTTCCAGGCGGCTGAGCGACAGGAGGTCCTGCACCAGGCGGTTCATCCGCTCCGCCTCCGATTCCATCATGCCCAGAAACCGGTCGAGCGCCGCCTCGTCCTTGCGTGCCGGTCCGCGCAGCGTCTCGATGAAGCCGAGGAGGGCGGTGAGCGGCGTGCGAAGCTCATGGCTCACATTGGCCACGAAGTCGCGCCGCATCCGGCCGAGCCCCTCTTCACCAGAGATATCCTGAAACACGATGAGGGCACTGTCGCGGGCGGTCTCGCCCAGGGACGCGATGTCGAGCTTCCAGGTGGCGCTGCCCGCGCCGTTGCTCACATAGATCCGCGCGGAGCGTTTGCGGCTGTCTGCGAGCGTGCCCTCCAGCGCCGCCGTGGCCGGGGGCTGACGCAGGACGGAGGTGTAGTGGCTGCCGCTGGCATCCCGACCGAGGAGCGCGCACGCGCCCTCGTTCATCAGCAACACACGCTTGTCGCGCCCCACGACCATCGCGGGCAGCGGGATCGCGCCGATGACGGCGGCCTGGTCGGCAATTCTATCCATGCTTTACGGGGGTTAACACATCGGGTACCATGACTGTCCAACTCACGTGACGTACGGCGACTTCGCACTGCCCGCTCGCCATCCATTTCTTTGCTCAAAAGGCATCTCGGCGCATCATGTTCAAGGCCCCTGTTCTCGCTTCGGTCATCGATTCGCTTGCGCCCGCGCCCGTGCTTTTCATCGGGCCTGTGGACCATGATGCGGCGCTGCGCGCGCATTCCGCCCCGGGGGCGGAGCGGCGCTCCATCGCGTTCGAGCAGTTGACGCCGGAATTCCTGGCCCTGCTCCAGCCCTCCGTGGTGATCAGCCCGCTCTTTGACCCCGACATCGACCCGAGCGATGTGGCCGAGCGTCTGGCGGCCCTGGGATATAGGGGCCGATACTGCGCCGTGACGAAATCCGTGCCGAAGCCCGAGGTCATCCGCCGGGAGATACGGCGCATCGCCCCGGACCTCGATTTCGACGTGATCATGCTGGACGAGGCACCGCCCGCCCTGCACTGAGCTCAGGCCTGCCGCGCGGCCGCGACGGCCCGCTCGAGCCCGGTGAGGAGCTCCGCCACCGGCTCCACCCCCACCGACAGGCGAAAAAACCCCTCGCTGATGCCGAGGGCGGCGCGCCCCTCCACGCTCAACGCGCGGTGGCTCGACGTGGCGGGGTGCGAGAGCGTCGTGGCGATATCGCCCAGCGTGGGCGCAAAGGGCATAGGCGCGGCCTTCGCCAATGCATCGGCCTCGGCGCGTCCCCCGGCGATCTCGAAAGACACCATCGTTCCCCCGTGGGAGCCCAGCAGGGCCTCGGCGCGGGCGTGGTCGGGATGGTCCGCGCGCCCGGGGTAGAGCACGCGCGTCACCCCCTCCATCTCCGCCAGCGCCTGGGCGAGCGCGGCGGCGTTGGCCTCCGCCCGCTCGTGGCGCAGCGGGAAGGACAGAAGCCCCCGCTCCGCCATCCAGCAATCGAAGGGCGCGGGCGTCGTGCCCCAGGTGGCCGACAGCACGTCGAGGCGCGCGTTCACCTCCGGCTCCCGCGCGGCCACCCAGCCCAGCATGGCATCCGAATGGCCGCTCAGGAGCTTCGTCACCGAATGGAGCACGATATCGGCGCCGTGGTCGAACGCCGCGAACCCGCGCGGGGTCGTGAAGGTATTGTCGATAATGAGCGCGACGGCGTGGTCCCGGCAGAGCGCCGCGAGCCCCGCGATGTCGGCCACCCGCAACGTGGGGTTGGAGACGACCTCCACCAGCATCGCCCGCGTCTCCGGCCGGATCAGGGCGGCGGCGCTCGCGGCATCCGTGGGATCGAAGAGGTCGGTGGCGATGCCCAGCCGCGGCAGTTCCTCGACCATGAGACGCAGCGAGCGCCCGTAGAGCTGCGTGGAGCCCAGGGCATGGTCTCCCGCCCCGAGGCGCGCCAGCAGCGCGAGCGCCACCGCGCCCATGCCGCTCCCGGTGACGACGCCGCCCTCCACGCCCTCCAACGTGTCGATCATGCGCGCCAGGGTGGCGGCGTTGGGATGGCCCTCCCGGGAATAGGTGTAGCCCGAGCGCTCCACATACATGGCGTCGAGCTCCGACGGGGTGTCGGCCGTATAGACCACTGACGCCTGCAGCGGGCTCACGAGCGGGTGCCCCGCGAACGGTGCGGGCCGCAGGCGGCGCGTCACTGGGGATCGAGCCCGGCGCGGAAGCGGCGCATGTTGGCCTGGTACCCCAGCGCGGAGGCCGTGAGCCCCTCGATGGCGGCGGCGTCGAGCGTGCGCACGACCTTCCCCGGCGCGCCCATGACGAGGGAGCCGTCGGGGATCTCCTTGCCCTCCGTGATGAGCGCGCAGGCCCCTATGAGGCAGTTCTTTCCGATCTTGGCACCGTTGAGCACCGTGGCCCCCATCCCGATGAGCGTGGTGTCCCCGATGGTGCAGCCGTGGAGCATGGCCTTGTGCCCGATGGTGCAATTCGTCCCGATGGTGAGCGGATAGCCCATATCGGTGTGCAGGATGCTGTTTTCCTGGATGTTGGTCCCCGCGCCCACGGTGATGGGCTCGTTGTCGCCGCGCAGCACGGCGCCGAACCAGATGCCCACGCCCGCAGCGATGGCGACATTGCCCATCACATGGGCGCCGGGCGCGATCCAGTAATCCCCGTCCGCGGGCGTCCGCGGCGCCTGTCCGTCGAGCGCGTAAAGCGTCATGTGCTCTCCTCGAATTCCTGTTGCAGCGCGCGGGCCTGGTTTTGCAGGTCCGGCTGCTGGACCCGCGCCATGCGCGTTGCCGCGATGATGGTCTTGAGCTTGTCCTCGGTGGCGTCGAGATCCTCGTTGACGAGCACGTAGTCGTATTCCGACCAGCGGCTGATCTCGTCCCAGCTCTTGCGCATGCGCTTGGCGATGGTGGTTGCGTCGTCCTGCCCGCGCGCCTCGAGCCTGCGGCGCAGCTCCGCGATGGAGGGCGGCAGGAGAAAGACCGAGAGCACGTTGGGCCCGAGGACGGAGTTCTTAATCTGCTGCGCCCCCTGCCAGTCGATGTCGAAGAGCACGTCGCAGCCCGCCTCCACCGCCTCCTGCACGGGCGCAATCGGCGAGCCGTAGAAATTGCCGAAGACATGGGCGTGTTCGAGCATCTCGCCATTGGCGACCATGCGCTTGAAAACGGGCTCGCTGGTGAAATGGTAATCCGCCCCGTCGGTTTCGCCCGGGCGCGGCGCGCGGGTGGTGGCGGAGACGGAAAACCGGATCGAGCCGTCCCAGGCGCGAAGCCGCCGGGCGAGCGTGCTCTTGCCCGCACCCGAGGGCGAGGAGAGGATGATGAGAAGGCCGCGACGCATGGGGGTCACTCCACGTTCTGGATCTGCTCGCGCATCTGATCGATGGCGACCTTGAGGTCGAGCCCGATCCGCGTCAGCGCGCCGTCGCCCGATTTCGCGCAAAGCGTATTCGCCTCCCGGTTGAACTCCTGCATGAGGAAGTCGAACTTGCGGCCCACGGGGCCGTCGGCCGCAAGAAGCTCGCGGGCCGCGGCAATGTGGGCCTCCAGGCGGTCGATCTCTTCCATGACGTCGGATTTGATGGCGAGCTGCGCGAGCTCTTGGGCCACGCGCCCTTCGTCGAGGTCGGCGCCCTGCAGGATCCGCGCCAGCCCCGCGCGAAAGGCCTCTGCCTGCGCGGCGGCGCGGTCGGGCAAGAGCGCGCGCGCCTCGACCACGAGCCCGCTGATCGCCTCGAGCTGGGCCGTGATGACGCGCGCGAGGGCCGCACCCTCCTCGGCGCGCATGGCCGCGAAGGCGTCCACCACGTTAACCACGTCGGCCTTGAGTTTGGCCGCCAATTCGGGGCCGCCGTCATCGTCGGCCTGGGCATCCGCCACGGCGCGCATGGTTAATATATCCACCGCGCGGCTGGGCGAGAGCGGGACATGGGCCTGTGCCGCGCGGGCCTCGATCTCCCTAAGTTGACTGAGCACGGCGTCCACCGCGCCCGCGTTGAGCGCCGCCTGGCCGCCCGCCTCGGTGCTGCGCGTGATCTTGAGCGAGACCTGGATGTTGCCGCGGCTCAGCGCCGCGCTCAACGTGGCCCGTACCGCCGGTTCAAGCCCTTCTATCCAGTCCGGAAGCCGGAGCCGGAGGTCGAGCCCCTTGCCGTTCACGCCGCGCAGGTCCCACGCCCAGGAGAAGGCGCCGGAGCTGCCCGTGGCGCTCGCGTAGGCTGTCATGGATTTGAGCATTCCGCGTCCCTGCCCGCTCTTTTGCCCTCCGGCATACAAGGGCCATGCGCCGCCCTCAAGCGCGGTCAGCTTCGTTAACCTTATTCATGAAAATTGCTGCCAAATACCGTCAAGAACCGCCACAGTCCCAGCGTTCGCGCGCCCGACGGTTGCCGGGCTTTGTCGCGCGTTAAACAAGGTGTATCATCCATGGACGACCATGTGCAGGGGACCACGGTGGAGTTCAATGGCAGCCGCCGCTTCGACGGGATCGCCGCCCTCGAAGCCTACTGGATGAGCGTCCGGGGCAATCGCACCGTGCCGCTGAGGGCCGATATCGACCCGCGCGGGATCGAAAGCGCGCTCGAATTCTCGTTCATCGCGGAGCGCGTGACGGCGGGCGTGGTGCGTTTCAGGCTCGCGGGCTCGCAGCTCAACGAACTCATGGGCATGGATGTGCGCGGGATGCCGATCACCTCCCTCTTCGGGCCGGGGAGCCGGGGCGAACTCGTGGAGGCGATCGAAGGTGTCTTCGAGGGGCCCGAGGTGCTCGAGGTGGCGCTCGAGAGCCCCGCAGGCCCCGGGCGCGAGGCGCTCGGCGCGCAGATGATCGTCATGCCGCTCAAGAGCGATCTCGGTGACATCAGCCGGGCCATCGGATGCTTTCCCACGCGGGGCGCCATCGGGCGCGCGCCGCGCCGGTTCGAGATCGCGGGGCGGCTGGAGCGGCGACCGCTCTCCTCCGAGGCCGCGCCGCTCATCCGGCGCAGACCCGCGCCGCGTCCGCAGCCCATCGCGGGTTTCGCCGAGGAGGCGCCGGACTTCGACGCCAAGGACGCCGCTCCCCGCAACAGCGCGGAGCGGCCCTACCTGAAGCTCGTCAGGGACGACGACTAGGGAAACGTCCCCGCGCAGCACCTCGCGCGGCACCCAGTGCATCACCCCAGTCGGTTTGCCAGAGTCACTTCGAGCCCGTGAGGCCCCGGGTCAGGCCCGGGGCATGGCGAGGGCGGGTCTCAGACGGCCGCCGCCTGGCGCGTCTGTGCGGTCTGGCTCAACTCTTCGGCCACCAGGAACGCGAGCTCCAGCGCCTGGGAGGCATTGAGCCGCGGGTCGCAGGCCGTGTGATAGCGCGACGACAGATCCTCGTCCGTCACCGCGCGCACTCCGCCCGTGCATTCGGTCACGTCCTTGCCCGTCATCTCGAAATGCACGCCGCCGGGCACGGTGCCCTCCGCGCGGTGGATGGCGAAGAATTCCTGCACCTCGCGCAGCACGGAGTCAAAGGGCCGGGTCTTGTAGCCCGAGGCGCTCTTGATCGTGTTGCCGTGCATCGGGTCGCAGGACCACACCACATTGGCGCCCTCGGCCTGCACCGTGCGGATGAGGCGCGGCAGGTTCTCGGCGACCTTGCCCGCGCCGAAGCGCGCGATGAGCGTGAGCCGCCCGGCCTCGTTCTCCGGATTGAGCTTGGCCATGAGGACCTTGAGGTCGTCCTCGGTGGTGGTGGGTCCGCATTTCAACCCGATGGGGTTCTGCACGCCGCGGCAGAATTCCACATGGGCGCCGTCGGGCTGCCGCGTCCGGTCTCCGATCCAGAGCATGTGACCGGAGCCCGCGAGCCATTTGCCGGAGGTGGAATCGATGCGCGTGAGCGCCTCCTCGTATTCCAGCAAGAGCGCCTCGTGGGAGGTGTAGAAATCGACGGTCGACATCTCGTCGGTCGTCTCGGAGGTGAAGCCGGCGGCGTTCATGAAGTCCAGGGCGTCGGAGATACGCCCCGCCATCTCGCGGTACTTCTCGCTCTCCTCGCGGTCGGTGAAGCCCAGCGTCCAGGCGTGGACCTGGTGAATATCAGCGAAACCGCCCTTGGAGAACGCGCGCAGGAGGTTCAGCGTGGCCGAGGCCTGGGTGTAGCCGTGGAGCATCTTCTCGGGGTTCGGGATCCGCGCCTCTGGCGTGAATTCGAGATCGTTGATGATGTCGCCGCGGTAGCTCGGAAGCTCCACCCCGTTCGACACCTCCGTGGGCGCCGAGCGCGGCTTGGCGAACTGGCCCGCCATGCGGCCCACCTTCACCACCGGGACCTTGGCGCCGTAGGTCAGCACGATCGCCATCTGGAGCATGACCTTGAACGTGTCGCGGATGAGGTCCGCCGAAAACTCCCCGAAGCTTTCGGCGCAATCGCCGCCCTGGAGCAGGAACGCCTCCCCGCGGGAGGCCTTGGCGAGATCGGCCCTGAGCGTGCGCGCCTCGCCCGCAAAGACGAGCGGCGGATACTGCGAGAGCTGCGCCTCCACGGCGCCGAGCTTTGCCTCATCCAGATAGTCCGGCATCTGGACCCGGGGCTTCGTGCGCCATCCAGATTTCTGCCACTCTGTCATCGTCGTTTTCCCATTGCGCGAGGGCCTGCCCCCGAGGTTTTCACTAGCAGACCGCGTATACCGAGGCATCCCCAGGCTGGAAACAGAGGATTTCGACGCAGCTCTGCTTTTGTTGAAAGCTCACAGCTTGACGACACCACAGCGCGCCTCCAAGGCTGTCTTGCGACATAGCGAGCGGTTCTACGACATGCTGACCCAGCCACCGAAGCTCTTCATCGACACGGGCGGTGCAAAGCCGCGGCGCTTCGTCTTCGTGCTCCTGGAGAACTTCACCCTGCTCTGCTTTGCCAGCGCGCTCGAAAGCCTGCGCATCGCCAATCGGATGGCCGGTCAGGACCTCTATACCTGGGTTCTCATGGGAGAGGGCGGCGGGCTCGTGGCCTCCTCTGCAGGGCCCGCCTTCGGCGTCGACAAAGATCTCGAAGACGTCTCGCGCGACGACACCGTGCTCGTCTGCGGCGGCATCGACGTGCAGGCGGCCACGACGAAGAAGGTGCTGAGCTGGCTCCGGCGCGAGGCGCGGCGGGGGCCCGTGATGGGCGGGCTCTGCACAGCGGGCTACGCGCTGGCCAAGGCCGGGCTCCTCGACGGCAAGCGCGCCACGATCCATTGGGAAAACCAGGACAGCTTCGCCGAGGAATTCGACGAGGTGGAGCTGACGAAAAGTGTCTTCGTCATCGACGGCAATCGCGTGACCACGGCGGGCGGCACCGCCTCCATCGATCTCATGCTCAAGTTCATCGCCGAGGACCACGGCGAGGAGCTCGCAAATGCCGTGGCCGATCAGCTCATCTACTCCACCATCCGCACCGACCAGGACACGCAGCGCCTCTCGATCCCCACGCGCATCGGCGTGCGGCACCCGAAGCTGAGCCAGGTGATCCAGCAGATGGAGCTCAACATCGAGGAGCCGATCTCACCCTCGATCCTGGCCAAGGATGTGGGCATGTCCACGCGGCAGCTCGAGCGGCTCTTCCGGCGCTACCTCAACCGGTCCCCAAAGCGCTACTACATGGAGCTCAGGCTCCAGAAGGCGCGCAACCTGCTCATGCAGACGGATATGAGCGTCATCAACGTGGCGCTAGCCTGCGGCTTCGCCTCGCCCTCGCATTTCTCGAAATGCTACCGCGCGCATTACAACACGACGCCTTATCGCGAGCGTGGCGCGCAGGCCGCGCGGCTCAGCGTCTGAAGCTGGGGCGTCCCCGCCCGCCCCGGACGTGATCCGCGGCCTCGCAGCCTCGGTGCGATCAGGAGGCCCCGGATCAGGTCCGGGGCGTGACCCGCGCCAGCCTCCTCAGCTTGACGCGGGCGTGACGCGGTAAAGCGTGCCGTTGCCCGCACTCAGGAACCAGATGGCGCCGTCGGGCGCCTCTCGGATATCGCGCACGCGGGCCGTCTCGTCGGACTGGATGCGCTCGGCCTCGCTCACATTGCGCCCGCTGATATCGAGCCGTGAGATAAGGTCGGAATTGAGCGATCCAACGAAGATGTCGCCCCGCCAGTCCGGGAAAAGCGCCCCGGAATAGATCATCATGCCCGAGGGCGCGATGGAGGGATCCCAATAGTGCGCCGGCTGCTCCATGCCCTCCTTGGCGGTGCCTTCCCCGATGCGCGCCCCGGAATAGTGGCGGCCATAGGAGATGACGGGCCAGCCGTAATTGTTGCCGGGTTCGATGAAGTTGATCTCGTCGCCGCCGCGCGCGCCGTGTTCCACCGTCCAGATATTGCCGTCGGCGTCGAGTGCCATGCCCTGCGGATTGCGGTGCCCGAAAGACCAGATGCCGGGCTGCACGTCGCTCCGGCCCACGAACGGATTGTTCGAGGGGATCGCGCCGTCCTTCGTGATGCGCACGACGGAGCCGTTCTCGATCGTGAGGTCCTGCGCGGAGGGCCTGTCGCCCCGGTCGCCAATGGTGAGGTAGAGCGTGCCGTCGCGCGCCTCCACGAGGCGGGAGCCGAAATGCCGCCCGCCCGAGCCGCCGGGCGCCGTCTCGAAGATCGTCTCGAGACCGTCGAGGCGGGTGCCGTCCGCGCTCAGCCGCGCCTTGGCCACCGCGGTGCCCGCGCCGCCCATGCCCTGCCGCCGGGAATAGGTGAAGAAGAGCTCGCGCGAGGACGCGAAATCGCGCGGCACGAGCACGTCGAGCAGGCCGCCCTGCCCCCGTGAGACGACATCGGGCGCGCCGCCCAGCTCGGTCACGCCGGAGCCCGGCCGCACGAGGAGCACGCGGCCATCCTGCTCGGTCATGATGATCTCGCCCCCTGGCAGAAAGCCGAAGCCCCAGGGGGAATTGAGCCCCTGAACGACAGGCGTCATGGTCACGGCCCCGGAGGATGTGGCGACCTGGGCGCTGGCGGTCGTGCCCAGGGCGATGAAAAGTGCGGCAGTGAGCGAACGAAACATCGGCAAATCTCCTCTTTGCAGGGTGAAATAGGCACGAATCCGGATCGCGCCCCTCACCTTTAAGAGAATTCGCCCCACGTCGCTTGCTGAAACCTGCTTTCCTTTTCCAACGTGGTGGGTACCTTACGCGCTGGAAAACAATCCAACTGGGAGACTAACCAATGAAAAAGCTGCTTCTGGCTTCCGCGGCCACGGCACTTATGGCGGGCGCCGCGGGCGCTGACGGCCACAGCCCCATCAAGCTCGGCGTCCTATTCGGCTTCACCGGCCCAATCGAATCCCTCACCGGCCCCATGGGCGCCGGTGCCGAACTGGCCGTGAGCGAAGTGAATGCCGCGGGCGGGATCCTCGACGGTGCCATGGTCGAGGCCGTGTCCGCTGACACCGGCTGCATCGACAACGCGCTGGCCACCTCCAACGCCGAGCGCCTCATCGCCGAGGGCGTCGCAGGCATCGTGGGCGGTGACTGCTCCGGTGTCACGGGCGCGATCCTCGCCAACGTGGCGATCCCGAACGGCATGGTGATGATCTCGCCGTCGGCGACGTCGCCCGCGCTGTCGACCGTCGAAGACAACGGCCTCTTCTTCCGCACGGCCCCGTCTGACGCCCGTGAAGGTCAGGTCATGGCCGACATCCTCGTGGAGCGCGGCATCGAGTCCATCGCGCTGACCTACACCAACAACGACTACGGCAAGGGCCTCGCGGACGCCATCCAGGCCTCCTTCGAAGCGCTCGGCGGCGAAGTCACCATCGTCTCCGCCCATGAGGACGGCCGCGCGGACTACTCCGCAGAAATCGCCGAACTCGACGCGGCGGGCGGTGAGCTCCTCGTCGTGGCGGGCTACCTCGACCAGGGCGGCCTCGGCATCATCCGCGCCTCGCTCGACGCCGGCGCATGGGACACGTTCGGCCTGCCCGGCGGCATGATCGGCGACAGCCTGCCCGCAAACGTTGGACCGGATCTCAACGGGTCCTTCGGCCAGATCGCGGGCTCCGGCGGCGAAGGCGCGGACGCCATGTCCTCGCTGGGTGAGGCCAACGGCTTTGACGGTACCTCGCCCTACACGCCCGAGTCCTACGACGCCGCGGCGATCTTCATGCTCGCCATGGAAGCGGCCGGCTCTGCCGATCCCGCTGATTACGCAGGGGAAATCCTGAACGTGGCCAACGCGCCGGGCACCCAGTTCTTCCCGGGCCAGCTGGCCGAGGCGCTCGCCGCCGTGCGCGCGGGTGAGGACATCGACTACCAGGGCGGCTCCGCCGTGGAACTCATCGGGCCCGGCGAGAGCGCTGGCTCCTATCGTGAGATCGAGGTTCAGGGCGGCGAGAACGTCACCGTCAACTTCCGCTAAGATCCACATGCAAGCCACTGAACAGCCCGGTTTTTCCGGGCTGTTCGCATAAGAGGGCACCCCCATGATCGAGGTCCATGACCTGCACAAGCATTTCGGCGGCTTCCACGCCGTCGATGGCGCGACGCTCTCCATCGAAGAGGGCTCCATCACGGGTCTGATCGGCCCGAACGGCGCCGGAAAAACCACGCTTTTCAACGTGATCGCGGGCAATCTTGATCCAACGAGCGGTCGCGTCACCATGGCGGGCGAGGACATCACGGGCCTGCCGCCCCACGACCTCTTTCACAAGGGCCTGCTCCGCACCTTCCAGATCGCCCACGAATTCAGTTCCATGACCGTGCGCGAGAACCTGATGATGGTGCCCGGCGCGCAGGCCGGCGAGACGCTCGTCAATGCCTGGTTCCGCCGCGGCGAGATCCGGCGGCAGGAGCGCGAACTCGCGAAGAAGGCCGACGAAGTCCTTGAATTCCTTACCATAGATCATCTCGCCGAGGAAAAGGCCGGGAACCTCTCCGGCGGGCAGAAGAAGCTCCTCGAGCTCGGGCGCACCATGATGGTCGACGCCAAGATCGTCTTCCTCGACGAAGTGGGCGCGGGCGTGAACCGCACGCTCCTGATGACCATCGCCGACGCCATCCAGCGCCTCAACAAGGAGCGTGGGTATACCTTCTGCGTCATCGAGCACGACATGGATTTCATCGGCAAGCTCTGCGATCCGGTGATCGTCATGGCCGAAGGGAAGGTCCTCGCAGAGGGCACCATCGACGAGATCAAGGCCAACGAGCAGGTGATCGAAGCCTATCTCGGCACCGGCGTTAAGAACAAGAAGACGGCCTGAAGACGCCATGCACATCCCGTACACATCCCGTACACAGAACGTATGCACAGGTCCGCCATACGCGCGCATTAAGGCATGCGGCGCCCGCGGCGGCGCGTTAGGAAAGCCTTTATGACCGGCAACGGCCCCGACCCCTACAGCGATCGTGGCAACCACGATAATTCCATCCAGAACCCGCGCCCCGGCGCCTCCGTAGAGGGCGGCGCGCGGGGCGTGAGCATCCCCGTGGGCGGGCCCGACCCGTTCCTCATCGGCGATGCCATGACCGGCGGCTACGGCAAGGGCGCCGATATCCTCCATGACTGCACCATCGCGGTGAACGAGGGGGAGATCGCGGTCATCGTGGGCCCGAACGGCGCGGGCAAGTCCACGGCGATGAAAGCGGTCTTCGGCATGCTCGATGTCCGGCAGGGCGCAGTGCGGCTCGCGGGCGAGGACATCACCGCGCTCTCTCCCCAGGCGCGGGTGCAGAAGGGGATGGGCTTCGTACCCCAGACCTCCAACATATTCACCTCCATGACCGTGGAGGAAAACCTCGAGATGGGCGCCTTCATCCGCGACGACGACGCGCGTGGCACGATGGAGAGTGTCTATGACCTTTTCCCGATCCTGCGCGAGAAGCGGCGCCAGCCCGCGGGCGAATTGTCGGGCGGGCAGCGGCAGCAAGTGGCCGTGGGGCGCGCGCTGATGACGAAGCCGCAGGTGCTCATGCTCGACGAGCCCACGGCGGGCGTCTCCCCCATCGTGATGGACGAGCTCTTCGACCGGATCATCGAGGTGGCCAAGACCGGCATCTCGATCCTGATGGTCGAACAGAACGCACGCCAGGCGCTCGAGATCGCCGACAAGGGCTACGTCCTCGTGCAGGGGCGCAACGCCTATACCGGGACGGGGCAGGAGCTGCTCGCGGACCCCGACGTGCGGAGGTCGTTTCTTGGCGGGTGAGGCGGTGAGCGCGGTGGTCGGCCACGTGTTTGGACCGGGGCGCTACTGGGACAGCGCGCGCGCGTCAGGCGGTGTGTCTGCCTCCGGCGGAGGTATTTTTGGAAAAGTGAAGGGGGACGGCGCGCCGCCCCGGACCGGGGGAGCGCTGTGACATGACCGATCTACTCAACGCGATCATCGTGATCCTGAATTTCATCGTCGTCCCGGGGGTGGCCTATGGCTCGCAGCTGGCGCTCGGAGCGCTGGGGGTGACGCTGGAATTCAGGATCACGATGATCGCGTTGAGTAGATCGGTCATGTCACAGCGCTCCCCCGGTCCGGGGCGGCGCGCCGTCCC